>NZ_CAKLBV010000016.1:0-81744 GCF_920984675.1 Methylobacterium sp. Leaf118
GGCGAGGGCACCGCCGGTGCCGCGCCGGAGGCGCCGCCGGCCGTGCTGGGCGCCGTCTGGGCGATGGCCGGCCATGGGGCGAGAGCCAGCGCCACGGTGAGCGCGCGCGCGAGGGGATGCATCGGAAACCTTGCGAGGGAGGCTGAAGGGGAGGGCGGCCACGGACCGGGCCGCCGCGCCTCACCAAGCCCAGCGCGCGGCGGCGGTTCCCCGCCGCGCACCGCCGCCGGGGCCCGTCAGCGCCCGGTCGTCAGCAGGATCTTGCCCGAATGGCCGCTCGTCTCCATCAGTTCGTGGGCCTTGCGGGCGTCCTCCAGCGGGAAGGTCGCATGGACGATGGGGCGGATCTTTCCGGACTCGACGAGCGGCCAGACCTCCCGCGTCACGCCCTCGGCGATGGCGGCCTTCGCCTCCTTGGACTGCGCCCGCAGGGTCGCCCCGGTGATCGTCAGGCGCTTGAGCATGATCGGCGTCAGCGTCAGGCTCTCGGCCTTGTAGCCCTGCATGAAGGCGATCTGGACGAGCCGGCCCTCGACCGCGAGCGAGGCGATGTTCTTCTGGAGATAGGCCGCGCCCACCATGTCGAGGATCACGTCGACGCCCTTGCCCTCGGTGAGGCGCTTCAGCTCCTCGGCGAAATCGGCCTCGCGGTAGTTGATCGCGGCCTCCGCCCCCAGTTCCTCGCAGAAGCGGCACTTCTCGGCCGAGCCCGCGGTCGCGAAGACCCGGGCGCCGTGCTGGCGCGCGATCTGGATCGCGGTGGAGCCGATGCCGCTCGATCCGCCATGGACCAGGAAGGTCTCGCCCGGCTGCAGCCGCCCGCGCTGGATGACGGTGGAATAGACCGTGAAGACGGTCTCGGGCAGGCCCGCCGCCTCGGTGAGCGAGAGGGAGGCGGGCTTCCTGAGCACCTGCCCCGCCTCGGCCAGCGCGAACTCGGCATAGCCGCCGCTGATGAGGAGCGCGCAGACCTCGTCGCCCACGGCGAGCCCGCTCACGCCCTCGCCAAGCGCCGCGATGCGGCCGGCGATCTCCAGCCCCGGAATCTCGGTGGCGCCCTTGGGCGGCGGGTAGCTGCCCTGGCGCTGCATGAGGTCGGGCCGGTTGACGCCCGCGGCCACGACCTCGACGAGCACCTGACCGGCCCCCGGCTTCGGCACCGGGGCGGTCTCCACCCCGATCACCTCCGGCCCGCCCGCACCGCCGAAGCGGATCTGGCGCATGGTGTCGGGCGGGCTCTGGCTCGTCATCGGGAACTCCTGTCGGCGGATCGGGGCGCCCGCTCGCATGCCCGCACACATGGCGCGCGGGACGGCGCCCGTCGAGGCGTGCTAGACTGACGGTCCGAAGGTGACCGATGACGAAGCTGCTCGAACAGGCCGTCGAGGCGATACGCCGACTGCCCGCCGCCGATCAGGACACGATCGCCGAGGCCATGCTCGGCCTCGCTCGACTCGGCGCCGCAGACGACATCGACCCCGACCATCTCGAAGACGTTCTGGCTGGTCTTGCGGAGATCGAGCGGGGCGAGATCGCCTCAGAGGACGAAGTCGCGGCGGCCTTTCGCAGTTTCGAGCGGTGAAGCTGCAGGTCTCCCGTCGGGCTGTCGGGCAATTGTACCGGATCGCCGATTTCATTCACCGGCACGATCCGACGGCCGCCCTCAACGTGCAGCGGACCATCCGAGACGCGTTCCAGCTTCTGGCGGACTTTCCCGATGCCGGACGGATCGTCCGGCCGAACATCCGGCGATTCGTCGTTCCGCGATTGCCTGATCTGATCTATTACACCGTCAACACAACGGAGGATGCGGTCGTGATCGTGACGGTCCGCCACGCGGCCCGGCGGCGCCTGACCTAGGCAGGACCGCCTCACCGCGTCCCGTACATCCGGTCGCCGGCATCCCCCAGCCCCGGCACGATGTAGCCGTGCTCGTTGAGGTGGCTGTCGATCGACGCGGTCCAGACCGGCACGTCCGGATGCGCCGCCTGGAAATGGGCGATGCCCTCGGGCGCGGCGAGCAGGCAGACGAAGCGCAGGTCCCGGGCGCCCCGGCTCTTCAATCGCTCCACCGCGGCGACCGCCGAGTTGGCGGTGGCGAGCATCGGATCGAGCACCAGCACCGTGCGGTCGGCCAGATCCGACGGGCTCTTGAAGTAGTATTCCACCGCCTGGAGCGTGTCGGGATCGCGGTAGAGCCCGACATGGGCGACCCGGGCCGAGGGCATCAGCGAGAGCATCCCGTCGAGGAAGCCGACGCCGGCCCGCAGGATCGGGGCGAGCACGAGCTTCTTGCCGGCGATCTGGCGCCCCTCCATCGGCCCGATCGGCGTCTCGATGGAGATCGCTTCCAACGGGAGGTCGCGGGTCACCTCGTAGGCCAGCAGCATGCCGATCTCGTTGAGGAGTTCGCGAAACCCCTTCGTGGAGCGGTCGCGGTCGCGCATCATCGTCAGCTTGTGCTGGACGAGCGGATGATCGACCACCGTGACCGGCGCCGCCCCGGCGCTGCCTGCCCCCCTCGACATCGAACCTCCCTGGCGCCGGACCCTGTCGGCGCGGGCGCGACGATGCCACAGCCTGACGCCGGATGCCGAGACGCCCGCGCGGTTTTCCCGGCGGTTTCGACGGGACGGGGCCAGCCTGCTGGAGCGCCGGGCGCCGGAAGGCAGCACCGATGGCGTCAGGGACGGCGGCCGAGAGCCGCAGCGAGGGCTGATTTCTACGGCTTCGAGGCGGTCCCGACGATCGGCGGCGAGGGCCGACGGGCCGCAGGCGGGCCGCCCTCCGCCATGGCGACGCGACGCGGATCGGGGTGCGGACCAAAGTGCGGACCAGGACGCGGACACGCGACCGTTTGCAGCGCGCGACGGCTGGGGATCGCGGGGCGGGCCACGGAAACCGGGGGGCCGACCGGGGTTCCCGAAAGCCAGCCCTCGAAACGGTGCGCGACGGATCATCCATGGCAAAGCCCAAGGCTCAAACGAAGGCCCCGACGAAGGCGGCGACGCGCCGCGAGGCGGCGCCGGAGGTGGGGCTCGCCCCGCTGGTCCCCACGGGGGCGCTCGCGGTCGCCCTGCTCGATCTGGCGGGCGCGGCGCGGCCCCTCGTCCACGTGGCCCGGGACGCGCGCCGCCTGGAGACGATCGCCGCGGTGCTGCGGGCCCTGGCGCCGGAGCGGACGGTCGCAGTCTATCCCGAATGGGATTGCCTGCCTTTCGACCGCGCCTCGCCCTCGCGCGGCGTCATGGGCGCCCGGGCCGGGGTGCTGCGCTGGCTGACCGACCCGGCCTCACCCCCCGACATTCTCCTGACCACGGCGCCCGCCCTGTTGCAGCGGGTGCCCCCGCCGGAGGTCTGGGCCTCGGCCCATCTCGAGCTGCGCGTCGGCGATCGGCTCGATCCGGAGGCCCTTACCGCCGCCCTGCGGCGGCTCGGCTACGGCATCGACGACCGGGTCGACGAGCCCGGCGAGGTGGCGGTCCGGGGGCGGACCATCGACATCTTCCCCGCCGCCGCGCCGCTGCCCTGCCGGGTCGAGCATGCCGACGGCCGCATCACGGCGATCCGCTCCTACGATCCGGTGTCGCAGCGCTCCCGCGTCGAGACCGAGCGTCTGGTGATCGATCCCGCCAGCGAGATCGTCCCGGAGCCCGGTTCGGAGGCCGCGCCGCCCACGCCGTTCACGGGGCAGGAGCACCGGCTCCCGCGCCTCTACCCGCGGCTCGCCACCGTGCTCGACCCCGTGCCCGGCGCGCGCCTCGTGGTGGAGGCCGGGGTCGAGGCCCGCGTCGCCGCCTTCTTCGAGCAGCTCGCCGAGGCCCGCGAGGGTGCGGCGGAGGGTGCGGCGGAGGCGGACCTATACCTCACCCCCGAGGCGTGGCGGGCGCTTGTGGCGGAGCGCTGCCTCACGGAGGCCGACCCGGACGAGGGCGCGCGCGTGGCGCTGCCCGCCTTCGTCCACGAGCGTCGGCCCGCCGCGGCCTTCGCCCGGACCGTGGATGCGCGGCGCAAGGCCGGCGACCGGGTGGTGCTGGCCGGCCCCAAGGCGCCCCTGCGCCGCCTCGTGCGGGAGGCCGCCGCCCTCGGCGACAGCACGGTGCGCCTGATCGATGCCTGGAGCGAGGTCGCGGCGGCGCCCCCCGGCGCGATGCTGGCGCTCGAGGCCCCGGTCGAGGCAGGCTTTCACGTGCCCGGGGCGGACGCCACGGTGATCGCCGCCGCCGACCTGTTCGGCGGAGCGGTCGCGGGCGAAGCGCGTCGCGCCGCCGCGCTGCCGCTCGGGGAGGTCGAGCTGCGGGTCGGCGACGTGGCGATCGACCGCGACCACGGCCTGTGCGTGTTCGAGGGGCTCGCAACGATCCCGGGCGGCGAGGACGGGGCGGACGAGGACGCCCTGCGCCTGCGCTTCGCCGACGCGGCCCTCCTGATGGTCCCGGCCTCCCAAGCCGACCGGATCTGGCGCTACGGCTCGGAGACCGAGGCCGTCACCCTCGACCGGCTCGACGGCGGGACCTGGCCCCGGCGCCGCCTGGAGGCGGAAGCCGCCCTGGCCACGGCCGCCCGGGCGATGCTGACGGCCGCGGAGGACCGGCGGCGGGCCCGCGCGCCCGCGCTCGTCGCGCCCGAGCGCGAGATGGAGCGCTTCGCGGCCGGGTTCGGCCACCCGCTCACCGGCGATCAGGCGCGGGCGATCGATGCGGTTCTGGCCGACCTCGCCCGCGTGGAGCCGATGGACCGGCTGGTCTGCGGCGATGTCGGCTTCGGCAAGACCGAGGTGGCCCTGCGGGCCGCCGCCGCAGCCGTGTTCGCCGGCCGGCAGGTCGCCGTGATGGCGCCGACCACGGTGCTGGTGCGCCAGCATGTCGAGACCTTTCGGCGGCGCTTCGCCCGCTTCGGCATCGAGGTGGCGCATCTCTCGCGGCTGGTGCCGCCGGCCGAGGCCCGGCGGGTGAAGCAGGGCCTCGCCGACGGCACGGTGCGCCTCGTCGTCGGCACCCAGGCGCTCGCCGGGCGCGGCGTGCGCCTGCCCGATCTCGGCCTCGCGATCATCGACGAGGAGCAGCGCTTCGGCGCCAAGACCAAGGCCGCCTTGCGCCGCGCGGCGGGCGACGCCCATCTCCTGACGCTCAGCGCCACGCCGATCCCGCGCACCCTGCAGGCGGCGATGGTCGGCCTGCAGAGCCTGAGCGTGATCGCCACGCCGCCCGCCGTGCGCCAGCCGATCCGGACGGTGATCGCCCCCTTCGATGGAGAGAGCGTGCGGGCGGCGCTGACCCGCGAACACCGCCGCGGCGGCCAGAGCTTCGTGGTCTGCCCGCGCATCGAGGACATCGCCCCGATGGCGCAGCGCCTCGCCACCCTCGTTCCCGGCCTCACCGTGATCACGGCCCATGGCGGCATGCGGGCCGCCGACATGGACGCCGCGATGGTGCGCTTCGCCGAGGGCGAGGGCGACGTGCTGCTGGCCACCAGCATCATCGAGAGCGGGCTCGACGTGCCGCGGGCCAACACGATGCTGGTCTGGGACGCGGAGCGGTTCGGCCTCGCCCAGCTGCACCAGCTGCGCGGGCGGGTCGGGCGCGGGCAGCGGCGCGGGGCGGCCTACCTGTGCGGGCTCCCCGACACGCCGTTCTCGCCCGCCACCGAGAAACGGTTGCGGACGCTGGAGACCCTCGACCGGCTCGGGGCGGGCTTCGCCATCGCGGCCCGCGATCTCGACCTGCGGGGGGCGGGTGACCTCGTGGGCGAGGACCAGGCCGGTCACGTCACCCTCGTCGGCCTCGGGCTCTACCAGCACTTGCTGCAGCTGGCCCTGCGCGCCGCCAAGGGCGAGACGGCCGAGGACTGGACCCCGGAGGTGAAGCTCGGCCTGATCGGCCGCGTCCCCGCGGATTACGTGCCCGAGCCCGAGATCCGCCTGAGCCTCACCACCCGCCTGCTGCGCCTGGAAGCCGTGGAGGATCTCGACGCCCTGCACGACGAGATCGAGGACCGCTTCGGCGCCCCGCCGGAGCCGGTCGAGGCCCTCTTCACCCTGGCGCGCCTGCGGATCGCCTGCCGCGCCCTGGGGATCGCCCGCTTGACCGGCGGTCCGCAGGGGATCGCGGCGGATTTCCGCGCCGGCACGGCCCCGCCGATCATGCCGGTCTCGGACGCGATCACTCTGCGCGACGGGCGCGTGGTCCTGCGCCAGAGCAGCGACACCCCGCCGAGGCGGGCCGAGCAGGCCGCGGCTTTGCTGCGGACCTTGCGGGAGGCGCAGGATCGGCGCGGCTGAGCAAGCCTCGCCGGAGTCGTCCAAAGCGACCGTGGAGGGGCGTGGACTTCGGGTAAAAGCCACGCCCCTCATCGCGACCGGTCATCGCGCGATCGATTTGGCAAGGCATGCGCCCCACCTTTCCACTCCTGATTGACGAGGGGGATGGCGCCGTGTTCTCGCGTGCCTGCAACCGTTTCGGCAGTGGCACGCGCTCCCGCCGCTCAGGCGAGCTGCCAAACGCGACGCGACGCGTCATGAGCATGATCAGGAAGCTTTTCAGCGCGCTCGAACTTCCCCCGGCTCCTCCGACGAACACGGAGGCCGATCGCGAGCGCTTGGCTCGTGGCGTGGTTGCGGAACGCTCGCATGGAAATGTCCTGTTGCAGAGGGGACAATATTATACCAAAGAGGACATAGACGCGGAATACGAATCCGTCCGACGCTATGACTTAAAACCTACCGCAAAAGACCAGCGATAACTTCACAATCGCAAGCGATTATCGGAATTTCTTGGTCGAATACGACGAAGCGTCCGAGCTTTGTGCGAAGGTCCAGCTTTTCCGCAAGGCGGCCGGCATCCCCGCCATCAACGAGATGCGGTATGCGGGCTACCACCTCCGCTTTGCCTTCGACGATCAGGCGCAACTGCTCGATCAAGATCAGCTGCGAAAGGCGGGAGGCCATGCCCAGCGGGCGAGTTACGAGGCGGCCGAGGCGGGCCTTCTACTGGCCCTCGATGAGATCAATCTCTTCAAGGAAGATTATAAAAACGTCATCGTGACGGGCGATGTAAAGGATTACGTGGCGATCCTGGCAGATTGTGCCGAAGCACAGAGTCACCTGGGCGTTCAACACCATCTCGGCGATGGACAAATCCTCGATCACGTCCGGCATCGGCAGCTATTCGAAACGCTTCCGAAAGCGGCGAATACGCTGCATGCGGCACGGCCGGAAATCAACAAGCGCATGAATGAGTCGCGAACCGGCAAGGGGCGCTGGCTCATCACGACCCTCATCGCTCTGTGTGCCCTCATCGCGGCCTTCTTCAAGGAAAGACTCTGGGGGCTCATGGGGCCGTGAGTGCGGCGCACGATTCCGCGGTGAGGCGGGAACCGGCCGGCGGCGTGCCCGCGTGAAGAATCGGCCTCAGCGCCGGCCGAGCAGGCGCTTGGCCTCGGCGCGGGCGCGGTGGGCGAGGCGGGCGAGGTGCACGCGCTGCTCCAGGGTGAGCAGGCTGGGGCCGGGCGGCACGGCCAGGATCTCGGCGATGGTCTCGCGGTCGGGATAGAGGCTCTCCAGGACCGAGCCCGGCAGGGTGGCCGAGTCGAGACGGTCGGCGAAGGCGGTGTCGTGGAGGGCCCGGACGATGTCGGCCTCCAGCACCAGCCCCGGCGCCTGGGCACGCGAACCCTCGTCGTAGGCGGTCTTCAGGAGGAAGGCGGTCCCGCCCGCCACCAGGGCGAGGCTCGCCGCGATGGTCCGGCCGTCGAGACGCAGGAGGTCGGCGCGGACGGCGGGGGCCCCGTCCGCCCGGAACAGGGCCCGGGCGAGCGCCTCGGTGTCCGCACCGCACCGCAGGGCCGTGCCCGCCGCGCCCTTCCAGCCGGCCGCCTCCAGGGCCAGGAACTCCTCCAGGGCCTGCTCCAGGGCCGGACCCTCGGTCGCGGACACGAAGGCGAGCGTCCCACTCTCCCCGAGCCGCCGCCGCCGGCGGCGCAGGTCCTTCAGGCGGCCCCGGTGCGGATGGCCGGCGAGGAAGGCGGCGTGGTCCGCCCGCCGGTCGAGGACCGGGCGCGCGAACGCCGCCACCGTCGCCACGCCCCAGCCGGCCCGCGCCATCGCGGCCAGAAGGCCCGCGCCGAGGCGGCCGGCCACGGGCAGGAGCGGCCAGCGCCAGCAGCGCCCGCCCGAGGCCAGGGCGAGCCCCTCGACCAGGGCGTCGAGCCGATCGTCGAGAGCCGGCCCCTCGGCCACGAGCGGGAGGCTCGCGGTGACGAGGCGCGAGAGGAAGGGCTGGGCGACCGTGCCGCCGAGGCCGATCACGTCGGCGCGCAGCTCGAACGGCAGCACCGCCTCGAGCCCGTCCGTCCCGCGCACGACGACGGCGGCGAGGCCCGCGGGGGCGAGGCCGCTGGCCTGATGCGCCGCGATCGCGCGGCGGCCATAGAAGGGCTGGGGCGCGATCGCCCGGGCCGCGAGGGCGTTCCAGGCCTCGGGCTCGAGGGCGCCCACGCTCTCGACGGCAGCAGACCAGGGGCCGGGGGCGGGTGGACGGTGCAGGGGATGTCCCATCGTCAGGCGGCCCCGCGGCCCCAGGCGAAGGCCAGCGTCGAGATGCCGTGGACCGCCTTGGCGCCCGCCGCCATGGCGAAGCCCCGCAGGGCGGTGGCCCCCGCCATGGCGATCGCGGCCCCGATCATGCCGAGCGCGGGCACGAGGGCGAGGCACAGGAGGACGGCGAGCCCCAGCATGGCGAGGGTGATGCCGACGCAGAGGCGCTCGCCGCCGAGCATGATCAGGATATCCTCGCCGGGCCCAAACAGGCTCGCCGCGACGCCGCCCGCCACCAGGATCGCCAGCACCGGCAGGCTGTCGTGGAAATCCGAGCCGAACAGGCCGAGCAGGAGGGGGGCGGTCGCCAACACGCCGAGCCCGACCACCGCGGTGCCGAGGAAGGTCCAGCGCGCCTGGACCCGCACCAGAGCGGCGAGGCCCGCCTCGTCGCCCTCGGCGCGGGCGGCGGCGAAGCGCTGGGCGGTCGCGGCGGAGGCCGCATAGGAGACGAAGACCACGAATTGCTGGATGCGGGTGGCGGCGAAGTAGAGGCCCACCGCCGCGGGCGGGGCGAGGAAGCCCAGCAGGACCACGTCGACGAAGCCGAAGGCGCTGGCGGCGAGCTCGCCCGCCGCGATCGGCAGGCAGGCCCCGAGCCAGACCCGCCAGCGGGTGCGGCGAGGGCCCGGGGGCAGGCGACGGCGCAGGCGCACCAGCAGCACCACGCCCTGGACCGTCGCCGCGGCGCCGGTCGCCACCAGGGTGCAGGCGATGGCGACCCAGGCATGGGCCGGCGCGCCGAACAGCACGGCGGCGGCCATGCCCACCATGATCAGGCCCTGGCGCAGGAGGTAGGGCGGGGCGATGGCGAGGAGGGGCCAGCCCTGGCTTCGGGCCACGCCTTCGAGATAGTCCTGAAAGGCGAAGAGCGGCACGACGCAGACGGCGACCAGGATGAGTTCGCCGTAGGGACCGGCCAGCAGGCCGCCCTGCATCCGGGCGACCGCGAGGCCGGCCAGCGCCAGGACGAGCCCGCCCGCCGCGCTGGCGAAGGCGCCGCCGATTAGAAAGCCGCGCATCGCGGCGAGATCGCCTCGCGCCCGCTCGGCGGGCAGGAAGCGGCAGGCGCCCTGGCCGAGCCCGAGCGTCGCGGTGTGGCCGAGAATCGCGATCCAGACCCAGACGGTGGCGAAGATGCCGTATTCCGTGCCGCCCATCATGCGGGCCATCATGACCTGCGCGAGGTAGGCGAAGCCGGCCGCGGCGATGCGCAGCCCGAACACGCCCAGGGCGGCCTCGCCGGCGCCGTTGCGCGCGGCGCGCAGGCGCGCGAGGCCCCGGACGAGGGGATGCGAAGGGCCGGGGAGGGGACCGGCGATCGTCTCGTCCAGCGCCATGGCGCGTCCTTCACCGGGCACCGGCAGGGGACGGGGCCGGCACGCCCGAGCCGGAGCTTGCCGCAGGCGGCGTTTCGGGCGGGTTAAGCCCGGCGCAGGCGCGTGAGCCGCGGGATGCACCCGGGGCCGGTCGGTGGTCGACGGTCGCCCTTCCACAAGGTGGACTGCGCAGACGCGAGCCTCCGTCCCAAGGATGTCCGGTCATCCTCTGATCTGAGAAGGTCGCGTGTCCGTATTACCCCGCTCGCTCCTCAATATCCCAGTAGTTGTCCCAACCCACCGAGGCACGAAGCACGGCGGCGGCGATCGCACTCCGCTTCCGAGGGCGCGCGAAGACACGACTCAATTCCTGATTGATCCCCGTGATCAGACGACAAGCGCCCTCTCGGAGCCGCCTGCTCTGATCTTGGCGCGGCCTCGATGATCGACCTCGCAGAGATGTGTGTAATTCAGGTCGTCCTATCGGATAAAGGGAGCGTCGAACGCCTGGATCAGCCTCGATTCCGAGAACCCTTCCTCGCCCGCCGGCGTTGCGGTTCCGCTTGACGCCTGCCCCGCCCCGAACCGGCTTCGAACCCCGACCGTCACGAGGCCGTCTTTTGCCGTTCCGTCGTCCCCCGTCCGATCCTCCCGGGAAGGGCCGCACCGTATTCCGCGCGTGGGAGGATCGCCCCGGCCCTCGGCGTGAGGGCGCGTCGCATCGGTCCGCAGCCCGGGGCCCGCGGGCCATCGGCACGGCGACGTCGCGATGGTGACGCTGGCAAGCCTCACCTGTCTGGTGGCGGGCACGGTGCTGGCAGGCTGCGCCCACCGCTTCGCCACGCGGGCGGCCTTGGCCGAGACCGCGGCGGGGGTCCTGCTGATCCTCGGGCTCGTCCTGATCGGCCTCGGGCTGCCGGTGTTCCGGTAACGCGCGCCCCGAGCGGCCGGGCCGTTACGGGGACGCGCTCCGCCGCGCCGCGAGCCGGGCCTCGATCGCGTCCCAGATCGGTCCGGCGAGATCAGGGCCGCCGAGGCGGCGGATGGTGCGCACGCCGGTCGGGGAGGTCACGTTGATCTCGGTCAGGTGGCCGTCGATCACGTCGATGCCGACGAGGATCAGGCCGCGCCGCCGCAGCTCCGGGCCGATCTTGGCGCAGATCTCGCGCTCGCGCTCGGTCAGGTCGGACGGGCCGGCCGCGCCGCCGCGCACCATGTTGGAGCGGATGTCGCCCCGGGCCGGCACCCGGTTGATCGCCCCCATCGGCTCGCCGTCGACGAGGATGATGCGCTTGTCGCCCTCGGTGATCTTCTCGAGGAAGCGCTGCACCACCCATTGCTCGCGGAAGGTCACCGAGAACAGGTCGAACATCGAGCCGAAATTCGGGTCCTCCTCGGAGACCCGGAACACCGCCGCCCCGCCATGGCCGTGCAGCGGCTTCATCACGATGGTGCCGTGCTCGGCCCGGAACGCCTCGATCTCCGCCCGGTCGCGGGAGATCAGGGTCGGGGGCATCAGGTCGGGGAAGTCGAGGACGAACAGCTTCTCGGGGGCGTTCCGAACCTCGACGGGATCGTTCACCACCAGGGTGCGGTCGGCGATCCTCTCCAGCATGTGGGTGGCCGTCACATAGGCCATGTCGAAGGGCGGATCCTGGCGCATCAGCACCACGTCGACCGTGGCGAGGTCGATCCGCTCCGGCGGGAGAAGCGTCGCGTGCGCGCCCTCGACATCCTGCACGGTCACCGGCGTGGCGGTGGCCGTCACGAGCCGGCCCTGCATCGACAGCCGGTCGGGCGTGTAGGTGTAGAGGCGATGGCCGCGCGCCTGCGCCTCCAGCATGAGGCCGAAGGTGGTGTCGCCCGCGATGCGGATCGACTGGATCGGGTCCATCTGGACCGCGACGGTCAGCGCCATGCTCTCGTCCCCGGAAGCTTGCTCGATGTCTCTGGCCGGATGCCCGCGCGCCGTTGGCGCGGGAGGCGAGGCGGGCCGATCTACGCCGTCTCGCGGCGTCCGAGACCCCGCGAGGAATCCGGGACGGCGCGCCGCCCGCATCGGCCCGGGCGGGAGGGGTCAGCTCCTCGAAACCGCGGATGCGGCACCGGAGCCGAGAGCGCCGTCCCGGATCCGATCTCTCGGACGGCTCCGAGCCTCTGTCGTGGGGCGCCTCTGTCGTGGGGCGCGCTGGCGCCGAACCGGCATCCCCTTCGGCGGAAGAGCGCTCTAGTCCTCGGGCTGCGCGCCGCGGGAGGAGCGGCCGCGGGGCTGGGAGGCGCCGCCGCCGCTGCGCCGGTCGTAATCCGAGATCGCCGAGCGGCATTCGGGCGAGAGGCGCGCGCGGTTGCGGTTCATGCAGGATTCCGCGTCCGGGCTGTTGGGATCGACGCCAGCGCAGAGGCGGAAATAGTCGTTGGCGCAGCCGAGCTGCAGCCCCTGATCCTCGCGCTGCGCCTGGGCCGGGGTCGCGGCCAGGGCCATGAGGGCGAAGGGGGCGAGTCTCAGGGCCGCGGCCAATCCACGCGACGGACCGCGGGGTCGCCTGCCAAGTCGTGAGAAGTCCGGACGCATCCTGCCTTGTCCTTCGCTCGATCAAGAGGGCTGAAGCCCCGCATATCGGGCATTGCCGCGGGTTAGCAAGCGCAGCACGTCGATGGGTGCGGTGCCCATCCCGCGCGGTGGGGGGCCGGCCGGCCCGCGGGGAACCCATCGAAAAACGGCCCCGCGGCGGCTGCGCCCGGGGCCGAAGTCGAGGGAGGAAACGCCCGCCATGGGCCGAAACCACGATGCAAGGAGTGGGCCGCACGGCCACAGCTCCGCCCCTGCGACGCCTCGACGCCGGGCTGGAAACACTCCGTTAACCACGTCGTGCTGAGCATGGCTGCAGACCGCTCGGCCGGACGGCTCCTCCGTCCAAGGAGCGCCGTCCCCGGTCCGCGTCGCTCCTCGAGGGCGCGCCCTGCCCGGGGACGGGCTTCCGCCGCCACCCATCACGACGGGGCCACGCCCATGACGCCTTCGACGCCTTCCATCCAGCGCCCGCCGATCCCCGCCCGCGAGCGGAACACGGCCGGCTCCGTGGTGCCGTTCCGCACGGCGCCCGCCCGCCGCCTGCGCCGCGACGAGGCGGCGGATGCGCCGCGCGGCCAGATCCTGCTGTTCACGGGCGTGCGCTACGAGAGGCTGCCGGAGGTGGACGCTCCGGCGGTCCCGCAGCGCCGCCGCAAGTGACCCGCGGGGGCGGCGGCCGCCGCCTTCCCCTCCTGCTCGCCCCCCTGCTGACCCCCTGGCTCCTGGCCTCCTGTGCCCAGGAGGGCGATTTCGGGCGGCCGGCCAAGAGCGCCTGGAACGGGCTCGTCGAGACCACCGGCACGCTCGCGGCCCGCGAGCGCGGGGAACCGGCCTCGGCCTCGCCGCTGACCGACGACGAGGCGCTCCTGCGCGACCGGGCGTGGCGCTTCCTGATGCCGGCGCAGCCGCGCGCGGCCTTCGAGGACGCCCTGGCCAACCTCACCCGGGTGCGCGCCCTGCCGCCGGCTTGGCGGCCCGCCGACATCCCGGCCTATCACGAAGGGTTGATCGCCGGGCCGTTCCGCTCGCCGGTCTCCCGCTATCGCCGCCTCTCGGAGGACGCGACCGCCGATGCCCGCCTGATCCAGGCCTTCGCCGGCGTGGCGGAGCGCGTGTTCGAAGCCGACGCGATGCGGCTGCGGGCGCTGCCGCTGGCGCGCAGCCTCGACGAGTGGGATCTGCGGCAGGCCGCCATGCGGGTCGCCGAGAACCGCTGCCTCGTCGCCTGGATGCGCCTGGAAACCGGCCTTCGCCTCGCGGGCTATCGCTACGCCCTCGAGCATTTTCTGGTCGAGATGCCCGGCCGCGAGGCAGTGCCTGCCGAGCAGGCACTCGCCTTCCTCGAGGCGCGGCGCCGGCTGCTCGACCCGCTGCTGCCCCCGGAGGCCGCCGCGCGCTGCGGCCTCGCCGAGCCCGCCGCCACCGAGGCCACCCTGGCCCCGCCGGTGGTGGCCAAGTATTAGACTCCCCCCTTCAGGCGCGGCTCGACCCCGAAACACGCAGGCACCCATGCGAACCATCGTCTACGCGGATGGCGGCTGCGATCCCAATCCCGGCCCCGGCGGCTGGGGCGCGGTGATCCAGGACCCCGCCCGCACGGTCGAGCTGCGCGGCGGCGAGCGGGCCACCACCAACAACCGCATGGAGCTGACCGCCGCGATCAGCGCCCTCGAACACTTCCCCGAAGGCGCGCAGATCGAGATGCGCTGCGACAGCCAGTACGTGGTGAAGTCCGTCACCGAGTGGATGCGCGGCTGGAAGGCGCGCGGCTGGCGCACCGCCACCGGTCCGGTGAAGAACATCGACCTGATGCAGCGCCTCGACGCGCTGGCCTCCGCCCGCGACGTGCGCTGGACCTGGGTGCGCGGCCATGCGGGCGAGGCCGGCAACGAGCGCGCCGACCGCCTCGCGACGCTCGGCCGCCGCGAGGCGCTGCTGGGCATCACCGGCCCGACGGCGTCCACGGCCGCTCCCTCGACCGCCCCCTCGGCCACATCCGCCGCCGCGCTGGCCCCCCCGCCGGCCGCGTCCGTCCCGAACGAGGCCGGGACCGCTCCGATGAGCCTCGGCAGCGATCTGGCCCATGCCGTCGCCCGCGCCGCCGCCCGGGCCGGCACGACGCCCCAGGCCTATCTGGAGGAGGCGGTGCGCCTCGCCCTCGATCTCGGCCCCGAGGGCATCGCCCGGGTCCGGGGCGGGCTGACGCGCAAGGCCTCCTGACGGGCCGAGGCGATGGAGCCCGCCTTTTTCGACCGGCCGGCGGCGACGGTGGCGGCCGCGTTGATCGGGCATGTCCTTCTGGTCGAGGGGGTCGGCGGCGCCATCGTCGAGACCGAGGCCTACGACCGTTCGGACCCGGCCTCGCACAGCGTCTCCGGCCCGACCCGGCGCAATGCCAGCATGTTCGGGCCGCCGGGACGCGCCTACGTCTACCGCTCCTACGGCCTGCACTGGTGCCTCAACCTCGTCTGCGAGACCGGCAGCGCCGTGCTGCTGCGGGCGCTGGCGCCGGGCGACGGCCTCGCGGCGATGCGGGCGCGGCGCGGCCTCGACGACCCGCGGCGCCTCTGCGCCGGGCCGGGCCGCCTCGCCCAGGCGCTCGGCATCGAGGGCGCGCATGACGGCGCCCCGCTCGACCGGGCGCCGTTCGGATGGCGGCCCCCGGAGGGGCCGGTGACGGTGGCGGCGACGACCCGCATCGGCATCACCAAGGGGGTCGAGACGCCGTGGCGCTTCGTGTGGGCGGGCTCGCCCTATCTGAGCCGGCCGCTGCCGCGGCCAAGGTCAGCGATACGATGAGGCGCCACCCGCGCGCGACGGCGAGGGTGCCGGATCCGCTGTGTCCGAAAGCCGGCCGCCGCCTGGGCCGGCGCGCGCCGGGGGTCCCCGTCGATCCCCGGCGCTCGGCCGTGACGCCTCAAGCGAGGGCTTCGACCACCGTGAGGGCCGTCATGTTGACGATGCCCCGGACCGTGCTGGTGGGCGTGAGGATGTGGATCGGCTTGGCCGCGCCGAGCAGGATCGGCCCGACGCTGACGCCCTGGCCGGCCACCACCTTCAAGGCGTTGAAGGTGATGTGGGCCGCCCCCAGGTTCGGCATGATGAGGAGGTTGGCCTCCGCCGTGAGCCGGGATCCGGGGAAGACCCGGTTCATCAGGGACATGCTCAGCGCGACGTCGGCATGCATCTCACCCTCGACCTCCAGGTCCGGCTCCCGCCGGGTGATGAGGTCCAGCGCCCGGCGCATCTTCGCGGCGGCGGGATCCTCGGCCGTCCCGAGATTCGAATGCGACACCAGGGCGGCGCGGGGCGTCAGGCCGAAGCGGCGCATCGCCTCCGCGGCGAGATGGGTCATCTCCGCCAGTTCCGCGGCCGTCGGATCGAGGTTGACGAAGGTGTCGCAGATGAAGAGCGTGTGCCGCGGCAATTGGAGGAGGTTCATGGCCGCGAAGCCGCCTGCGCCCTCCTTCAGGCCGATCACCGTCTCGACGGTGCGCAGGTGGGCCGCGTAGGTCCCCGAGGTGCCGCAGATCAGCCCGTCGGCCCTGCCGGCCTTCACCAGCGCGGCCCCGATCGCGGTGCCGTCGCGGCCCCCCTCGCCCTCGGTGGCCGCGTCGCCGTGCACGTCCACGTCGCGGCCGATGTCGAGCCGGAGACCGAGCTGGCCGATTTTGGCGCGGATGGCGTCCGCGCGCCCGACCAGGACGGGCCGGGCCAGACCCTCGTCCACCACCACCTGCGCCGCGCGCAGCACGATGTCGCTCTCGCCTTCGGCGTAGACGATCCGCTTCGTCTCCGCCCCGGCCGCCGCCGCGAAGATCGGCTGCATCACCGTGCCGGAGGTGTAGACGTAGCGCTGGAGCGAGCGCCTGTAGCTCTCCACGTCGGCGAAGGGCCGGCTCGCCACGCCGCTGTCGATGGCGGCCTGGGCCACGGCCGGCGCCACCTTGAGGATCAGGCGCGGATCGAACGGGCGCGGGATCAGGTAATCGGGCCCGAAATGGATGTCCTGGGTTCCGTAGGCGGCGGCCACCACGTCCGACGGCTCGGCCTGGGCCAGTTCGGCGATGGCGTGGACCGCGGCGAGCTTCATCGCTTCATTGATGGTCGAGGCGCCGACATCGAGCGCCCCGCGGAAGATGAAGGGGAAGCAGAGGACGTTGTTGACCTGGTTCGGGTAGTCGGAGCGCCCGGTGGCGATGATCGCGTCGGGGCGCACCGCCTTGGCCGCCTCGGGTCGGATCTCGGGGTCGGGGTTGGCGAGCGCCAGGATCAGCGGCCGCTCGGCCATGGTCCCGACCATCTCGGGCGTGAGCACGCCGGCCATCGAGACGCCGAGGAACACGTCGGCACCGTGCATCGCGTCGGCGAGCGAGCGCGCGTCGGTGTCCCGGGCGTAGAGGGCCTTCTGCGCGTCGAGCTGGGCGAGCCGGCTCGTGCTGAGCACGCCGCGGCTGTCGGTGACGAGGATGTTCTCCTTGCGCACCCCCAGCCCCACGACGATGTTGAGACAGGCGATGGCCGCGGCGCCCGCGCCCGAGCAGACGAGCTTCACGTCCTCGATGCGCTTGCCGATCACCTTGAGGCCGTTCAGCAGCGCCGCCGCGGCGACGATGGCGGTGCCGTGCTGGTCGTCGTGGAAGACCGGGATCTTCATGCGCTCCCGGAGCTTCGTCTCGACGATGAAGCACTCGGGCGCCTTGATGTCTTCGAGGTTGATCCCGCCGAAGGTCGGCTCGAGCGCGGCGATGATCTCGACCAGCTTGTCGGGATCGGTCTCGTCGACTTCGATGTCGAACACGTCGATGCCGGCGAACTTGCGGAACAGGCAGCCCTTGCCCTCCATCACCGGCTTGCCGGCCAGCGCGCCGATATTGCCCAGCCCGAGCACGGCCGTGCCGTTCGAGATCACGGCGACGAGGTTGCCGCGCGCGGTGAGGTTCGAGGCCTCGCGCGGATCGTCCTTGATGGCGAGGCAGGCGGCGGCGACGCCGGGCGAGTAGGCGAGCGCGAGGTCGCGCTGGGTGGTCATGTCCTTCGTGGGCAGGACGGTGATTTTCCCCGGGCTGGGGTAGCGGTGATAGTCCAAAGCGGCCTGAGTCAGGGCGTCGATCGCGCCGGCATCGGCCCCGTCACGGGTCGCGGGGTGGGTCTCACGCATGACCTTGTCCTTCTCATCACCGGCACTGTCATCGTGCCTCTTCTTGTGAAGCTCTGGCGAGACGGGCGCTCGTCCGAAGCCGCGATGGAGACGGGAAAGCCTCCGGTCCCGCGGCTGCGCCTGCGGCCCTGACCGTTGTGGCGGCCTGCCCGCCCCGTTCTTTCACGCGGCCCTTGATGTCCTCGACTTGCGCCCGCAAGTCATCCTGCCGCCTTCAAGCGGCATCAGCGCGCTACAGACCGAAATCCGAGGCGGCGTCGATTGTCGTCTGGGCGAAGCCAGCTGCCTTCTGCTTGGTCTCGCGCAGACACGGGCCAATCTCTCGCCGTGCCTGTGACAGCCTCGTCTCGAACGCCGGCCGTCCGCCTTCCGGCGGATCGATGCGGCCAGTCCCGACATCCGAAACCTTGTTCATCCTCCGACCATCGCGCCTTCCTCTGCGGTTATCCGCAATTCATCGCTCTGTCAGCAGAGGAGGGAACTTCGAGTGACAAAAACAGCACAATGAATCAGGAACTCTGTCACCACTCCGACTGTACGAACCGATGATTTCGACAGACAAAGGCCCGCTTCTTGCTTCGAGCCTCCGAAACCCATCGCCGGCATCCTGGGGCTCCGTCGTCCCATCCCCGTGCGCCCGCGTCGCGATGCACCCCGCCCCGCAGCGTCACGACGCGTCTTGCGACAGCGTCCGGACGCGGCCGCCCCTCGGCGGGCCGGCCGTTCGGGGGGGCTTTCAGGAGGGTCTTCGCGGCATTCGGCAACTCTTCCAGACCCTCCGGGCCCTCATGGAGGTCAAAACCCCTCCGGCAATCTCAAGGGGCCGATGGCGTGAGCGGGGGAAAATCTGCGCATGCGGACATGCCCGCGATCGTCGTCCTTCGAGGATCGTCCGCGCCATGCCGCAGACGTGCGGGCCCGCTCGGACGGCGGGTGCGCGGGCCTCGGTCCGAGGAACGCCCTAGACGGCCGGCTCACCACGGCGGTGCCACGAGGCGAAGGGCTGGTCCTCCGCGCCGGAGCCGAGCGGGCACTGAACCATGACGCTGTCGCTCCAGCGCCCGTACTTGTAGCCGATGGCCGGGAGGTAGCCGACGCGCACGAACCCGCAGGCCTCGTGCAGACGCAACGACGCCTCGTTCTTCGCGTCGATATAGCCGATCATCTGCCGGTAGCCGCCGGCCGCGCAGGCCTCGATCAGCGCGGGCAGGAGGCGCCGGCCGATGCCCGCGTGCAGGTGGTCGGGATGCACGTAGATCGAGTGCTTGAGGGTGTAGCGGTAGGCCGGGCGCTTGCGGAAGGGCACGGCGTAGGCATAGCCCGCGACCTGCCCGTCCCGCTCCGCCACGAGGTGGGGCAGGCGCTTGCTGCGCATGTTCTTGCGCCGCCGCTTGAGCTCGTCGGGCAGCAGGCGCTCCTCCTCGAAGTCGCCCGCGTCGCCGACCCCCCTGCGGATGTGGCGCTCGTAGATCGCGATCATCGCCGGCACGTCGGCATCCGACGAGGGCCGGATCACCATGTCCGGCCAATCGGCCGGATCGGCCGGCTCCGAGCGATGCGGGGCGCCCTCCTGCGCGCCTGGCGCCATCAGGCGCCCTCGCGCAGGACGTAGGTGTGGAAGCGGATGCGGCCGTCCGGATCGGTCTCGCGGTAGACGCCCTGGATCTCCGCCTCGAAGCCCGGGAACAGGTTGGAGGCGGCTTCGAACATCTTGAAGTAGTCGAGCATCGGCTTGGCCCGCGCGTCGAGCCGCTCGCCCGGCAGCACCGTTCCGATGCCCGGGGGATAGACCAGCATCAGGGTCGTGGCGATGCGCCCCTCGGCCTCGGCGATCGGCACGTAATCCACCCGGTTGCGCGTCAGCATCTGCGCGGCGGCCTTGGGCGGCATCACCATCTCGGGCAGGTGCTCGGGCATGAACTGCTTGCGCTGGAGCGCCGAGGTGCCCGACTCGCGGTGGAAGGCGTGGTAGTCGGCGCAGAGGTCGCGCAGGCGCACGCCGCGGTAGCGCTTGGGCCGCGCCCGCACGAATTCCGGCATGGCGTCGTCGAGCAGCACGTTGTCGTCGTGCAGCCGCTTGAAGGCGACGAGGCCGGAGATCAGCGTGCCGGCCTTGGACGACTCGACGCCCGGCGTCAGCAGGAAGAGCAGCGAGTTCAGATCGTTCTTCTCCGGGACGATCCGGTTCTCGCGCAGGTACTGCGCCACGATCGGCGCGGGCACGCCGTGATCGGCATAGGCGCCGGTCTTGCGGTCGAAGCCGGGCGTCAGCACCGTGAGCTTGTTCGGATCGGTGATGGCGAAGCCCGGGGCGACATGGGTGAAGCCGTGCCAGGCGGCGCCCGGCGTCAGTTCCCAGTAGCGGGCATCCGCGGCGAGCGCGTCGGTCGGCACCGCCTCCCACGGGGTCTCGGTGCCGTCGGGGCCGGTCACCACGTCGGGCACGAAGGGATCGAAGAACCAGCGCCGCTTCGGGTCGGCCTCGCGCTCCTCGAATTCCTTGCGGATCGCCCGCGCCTTCTTGCGCCACTCGATGCCGAGCCGAATCGTGTCGTCCCACAGGACCACGCCGGAGCGGCCCTTCATCATCTGCGCGCCGACATCGAGCGAGGCGAAGATCGGATAGAACGGCGAGGTCGAGGCATGCACCAGGAAGCTCTCGTTGAGCCGCTTGTGCTCGACCCGCCGGGTCTGGCCGCGGATATGCCCGTCCCGGGTATGGATCTGCGAGGCCTGGGAGAAGCTGGCCAGCTGCTTGTGGGTCGATTGCGTGGCGATGATCCCGGGCGAGGTCTCGTCGAGCCCGGTCAGACCCATGGCGAAGCGGCGCTGGTAGAGCGGGTGGAACTTCATGAAGCCCGCCCAGGCCTCGTCGAACAGGATGTAGTCGCACAGGTGGCCGATCCGCTCGACGATCTCCTGGGCGTCGTAGATCGTGCCGTCATAGGTGCATTGCTCGATGACGGCGCAGCGGAACGGGCGCTCCTTGCGCCACGCCTCCTTGTCCTTCACCAGCGGATTCATCCGGATTTTGTCGCGGATCCGCTCTTCGTCGAAGGCCTCGTGATAGATCGGCCCGATCAGGCCGTAGGCGTTGCGGTCGGTCTCGAGAAAAATCGGGATGCCACCGGCGAGCAGCAGGGCACCGTGATGGGCGGCCTTGTGGTTGTTGCGGTCGAACAGGACGAGGTCGTCCTCGGCCACCAGCGAGCCCAGCACGACCTTGTTCGAGGCCGAGGTGCCGTTGAGGACGAAGTAGGTCTTCTCCGCGCCGAAGATCGCGGCGGCTTCCTTCTGGGCCTTCAGCGCAGGGCCTTCGTGGGTGAGGAGGTCGCCCAGATCCAGGACGGAATTGTCCAAATCATCGCGAAAAATCGCCTCGCCGAGATGCTCGACGAAAATCCGGCCGATCGGCGAGCGATTGTAGAAAATGCCGCCGTTGTGGCCGGGGCAGGTCCAGAGCTGGTTGCCCTCCTCGGCGTAGTCGACCAGCGCGCCGAAGAACGGCGTCTTGAGGGTGTCGGCGTACTGCGTGACGCGCGAGACGAGGCCGCGGGCGATGAATTCGGGGGTCTCTTCCGCCAGGAAGATGTAGCCGTCGATGAAGTCGAGGAGCTCGACCGGGATGTCCTCCAGCCGCTTGCGGCGGACCATGATGACGATCGGCATCTCGAGGCCGCGCTTGCGCATCATGTCGATGAGGGCGGCAGCCTTCCCCTCCAGCCCGCGCTTGCCCCAATCGACCACGAGGCAGCCGACGGCGGAATCGGTCTGGACCGCGATCGAGGCGTCCTCGACACGGCGCGCCCGCACCACCTCGAAGCCGCGCGCCTCGACGGCTGCCACGATCTGCTCGACCCGCGCGCCCTCCAGGTCGCCCGGCTCGAAGGTGGGCGTGCACATCAGGACGGTGAAGCGGCGGTGAAAATCCATGGAGCCGGGCTCTTTTCGTGAGGGTCGAACCCTGCCTTTCCGGCCCATCCGCGACGATTCGATGACACTCGGCCGCGATCTGCGACCGGCCGTCCCGCTCAGTCGGGCTGGAACCAGGACGGCACGGCGCGCAGCAGGGTCAGGACGGCGGCGGCCGCCAAGGCCGCGCCCAGGGTGATCTCGGCCGAATGGGCGTAGCCCGCCCGTTCGAGCACGGCAGAGGCGGAAGCAATCGTCAGGCCGATGCCGAGGGAGAGGAGGTGGGCGGGCGGCGTGCTCATGGGACCCACCCTAACCGATGCGGCTTGCGCGAGCATGGTGCCGCCCGCTTCGCGATCGCGTGAGCCTAAAGCCTGGGTTCGGGGCTTGAGGCCGAGGCTTCGGGCCTGGCTTGGGCTTGAAGCCGAGGCTTGGGGCCTGGGCTTGGGCTTGGGCTTGAAGCCGAGGCTTGGGGCCTGGGCTTGGGCTTGAGGCCGAGGCTTGGGCCCGGCCGCGCCCCCCGCTCGGCCGGACGCGCGGAGCAGGACAACCGCGCATGGTCCATGCAACCCGCCATAAGTTCACCTTAACCCCAGGGGGGCTAAGCCTCGGACGACGAGCGAGACGGCCCGGGGCATCATGCAGGCGCATGCGGAACATCGCGGAAGCCCGGGGGGACGATCCGCTGGCGCGGAGAATCGCCCCCATCCGGGTTCGCCCGAACTCGACCCCCTGTCGGAGACGATCCGGGAGCGGGTCCTCGTCACCGGGCTGACGCTCGGCCTGATCGTCGTCGGTCTCGTCGCGGTCGTCCTCGGCGCGGAGTTCGGCCTCGGCCGGGCGCAGCGCGTGGGCATCGTCGTGGGCACGGGCGGCCTGGCCCTGCTGCTCGTCGCCCTGATGACGGTGCGGCTCGCCCAGGCGATCGGCCAAGCGGCGCAGGCCGCCCAGGACATGGCCGCGGAGATCGCGGCGGTCGCCCCGGCCGACGCGTCCCCCCCCGCGCCCGGCCGCGCCAGTCTCCTCGAATTCGACCGGCTGCTCGCGTCTCTCGCGCGCCTGCGCGCTGCCCACGACGCGCTCGCCGGGCGCCGGGAAGCCGAAGGCCGCAGCCCCGAGACCCGGATCGGGACCGCTCTGGCCGCGGGCATCGGCCGGGAGGCGCTCGGCCTCGTGCTGACCGAGGCCGACGGGCGCGTGGTCCTGTCCACGGCCCCCTCCGCCCACCTGCGCGGGCTCGCCGACGGCGAGGAGGCCGACCTGGCCGACGGGCGCCGCGTCCGGGCCCGGCGCTGCCCGCTGCCCGATGGCGGCGCCCTGACCCTGCTCCTCGACCTGACGGCCGGGCGTGCCCGCGAGGAGGCCCTGAGCGACCACGCCACCCGGCTGGACGCGGCCCTGGACACTATGCCCCAGGGCTTCCTGCTCTACGACGACGCCCACCGGCTGCGGGTGGCGAACCGGCGCTATCACGAGATCTTCCGCCTTCCGCCCGGCGCCCTCGCCCGCGGCATGTCGGCGGCCGACGTGCTGCGCCGCAACGTCGAGGCCGGCAGCCATCCCGGCCGCGACCCGGACGACGTCCTGGCGGAGATCGATGCCCTCATGCGGATCAGCGCCGCGCCGGCGCAGATCCAGCAGCTCGGCAGCGGACAGGTGGTCTCGGGGGAGATGCACGCGCTGCCCTGCGGCGGCTTCGTGGCGATCTACGAGGACGTGACCGAGCGCTGGCAGGCGGAGGCCCGCATCGCCTACATGGCCCGCCACGACACGCTGACGAACCTGCCGAACCGCCTGCTCCTGCGCGAGCGGATCGAGGGGGCGATCACCCTCGCCCGGCGGGATGCGGGCTTCGCGATGCTCTGCCTCGACCTCGACAATTTCAAGCAGGTCAACGACACCCTGGGCCACGCCGTCGGCGACGAGCTCCTGCGGGCCGTGGCCCACCGGCTGAAGGCCTGCCTGCGCGAAGTCGACACCGTGGCCCGGCTCGGCGGCGACGAATTCGCGATCATCCAGGCCGGCATCGAGGGGCGGATGGATGCGGCCACCCTGGCCCAGCGCATCCGCGACGTGGTGAGCGCGCCCTACGTCCTGACCCACCATTCCGTCACGATCGGCGTCAGCATCGGCATCGCGATGGCGCCGGGCGACGGGCTGGAGCCGGACCGCCTGATGCAATGCGCCGACGTCGCCCTCTACCGCGCCAAGGGCGACGGGCGCGGCGTGTTCCGCTTCTTCGAGGCGGAGATGGATGCCCGCCTCCAGGCCCGGCGCGCCCTGGAACTCGACCTGCGCGCCGCCGTCGAGGCGAAGGCGTTCGAGCTGCACTACCAGCCGATCTACGATCTCGCGGCGGAGCGGATCTGCGGCTTCGAGGCGCTGCTGCGCTGGACCCACCCGACCCGCGGCCGGGTCTCGCCCGCCGAGTTCGTGCCGCTCGCCGAGGAGATCGGCCTGATCGTGCCGCTGGGCGAGTGGGTGCTGGCCCAGGCCTGCCGCGAGGCGGCGGGCTGGCCCGACGACCTCAAGGTCGCGGTCAACGTCTCGGCGGCGCAGTTCACCTCCGCGGAGCTGATCGGCACGGTGAGCGCCGCGCTCGCCGCGAGCGGCCTGCCGGCCCGGCGGCTGGAGCTGGAGATCACCGAGAGCGTGCTGCTCGTGAACGGCAACGCCACGGTCGCGATCCTGCACGCCCTGCGGGGCTTGGGGACCCGCATCGCCATGGACGATTTCGGCACGGGCTATTCCTCGCTGAGCTACCTGCGCAGCTTCCCCTTCGACAAGATGAAGATCGACCAGTGCTTCACCCGCGACCTCACGGTCGAGCAGAGCTCCGGCTTCATCGTGCGGGCGGTCATCAGCCTCGCCTGCAGCCTCGGCATGACGACCACCGCGGAGGGTGTCGAGACGCCCGAGCAGCTCGCCCGCCTGCGCGAAGAGGGCTGCGACGAGGTGCAGGGCTATCTGTTCAGCCGGCCGGTGCCGGCCTCCGCATTGCCCGCCCTCTTGGAGGTCTGGAACGGGGCCACCCGCCGGGCCGCCTGATCCCGGAGGCCGCGCCGGGGCGCCATCGCCCCTGCCATGGCCCTCGCGGGCCGAACCCGGGGCCCGGCTTACGGCCTCAGGCCGCCGCCCGCTCCGGCGGGCGCTCACGGGAGACCTTGGCGACCGCCTCCCGCAGGGTGGCGAGATCCGCCTCCGGGGCCATGCCCGCGGTGGCGAGGTGGCGCCGGTAGGCCCGCGCCCCGGGCCGCCCGTTGAACAGCCCCAGCATGTGGCGGGTGAAGGCGTGCAGCCGCGTGCCGGCGGCCAGCGCGTCGTGGATCGTCGGCGCCAGCGCCTCGATGGCCGCGAAGGCGTCCGCGACGGGCGCCGGCTCGCCGAACAGCGCGGGATCGACCTCGAGAAGCAGCGCAGGTTCGGTATAGGCGGCCCGCCCCACCATCACCCCGTCGACCTCCGCGAGCCGGGCCCGGGCCGCGGCGAGGTCCGCGATGCCGCCGTTGACCGCGATCGGCAGTCCCGGCCGGGCCGCCTTGAGACGAGCGACGCGGCTGTAATCGAGGGGCGGCACGTCCCGGTTCTCCCGGGGCGAGAGGCCCTTCAGCCAGGCCTTGCGGGCATGGACGATCAGCCCGTCGACGCCCGCGGCGACGACCGCCTCCGCCACGGCGTCGAGGGCCTCCTCGGTGTCCTGATCGTCGACCCCGAGGCGGCACTTGACCGTCACGGGTACGCAGACCGCCGCCTTCATCGCGGCCACGCACTCGCCGACGAGGGCCGGCTCGCGCATCAGGCAGGCGCCGAAGCGACCCTCCTGCACCCGGTCGGACGGGCAGCCGACATTGAGGTTGACCTCCGCGTAGCCGAACGCCGCCGCGATCCGCGCCGCTTGGGCGAGGTCCCCGGGGTTCGAGCCGCCGAGCTGCACCGCCACCGGCTGCTCGCCGGGTCCGAAGCCGAGCAGCCGCTCCCGGTCGCCATGCAGCACGGCCCCCGTCGTCACCATCTCGGTGTAGAGCCGGGCCCGGCGCGACAGCGTGCGGTGGAACGCCCGGCAATTCCGGTCGGTCCAATCCATCATGGGGGCCACGCTGAACTGCCACCCGCTGAGCGGGTCGGGAATGTCGATGCCCGCCGTCACGTCGATCCGCTCTCTATGTCTGTCGCTTGCCGGAACGCTTGCCTGAACGCTTGCGCGATCGGGTCGGCCCATCGGCCGGCCATGGATCGGCGCCCGTGGGCGGCCCGCCGCCGGGCGGCCCGCATCCCCGAACGCGCACCGGGGCGCCGGATACCATGGGCGCGCCGCGGGGCCAAAGCGGCGGCGGCCCACCGAGCGCCCGAACCCGGGTCACCGTCTGTCGAAGGGTGTGAAGGCGGCGCGCCGAGCGTCCTCACGGGCCGACGCGACTGACCTGTGCCGTTGAACATCTTGTGTTTTGCGCAGCCGAGACACTGCGGCTAGCGTCTTTTTCAGTCGGGTCGAAAGGGCTTACAGTGTTTTCCAGTCGTTTTGCACGGGCTGCGGTCGGTGCCGTCGCTCTTTTGATGCTGGCCAGCGGGCCTGTCCTCGCGAAAAAGGTCAAAGTCGTCCCCGGCGATCCGCCGATCACGGTCGATATTCCTGCGACCTGGGAAGTCACGGACAGCAAGCGGGGCATTCAAGCGAACACCGCCGATGAGGAAATCTATATTTGGTTTGAAAACTATAAGCCAAGCCAATTCGCTAAGATCTTGGATGAGCACAACAAGTATTTTGACGAACAGGGCGTGACCGTCACCGGGGCAGCCAAGCAGGACGAAAAAGCCTATCCGAACTTCGTGATCAAGAAATCAGATTATCCCGCGACCTACGAGGGCAAGCCGACCGTCCTGCGCTACCTTTCGATCGTGCCGCGGTCGGAGGAGAAGCGCCACCTGCTGATTTGTTACTGGGCCTCGCCGGACGCCGACAAGGAATACGCCGACGAGATGGAAAAGATGATGAAGAGCTTGGGCGCGTCCATCGACGAACAGTGACGGCGCTGGGCCGCTCCGGGCCGGGATCGCCCTGAGCGGCCGGTCGCCCGCGCGGTGGCGCGGGCCGCCCGCGCCGGCATGCCCCGAAGCCGGCGGCCCGGAACCCGAACGCTCAAGCTTCGTTGGGTTCCCGTCCGGGCGCGGGGCCGGCCTCTGTCCCCGCCCGATCCCAGCTCCGATCCGAGAAACGAGGAACACGCCATGATCCGTCTCGCCGCCGCTGCCGCAGGGCTGATGCTCTGCCTCATGCCCCTGTCGGGCGAGGCCCAGGCCCAGGGCGTTCCGGGAGGCATGCAGCGCGGTGCTGCCGAGGGCAATCGCGTCGGCGGTCCGATCGGCGCCGTGGTGGGCGGCGCGGTCGGCGGCGCCGTCGGCGGCGTCAACGGGGTGCTCGGCATCGATCCGGGCCGGCGCGCCTACCGCACCCGGATGCGCTCGCAGCGCGGCTACCATCACCGTCGCCATCACCACGACCGCCGCTACCGCTGAGGCGAAGGGGCGGAGGGCGTCGAAGCGCTCCGCCCGCCACGCCGGGAGGGCGCCGCGCGGGCGCCCGGCCTCTCAGGAGACCCGTCACGCCCGCGGCCGCGCCCACCTCCGCGCGATCCGGTCCTCGCCGATGAGCACGAGGCCGGAGGCCACGATGATCAGGGCGCCGAGGAGCGTCCAGGGGCTCGGCACGTCGCCGAACAGCCAGGCGCCGAGCAGCATCGACCACAGGATCTGCGTGTAGATCAGCGGCGCGAGCAGGCTCGCGGGCGCCCGGGCATGGGCCAGCACGAGGAGAAAGTGCCCGGCCGTGCCGAACAGCCCGACCGCGACCAGCATGGCCCAGACCGCGGCCGAGGCAGGCGCCGTCCAGATCCAGGGCAGGAACGGGCCCATCACGGCCAAACCGGCGAGCCCCGTGTAGAACACCGTCGTGGCCGAGGAATCGGTGGCCGCGAGCTTGCGCGTCACGATCAGGTAGAGCGCGTAGCAGAGCATGTTGCCGAGGCTGAACAGCATCGCCGGCTGGGCCGCGAGCGCGCCGGGCCGCACGATCACGAGCACGCCGAGAAACCCCGTCGCCACCGCCGCGAGCCGCAGGCGCGACGACCATTCCCCGAGGAGCGGCCCGGCCAGCAGCGCCACCGCCAGCGGCGCCGCAAACTGGATCGAGACCGTCTCGGCGAGCTGAAGCGAGCGCAGGGCGAGAAAGTTGCAGGCGGTGGAGCCGAACAGCAGCAGCGAGCGCAGCACCTGCAGGGGGAGGCGGCGCGTCTGCGCCACGCCGGGCCGGGTCACCGGGTTGAGGACGGCCGTGACCAGCGCGACGTTGACCGCGTAGCGCATGAAGGTCGTCAGAAGCGGGTCGACGCCCTCCGCCGCGAGCCGCTTGCCCGTGGCGTCGAGGCTCGCGAAGAAGACCGGCGCGGCGCACATCAGGGCGATGCCGACGAGCCGGCGCGGATCACGGCGCGGCGCCGGGGTCGCTCCTTGGGCCAGGTTCGCCCCTTGGGCCAGGTTCGCTCCTTGGGCCCGGGCGTCGTGGTCCGCAGGCACCGGTCAGGCTCCTCTCGCGGTGAGGGCTCCGGCGCCGTCGGTGCGAATCGTCCCGGAGACCGGATCCAGCATGCGTTCCTAAGATCCTGCGCCGCATCGGCTTTTTGCGAGAGCCGGGGCCCGTCCCTCGGGCCGATCCTATAGACCAGGGCGGGGGCCGACGCATCCCGCGCCGAGGCGCCTCAGAATTCCACGCCGAACTTCACCCGCACGGCGTGCCGCTCGTAGTGCCGGAGGTCGAACGCCCGGCGCGGGTCGGCAAGTTCGCGGTCGTGGCCGGCGATCTGCGCGGCGTAGGCGAGGATCAGATAGGCCCCGCGGGGCAGCGTCCGGTAGAGCGTCGGCCCGAGGGTGAGGGCGCGACCGCGGAAGCGGTTGAGGAAGAGGCCGTCATAGGTGCGGCTGTAGCGCAGCTCCGGTCCGACGAAGGTGTCCTCGGCGACCCGGGCCGCGAGAGCGTGCGACCACAGGAGGAGCGAGGATCGCTCGGCCGCGCCGCGCCCGCGCAGGCGCCCGTCCGACGGGTCGATGCTGAGATTGGTGCCGTACCACAGCCGGTCGGGCACCAGCCGGACATCGGCCTCGATCACGCTCTCCATGTCGAAGAGATCGGCGCCCCGTCCCTCGGTCGCCAGCACGCGGCGGTAGCTCGGCCGGATCTCCAGGGCGAGGCCGAGCGGCTGGGCGTTCGAGCCGTGCAGGAACTGGTACTTCAGCTCGAGCGAGGCACCGTCGAAGGTGCCGTAATCCTTGTCCGGCAGGCCCTCGACGGCCCGCACCCGGCGCAGATCCGCGAACACGCTGGTCTCGATGCTGAACCCGTCGGCCGGATCGTATTGATAGGTCAGGCGGGTGTTGGCGGCCGAAAAGCCCGAGCGCCCCGGCCCCGCCCGGCGCTTGCCGGCCCGGATCGTCGTATCGGTCAGGACTTCCTGCTCGCCCCGCTTGCCGGCCTCGGCCCCTTCGGTGAAGCCGAACAGGTTCTCGGTGTCGACCTCGTCGTCCGCGCCCTCGGTCCGCTCGCCCGTCGTCTTGTCCCCTTGCTCACCCCCATGCCCGCCCCCTTGCTCGTCCTTCTGCCCCGCCCTCTGCCCGGCATCCGACGCGGGCCCGGCCGCGCCGACGGGGGTGGCGCTCAGGACGAGCACCGCGAGGAGGAGGAGGACGGGGAGGCGAAGAGGGGGCGCCATCGGGTTGCCGGAGGAGCGATCCGCAGCCTCATGGTCTGCCACGCAAGCCGCTCCGAGACTGCGGCCCGGGCGTCACGCTGGCCAGAATTCCCCGGATCTTGGGGGCAAATCCTCCCGCCGCTCCTCCCGTCCTGCCGGGGCGGGCTTCGATCAGGCCGCCGCGACGAGGTCCGGCGCGAGGTCTCTCAGCGCCGCGGCGAGCGCGTCGACCTGGGCCTCGTCGTGCGCCGCCGAGAAGGCGACCCGCAGGCGCGCGGTGCCGGGGGCGACGGTCGGCGGGCGGATCGCCACGACGAGGAAGCCGCGGGCCTCGAGGGCGGCCGAGAGGGCGAGCGCCGCCTCGGCCGCGCCGACCAGGACCGGCACGATCGGGCTCTGCGCCGCAGGCAGGCCGAGGCGCTCGGTGAAGCGGCGGGCGAGGGCCAGGGGCCGGGCGGCCCAGTCCGGTTCCGTCTCGACGATGGTGAGGGCGGCGAGCGCCGCCGCCGCCGAGGCCGGCGGCAGGCCGGTGGTGTAGACGAGGCTGCGGGCCCGGCTCGTCAGGAGGTCGATCACGGGCCGCGCGGCGCAGAGATAGCCGCCATAGGAGCCCAAGGTCTTGGACAGGGTGCCCATTTCCAGGGGGGCCCGGGCGCCGGGCTCGACCACGCCGAGGCCGTGCGCGTCGTCGACCAGGGTCCAGGCGTCGAACTCCGCGGCCAGGGCCAGGATTTCGGCGAGCGGCGCCCGGTCGCCGTCCATGCTGAAGATCCGCTCGGTGAGGATCAGGACGTGCCGGGCCGCGCCGCGACGGGCGCGCAGCGCCGCGCGCAACGCCTCGAGCCCATTGTGGGGGAAGCGCTGCACCTCGGCCCCCGACAGGCGCGCGCCCGCAAACAGGCAGGAATGGCCCAGTTCGTCGATCAGGATCAGGTCGCCCGGCCCGACCAGCGCCGGGACGATGCCGAGATTGGCGAGGTAGCCGGAGCCGAACACAAGGGCGGCCTCCTTGCCCTTGTGCCGGGCGAGCCGCTCCTCAAGGGCGACGAGCGGCGGCGCGTTGCCGGTGACGAGCCGCGACGCGCCGGTCCCGGCGCCGTAGCGGGCGAGGGCCTCCGTGGCGGCGGCGATCACCCGCGGATCGTGGGCGAGTCCGAGATAGTCGTTGCAGGAGAACGAGACGAGGCTGCGCCCCTCACGCTCGGCGCGGGCGCCGGGTCCGCGGGCGGTGGTCACGAGGCGCCGTCGCAGGGCGGCGGCGTCCAGGTCGGCGAGTTTGTCGCGCGCGAAGGCGTCGAGGCTGTCGGACATGGCGCCTCACAGCGTCGCCGCGGGCCCGTTGTCAAGCGGCGCGAGACCCGGGGCGCTCACGGCGCGCCGGAGGTCCGGAACCCGTGGCGGGACAGGATCGCGCGGCCCTCGGGCGACAGGATGAACAGGGCCAGCCGGTAGGCCGCCTCGGAGGACCCGTTCATGACCGTGAGACCGTAATCGGCGCCGACGGCCAGGGCCTCCGGCAGGTCCACGACCCCGGCCCCCTCGACCTCGCGCGCCGCGGCGCGGGCGTTCGTGCAGTAGGTCAGGAACAGATCCGCCTCGCCCCGCTCGACGAGGCTGCCATAGACGCTCCGGCCTGTGGGCGGCTTCGGGCTCGCGGCCCCACCGGTGAGTGGAAGGGCCTTGCCCGCGAGGGCCGCGAAGCTGCCCGCCCGCACGGCCTCGGCCTTGCCGAAGGCCTCCCAGGCGTAGTCGCCGGAGGGATCGGCCTTCGGCGTCGCGGTGCCGAGCTTGATCTGCGGATCGAGCATCCGGTCGAGGAGGGTCGCGGTGGTCACCGCGAGGCCGGGCCGGACCAGCGCGCAGAGCTGGTTGCGCGCGAACAGGACGACGGGACCGCTGCGCTTGGCCTGCGCGAGGGCGCGGGGATGCTCCATGTTGGCCGAGGCGAACACCTCGGCCTTCGTTCCCCCCGCAATCGCGTCGCGCAGGAGGCCGGACGGGCCGAAGGTCGTCGTGACGGCGGCGCCCTCGGCCGCCTCGAAGGCGCGCGCCACCTCGGTCAGGGGATCGCGCAAGCTTCCCGCCGCATGCAGGAGAACCGCCTCCGCGGCGTGGCCGGAGGCGGGGAGCAGGGCCAGGAGGCTCATCGCGGCGGCGAGAAGCCGTCGCATCAGGTCCCGGCCTCGGGGAGAGGGCGTTTCCGTTTCGCCCCGGTTCGCGCCCGGCGCGCCCGGGCGAGGAGGATCGCGGTCTGGACCGCCGCCCGCTTCAGCACGGAATTGGTCCCGGGATTGGCCGTGATCTGGCTCGCCCAGTGATGCCCGGCGACCGCCGCGGCGAGATCGACCGTGTAGCCCTCCGTGATCGGATGCGCCGTGGTCCGAGGCTCGGCGAGGTACTGCTCGACGGCCGCGTCCACCTGCTCGTCGGTAAGCGCCTTGGCTTTGAAGAGATCGCTGACGGTCGGAGGCTCAGCCATCCCGCAAGACTCCGATCGCTTCGCTGACATCAGGCATGACGGGGGTGTTCGAAGGACCGGTCGTCGCGGCGTCCGGCCGGCCCGGCGGCGAGACGCTTCTCGACCCGCGCCACCTGCATCGGGTACCAGCGCCGCCCCCGCGCCGAGGGCACGCCCCGGGCGTTGAGGGCATTGGCCACCTGCTCCAGCGTCAGCGCGCCGGCGGCGCGAATCTCGTTCAGGATCGGCGCGACCGCCTTCGCCCGTTCCCGGCTTCGCTGGGCCCGTGGCCCCTCGCTCCGGCTCTCGACGGGCGGACGCGGCCGGAGATTCCCGGCCTGGAGGGCGGTCGTGTCGAGGTCAGAGGGCATCGGCAAGGGGAGGGACTGCCTTTCCGCAACGATGCGTGGGGGCGTCGTTCACCGAGCCACGACACGTCCCGGACTTTCAGGGTATTTGGTTGTCTATGACAATTGGAGCCCCATCAATATGAATGCGACTTCCGATAAGCCGCCCGTCGCCGTGGCGTTCAAGCTCGGCGGGACGGTCTGGGTCGGTTCGAAGCCGCTCGAAGTGCTCGACCTGATGACCGTGTTCGAGGCGATCGCCCGGACGGGGTCGATCAAGGGCTTTGCCGACACCCTCGGCCTGTCCTACCGCGCGGCCTGGGCCCGGGTGCAGGCCTGCGAGACGGCCCTGGGCCAGCCGCTCGTGCGCAAGACCCGCGGCCAGGGCTCGGAACTCACGGCATTCGGATCCGCCCTGGCGGAGGCGTTTTCCGCCGCGGCCTCGGAGCTGGAACCGGGCCTCGTGCGCGAGACCCGCGCCATCGAGCACCGCCTGCGGCGCCTGCTCACCGGGCGAGGGGGGACGCTGGCCCTGGCGGCCAGCCACGACCCGCTGCTGGTCGAGGTCCTGCGCGAGATCCCGGCCGACCACGGCGGGGTCGCGCTGTCGGTGATGGGCAGCAGCGCGGCGGTGCAGCTCCTCCTCGACGGCGGGGTCGATGCGGCCGGCTTCCATTGCGGCGCGCTGGCCCCCGAGCGGGCCGAGGCGCCCTTCTCCGGCGTCAGCCTGAGTGCCGGGCTCGTCCCGCACCCGCTGTTCGAGCGCGAGCAGGGCCTGCTGCTCGCCTCCGGCAATCCCCTCGGCATCCGCACCCTCGCCGATCTGACGGCGCCGGGCGTGCGCTACGTCAACCGCCAGCGGGGCTCGGGCACGCGCAGCTGGTTCGACCGCATGCTGGCGGAGGCGGGGCTCGCCCCCGGGGCGATCCACGGCTACGGGGTCGAGGAATTCACCCATCAGGCGGTCGCGGCCATGATCGCCTGCGGGGCGGCCGATGCCGGGCTCGGAGCACGGGCGGCGGCCGACCGGCTCGGCCTCGATTTCCTGTCGGTCGGCTGGGAAACCTACTATCTCGCCGCGAGCCGCTCGCTTGCCGTGCCCGTGCTCGACGCGCTGATCGAGGCCGTCCGGGCCGGCGCGGCCCGCACGCCCGGTTATCGCCCCGCGCAGGCGGCGGCGGGCTGAGCCCGGTTCCATGCGGCCTGCCCCCGGGCGCCGAGGGCCGGCCGGGCGCGGTGACGCATCGCGGCGGCCCCGCCCCCGCCCCATCTCCGAGGCCATGCCCGACGCCTTCGACGCCACGGCCGCCCGCCTGCGCGCCTGCCGGATCTGCCGCGACGCGCCCCGCCACGGGCCGCCGCTGCCGCACGAGCCGCGGCCCATCGTGCAGGGCCGCGCCACCGCCCGGCTCCTGATCGCGAGCCAGGCCCCGGGCAACCGGGCCCACCGCAGCGGCGTGCCCTTCAGCGACCCGTCGGGCCAGCGCCTGCGGGCATGGCTCGGCCTGTCCGAGGCGGCGTTCTACGATCCCGGCATGGTCGCGATCCTGCCGATGGGCGCCTGCTTTCCGGGCCTCGACGCCAAGGGCGGCGACCGGCCGCCGCGGCGGGAATGCGCGCCCGCATGGCGGGCCGCCCTCCTCGCCGGGCTGCCACGCCTCGACCTGATCCTGGTGATCGGCCAATACGCCCAGGTCTGGCATCTGCCGCCGGACGCGCGCGTGGGCGGCCTGACCGGAACGGTCGCGCGCTGGCGGACGATCCTGGAGGGGTCGTCCCGGCCCCGGGTGCTGCCGCTGCCCCATCCCTCCTGGCGCAACAACGGCTGGCTGCGCAAAAACCCCTGGTTCGAGGCGGAGCTGCTGCCGGTGCTGCAAGCCGAGGTCGCGGGCGCGTTGGCCTCATGATGAGACGGCTCTTTCGTGCCGACTATCCCGAGACGGCGTCGGTACTGACCTCGACCTTATCGATGACGGCCGCCCCATCTTCGGCGAAGTGCCCGAAGGCGTGGAAGGGGTACGAATCCGCCATCGAGAGGGCCCTCGGACTGCGGCCGTAGTTGAGCTTGACGTAGACGCTGCCGACGGCCTCGAACCCCGAGGCATCGGTGGTCTCGAAGATGCCTTCCGGTGTCGGCTCGACGCTCTGAACCTCCGTTCGCGCCGACAGATCGTCGAGACGCTGCCAGCCGGCCGAGGCCGTGATGTCGAAGGCCTGGATCGCCTGAACGATCCGATCGATCTTTTCCGTTTCGCGAACAGGGTGGAGTTGTTCTTCGACCATGGGCGCCTGACCTTAAACTCTCTCAACGGACCCAGAGGAACCGGGGGCGCCGAACCGGCCCCCGTTCGCGCCGCTCAGGTGCCGCCGCCCAATCCGATCCCACTCGCATGCTGCCACGCGTTCCGGGCGCCGAGCCCATCGAAGCCGCTCATGATACGCTGCTGATCGATTCCGAAAAAGAACAGCCTGCGTTGGAAGAAAGCCCGCGCGTCGCCGGGGATGTCGAACATGTGCTCGGCATCGGAAGGCAGCTCGATCCAGGGCTGATCGGGTATCGGGTGGGCGCTGAACAGGCCGCCTCGCGTCACGATCCGTGTCGTCACCGAGCGCGGAAGGATGAAGCCGACGCGGCGCATGGCGAAAGGGTCGGGCTCCTTGATCGGGTCGATCGTCAGGCGCGCGGTCGCCCGGATCGCGACGACCCGCGCCGTCACCACCGTGGCCTCCGGCGTCATTCGGATCGCCTTGGTGCTTCGGGTTCCGCTGGGCTTGGCGGCAATGGGACCCGGCTGGGCTTGGATCGCGAAAAAGGCCGCCACGAGTGGATTGGCCGTCCAGTCGAGCAGGCGGGTCGGCAGACCGTGATGCTGCGCGAGGGCGAGCTTGTCCCACTCGCTCATGCGGGACAGCTCGACGAACTCAGCGGCCCTGCGCTCGAAGATTTCGAAGGCCGCCCGTTCCCGGGCCAGGGCGTAGCGGCTGCGCCCGATGCCCGGGACAAGAGGAAAGGCGCTGTCGCCGAGGCCGCGATAGACCCAAAGCTCGCTGGCATGGTCGTCGCACCAATCCAGGAACGCCCTCCACAGGGTCAGGTGGCGCCGGATGCGGAGCGCGGGGTTCGGGAGGGTCCGCAGGGCCACGTTCGATTCCAAGTGATTTCGGGACGCTCTGCAACGGTAGGATGAAAATCGGACATTGCATACGCCTCCCGCGTGGCGCAGGAGTTCGCCGGCCTGCTCCTCATGCGTCGCGTCTCCATGCCTCCGCTCCTCGACCCCCGCGACCGCCTGATCGTCGCCCTCGACCTGCCCGATATCGGCGCGGCCGAGCGGCTGGTCGAGCGCATCGGCGACGCCGCGACCTTCTACAAGATCGGCTACCGGCTGGCCTATGCGGGCGGCCTCGCCTTCGCCGAGCGGCTCGCCGCGCAGGGCAAGAAGACCTTCCTCGATCTCAAGCTCCACGACATCGGCAACACCGTCGAGGAGGGGGTGCGCTCGGCCTCCGATCTCGGGGCGACCTTCCTCACCGTGCACGCCTATCCCCAGACCATGCGGGCCGCCGTGGCCGGGCGGGGAAACGGCTTGAAGATTCTGGCGGTCACGGTGCTGACCTCCTACGACGACGCGGACGCGGCGGAGGCCGGCTATGCCCTGCCTGTAGCGGCGCTCGTGGCGCAGCGCGCGCGCCAGGCGGCCGAGATCGGCATCGACGGGATCGTCTGCGCCGCGGCCGAGGCGAGGGCGGTGCGCGCGCAGATCGGCCCCGCGGGGCTGATCGTGACGCCCGGCATCCGCCCCGCGGGCGCGGATCTGGGCGACCAGAAGCGGGTGATGACGCCGGGCCAGGCCCGGGCGGCGGGCATCGACCACGTGGTGGTCGGGCGCCCGATCACCGGGGCCGCCGACCCCCGCGCCGTCGCCGAGAGGATCGTGGCCGAGATGGCCTGACGCGCGGCGTCGGCCCGTTTGGGTCGCTCTGAAAAGTCCCTCCCAACACCTTCCCCTGACTCCGTCGGCGCGCCGATCGGCGAGGCCACGCGCGAGGGACTCTCTAGCCGTCGAACACCGCGGCGAGCTTGGTGCCGCTCGGGTCCCGCAGAGAAGCGGCGTACCAGTCCGGGCCGTCTTGGGGCCTCGGGCCCGGCCCGCCCTCGTCGGTTCCGCCGCGGGCCATGGCGGCGGCGTGGACCGCATCGGCGGCGGCGCGCGAGGGGGCCGGGAAGCCCATCATCGTGCCGTTGCCGACGCTCGCCTCCCCACCGTCGAAGGGCGTGCAGACCCACAGGACGAGCCCCTCGCCGCGCGCGCCCAACGAGTCGCCCCGCCAGCCCGGAAACTCCGCATGCGGCCCCCAGCCGACCGTCGCCAGCACGGCGGCGTCGAAGGCGTGCGCGGCCGCGGCGTCGCGGGCGCCGAGGGTGAGGTCGGTCTGCATGCCGATGTCTCCGCCCGATTCGAGGCGGTGCAGGGTAGGCCGCGAAACCAGAACATATCAAAAACAAAGCTTGGCTTCATGCACGCCGTCCTGCCCGCCCGGCGTTGCCCCGGGGCCAGGGATCGGTATCGATGGCGGACCGGACAGGAGGACGCGATGCCCAAGGGCTATTGGATCGTGCGGGTCGATGTGGCGGATGCGGAGGCCTACAAGGCCTATGCGGCGGCCAACGGCGCCGCCTTCGCCCGCTTCGGCGGCCGCTTCCTCGTGCGCGGCGGCGCGTTCGAGGGCGTGACCGGCACGGCGCGGGCCCGCAACGTGGTGCTCGAATTCCCGAGCTACGAGCAGGCGCTCGCCTGCTGGAATTCGGACCTCTACCAGTCCGCCCGCGCCCTGCAGAAGGGCGGCGCCGAGGCCGATATCGTGGTGATCGAGGGCTATGACGGTCCGCAGCCCAATCTTTCGGAACCGGCGCCGACGCCCGGCATGGCATCGGAGTGATCCGGCCTCCGGTCGGCCGGTTTAAGGCGCGCCGCACGCCGTCACTGTGAGGCGCCGCAGCGGAGACGGCTCGCCTCATACCAAATCCGGTTGATCCCTTCGGGATGGCGGATGTGGGCTTCGCTCAAACGCCGCGCGGACTTGCCTGATCCGAGCTCCGCTTTGATCAAGCGGAGCTCGGATCAGTCCTTCGCGGGGCGGAGCGCTCCGAGCAGAAAGGCGATCATCGTGGGGAGCGGCGGCAGGGCGGTGTCCTGTTGCCGGCTCACGAGCAAGGGGTGGCAGTAGCGCACGATCGCGGCCTGGACGCAGACCGATGCCGCCTTCGGATCAGCGACCGTGAAGGCCCCCGCGCGTGCGCCGTCCAGCACCACGCGCTCGAACACCGCGCCGATGCGGTCGACATGGGCTTGGCAGACCGACCAGCTCTCGCTCATCGCCGCCTCGACCATCTCGTGGACGCGCGGATGCGCCTCCCAGCGGCGGTGGCAATCCTGGTGGAGCGCCGTGATGATCCGGGCGAGGCGCTCGGGCGCATCGAGGTTCGGGGCGCTGGCGATCGCCGCGATCATCGCCTCGATCTCGCCGGTGACCTGCTCGACCACCGCCTCGTTGATCGCCTTTTTCGATTCGAAGAAGCGATAGACGTTGGCCGGGCTCATCTTGAGCGTGCGGGCGATGTCGGCGACGGTGGTCTTCTGGTAGCCGATCTCGCGGAAGGAGCGCGCCGCCGCCTCGACGATGCGGTCCCGGGTCGTCGGGGCACAATCCTCGGAAAGCGGGATGATTCGGGCCGTGGCGGCAGGCATGATTGTCAGTACCTAAGGTCCGCCGCCGGCCGCGTCAAAGCGGCCGTTGCCGAGCGGGTCCCTTCCTCCAATCGGATCGCCGGCAATCTGTTCCCGCGGCCCGCGCCGCCCCTCACGGGGCCTCCGGCGCGGGAACCGCGGGGGCGGCCTTGAGGACCAGCACGGAGCGCTCGGGAAGGGCGACCGTGCCGCCTGCGCTCACCGGGGCGCGGCTGCCCTCGGGCACGGTTCCGGTGTCGAGGGTGGTGTCGAAGACCGGGCGCCAGGGGCCGCCGAGGGCCGGCGGCAGGGCGAAGGCGCAGGGGGCGACCGCCGCGTTCATCAGGATCAGCACGCGCTCCGAGCCCTCGATGTCGTTGCTCATCTGCATGCCGAAGGCTTGGCGCCCGCCCTCGGCCCAGGCGGCGGCGTCCATTTCGGTGGCGTCCGGCGAGAGCCAGTGCACGTCCTTGAGCCCGGTCTCGCCGACCTCCGCCCCCATCAGGAAGTGGCGCCGCCGCAGGGAGCGGCAGACCCGGCGCAGGGCGGCGAGATTGGCCACGAACGCCGTGAGCGCCGGATCGGGATCGTGGGTCCAGTCCATCCAGCCCGTGGCGTTGTCCTGGCAATAGGCGTTGTTGTTGCCGCCCTGGCTGCGCGAGCGCTCGTCGCCCATCAGCAGCATCGGCACGCCCTGGGCGAAGAACACGCAGGCCAGCATGTTGCGGGCCTGACGGGCCCGCACGCTCAGGATCGCCGGATCGTCGGTCGGTCCCTCGACGCCGTGATTGGCGCTGAGATTGTGCCCGTGGCCGTCGCGGTTGTCCTCGCCGTTGGCCTCGTTGTGCTTGTCCGCGTAGGCGACGACGTCGGCCAACGTGAAGCCGTCATGTGAGGCGACGAAGTTGATGCTGGCAAGCGGCGAGCGCCCGGACGGCAGGAAGATCTCGCGGGAGCCCGAGAGGCCCTGGGTCAGCTTGGCGAGGGTGCCGGAATCGCCCCGCCAGAAGCCCCGGAGGTTGTCGCGGAACTGGTCGTTCCACTCGCTCCAGCCATAGGGATAGCCGCCGAGCTGGTAGCCGCCCATGCCAATGTCCCAGGGCTCGGCGATGAGCTTGACCCGCGACAGCACGGGGTCCTGCGCCACGGCCTGGAAGAAGGCCGCGCGGGGGCTGAAATCGTGGGGCGCGCGCCCCAGGCTGGAGGCGAGATCGAAGCGGAAGCCCGCCACGCCGTAGACGGTGACCCAGTGGCGCAGACTGTCGAGCACCATCTGCATGACCCGGGGATGGGCCAGATCGAGGGTGTTGCCGCAGCCGGTACAGTCGAGGTTGCGCCGGCGGTCGTCCGGGTCGAGCTTGTAGTAGCTGGCGTTGTCGATGCCGCGGAAGGAGAGCGTCGGCCCGAGATGGTCGCCCTCGGCGGTGTGGTTGTAGACCACATCGATCAGCGTCTCGATGCCGGCGGCGGCGAGTTCGCGGATGGCGAAGCGAAGGCCGCTGGCGTCGCCGTCGCCCAGATAGCGCGGCTCGGGGGCGAAATAGGCGTAGGGCTGGTAGCCCCAGAAGTTCACGAGCCCCCTCTCGACCAGGAAACGGTCGTCGGCGAAGGCCTGGATCGGCAGGAGTTCGAGGGCGGTGACGCCGAGCCGGAGCAGATGCTCGATGATCGCCGGATGGGCGAGGCCGAGATAGGTGCCGCGCTCCGCCTCCGACAGGGCCGGATGCGTCATGGTCAGCGCCTTGACGTGCGCCTCGTAGATGACGCTCTCGTGCATCGGCCGATGGGCGGGCCGCGCCACCGGATCGGGGCTGTCGAGCCGGGTGACGACGCCGCGCGGCAGGAACGAGGCGCTGTCGCGCCGGTCGATCTGGTCCTCGCGGACGCCGCCGCGGCGGTGCCCGTAGAGCGCGTCGTGCCAGCGGATGCGGCCGGCGATCTCCCGGGCGTAGGGGTCGAGGACGAGCTTGGCCGGGTTGAAGCGGTGGCCCGCCGCCGGGTCCCACGGGCCGAAGACCCGGTAGCCGTAATGCTGGCCCGGCAGCATCCCGTGGACATAGACGTGGAACACGTCGTCGGTCCGGCAGGGCAGGCGGATGCGGCGCTCCTCGTGGCGCGCCCCGGGTTCGAACAGGCAAAGATCGACGGCGGTCGCGTTCTGGGAGAAGAGAGCGAAGTTGACGCCGCGGCCGTCGAAATGCGCGCCAAGCGGCGTCGGCAAGCCCTCCTCGATGACGATCATCCCGGTCCTTCGCAAGCGGGCCCGAGGCGGGCCACGCTCAGGACTTAGGCCGATTCGTTGCTGTGGTGGAAGCGGTTAGCCGCCTCTCTCCCGGGTCTTGGTCGGGGTCGCCCGTGGGAGAAAACGCGCGTGACCGGCCACGGCCTCGTTCGGGGCCCCTCCCGCGGTCCCGGATCCGCCGGTCAGCGCCCGATCGAGGGCGCGCGCGACACGCGAAGCCAGGCTCCGATGAGACCTTGCTCTATTCCGCCGCCGCCGCGGCCCGCGGCGGCTCGCGCTCGACGGTGCGGAAGGTTTCGAGTTCGGCCATGAAGCTGCGGGCCCACCAGTCCACATCCTCGCGCAGCATGCGATCGGCCATCGGCTTCCAGCGCTCGAGGCGCTCGGCCCGCGGCATGTAGAGCGCCTGCCGGATGGCCTCGGCCACCTCGAAGCGGTCATAGGGGTTCACGAGCAGCGCCTCGGGCAGCTGCCGGGCCGCGCCGGCGAACTTCGACAGGACGAGGACGCCCGGATCCTCCGCGCTCTGGGCGACGACGTATTCCTTGGCGACCAGGTTCATGCCGTCGCGCATCGGCGTGACGAGGCCGACCCGGGCCGCCCGGTAGAGGCCGGCCAGGACGGGGCGCGGATATGCCTTGGTGACGTACTGAATCGGCGTCCAGGCGGGCTCGCCCAGCGTGCCGTTGATGTCACCGACCTTCTCGTTCACCTCGCGGGAGAGCTGCTCGTATTCCGGCACCTCGCTGCGCGATTTCGGCGTGATCTGGATGTAGACGACGTTGCCGCGCTGATCGGGATTCGAGGCGAAGAAGCGGTCGACCGCCTCCATCCGCTCGGGCACGCCCTTCGAATAGTCGAGCCGGTCGACGCCGATCAGCAGCTTGCGGGTGCGCAGGCCCGCCATGGTCTCGCGCACCACCTTGTTGGCGCCGGCCTTGTCGGCGGCCTCCTTGAAGCTGGCGACGTCGATGCCGATCGGGAAGGAGCGGATGCGGGTGCGCCGCCCATCCACCATCAGGGCGCCGCCGCCGAGCGGGATCGCCCGCATCGTGTCGATGAAGTTGCGCGAAAGGTTCTGCACGTCCGCGTCGGTCTGCAGGCCGATCAGGTCGTAATCGGCCATGCACCGCAGCAGCTCGTTGCTGGCCGGCAGGGTGTTGAACACGTCGGCCGCCGGCCACGGAATGTGGTGGAAATAGCCGATGGGGTTGGCGATCCCCTGGCCGCGCAGCTCGGAGGCCAGCGGCAGCAGGTGGTAATCGTGCACCCAGATCAGGTCGTCGGGCTCGACCAGCTTGGCGAGCGCCCGGGCGAAGGTCTGGTTGACGCGCTGGTAGCCGGCGTAATCCGAGCGGGAGAAGGTGCCGAGGCCGATGCGGTAATGCATGATTGGCCACAACGCCCGGTTCGCGAAGCCGGCGTAGTATTCCCGGTGGTCCTGCGGCGAGAGATCGAGGACGGCGTACTGGATCGGGCCGCGGTCGATCAGCTCCGGCTCCTGGTCCGGGTTCTCGCGGATGTTCCCGCTCCAGCCGAACCACAACCCCTCATAGGAGGCGAAGGCCTCCTTGACCGCGACGGCGAGGCCGCCTGCGGACACCGCGTCCTTGCCCTCGGCAGGCACGGCGACGCGATTAGAGACGATGATCAGACGTGCCACGAACCCGGCTCCGGTCCTCGGTGGAGCGGGCACACATTCGCGCGCCCGCCAGAGAGTCTTGCAAGTCCGTGTGAAAACGCGCGGAAGCCAAGCGCGATCCGTCGGAAGACAGCCAAGCGCATCGCTTCCTGCCGGTCAAGCGGCCAATCCGGCTTCCCCAGGGTGGACGCGTCCGCCATCGCGCCCCGTCGATCCCCGGCTCCGACCAGCGGCGACCGCCTCCGCGCTGGTTGAATCTGTCGCAGCCGCCCGCCCCGAACGGCGCCCGTGGCGGCCCGGGGCCGCGATCGCGCGTGTGGTCTGCCTCCGCCGACCCGTCCTGTCGTCCGCTCCTTCGCCCGTCCATGCGCGCGCCGCCTCCCGGACCCGACAGCCCGCCGGGCCCCGAGAGGCCGATGCGGTGTGTCGAGAGCGGAACCGTGCGGCGCGGCCGTTGGTTCTCCGGCCGAATTCTTTGTTGAGACGCCGCGCCGATGCGCGGGGCGTCCCCTCCCCAGGAGCCCATGCCATGACCGCCTCTCCGGATCCCATCGGCGGAACCGATCCCGCGGCCCGCTCGGCGGACCTGAAGGACCTGCGCCACGATGTCGAAGACACGGCCCACGTCGCGGCCGAGCGTGGCCGGGGCTTCGCCGCCGCGGCCCGCAAGCACGCCCTGTCCTACGTCGACGACCGCAAGAGCGAGGCCGCCCGCTCGGTCTCGGACCTCGCCCGGTCGCTCAAGGATTCGGGCAAGACCTTCGACGACCGCCCCAACATCCGCGCCTTCTTCGACAGCGCGGCGGAGGGGCTCGACGACCTGTCCGGCTCGATCGAACGGCGCAGCCTCGACGACATCTACGCCGAGGCCGAGGCCTATGCCCGGCGCTCGCCGGTGACGGTGGCGGTGGCGACCTTCGCGGCGGGGTTCCTGCTCGCGCGGTTCATCAAGGCATCCGGCCAGCCCGAGCCCTACGACGACGGCTTCCGGGCCTGAGGGATACGCGTGATGGCCAATCCCTCTCCTCCACCTCCCTCCTCCTCGATCCAGTCGCTCGTCGCGGAGGCCCTGCGCGAGGCGAGCGAACTCGCCGGCCGGGAGATCGCGCTCTTCCGCACGGAGATGACGAACAACGTCCGCTCGCTCTTCGTCGGGCTGGCCATGATGGTGCTTGCCGCCGTCTTCGGCGTGACCGCGATGCTCGTGCTGATCGGCGCGCTGGTGAAATACGTGGCGACGCTGGTGAATTCGGAATGGCTCGCGGCGCTGATCGTCGGCGGCGGGATGCTGTTCGTCGCGGTGGTGCTCGGTGTCATTGGGGCCCGGGCGATGTCCCTGTCCAACCTCGCCCCGACCCGGACCTCCCGGCAGGTCCGGCAGGATGCCCGCGCGCTGACGGAAAGGGTTTCGGGATGAGCGAATCGATCTCGGATCTCGAGAAGGACATCGAGCAGCGCCGCGCCCGGCTCGACGAGACCATCGACCGGATCCAGGGGCGCCTGAACGCGTCGAGCCTCGTCGACGAGATGCTCGGCTCGGCCCGGCGCACGCCCTATGGCAGCGTCTACGACGAGGCGCTGGATGCGGTGCGACGCAACCCCCTGCCGGTGCTGCTGATCGCGGCCGGCGTGGGCCTGATCCTCAACGGCATGCGGACCGGCCGTCGGCCCACGCGCCACGCGGTGATCCCGCTCGATTCCCGGCCCGTCGCGGCGTCCTCCGCCGAGACCGCCTCCGAGGCGGCGCCCGTGATCGTCACGGGGGCCGACCGCACCTACGACCCCGATGCGCCGACCGGGCGCCCGCCCCACGATCCGCCCGGCGGCCTGCCGAGCGAGCGCCGCGCCTGATCCGACCCGACCGGCCGCGCGCGACCTGCGCCGACGGCCCGACCGACATGGCCCAACCGATGTGGAGCCTCCCATGACCCAGACCTCGTCGACCCCGCCCCGCACCCCCTCGGGCGCCCCCATCGAGACCCTGCCCGAGCACATCGCCGGACGCGCCGGCATGCCGCGCACCGAAGGCGTCAACCACGATCTCCACGCCCTCGCCGAGCGCGCCTCCGCCCAGGGCCGCGAGGCCAATGCCCGGCTGCAGCAGGGCCTGCACGATGCGACCGAGGACGCCGCGCAGAGCACCCGCACCCTGCGCGACCAAGCCACCGACACGGCCTCGGACCTGCGCGATCGGGCGGCCGACACGGCTTCCGACCTCCGTGAGCGTGCGGCCGGGACGGCCTCCGACCTTCGTGAGCGTGCGGCCGGGACGGCCTCCGACCTGCGCGATCGGGCCAGCGAGACGATCCGCACCGCCCGCGCCCGGGCGGGGGACACCTACGACGACGCCCGCTCCTGGGCCGAGGACCGCTACGAGACGCAGCGCCAGCGCGCCGCCGAACTGGCCGATCGCGGCGCCCGCCGCCTCCACGAGGGCCGCACCGCCACGGAGCAGTTCGTCTCCGAGAACCCGCTCCTCGTCGGCGTGGTCGGCCTCGCCGCCGGTCTCCTCCTCGGCGCGCTGCTGCCGCGCACCCGCCAGGAGGATCAGGCGCTCGGTCCCTACGCGGACGACCTGCGCGGCCAGGGCATCCGCTACGCCCGCGACCTGACCCATCGCGGCCGCGCCTTCGTCGAGACGGCGCTCGATCCCGAGAACCTCGACGCGGCGGTGCAGCGCGCCACCGCGCCGACCTCGGGACCGGACACGTCCGCCCCGCATCGGGACGAGGCGGAGCGGGCGGCCCAGCGGCTCTGATCCCCACCTTGGCGGGGCGGCCCCCTCTCTCCTGCGGCGGCGAGAGGGGGCCGCCCGGCCACGGCCTCGGACCGGTGCGGGCCTCGCGGCGCGCCCGACCTTGGTCTAGAGACTCGTCCCGGATCGGCCTCTCCCCGGGGAGCCGGCATCCACCCCTCGGGCCGATGCTCTCGTCTGCGCCTCCATGACCCACGACGCGCCGCGGCTGCTCGCCTGCGGGGACACGGCCTTCACCATCGAATTCGGTGACCGGATCGATCCGGCCCTGTCGGCCCGCGTGCGCGCCCTCGATGCGGCCCTCGCGGAGCGCCCCCCGCCCGGCCTCGTCGAGACCGTACCGACCTACCGCTCGCTCACCGTCCATCTCGATCCACTGATCGCCGACCCGGAGGCGACGGGGCGCGCCGTTCTGGCCCTGGCCGGCGCGACGCAGGCCTCCGCGGCGCCCGAACGGCTCTGGCACATCCCGGTGGTCTATGGCGGCGCGTTCGGGATCGACCTCGCAGCGGTCGCCGACCACCACGGTCTCTCGCCCGGCGCGGTGATCGAGCGCCACGCGGCGCCCGAGTACCGGGTGGCGATGATCGGCTTCCTGCCGGGCTACGCCTATCTCGAAGGGCTCGATCCGGCACTGGCCCTGTCGCGACGCCCGCACCCGCGGCCCTCGACGCCCGCCGGCACCATCTCGATCGGCGGGGCGCAGGCGCTGGTCGCGAGCATCGCCGCGCCGAGCGGCTGGCACCTCCTCGGCCGCACGCCGGTGAAGTCCTTCCTGCCCGGGCGCGATCCAGTCTTCCTGCTGCGCCCCGGCGACCGCCTGCGCTTCGTGCCCATCGCGGCGGGCCAGTGGGACGCCCTCGCCGCCGCCGCCAAGGCCGGCGAGACCGTGGTCGAGCTGCGCGAAGGATGAGCGGGCGGCTCTCTCTCCTTCGCCTGACCGGCGCGGCCTCGATCCAGGACGGGGGGCGGCCCGGCTTCCTGCGCTTCGGCCTGTCGGGATCGGGACCGATGGACCGCCTCGCCCACGCCGCCGCCAATGTCCTGGTCGGCAACGCGCCCGACACGGCGGCGCTCGAACTCGGCCTCTGCGCCGTCACCCTGCGGGCCGAGGGCGGACCGGTGCGGCTGGCGCTGGCGGGCGCGCCCTGCGCCCTGCGGATCGACGGCGAGGCGCTCGCGGACCACCGCTCCTTCCTGCTGCGCGAGGGCGCCGAACTCACCATCGCCCGGCCCCAAGCGGGGGTGTTCGCCACCCTCGCGGCGGAAGGCGGGTTTCCGGTGCGGGCGGTGATGGGCAGCCGCTCGCTGCATCGACGCGCCGGCCTCGGCGAGGGTCCGTTCACGGACGGCGACGCCCTGCCGCTCGCGGGCCTGTCGCCCTCGGGGGGCCCGGAGCGCTGCCTCGACCCGATCCCGCTGGAGCGGGACGGGCCGATCCGCGTCGTGCTTGGCCCCCAGGACGATGCCTTCACGGCGGACGGGTGCGCGACCTTTCTGGAACAGACCTTCACGGTTTCGCCCCAGGCCGACCGGATGGGCTACCAGCTCGACGGCCCGGCGATCGCTCACGGCGAGGGCGGCTTCAACATCGTCTCCGACGCGACCGTGGCCGGCTCGGTCCAGGTTCCGGGTTCGGGGCGGCCGATCGTGCTGCTCGCCGACCGCCAGACCACCGGCGGCTATCCGAAGATCGCCACGGTCGTCTCGGCCGACCTGCGCCGGATCGCCCAGCGCCGCCCCGGCGAGGCCGTGCGGTTCGCCGCGATCGATCTCGCCCAGGCCCGCCGCCTCGCGCAGGCGCGCGCGGCGGTGCTTGCGGCCCTCTCCGAAGCCCTGCGCCCGGTGGAGTGCCGGGCCGAGCGGCTCCTGCGGGCCAACCTCGCGGGCGCGGCGGTCGATGCCTTCAACCCCGGCGATTAGCGAAAACACACCGAGAGCGGGCCGCCACCGCCCGGACATGGCCGATGCGGCATCGAAGCGTCGTCCCGACCTGCGATCCGGGCGGGCGCGCGCGGACCGGAACCGGCCCTGCCGCGTTGTCCGGCCATGGCTCGCGAAACCTCCCCACCGCCCCGTCTCGGCTTCTGCTGCACCTTCATCCCGGATGCGGACCCCGCACACCGGACGTTGAAGGCCGCCAAGGACGCCGCCAAGCTGATGAATCTCGGCACCGTGACGATGGCGCATCTCCAGCGCCTCGGCCCGGCCGAGCGGCGCCAGAAGCTGGAGGACGTGGTGCGCCACAACCTCGCGGCCCTGGAACGGCAGATCGCCTGGGTCGCCGCGCGGCCGCCATTGGAGCGGCTCCTGCGCATGGCGAGCTCGCTCCTGCCGGGCTACACCCACCCGACCGCGATGCCGCTCTATGCGGAGACCTCGTTGCGGACACTGATCGAGACCGGGCTGGCCCGGATCGGCGAGCGGGCGCGGGCCGGCGGCGTGCGCCTGAGCATGCATCCGGGGCCGTTCTGCATCATCGCCTCGTGCAACCCGAACGCGCAGGCCAACGGCATCGCCGAACTGGAATACCACGCCGAGGCCATGGCGATGCTGGGCTACGGCTCCGGCTGGCACCCGCAGGGCGCCCACGTGAACATCCATGTCGGCGGACGCGAGCCCGGCATCGACGGCTTTCGCGAGAACCTGTCCCTGATCTCGGAGACGGCGCGCAACCTGCTCACCGTCGAGAACGACGAGTCGCTGTTCGGCCTCGACGCGGTCCTGCGCCTCGGCGAGCGCATCCCCGTGGTGCTCGACCTGCACCACCATTGGGTCGAGAGCCGGGGGGCCTATCTCGAGCCCGACGAGCCCCGGATCCAGGCGGTGATCGCCTCCTGGCGCGGCGTGCGGCCGGTGAGCCATATCAGCGTCTCGCGCGAGAGCCTGCTGCCCGATCACGACCCGGCGGCGCTGCCGGACTACGCGGCGCTCTCCGAATCCGGCCATTCCTGGCGCGACCTCGCCGCGCATTCCGACCTGATGTGGAACGAGGCGGTCAACGCCCTGGTGGCCCGCCACCTCGCCTGGAGCGATTTCGAGATCGAAGCCAAGGGCAAGAACCAAGCCTCGGTCCCCCTCGCCGCCGGGATCGGGCGCCGCCTGACGGGGGCGCTGGCGGCCTGAACGGTCCTTGCGCGACGTCCGCCGCACCGACCGCGCCCGGAACCGGGACGGCCGGTGAAGCGAGGGTTCGTGCGCAAGGCCGAGCCCCGGTGTACAGGCGCCCGGCTTGGGTTAGACATCCCCTCATGAAGACTGCCGATTGCGACATCCTGATCCTGCCGGGCTACGCGGGCTCCGAAGAGGAGCACTGGCAGACCCGCTGGGCAGGCCGCCTGCGGACGGCGCGGATCGTCGAGCAGGCGGACTGGCACCAGCCCGATCCGGAGGCCTGGCGCGACCGCATCGTCGAAGCGGTGACGGCGTCGACCCGGCCAGTGGTGCTCATCGCCCACAGCCTGGGCGTCGTGGCCGCGGTCGAGGCCGCGCCCCGCTTCCCCCCGGAAACGGTGCGCGGCGCCCTGCTCGTGGCCTTCCCCGACATCGAGGCGGGCGCGGGCCTGCCCGAGAGCGTGCGTGCCTTCGCCCCCGTGCCCCGAGAGCCCTTGCGGTTTCCCTCGCTGCTGGTGGCGAGCCGCACCGACCCGCACTGCGCCTATGAGCGGGCGGAGGAATACGGCAACGCCTGGGGCGCGGCCGTGGTCGATGCGGGCGAATCCGGCCACATCAACGTGGCGAGCGGCCACGGCCCCTGGCCGGAAGGCCTGATGCGGCTCGCGGGCTTCATGAAGGATCTCTGATCCGGCGGCCCGCGCCAAGCGCTCCCCATCGGCGGGACGAGGGAGCGCGTTGAGCCGTAGTCGGACAGGGGGCCGCCGTGGTTGCGTCCCGGCCTCGGACCTTATTGACCAGGAACTCTCGCAGCCTGCGCGGCGTTGGCCCAGCAACTCCCCAGCTTATACCGCCGCCTCGACTGGGGGCGGCCAGAGAGGATCTTCATGGCGCCGATCGAGAACCAAACCGAAGCCCGCCAGGGCGAGAAGGGCAAGCCCGCACTCTACGTGTTGGTCGCGAGCCTGATCCTGGTCGCCGTCGCGACCGTCGGTCTGCTGAGCTGGAACCGCGCCGAGTCCCCGGCCGACCATGCGGGCAAGAGCCAGGACTCGGCCCGCGAGCTGACCACCGGCTCCGTCAATTCGTCCAACAGCGCCCGGACGCCGACCGAGAACCCGGCCTATCCGCAGCCCGCGGAGAAGAAGGCGCCGTAACCGCCTTCCTCCTCGCCGAGGCGAAAACAGCCGCCCGGGATCACCGGGCGGCTGTTTTCGTCGAGGGGGCCGCCCGTCGTTCAGCGGGTCGGAACCGGCGTCTCGCCCCGGTAATCGTAGAAGCCGCGCTTGGATTTGCGGCCGAGCCAGCCGGCCTCGACATATTTCACCAGCAGCGGGCAGGGGCGGTACTTCGAATCCGCCAGCCCCTCGTAGAGCACCTGCATCACCGAGAGGCAGGTATCGAGGCCGATGAAGTCGGCGAGCTGGAGCGGCCCCATCGGATGGTTGGCGCCCAGCCGCATCGCCGTGTCGATCGACTCGACCGAGCCCACGCCCTCGTAGAGCGTGTAGATCGCCTCGTTGATCATCGGCAGCAGGATGCGGTTGACGATGAAGGCCGGAAAATCCTCCGACATGGTCGAGGTCTTGCCGAGCCGGCCGATGAAGGCCTTGGCGGATTCGTAGGTCGGATCCTCGGTGGCGATGCCGCGAATCAGCTCGACGAGCTGCATCAACGGCACCGGGTTCATGAAGTGGATGCCGATGAAGCGGTCGGGTCGGTCGGTCGCCGCCGCGAGCCGGGTGATCGAGATCGAGGAGGTGTTGGTCGCGACGAGCGCGTCGGGCTTGAGCGACGGACACAGGGCCTGGAAGATCTTGCGCTTGGTCGGCTCGTCCTCGGTGGCGGCCTCGATCACGAGGTCGCAGGCGCCGAGATCCTCGTATCCACGGGCCTTGCCGATCCGATCCATGGCGGTCCGGCGCTGCTCCTCGCTGAGCGTGCCCTTCTGGACCTGGCGGACGAGGTTGGCGTCGATCAGCGCGAGGCCGGCATCGATCCGATCGGGGTCGCGGTCGTTCAGCCGGACGTCGAGACCCGACGCCGCGCAGACATGCGCGATGCCGGTCCCCATCTGGCCGGCACCGATGATGCCGACCGTCTTGATCTCGATGCCCATACCCGTCTCGCGTCCCACCTGTTGCGGCATCGTCGGTCGAACCGCATGCATACAATGCGGCACTGCAACAAATGCGTCAAACCGCTCCGCGCGGCGCCCGTCTTCGGCGACTACCGGTCCTTGGCCTTGGCGATCTCGGCCTGGAACTCCGGCACCACCTGGAACAAGTCGCCGACGAGCCCGTAATCGGCCACTTGGAAGATCGGCGCGTCCTCGTCCTTGTTGATCGCGACGATGACCTTGGAATCCTTCATGCCGGCGAGATGCTGGATCGCGCCGGAGATGCCGACCGCCACGTAGAGATCGGGCGCCACCACCTTGCCGGTCTGGCCGACCTGCCAGTCGTTGGGGGCGTAGCCGGCATCGACCGCCGCGCGGGAGGCGCCGACGGCGGCGCCGAGGCTGTCGGCCAGGGGCTCGATCAGTTCCTTGAACTTCTCGGCCGAGCCGAGCGAGCGGCCGCCGGAGACGATGAACTTGGCCGAGGCCAGTTCCGGCCGGTCGGACTTGGCGATCTCCTCGGACTTGTAGGCCGCGCCGAGGGCGTCGGGGACCGCCGCCGAGACCGCCTCGACGGACGCGCCCGCGCCGCCTTCTTCCGCCGGCTTAAAGGCGGCGGTGCGCACGGTGATGACCTTCTTGCCGGACCCCGACTGCACGGTCTGGATCGCGTTGCCGGCGTAGATCGGCCGCTCGAACGTGTCGGGAGAGACGACCTTGATGATGTCGGAGACCTGGGCGACGTCGAGGAGCGCGGCCACGCGGGGCAAGGTGTTCTTGCCCGTGGTGGTGGCGGCGGCGACGATCGCGTCATAGCCGTCCGCCAGCGCGACGATCAGCGCGGCGTTGGTCTCGGCGAGGTCGTGGTCGTAGGCGGCATCCTCGGCGTTGAGCACCTTCTCGACGCCGTCGAGCTTGGCCGCCGCCTCCGCCGCCGGCATCGAGCCGGCGCCGGCGACGAGGGCGTGGATGGGAGCGCCGAGCTGCTTGGCCGCCGTGAGCGCCTTGAGGGTGCCGTCCTTGATCTTGCCGTCGGCGTGCTCGACGTAGAGGAGCGTGGTCATCGGGAGGACTTTCGGAAGAGGGAAGGGGGCCCCGCTCGACCCGGGGGGAGCGGCGCGCGAATCTCGGAGGCGATCAGAAGACGCCGGCCTCGACCTTGAGCTTCTGGACGAGCTCGGCCGCGGAACCGACCTTGACCCCCGCGGAGCGGCCCGGGGGCTCGGCGACCTTCAGGACGGTCAGCTTCGGCGCGACGTCGACGCCGAGGGCGTCGGGGGCGAGCTCCTCCAGCGGCTTCTTCTTGGCCTTCATGATGTTGGGCAGGCTCGCGTAGCGCGGCTCGTTGAGGCGCAGATCCGTCGTCACGATCGCCGGCAGCTTGAGCGACACGGTCTGGAGCCCGCCATCGACCTCGCGGGTCACGTCGAGGCTTCCCTCGCCGAACTCGACCTTGAAGGCGAAGGTGCCCTGCGGCCAGCCGAGCAGAGCCGCGAGCATCTGGCCGGTCTGGTTGGAATCGTCGTCGATCGCCTGCTTGCCGAGGATGACGAGTTCCGGCGACTCCTTCTCGACCACCGCCTTCAGGATCTTGGCGACGGCGAGCGGCTCGCAATTCACGTCGGTCTTGACGAGGATCGCCCGGTCGGCGCCCATGGCGAGCGCCGTGCGCAGGGTCTCCTGGGCCTGCTGCGGCCCGATCGAGACGGCGACGATCTCGGTGACCTTGCCCTTTTCCTTCAGGCGGATCGCCTCCTCGACGGCGATCTCGTCGAATGGGTTCATCGACATCTTGACGTTGGCGAGTTCCACGCCCGATCCGTCGGCCTTGACGCGGATCTTCACGTTGTAGTCGACCACCCGCTTGACGGGCACCAGAACCTTCATGGCGTTGCTTTCCTCCGCGCCGGTCGGGCCGGCCGGGCGCTCGGGAAGCGGCCTTGAGACGGCGCGACGGCAATCAGACTTCGATTGTCAGGGCGCGGGACCGTAACGAGGCGATTTCCCGCTTGTCAACGCGCCAGAGCCGCGGCTCGACCGGGCCAAGATTGGAGCACGCGCCGCGCGATCACGGGCGCCGGTCCGCCGTCACCGGTTCTGGCCGGGCACCCACAGCACGTCGTCGGCGCCGTTCCGGTTGGCGGCGCGGGAGGCCACGAACAGGAAGTCGGACAGCCGGTTGAGGTATTGCAGCGCTTCGGCCGAAATCGCCTCGCCTTCGTGGGCCGAGAGCGCGACGACGAGCCGCTCGGCGCGGCGGCACACGGTGCGGGCGAGGTGGAGCGCGGCGGCCGTCGGCGCGCCGCCGGGCAGCACGAAGGATTTCAGCGGCGGGATGGGCGCGTTGAGCGCGTCGATCTCGGCCTCGAGCCGCTCCACCTGGGCGGCCACCACCCGCAGGGGCTCGTAGCCGAGGGGCTTGTCGCTTGGCGGCGTGGCCAGATCGGCGCCGAGGTCGAACAGGTCGTTCTGGATGCGCGCCAGCATCGCGTCGAGGGCGGGCTCGTCGGTGGCGGCGTGCTGGCGGGCGAGCCCGATGCAGGCGTTGGTCTCGTCGACGGTGCCGTAGGCCTCGACCCGCAGATCCGCCTTCGAGCGGCGCTCGCCATTGGCGAGCCCGGTCGTGCCGCCGTCGCCGGTGCGGGTGTAGATGCGGTTCAGCTTGACCACGGCGTCTCTCCCGCGGGCACGAAAAACCCGCCGGGCGATGGTGTTTCGCGCGCGACGGGCGTTGGCAAGTTCCCTGGCGGGATTCTTGGCAGGTTTCTTGGCAGGTTTCTTGGCAAGTGCCCGGTAAGATTCCCGGCACATCGCTCGAGCCCGTTCCCGGGCTCACTTGAGCGCGCGCTTTTCGGAAGGGGCCCGGGCGCCGCCACCAGGGGCGGCGGCCTCCGCACCGGCCGAGGCGCGACCTGCGCCGGGATGTCCGCGCGGCCTCAGGTGGCGGATGCCAGGGCTCGCGCGCGACCCGGGCGCCGCGTCAGAACGTGTAGCCGATCTTGCCGCCGAAATTGGTCAGGCCACGGTTGTTGTCGCACAGGCCGGCATTCGACATGTGCTCGACGGTCGCCATGACGCTCCAACGTTCGGTGATGCGGAAGCCGAGGGCAGCGGCCTCGCGGAACAACGGGTTGCAGCCGAGCGTGTTGAAGCCGTAGGGCACCGTGGCCTTCGGGCCGGTATAGCCGTTATGGGCGGCGCCACCGAAGAAGCCTTCGATGAACAGGCGGCGGTTGAAGAACTCGGGGAAGATATCGACGGTCCAGGTGGCGCCGATATAGGCGAAGCTGGTGCGCCCGCCGGTGTTGTAGCTGCCGCCGACCGTCGGGCGCGGCACGAAGGCCTGCCAGAACGGATCCGTGCTGACGAGCGGCTTGTTGAACAGGATCTCGCCGTTGACGTTCGCGGTGCTGAAACCGGGCAGCTTGCCCTCGGCGCTGCCCGGGTCCTGAACGCCGCCGCCGATGCGGATCTCGGAGACGATGCTGTAGGGCTGGAGCGGGGCCGCATAGGCCAGCGGGACCGGTGCCCGGGCGCCGCCGAGATCGGCGGCCAGCACGGCCGGGGCGGCCAGTGCGCAGCCCAGAAGCAGGGCCGTAGTCCGGGCGAGAAGGGCTGTCATCAGGGCGGATCAATCCGGTTGAACCGCCCTTGATTATCACGGGGGTCCGAGATCATCCCGCAGATTCCTCCATCCCCCCGCTTTTCCCGGGGCGGTGGGGCGCCGGCGCCACACCGGGCGGGCGCTTTCCCGTCCGGCCTGCGGGGCCGGAGCCCTACACGGTCACCTGCGTGCCGACCTCGACGACGCGGCCGGTCGGGATCTGGAAGAAGTCGGTGGCGTCGTTGGCGTTCTTGGCCAGCGTGATGAAGATCCGGTCCTGCCACAGCGGCATCCCGGAATGGGCGGCGGGCCGGATCGAGCGACGCGACAGGAAGAACGAGGTCGACATGATGTCGAACTTGAACCCCTCGCGCTTGAGCAGCGTCAGGGTGCGGGGGATGTTGGGCGTCTCCATGAAGCCGAAGCGCATCACCACCTTGAAGAAGCCCGGCCCCACCGGGGAGATCCGCACCCGCTCGGAGGCCGGTGCGCGGGGCCGGTCCATGGTCTCGACGGTGAGCACGACGTTCTTCTCGTGCACCACCTTGTTGTGCTTCATGTTGTGCAGGAGCGCGGCCGGAGCGATCTCGGGATCGCTGGTGAGGAACACCGCGGTGCCCTTCACCCGGTGGTAGGAGGCGCTCTTTTCCAGCATCCCGACGAGCTCGACCAGCGGGACGTCGGTCTTGCGGGTCTTGTTGACGAGGATCGTCACGCCTCGGACCCAGGTCCACATCATCAGCATCAGGCCGCCCGCGAGCAGCAGGGGCACGTAGCCGCCCTCGTGCACCTTCAGGAGGTTCGAGAGCATGAACAGGAACTCGATGACGATGAAGGGCGCGATCACCGCCGCCGCGACGACGGCCCGGAGTCGGACGACCTTCCACAGCACCACGAAGGCCATGCAGGCGGTGAGGAGCATCGTGCCGGTCACCGCGATGCCGTAGGCCGAGGCCAGCGCCGAGGAGGAGCGGAAGGTGATCGCCAGGATCACCACGCCGAGCCCGAGCAGCATGTTGATCTGCGGCAGGTAGATCTGGCCCGAATGGGCCTCGGAGGTGTGGCGGATCTCCATGCGCGGCAGCATGCCGAGCTGGATCGCCTGCCGCGACAGCGAGAAAGCCCCGGTGATGACCGCCTGGCTCGCCGTCACGGTGGCGATGGTGGCGAGCAGCACCATGGGGATCAGGCCCCATTCGGGCACGAGCTGGTAGAACGGGTCGGTCGTGTCGGGCTTGGCGAGGACGAGGGCGGTCTGGCCGAGATAGTTCAGGACGAGGCAGGGCGCGACGAGGCCGAGCCACGCCACCTGGATCGGGCGGCGCCCGAAATGGCCGAGATCGGCGAACAGGGCCTCCGCCCCGGTCACCGCCAGGAACACCGCGCCGAGCGCCACCAGCGCGCCGGTGCCGTGGCCGAGCAGGTAATGCACCGCGTACCAGGGATTGAAGGCGGCGAGCACGCCCGGATTGCCGGCGATGTGCGGCAGGGCGGCGCCGGCCAGCGCCAGGAACCAGACCACCATGATCGGGCCGAAGAAGGTCGCGACCCGGGCGGTGCCGTGGCTCTGGACCGCGAACAGGCCGACGATGATCACCACCGTGATCGGCAGGACGTAGCCCTCGAAGGCGGGCGTGACGAGCTTGAGGCCCTCCACCGCCGAGAGCACCGAGATCGCCGGGGTGATGACCGAATCGCCGTAGAACAGCGAGGCGCCGAGCAGGCCCAGCATGAACACGATCCTCGAGCCGCCGAGCGCGTGGCGGGCCTTGGCCATCAGCGAGAGGATGCCGCCCTCGCCGTTGTTGTCCATGCGCAGCAGGATCGCGACGTATTTGATCGTGACGATGAGCAGCAGGGCCCAGATGATGAGCGAGGCGGTGCCGATCACCTCCTCGCTCAGGAGGATGCCGTCGACCCGCGAGGGCGCGAGCGCCTCCCGGAAGGCGTAGAGCGGGCTCGTGCCGATATCGCCGTAGACGACGCCGACCGAGCCGACGGCGAGGGTCCAGAACCCGGTGCGGGCATGGTCCTGGGCCGCGTCCTCGGAGGCGTCCACGGCGCCGGCAGCGGTCGCGACGGGACCGCCCTCGCCGGGGGCCGGACCGCCGGCGGAGGCCGGGACGGCGGCGGCTCTGGCGGCGGCGTCGGCCGGCAGGCTCGGGCTGGCAGGCTGGGTCATCGGGCGATGGGATCTTCGCTCGCGCGGGGTCCGGACGGATCTGCCGGACTCGCATGAAGGGATTGCGTCGGTCGCCCGCGCGGACGCCGGTGCGCCCGGAGCGGCAGGCTGTCGAGGCCCGGCCGCAGGGCGGCGGACATCGACGGTCCGGCGTCCGGGATCAGGGAGAGAGCAAGGCTCGGGCCGGACATCGCGGCCTCAGGGGCGCTCCGTATGCCGGACCAGCGTTAGCACGGGGACTCGGCCCCGGGAACGCCCCCGGAGCCCGGTCGAGGGCCCCGCGGGCGACACCCGCCGGGCCTCTTCTCACGCGGCCGCCCGCTTGGTTCTCAAGGGGGGGCTCACGCGGCCCTCACTCGGCGGCGTCGCGCTTGCCCGGGCCGAAGCGGCGCTCGATGTAGTCGATGACGATGCCCTCGAAATCCTTGGCGAGGGTCGCGCCGCGCAGGGTCATCGCCTTCTTGCCGTCGATGAAGACCGGCGCGCTCGGGCTCTCGCCGGTGCCGGGCAGGGAGATGCCGATATCGGCGTGCTTCGACTCGCCGGGGCCGTTCACGATGCAGCCCATCACCGCGACGTTCAGCCCCTCGACGCCCGGATAGGTCTTCTTCCACTCCGGCATGGAGGTGGTGATCCAGTTCTGGATGTCGCGGGCCAGCTCCTGGAAGGTCGTGGAGGTGGTGCGGCCGCAGCCGGGGCAGGCCGCGACCAGCGGCACGAAGGTCCGGAACCCCATGGTCTGCAGGAGTTCCTGCGCGGCCTTCACCTCCACCGTCCGGTCGCCGCCGGGCTCGGGCGTCAGCGAGTAGCGGATCGTGTCGCCGATGCCCTCCTGGAGCAGGACGCCGATGGCGGCGGAGGCCGCGACGATGCCCTTCGAGCCCATGCCGGCCTCGGTCAGGCCGAGATGGATCGCGTAGTCGGAGCGGCGCGCCACCTCGCGATAGACCGCGATGAGGTCCTGCACCGCCGAGACCTTCGCGGAGAGGATGATGCGGTCCTTGGGCAGGCCGAGCTCCACCGCGCGGTCGGCGGAGGTCAGCGCCGACTGCACCATCGCCTCGCGCATCACCGCGCGGGCGTCGATCGGCTTCGGCGAGCGGGCGTTCTCGTCCATCAGATGCGTCAGCAGGGCCTCGTCGAGCGAGCCCCAGTTCGCGCCGATGCGGACCGTCTTGCCGTATTTGACCGCCTGCTCGACGATGGTCGAGAACTGGGTGTCCTTCTTCTCCTTGAAGCCGACATTGCCCGGATTGATCCGGTACTTGGCCAGCGCCTCGGCGCAGGCCGGATGGTCGGACAGGAGCTTGTGGCCGATATAGTGGAAATCGCCCACCAGCGGCACGTGGCAGCCGATCCGGTCGAGGCGCTCGCGGATCTTCGGGACGGCGGCGGCGGCCTCGTCGCGGTCGACGGTGATGCGCACCAGCTCCGAGCCGGCGCGGGCGAGCTGGGCGACCTGGGCCACGGTGCCGTCGATGTCGGCCGTGTCGGTGTTGGTCATCGACTGGACGACGATCGGCGCGCCGCCGCCGACGGTGACGGCGCCCGCCCCCTCGCCGATCTGCACGCCGACGGTGCGGTGGCGCGGGGCGGGCCCGGCGATCTCCGGCCCGCGCATGTTCGGGCTCTGAGCCTCGATCGGGTTTGCCAGGGCGTCGGGAGCTTCCATGACTTCCATCGTGCCTTCGCGGGTCAAGCTGTCGTCCGCGCGTGCCGGCCGGAGGCTGTCTGCAGGCGCAGCGGCGATCCTATCCGAGTCCGGCGCGATCCGCGACCGGCCGCCGCGCCCGCGCAGCGCACCTCGATCTCGACATCGCTTCCTTGTCGCATCCGCACCGGGATGTCGAGCCGCTGACGCGCAGATGCAAGGATGCCGGCGGAGAGAAACGCCTTATCCTATCTTGCATCCGCCCGCTCGCGGGGCAAAGAACCGCACGGGCATGATTGCTGCTCTGCACCATATCGGGATGCACTGCAACAAGCCTGCGAGGGACGATGGACGCGACGAGCCCCGATTCGACAAAGGCCGCCAGCCTGCCGGGCCTGGAACCCGACGACGCCCACAACCCCGCCACCGCCGTGCCCGATCCCATCGCGGATTCGACCCGGCCGGGCGACGATTTCCGCGGCCTCGCCGGCGCGCGGGCGGAGAAGGCGGTCTCGCTCGCGCTCCAGGGCGGGGGCTCCCACGGCGCCTTCACCTGGGGGGTGCTCGATGCGCTGATCGAGGACGGGCGCCTCGCCTTCGAGGCGGTGACGGGCGCGAGCGCGGGGGCGATGAACGCCGTCGTCCTCGTGGACGGATGGCTCGCCGGCGGCCCCGACGGGGCCCGCACGGCCCTGGAGACGTTCTGGCGCGAGGCGAGCCTCGATGCCGATCTGCGCCCGTCGCAGAAGGGCGTGATCGACGGCCTCTTCCAGATCTGGAAGGGCAATCCCTTCGTCGAGGCGTGGCTGAAGGCCTTCAACCCCGGCCCCTACGCGACCAATCCGCTGAACTTCAATCCCCTGCGCGACGCGCTGGAGCGCACCGTCGATTTCGAGCGACTGCGCGCGGCCGAGACCGCCAACGTTTTCGTCTCGGCCACCAATGTCTGGACCGGCAAGCTCGCCGTGTTCGAGCGGGAGCGGCTGACCGCTGACCACCTGATGGCCTCGGCCTGCCTGCCCACCGTGTTCCAGGCGGTGGAGATCGACGGCGTGCCCTACTGGGACGGCGGCTATCTCGGCAATCCCGCCCTCTACCCGCTGCACGGGTCGAGCACCCGGGACATCCTGCTCGTGCAGATCAACCCGGTGGAGCGCCGCGAGACCCCGCGCTCGGCCAGCGACATCCAGAACCGGCTGAACGAGATCACCTTCAACGCCAACCTGATGCGCGAATTGCGCGCCATCGACTTCGTCCACGGGCTGATCGACGAGGGCGGACAGGGGCAGGTTCCGGGCCTGGAGCGGGTCTTCCTCCACCGCATCGACGGCACCGATTCCCTCGACACCTACGCCGCCTCCTCGCGCACCGACGCGCGCTGGCGGGTCATCGAGCGCCTGCGCGACAAGGGCCGCGCCGCGGCCAAGGCCTGGCTCGAGAACGGCTACGCCGAGGTCGGGATGCGCTGCTCCCTCGACCTCAAACAGGCCTACCAATAGGCCATCGACGCGGGCGGGGCGGGCGGCGAAACCCACCCGCCGATCCTGCCCGCGCATCCCGCTGACAGGTTCCGGTGACAAATCCCTCTTGCCACCCGATCGCTACGCACATAAAGATATCTTTATGTCTAGCGAAAGCAGTTCCGGGACGGCTCCCGTGCCCTTCGCCGATGCGCTCGCCGTGCTGCGGGCGGCGGCGGAGGAGACGCGCCTGCGCATCCTGGCGCTGCTCGCCGAGGGCGAACTCTCGGTCACGGACCTCACCGACATCCTCGGCCAGTCGCAGCCGCGCATCTCGCGCCATCTCAAGCTGCTCGTCGAATCCGGCCTGATCGAGCGTCACCGCGAGGGGGCCTGGGCGTTTTTCCGCCTGCGCGAACCGGCCCTCGCCTTCGTCGAGCCGCTGATCGCGGCGCTGGCGCAGGAAGCGCCGCCGCTCTCCGAGGACCGCGCCCGGCTCGACTCGGTACGGGCCCAGCGGGCCGAGGCCGCGCAATCCTTCTTCGCCCGGCTGGCGCCGAAATGGGACGGCCTGCGCTCCCTGCACGTGCCGGAGACCACCGTCGAGGCGGCGGTGCTCGACGTGCTCGGCGACCGGCCGATCCGGCACGTGGTCGATCTCGGCACCGGCACCGGCAAGATGCTCGGCCTGCTGGCGCCCCGCGCGACCCGGGCCACCGGGCTCGATTCGAGCCACGCCATGCTCTCGGTCGCCCGCGCCAACCTCGAACGGCTCGGCCTGTCGCGGGTCGACCTGCGCCAGGGCGACCTCCACGCGCCGCCATTCGGACGCGGCAGCTTCGATCTCGTGGTGCTGCATCAGGTGCTGCATTATCTCGACGACCCGGCCCGGGCGCTGCGCGAGGCGGCCCGCCTCGTCGCCCCGGGCGGGCGCCTGCTCGTCGTCGACTTCGCGCCGCACGACCTCGAACAGCTGCGCGAGAATCAGGCCCATCGCCGCCTCGGCTTCGCCGCCGATCAGGTCGCGGGCTGGCTCGTCCAGGCGGGCCTCTCCGACGTCGAGAGCCGCGATCTCGCCCCCGAGGACGGCTCCGAACTTCCGCTCACCGTCACGCTCTGGCTGGCGCAGGACGCCTCCGCCGGAACCGAGACGGCCCCCGAACGCGCCGTGGCCTGACGCTTCGGCCCGACGACGACACGACCGATTGAAGAGGGACGATCCGATGCCCAGCGCTTCCCGGCACCGCGCCAGCCGCGACGGCTTCCGCCCGATCCGCGTCTCGATCGAGTTCTTCCCCCCGAAGACCGAGGAGATGGAGACGATCCTCTGGTCCTCCATCGAGCGCCTCGCGCCGCTCCAGCCGAAATTCGTCTCGGTGACCTACGGCGCGGGCGGCTCCACCCGCGAGCGCACCCACAACACCGTCGCCCGGATGGTGCGCGAGACGAGCCTCCGGCCCGCCGCCCACCTGACCTGCGTGAACGCCACGCGCGAGGAGATCGACGCGGTGGTCCAGTCCTACTGGGATGCCGGCGTGCGCCACATCGTGGCCCTGCGCGGCGATCCGGCCGAGGGCGTCGGCACCAGCTACCGGCCCCATCCCGGCGGCTACGCCCAGACCTCCGACCTCGTGGCCGGCATCAAGCGGATCGGCGACTTCAAGGTCTCGGTCTCGGCCTATCCTGAGAAGCATCCCGAGGCCGCCTCGCTCGAGGCCGACATCGACGCCCTGAAGGCGAAGGTCGATGCCGGCGCCGATCAGGCGATCACCCAGTTCTTCTTCGACAACGAGATCTATCTCCGCTACCGCGACAAGGTGCGCGCGGCCGGCATCGAGATCCCGATCATCCCGGGGATCCTGCCGGTGCAGAACTTCAAGCAGGCGGCCAACTTCGCCCGCCGCACCGGCGCCTCGGTGCCCTACTGGCTCGCCGCCCGCTTCGAGGGCCTCGAGAACGACGTGGAGACCCGCCGCCTCGTCGCGGCGGCGGTGGCCGCCGAGCAGGTGCTCGATCTCGTCGACGAGGGCGTGGAGGACTTCCACTTCTATTCGATGAACCGCTCGGACCTCGTCTATGCGATCTGCCACCTGCTCGGCCTGCGCTCCCAGGCGCCGGCGAAGGTGGCGGCCGCGAAGGCCGCGGCTTAAATCAAGGCCGACTCGGGAGTTTCCGCCGTGGCCGACCCGCAAGACGCGATCCATCAAGACCCGATCCCGACGGTGCCGCGCGCGATGCGGGGCGGATGCGCTGGCGGCCGCCGGCGCGTCGCGGCCCGGTCCTGACCCGAACAGACCTTCGCTCCCCCGCCTCGGGAGCGCCCATCGGCTTCGCCGGTGCTCATGCCGATTGCTCGAGAGACCCGATGACCCCCTTCCCCCCCGTCGACGGCACCGAGATCGAGCGCGCGCTGCGCCAGCGCGCGGCGGAGAAAATCCTCGTCCTCGACGGGGCGATGGGCACGGTGATCCAGCGCCTGAAGTTCACGGAAGAGGACTTTCGGGGCGCGCGCTTCAAGGACCACGGGCATGACCAGCGCGGCAACAACGACCTCCTGATCCTGACGCAGCCCGACGCGATCCGGCAGATCCACCTCGACTACTTCCTCGCCGGTGCCGACGTCGCTGAGACCAACACGTTTTCCGGCACCACGATCGCCCAGGCCGATTACGGCATGGAATCGATCATCCACGAGCTGAACGCCGAGGGCGCGCGGCTGGCCCGCGAGGCGGCGAAACTCGCGGAAGAACAGGACGGCCGCCGCCGGTTCGTGGCCGGCGCCATCGGCCCGACCAACCGCACGCTGTCGATCTCGCCGGACGTCAACAATCCCGGCTACCGCGCCGTCACCTTCGACCAAGTCCGCCAAGCCTATGTCGAGCAGGTGCGCGGCCTCATCGACGGCGGCGCCGAACTGATCCTGATCGAGACGATCTTCGACACGCTCAACGCCAAGGCGGCGATCGCCGCCGCTTGGGCCGTGTTCGAGGAGACCGGCATCCATCTGCCGATCCAGATCTCGGGCACCATCACGGATCTCTCCGGCCGCACCCTCTCGGGCCAGACCCCGGGGGCGTTCTGGAACTCGCTGCGCCATTCGAGCCCGCTGACCTTCGGCCTCAACTGCGCCCTCGGGGCGCGGGAGATGCGCGGCCACATCGCCGAGCTGTCGCGGATCTGCGACACGCTGGTCTGCGCCTATCCGAATGCCGGCCTGCCCAACGAGTTCGGCCTCTACGACGAGAGCCCGGAGGCGATGGGCAAGCTCGTCGGCGAGTTCGCCGAATCCGGCCTCGTCAACATGGTCGGCGGCTGCTGCGGCACCACCCCGGACCACATCCGCGCCATCGCCGAAGCGGTCGCCGACAAGACACCGCGAAAAGTCCCGGAAATCCCGCGCCTGATGCGGCTGTCGGGCCTCGAGCCCTTCGTGCTGACGAAGGAAATTCCGTTCGTGAACGTGGGCGAGCGCACCAACGTCACCGGCTCGGCCAAATTCCGTAAGCTCATCACCAACGGCGACTACGCCGCGGCCCTCGACGTGGCCCGCGATCAGGTCGCGGCCGGCGCCCAGGTCATCGACGTCAACATGGACGAGGGCCTGCTCGACAGCCAGAAGGCCATGGTCGAGTTCCTGAACCTCGTCGCCGCCGAGCCCGACATCGCCCGGGTGCCGGTGATGGTCGATTCCTCGAAGTTCGAGGTGATCGAGGCCGGCCTGAAATGCATCCAGGGCAAGCCGATCGTGAACTCGATCTCCATGAAGGAGGGCGAGGACAAGTTCATCGAGGCCGCGCGTGTCTGCCGCTCCTACGGCGCGGCGGTCGTCGTCATGGCCTTCGACGAACAGGGGCAGGCGGATTCCTACGAGCGCAAGGTCGAGATCTGCACCAAGGCCTATCGGATCCTCACCGAAGAGGTCGGCTTCCCGCCGGAAGACATCATCTTCGATCCGAACATCTTCGCCGTCGCCACCGGCATCGAGGAGCACAACCCCTACGGCGTCGCCTTCATCGAGGCCACGCGGACAATTCGGAAAACACTGCCCCACGCCCATATCTCGGGCGGCGTCTCGAACCTGTCCTTCGCCTTCCGCGGCAACGAGCCGGTGCGCGAGGCGATGCATGCGGTGTTCCTGTTCCACTGCATCACGGCCGGCATGGACATGGGCATCGTCAATGCGGGGCAGCTCGCGGTCTACGACGAGATCCCGGCGGAGCTGCGCGACCTGTGCGAGGACGTCGTCCTCAACCGGCGCGAGGATTCGACCGAGCGCCTCCTGGAGGCCGCCGAGCGCTTCAAGACCGGCGCCTCGGCCCAGGCCCGGACCGCCGACCTCTCCTGGCGCGAGGCCCCGGTCGCGAAGCGCATCGAGCACGCGCTCGTCAACGGCATCACCGAGTACATCGTCGCCGACACCGAGGAGGCGCGCAAAGAGGCCGAGCGCCCGCTCCACGTCATCGAGGGCCCGCTGATGGCCGGCATGAACGTGGTCGGCGACCTGTTCGGCGCCGGAAAGATGTTCCTGCCCCAGGTCGTGAAGTCGGCCCGGGTGATGAAGCAGGCGGTCGCCTATCTCGAGCCCTTCATGGAGGAGGAGAAGCGCGCCAATGGCGGCACCGGCCAGCGTCAGGCGGCCGGCAAGGTCCTGATGGCGACCGTGAAGGGCGACGTCCACGACATCGGCAAGAACATCGTCGGCGTGGTTCTGGCCTGCAACAACTACGAGATCATCGATCTCGGCGTGATGGTGCCGGCCGCCAAGATCCTCGAGACGGCCAAGCGCGAGAACGTCGACATCATCGGCCTGTCCGGGCTGATCACGCCCTCGCTCGACGAGATGGTGCATGTCGCGGCCGAGATGGAGCGCGAGGGCATGGAGATGCCGCTCCTGATCGGCGGCGCCACGACGAGCCGCGTCCACACGGCGGTGAAGATCCACCCGGCCTACGCGAAGGGCCAGGCGGTCTACGTCACCGATGCCAGCCGGGCGGTCGGCGTCGTCTCCAGCCTGCTCTCGCAGGAGACCCGCGGGGCCACCATCGAGCGGGTCCGCGGCGAGTACCGCAAGGTCGCCGACGCCCATGCCCGCTCGGAACTCGACAAGCAGCGCCTGCCGCTGGCGAAAGCCCGGGCCAACGCCTTCAAGGTCGACTGGTCGGGCTACGCCCCCCAACGCCCGAGCTTCACCGGCACCCGCGTCTACGGTTCCTACGAGGTGGCCGACCTCGTCCCCTACATCGACTGGACGCCGTTCCTGCAGACCTACGAGTTCAAGGGCCGCTACCCCGCGATCCTCGACGATCCCGAACAGGGCCCGGCCGCCCGCGCCCTGTTCGAGGACGCGCAGATCATGCTCAAGCAGATCGTGGAGGAGCGCTGGTTCAACCCGAAGGCGGTGATCGGCTTCTGGCCGGCCAACAGCGTCGGCGACGACATCCGCCTCTACACCGGCGAGAGCCGGCAGGAGACGCTCGCGACCTTCCACGGCCTGCGCCAGCAGCTGTCGAAGCGCGACGGGCGCCCCAACACCTGCCTCTCCGACTTCGTGGCGCCCGCCGAGACCGGCATCGCCGATTATGTCGGTGGCTTCGTGGTGACGGCGGGGCTGGAGGAGGTGCGGATTGCCGAGCGGTTCGAGCGGGCCAACGACGATTACCGCTCGATCCTCGTCAAGGCGCTGGCCGACCGCATCGCCGAGGCTTTCGCCGAGCGGATGCACGAGCGCGTCCGCAAGGAGTTCTGGGGCTACGCGCCGGGCGAGACCTACGCGCCCGACGAGCTGGTCGCGGAGAAGTACGACGGCATTCGCCCGGCGCCGGGCTATCCGGCCCAGCCCGACCATACCGAGAAGGTGCCGCTGTTCGATCTCCTCAAGGCGGAAAGCCGGATCGGGGTGAAGCTCACCGAATCCTACGCCATGTGGCCGGGCTCGTCGGTGTCGGGGATCTATCTCGCCCATCCGCAGGCGCATTATTTCGGCGTCGCCAAGATCGAGCGCGATCAGGTCGAGGATTATGCCCTGCGCAAGGGCATGGAGATCGGGCAGGTCGAGCGCTGGCTCGGGCCGATCCTCAATTACGATCCGGCCCGATACCTCAAGGCCGCCGCCGAATAAGACACGCCGAAGAAGTCACACCCGGCGCGGGATCGCCCCCGCGCCGGCTTTTTGCCCTTGCCGAGGGACGGGCTCGCGGGGCACGCCGTCTGACCGGCCGGAGCGGCGACGCTTCCGCCCCATCCAGGGAAGACCCGATGCGTCCCACGCTCCTCGTCCTCGCCGCCGTCCTCGCCTGCGGTCTGTCCGCCTGCAACAGCGCGGGCTCCGGCAATTCCGGCCTGTCGCAGTCCTTCGACACCAGCAACTACCGCAGCTCGGCCGACACCAACGGCACCCAGTCCCGCAAGGACGTGAACCGCGCCTACACGCAGCCCTCGCTGCCCTCGATCGCCAATCGCGGCTTCTGATTCTTTGGGGGATGCGGCCGGGCTCCCCGGCCGTCATTCCGGGGCCGCGCCGCGGAACCCGGAATCCATGACGGGCCTCGACGACGGGCCTCGACGCCATGCTCCGGCTCCGCATCACGGGTGGTTTCCGGGTTCGCTTATCAGCGCCCCGGAATGACGATGCCAATCTTCACGTTGTTTGGGACGTCGTCGCGCAGCGCAGGCCGATCCTTGCGCCTTCGAGGCCCTCTCGGATGGGCAGCGCAGCGGCGCATCTCAGGTGAGGACAAGGGCGGGACGGTAGGGTCGAGCCCCTCAATCCTCGCCGCCGGCGTAAAACCCTTCCGCGCCCATCCCGTCTTCGAGCATCATCCGGGCGCGGGCGCGCAGTTTCTCCGTCTCGCTCTTGAGCTGGCCGCAGGCCGCCAGGATGTCGCGGCCGCGCGGGGTGCGCACCGGCGAGGCGTAGCCAGCGTTGAACACGATCTCCGAGAAGCGGTCGATCCGCTCCCAGTCCGAGCACTCGTATTTCGAGCCGGGCCAGGGATTGAACGGGATCAGGTTGATCTTGGCCGGAATCCCCTTGAGGAGCCGCACCAGGGCGCGGGCATCGGCGTCCGAATCGTTGACGCCCTTCAGCATCACGTATTCGAAGGTGATGCGGCGCGCGTTGCTGACGCCCGGATAGGTCCGGCAGGCCTCGAGCAGCTGCGCGATCGGATATTTGCGGTTCAGCGGCACCAGCTCGTCGCGCAAGGTGTCACGCACCGCGTGCAGCGAGATCGCCAGCATGGCGTTCGCCTCCTCGCCGAGCCGCGCGATCTGCGGCACGACCCCGGAGGTCGAAACCGTGATGCGGCGGCGCGAGAGGGCGAGCCCCTCCGGGTCGGCCATCACGGCGACGGCGTCGATCACGGCGTCGAGATTGTAGAGCGGCTCGCCCATGCCCATGAAGACGATGTTGGTCACGAGGCGCCCGACCTCGCCGCCGTCCTTGCTCGGCATCTGCCCGGCGAAGTCGCCCAGCGCGTCGCGGGCCACCACGACCTGGGCGACGATCTCGGCGGTCGAGAGGTTGCGCACGAGGCGCTGGGTCCCGGTATGGCAGAACGAGCAGGTCAGCGTGCAGCCGACCTGGGACGAGACGCAGAGCGTGCCGCGGTCGTCGCCGGGGATGTAGACGCACTCGATCTCGGCGCCGCGGTTGTGGTCGTGCGCGCCGGTCGGCGCCATGCGCAGGAGCCATTTGCGGGTGCCGTCGCGGGAGACCTGCTCGGTGACGATCTCGGGCCGGTCCAGGCTGAAGGCGTCCGCGAGCTGCGCCTTCAGCCCCTTGCCGACATTGGTCATTTCCGAAAAGTCGCGCGCACCGCGCACATAGACCCAGTGCCAGATCTGGCCGACGCGCATCCGCGTCTCGCGCTCGGCCACGCCGATGTCGAGGAGCGCCTGTTTCAGGTCGGCCCGGGTGAGGCCGACGAGCGAGCGCTTGCGCCCGGGCGGGGCGGAGAGGGCCGTGACCTCGGGGGCCTTCTCGATCGGGGAAACGGCGCGCGCCTCGCGCCGGGCGGTATCGAACGACGCCGTCGCCATGGCAGTGACCTTAAGGAACTGGAACCGCTCTCATATAGGCGACTTCGTCCGCGAACGCGAATGCGCGGCGCGCTCAGGCGCCGGTCCGGGGACGCCGGCCCGGACGCAGGGGCCGCGCCGTCACGGAGCCGATCGCGATCCGCGTGCCCGGTCCGAGCCGCCGCAGCAGGCGGCGCAGGTCGTCGGGTCGGAGCGCCACGCAGCCCTCGGTCGGCCGGAACCCCGAGCGGGCGACGTGCAGGAAGATCGCCGAGCCGCGGCACGGACGGATCGGCCCGCGGTTGTAGTCGAGGTCGAGCACGAGGTCGTAGAGGCCGTCCGCGCGCCAGAGCGTCTCGGCGCGGGTCGGGCTCGGCAGGCGGACGGGGCGGTTGTAGCGGCGGTCGCCGGCCGCGTCGCACCAGCCGTCGTCGGGCCGGATCGCCCGCAGCGGCAGGGGGCTTTCCGGTCGCACGGGGAAGCGGTCGGGCCGGTAATAGCCGCCGCGCAGGCGAAACACCCCCCGGGGCGAGGCGCCGTCACCCTCGCGCTTGTCCGCCCGCACCCCGGCGCGGCCGAGGGCGCAGGGCAGCACGATCGGGCCGGCGACGAGCCGCCCCTTCGTCGGATCCGTCGGCAGGGGATGCACCCGCAGCAGGCCGAGCGCGGCGGGCCGCCGGGTCGTCCGGCCCTCCTCCTCGATGCGGTTCATTGCGCATTCATCCTGTATCTCTGTTCGTCGGCCGCTGATCCGACAGTCGGAGCCCGGCAACAGGCGCCCGAACATGGCGAAAATTCTGCATAAAGCGGTAACCAGGATGTTCGGGAGCCGGAATCGAACTAGGTTCGGCTCGAGGCGGGGCTGTGCGAGCGCCGCTTGCGGTGGACGGATGGGCCGATGATCCGGTGCGGTCCTGCGTCATGACACTGTCCTCGTCGCTTGCCTGAGGCGCTCGACCTCGGGTCACCGGAAGAGCCTGTCGAAAGTCACGTTGTCGATGTCCAACCCCTATTGTCTCCTCGTCTGCGACGACGACGACGCCCTGCGCGAGGCGTTGACGGAGCAGATCGATGCCTACGAGGAGTTCACCGTCATCGGCGAGGCCAACGCCACGGCCGCGCTCGCCCGCGTGGCGGAGGAGCGGGTCGATCTCGTCGTGATGGATGTCGGCCTGCCGGACATGGACGGGCGCGAGGCCGTGCGGGTCATGCGCCGCAACGGCTATCGCGGTCCGATCATCGTGCTGACCGCCCAGGAATCCGACGACGACATGGTGGAGGGCCTGGAGGCGGGCGCCAACGACTACGTGGTCAAGCCGTTCAAGTTCGCCGTGCTGCTCGCGCGCATCCGGGTGCAGCTGCGCCAGCACGAGGCCAGCGAGGACGCGGTGTTCCGCATCGGCCCCTACACCTTCCGCCCGGGCGCCAAGCTCCTGGTCGGCGAGCGCGGCTCCAAGCTGAAGCTCACCGAGAAGGAGACCGCGATCCTGCGCTATCTCTATCGGGCCGGGCGCGAGGTGGTGGGGCGCGACACGCTGCTCGCCGAGGTGTGGGGCTACAACGCCCACGTCACCACCCACACGCTGGAAACCCACATCTACCGCCTGCGCCAGAAGATCGAGCCGAACCCGGCCACGGCCGCGATCCTCGTCACCGAGGGCGGGGGCTACAAGCTGCTGCCCTGACGCGGCACGGGGCCGGCCGCCCTGGATCGGGCCCGCGTATCGCGCGCCCGCACCAGATCGGCTAAGCGTTGCCGTGCCGGGAGCGGTGCGGCCGAGGGGCGAGACAGGCGTTGGGGCTCGACGACGACATGGCGATCCTCGCCGCCGCCCCGGTGTTCGAGCTGTTCGAGCGCGACGCCCTGCGCCTCCTGAGCTTTGCCGGGGACCGGCGCCGGCTGGAGGCGGGCGAACTGCTGTTTGCCCGCGGCGCGGCCTCCGACGGCGGCTACGTCGTGATGGCCGGCACGATCGCCCTCGAGTCCCGCCGCCCCGGCATCGCCCCCGTCACCGTCTCCCGCTCCGGACTGATCGGGCGCAACGCCCTGTTCGGCCCGGTGGAACGGCCGACCGATGCCCGCGCCGTCGAGCCGTCCGAGGTGATGCGCCTGCCGCCCTCCGTGATGAGCCGCGTGCTGCGCGAGTTTCCCGATGTGGCCGCCGCCATCCATGCCGGCATCGCCGGCGAGTTGCGCGATCTCGTCGAAGGTCTCGCGGCGGTCGGCGAGCGGATCGCACGGATCACGCCACGCGAACGGTGACAGGCCGGAGCGGCTTTTGTAAGCACAGCCGATCTCTCGCGCCCGACACTCGGCGCCCGAACCGCCCGGAACACCGACGATGTCCTACGCTGATCTCGAAAAGACCATCGAAGCCGCCTGGGACGAGCGCGCCGCCGTCTCGACCACGACCGCGGGCCCCGTCCGCGAGGCGGTGGACGAGGCGCTCAACCTCCTCGATTCCGGGCGGGCCCGCGTCGCCGAGAAGGTGGGTGACACGTGGCAGGTGAACCAGTGGCTCAAGAAGGCGGTGCTGCTCTCGTTCCGCCTCAACGACATGGTGCCGATCGAGGGCGGGCCCGGCGCCGCGCCGTGGTGGGACAAGGTGCCCTCGAAGTTTGCCGGCTGGGGCGAGGCCGAGTTCCGCGCGGGCGGATTCCGCGCCGTGCCGGGCTGCTTCGTGCGCCGCGGCTCCTACATCGCCCCCGGCGCGGTGCTGATGCCGAGCTTCATCAACCTCGGCGCCCATGTCGGCGAGGGCACCATGGTCGACACTTGGGTGACGATCGGCTCCTGCGCCCAGGTCGGGAAGAACTGCCACATCTCGGGCGGGGCCGGGATCGCCGGCGTGCTGGAGCCGCTCCAGGCCAACCCGGTCATCATCGAGGACAATTGCTTCGTCGGCGCCCGCGCCGAGGTCGCCGAGGGCGTCATCGTCGGCGAGGGCTCGGTGCTGTCGATGGGCGTCTATATCGGCGCCTCGACCCGCATCATCGACCGCACCACCGGCGAGACCTTCTTCGGACGCGTGCCGCCCTATTCGGTCGTCGTCTCGGGCACGACCCCCGGCAAGCCCCTGCCGGACGGCACCCCCGGCCCCGGCCTGTACTGCGCCGTGATCGTCAAGCGCGTCGACGCCGGCACCCGCGCCAAGACCGGCATCAACGAGCTGCTGCGGACCTGATGGGCGCGACGGCGCCCCTCACCACCCGCCTCCTCGAGCTCACCGTCGCCGGGCAGCTGGTTCCGACCCCGTGCAGCGAGGTCGGCGCGGGACCGGCGGCGCTGCTGCTGCCGGCGCTCTCCTCGATCTCCGCGCGCGAGGAGATGCGGCCCCTCGCCCGCGAACTCGCGGAGAGCCATCGCTGCCTCGTGCCGGACTGGCCGGGCTTCGGCGCCCAGGCCCGCACCCGGCTGCCGCTCACGCCCGCGACCGTCCACGCCTTCCTCGACGCGCTGCTCGCCGCCGCGCCGGGGCCCTACGCGCTGGCGGTCGCGGCGGGCCACGCCGCCCCCTATCTCGCGGCGGCCGCGCGCCGCCACCCGCACGCCTTCGGGCGGCTGGTGCTGGTGGCGCCGACCTGGCGCGGGCCGCTGCCGACCGCGATGGGGCCGGAGCGGGCGCATTGGTTCGGACGCATCCGCCGGGCGGTGGAGATGCCGGTCCTCGGCGAGGCGCTCTACCGCCTCAACATCAGCCCGCCGGTGATCGCCCGGATGCTGCGGGCCCATGTCTACGCGGAGCCCGGGCACGTCACGCCGGACCTGGTCCGGGCCAAGCACCGGATCACCCGCCAGCGCAACGGGCGCTTCGGCACCGCCGCCTTCGTGACCGGCGGGCTCGACCCGGTCGGCACGCGCGAAGAGTTCCTGGCCCTGTTCGGCACGGATCTTCCGCCGGTGCGGGTGCTGCGGCCGGAGCGGGCGCCGCGGCGCTCGGGGGCCGAGATGGACGCTCTGGTCGCTTCGGGCGGCGTCGAAGCCCGCCCCATCCCCGGAGCCCTGAGCCCGCACGAAGAGTTCCCGCGGGAGGTCGCCGCCGCGATCCGCACCTGATCGGCCGGGATCGGGCGCCTCCCGGGCGCGCGACATCACCGAAAAGGTGTCAGCCCACAGGGGCTTGCCGGACTGTGACGCGTCTGTCGCATGTCCCTCCTAGACAGACCCGGCCTGTTACGGCGTTCGATTCCTGAAAGCATTCGTCCGATGTTCCGTCCGCCGGCCCGCCTCGCCACCGTCCTGATCGTCCTGCTCGCCGCGCCCGTCGCCGCCCAGACCGAAACGGTCCCGCCGGCGGCCTCCGCCCCGGACAAGGCCGCGCCCTCGATCGAGCAGGACCGGCTCGGCTCGGCCGTGACCGCGCCGAAAGCCTATCTGAGCGAGGCCGCCGCGCCGAGCCTCGTCGCGATCCTGCCGCCGCCCCCGGGCGGCCACTCGGTGGCGGAGGCGGCCGACCGGGCGGCCTTCAACGCGACCCGCGCCTACCAGGGCACCGCGCGCTGGGACCTCGCCACCAACGACGTGGCCGAGGGCGGCGCGGCGCTGCTGGAGGATTTCGCCTGCGTGCTCGGCCAGCGCATCGACCAGACCCGCGTGCCCGACCTGATGCGGCTTCTCGACCGGGCCCGCCTCGACATCGCCCGCGCCACCCGCGAGGCCAAGCGGCGCTACCGCCGCCTGCGGCCCTTCGTCGGCAACGACGCGCCGATCTGCGTCGCGCGCTCGCCCGAACTCGCCAACAGCTACAGCTACCCCTCGGGCCATGCCGGCCAGGGCTGGGCCTACGGCCTGATCATGGCCAACCTGTTGCCCGAGAAGGCGACGCAGTTCCTCGTGCGCGGCCGGCTCTACGGCGAGAGCCGGGTGGTCTGCGGCGTCCACTGGATGAGCGACGTGGTCGCCGCCCGCACCGGCGCCTCCGCGGTGGTCGCGGTGCTCCTGGCCGATACCGGCTTCCGTGCCGACCTGGAGCGCGCCCGGGCCGATCTGAAGCGCGCCCTGACCACGGGCGGCACCAAGCCCGATCCGGCGATCTGCGCCCGCGAAGACGCCGCCGCCCGCCAGCCGCTGCTCTGAGCCGGCGGCCGGTCGCCGCGGGGGCCCCGGGGCGGAGGGGCCGGCTTTTCGGGACACGGGTTCGGTCTTAAAGGCTTCTCCGGCCGGCGGCCCTGTGCGCCGCCGTGAGGAGCCCCTCCGCTTGCGCCCGCTCACCCAGACCGTCCTCGACGACGCGCTGACCGGCGGCTTCGCCCCGCATGCCGGCCGGCTGCGGCTCGATTCCGATCCGGCCGCCGGGACGCTGGCGGAGCTCGCGGGGTCCGGCGCCCTCGCGGCGGGGATCGCGCGCTTCGCGGAGGCGCATCCGGGCGGCGAGCGGCGGGCGGCGGCCTCGCTGTGGAGCGCCTACCTCTTCGCCGGGCTCGTGGCGCCGTCCCTCGCCGCGGGGGCGCGGCTCGGGCGGGCGCTGACGCCGGAGCGGCTGCGCCTCGATCCCGTGACCGGCCTGCCCGCCGCGATCCATCTCGCGCCCGAACCGCCACAGGCCGCGCCTCTGCCGGATCAGGTCGAGCGATTGCTCGACGCCTGCGTCGCGCCCGCGGTGCGGCTCCTGCGGGCCGGGACCGGGCTCTCGGCCCGGCTCCTGTGGGAGAATGCGGGCGGCCACCTGTTCTGGACGCTCGACACCCTCGCCCGCGAGTGCCCGGAGCGGGCCGGCGAGGCGAGGGCGGCGCTGGAAGCCCTGCGCTGGCCCCAGGAGGCCTGCGCCGCGCTCACGCTGATGCGGTCCGACGCACTCGCCGGACACGAGGCCCCCCGCCGCCGGGTCTGCTGCCTGCGCCACGCCCTGCCGGGGTTCCCGCACTGCCCCGGCATCTGCCCGCTGCTGCGCGCGCCGGCCCCGGCCTCGGATCGTTGAGGGCGGCCCGGAGGCCGCCGCCCTGTCGTCAGGACCCTGTCGTCAGGCCGTCCCGGCCTTTCGGCGCTTGCGCCGCCGGGCCAGCATGTTGAGCCCCTCCACGCCCGCCGAGAAGGCCATGGCGGTGTAGATGTAGCCCTTGGGCACATGCGCGCCGAACCCCTCGGCGATCAGCGTCATGCCGATCATGATGAGGAAGCCCAGCGCCAGCATCACCACGGTGGGGTTGGCGGCGATGAAGCGCGAGAGCGGGTCGGCGGCCAGCAGCATCACGGTCACGGCGGTGACGACCGCAATCACCATGATCGGCACGTGCTCCGTCATGCCGACGGCCGTGATGATCGAGTCGATCGAGAAGACGAGGTCGAGGATCAGGATCTGGCCGATCGCCGAGGTGAAGGTGAGGCCGGCCTGGCCGCCCGCCTTCTCCTCCGGGTTCGGATCGACGCTGTGATGGATCTCCTTGGTGGCCTTCCAGAGCAGGAACAGGCCGCCGGCGATCAGGATCATGTCGCGCCAGGAGATGCCCTTGCCGAACACCTCGAAGACCGGCTCCGTCAGGTGGACGATCCAGGCGACCGTGCCGAGGAGGGCGAGGCGCAGGATCAGGGCGAGGCCGATGCCGATGCGCCGGGCTCGGCTCTGCTGATCGGCGGGCAGCTTGTTGGTGATGATCGAGATGAAGATCAGATTGTCGATCCCGAGCACCACCTCCATGACGACGAGGGTGGCGAGCGCCGCCCAGGCGGTCGGGTCGGCGGCGAGCTGAAGGAGGCTGTCCACGTTGGTCGTCCGGCTCAGAGCTTGAAGGGAAGGGGGATTCGCAGGCCGCCCGCATCGAGGGGCGGGGCCAGCACGCGCACGGCCTTGGGGATCACCTTGAAATGCGCGGGCGTCCAGGTGGTCAGCTCGCCGTCGGTGTTCACCGCCCGCGGCCGCCGGGTGGAGAGCTTGAGCTCCGTCGTCTCGAAGGCGCGCACGTCCTCGGCCTGGCCGTGGGTGCCGCGGCGCAGGGCCGGCAGCAGCGCGATCAGCCGCCACCAGTGCTCGACCTCCAGGCTGTAGAAGTCGAGCTTGCCGTCGTCGACGGTGGCGTCCTCCTGCACGGTCATGCCGCCGCCGTAGTGGCGGCCGTTGCCGACCGAGGCCTGGATGGTGGTGACCTTCTCGATCGTGCCGTCGTGCTCGATCGTCACCGTGAAGGGGCGGGCGCGCCGCAGGAGGCGGAAGGCCGCGATGGCGTAGCCCACCGTGCCCCACTTCTTCTTGGCCTCCGCCGTGAGTTCCGCCGCGAGGTCGGCGGAGAAGCCGATGCTCGCGACGTTGAAATAGTGGTGCCCGTTGACCCAGCCGAGATCGATCGCCTTTTCCGGCGCGGTCGGGATGACATGGGCCGCCGCCTCCGGTTCGAGCGGCAATCCGAGCGAGCGGGCGAGGTCGTTGGCGGTGCCGAGCGGCAGGATGCCGAAGGGCAGCCGCGTCTCCACGAGGGCGGAGGCCGCCGCGTTCATGGTGCCGTCGCCGCCGCCCAGCACCACCAGATCGACGGCGCCCGCATGGCGCACGATGGTGTCGTGGCAATCGGGGTTGCTCTCGGGCTCGACGAGATCGAGCCCGCCCTCGCGCAGGATGGTGCGGATCGCGTCCAGCGACGACCCGCCGTTGCGGGCCTTGGCGTTGGCGAGGAACAGGGCGCGCCGCCGGGCGCCGCCAGGGGTGCTCAAATCGCCAGGAGCGCTCAATGGGTCGCTCCGGGACAGGACGGGACGGTCGGCGCCTCCGGGGGAAGTAGCCCTCTCACGAATCCTCGCACGCGTTCGCGCAGCGTCAGCGCAAGGCCCGGCGCAGAGCCGTGGTAGATCCGACATCACGGTCGACGCCTCGACCGTCAGAGGGGCCCGGACCCGCTCGACGCGCTCACCGGGAGAATGGTTCCATCGAACCCTGCCCCGAGGCGGGGCGGCGGACGAGACCGCGGAGAGCGCATGCTCAAGGTGGGCCCTTCCGCCGGGAGGGCAAGGGGAGAGGGCACGGGCAAGAAGACGGGGAAGAGGGCGGGCAAGAGGGCGGGCAAGAGGACGTGGAAGAGGATAAGGGCCCGCGCGGTTCACGGCGGAATGGAACCCTCGGCGTGGCCGCATGCGTTTCACGAAGGACGCGCCCCGCCCGATCGGTGATGCCATGCGGCCTCTTCTCGTCTCGACCGCCCTTTCGGCCCTTCTGGCTCTGACGCTGCCGGCCGTCGCCCAGCAGGGGGCAGGCTGGGTCGATCCACCGGCCAAGCCCGCCGAGCCGAGCAAGCCGGCCCCGGAGACAGCCGAGCTGCCCCCGGCGGCGCGCCCCGAGACACCGGCCCCCGCCGCGCGCGAGGCGCGGTCCCGGCCGCGCTTCGACACCCGCGCCGCGGCGTCGGAGAAGACCGCGGAGGAGACCCGGGACGAGACCCGAAGGGCCGCCCGCGGCACCCGGCGGGCGGGCGAGCTGCGGCAGGCCCGGCGGCAGGCGGCCCGCGAGGCGGCACTCCGCGCGCATCGCCCCGCCGTCGCCCCGCCGCTGCCGTCCCAGGGCCAGGCACGGGCCGAGCCCGATCCGCGCTTTCCCGAATGGGCCGGCACCGCGCAGCGCATGAGCGTGGCCTATCTCGACAGCGTGTCGAGCCCGGGTGAGGGGATGGTCGCGGCGGCACCCCGCTTCTACGGGGAGCGGATCCGCTTCCACGGCCGCACGATGTCGCTGTCCGCGCTGATGGCGGAGAAGCGGCGCTTCGTGCGGCGCTGGCCCGAGCGGAGCTACGAGCCGCAGGGCGAGCCGCGGGTCGGGTGCGACGCCGGCAGCGCGACCTGCCTCGTGCGCATCGTCCACACCTTCACCGCCGCGAGCCCGGGCCGCGGCACCCGCTCCCAGGGCCTCGCCGAACTGGTGCTGACGGTGAGCTTCGCCGGCGGGCGGCCGGTCATCGTCGCCGAATCGAGCCGCGTCCTGCGCCGAGGGTCGCTGACCGCCTCGGCGGGGGGCCCGGGTGGCGCCTGAGGCCCCTGGCTTGCGCGCGCGCCGATGATGTTGAAGGAGTGCGGTTCGTCCCCCCGCGGGACCGGCATCGGCGTGTGAGACGGAGTGACCCGCGCGTGAAGGGATCGGCAAAGGCCGCAGGCCGGAGCAAGGAGGCCGCCGCGCCCCCGCCCGAGGCGCCGGTCTCCGAGGACGACCGCCGCATCCGCGCCCTCATCCTGGCCGAGCTCGACCGGCGCCGGGTGCGGCCGGTGGCGCGCCGGACGCTGGCCTTGATCGCCGAGGGGTTCGTCGAACCCGCCGAGGGCCTGCCGGGCTACCGCATCGTCGACCGTGCGGGCACCGTGCGCCTGCGCGGCGAGGGCGCCGGTGTGCCCCTGGCGCTGCACGAGCTGATCGAGGAATTGAGCGGCCAGCATCCCGCCCTGTTTGAGCCGCCGCCCCCGGTCCCCGAGCCGCCGGAGCCCCATCGCGACACCATCGCCGACGTGCGGGCCGCGGGCGCACGCTTCGTCGAGACCCAATCGGCGCTCGCCCGCTCCCTCGCCTCCACCTCGGCCGAGCGCAGCCGGGCCCTGGCCAACGCGGCGAGCGAGACGGTCGAGGGATGGCGCCACCGGCTCGCCACGCGCCTCCGGGCCCGGCCGCGCCCCGCCCCGGTGGCCTTCGAGCCCGCCGCGAGCGACCTCCCGGATTCGGCCACGCCCCCGCCGGTGACCGAGGGTCTCCGCAGCCGGCTCGACCGGACCTGGACGGCGCTGTCCGGCCGCCTCCAGCCCCGTGAGAACGCGCTGCGCCTGCGCGACCGCGTCGAGGACGGCCTCGCCGCGGGCGGCCACCGGCCGGTTCTCCTGATGGGGCTCGGCGCCGTGGCGGGCGCGGGCCTCGTGGCCGCCATCGTCCTGACCGGGCGCGAGGGCGGCGAACCCGCCGCGACGGGCCGGGAGACGCCCCCGGTCGCCGAGACCCGAACCCCGCCGCAGGAGAGCCGGGATCCGTCCCCCGCCCAGGAACGGCCCCCCGCCCAGGAGCCGGCCCCCGCCGAGACACCCCGGATGCCGCCCGCGGCGGACCCGCCGGCGGCCGAGGCGCCCCGCGCCGCGAACACCCCCGCGGGCGTCGCCGAGGTGATCGACACCGCGACCCTGCGGGTGGCCGGCAAGGTCGTGCGGCTGTTCGGCGTGGAATGGGTGCGCGGCGGACAGGCCGACGAACTCGCGAAATACCTGCGCGGGCGCGAGGTGACCTGCCAGCCGGCGCCGGGCAGCAGCGCCCATATCTGCACCGTGGAGGGGCGCGACCTGTCCGAGGTCGTCCTGTTCAACGGCGGCGGGCGCGCCTCGGCGGAGGCGACGCCCGAACTCGCCGCCGCGGAGGACCACGCCCGCAGCGAGCGGCTCGGGGTGTGGAAGCGCTAGGAAGTCGTACCGGATCGCGGGTCCAGGGAGTCCCGCGAACTCTGCGCCGGCCGCCCCTCGCGGGCCGACACCCGGGGCGCACCACACCTGCTCCGACCGACCGGAGAGGCCCGCCGACCCTCGCCGCCGCGCCGGCCGATCGCGCCGGGACGCGGAAATGTCAGCTTGGCCGTAATTTCGCCGAAGATTGGCGGGAGCCCTCCCGTATCGGCCCGCGGGACACGGAAAGTCCAGAATCATGACCATGGACGCTGAGGGCGCCGCGTTCGGCGGTGGGGACGGGATCGGGCTCCGGGTGCCGCGCCTCAACCGCCGGTCGTTCCTGGCAGGCTCGGCCGCCGGTCTCGGCGCCTGGGGCCTGGGCGGCTGCGTGACCTCCGACGGCACGACCTTCGCCGAGGCGGCGCAGATCTACGGGCCGATGCCGGACGAAAAGTTCGCGATCCCGGCGGTCGACATCAAGAAGGTCGATCCGAAATACTACCGCCGGACGGTCCGCTACGAGACCAAGGAAGCGCCGGGCACGATCGTCGTCGATCCCCGCAACTACTACGTCTACCGCATCGAGGGCGACGGGGCCGCGATCCGCTACGGCGCCAATGTCGGGCGTGACGGGTTCCTGTGGAGCGGCGACGCCTATGTCGGGCGCAAGTCCGAATGGGCGACCTGGACGCCGCCCAGGGAGATGATCAAGCGCCAGCCCGAGGTCGCCCAATATGCCCGCGGCATGCCCGGCGGACTCGAGAACCCGCTCGGCGCCCGCACCCTGCACCTGTACCAGAACGGCGCCTACACGCTCTACACGATCTATGCCAGCAGCGAGCCCGAATCGATCGGCTCGGGCATCACCAGCGGCTGCGTCGGCCTGCTCAGCCAGGACATGATTCATCTCTACGCGCGCACGCCGGTGAAGACGAAGGTGGTCGTTCTGCCTGCGTAGGGCCGCGGCCCCGAACCAACGACCGTGGTTCCTGGGCGACGGGGCCCGACGACATCCGAGAGACGTCGAAGCCCGTCATCGCCGCCCCCGCGTTTGCGTCGGGCCGGCGCGGCGGCCTATAAGCGGCGCTCCCGACACATCCCACCCCGAAGCGTCGAGGATCCCGCCCGCCGGGAGCCCTCCGCCCGGGCCGAACGAGAGACAGGTCCCGCCATGGCCGGGCATTCCCAGTTCAAGAACATCATGCACCGCAAGGGCCGTGTCGACGCGGTCCGCTCGAAGCTGTTCAGCAAGCTCGCCCGCGAGATCACGGTGGCGGCCAAGCTCGGCACGCCCGACCCGGCGATGAACCCGCGCCTGCGCGCCGCCGTGCTGGCGGCCCGGGCCGAGAACATGCCCAAGGACAACATCGAGCGCGCCATCAAGAAGGCGACCGGGGGCGACGGGGAGAACTACGAGGAGATCCGCTACGAGGGCTACGGCCCCGGCGGCGCGGCCCTCATCGTCGAGGCGCAGACCGACAACCGCAACCGCACCGCCAGCGACGTGCGCTCGGCCTTCACCAAGTCCGGCGGCAGCCTCGCCGAGACCGGGGCGGTGGCCTTCCTGTTCGACCGGGTCGGCGTCATCGCCTTCCCCCCCGAGGTCGCCGACGCCGACGCGATGCTGGAGGCCGCGATCGAGGCCGGCGCCGACGACGTGCGCTCGGATTCGGACGGCCACGAGGTCACCTGCGCCCAGGACGCCTATGGCGAGGTCTCGAAGGCGCTGGAGGCCCGCTTCGGCGAGCCGCGCCGCACCGGCCTGATCTGGAAGGCCCAGAACAGCATCGACGTCGATGACGAGACCGGAGAGAAGCTGGTCCGCCTCGTCGAGGTGATCGAGGACCAGGACGACGTGCAGAACGTCTACGTCAACTTCGCCCTCTCCGACGCGCTCATGGAGAAGATGGGCGCGTAGCCGCCGCGCGGCGGGGCGCCCCGCCGCACCGCGGCGGGCGAAAAGACCCAGCCCTTTTGTCGCGCGGGCGCGCACCCGCTTGCGCGCTATCTACTGGTGGCCGCCACGTTCCGGCGCGCTCGAACCCCGTCGCCTCGCCCGATGCAGGACCGCCCCGTCATTCTCGGCATCCACGGCCTCGCCAACAAGCCGCCCCGGGACGAGAAGCAGAAGTGGTGGGAGGCGGCGATCCGGGAGGGGCTCGCGCGCAATCTCGGCCATGACCCGAGCGAGCGCCTGCGCTTCGATTTCGTCTACTGGGCGGACCTGCGCTACGGGGAGCCGGTCACGGCCGGGCGCAACCGCGAGCCCTATTATCCCGCCCGCGGCCGGGGGCCGTTCCCGAGTCCGGAGGCCGGGCCGCCACCGGGGCCGACCCTGACCGACCGGGTCTACCGCGTCCTCGAATGGCTGCAGGAGAAGTCCGGCCGGCTCCTCGTCGACGACGTGTTCATCGAGTACCGGCTCGACGACCTGTGGGGCTACTACAAGGACGCCGCCTTCCGCGACGCCGCCCGCGAGCGGCTGCGCGCGGCGCTGGCGCAGCATGCCGGGCGGCCGCTGCTGCTGGCCGCCCACTCGATGGGCTCGCTGATCGCCTACGACGTGCTGCGGCTCCTGGAGGCGGACGGGGCCCCGCCGCGCAGGCTCCATCTCGTCACCATGGGGGCGCCGCTGGGCCTCGCCGAGGTCAAGCACCGGATCGACCAGGAGCATGGCGGCCTGCGCGTGCCGGCGGCGGTGGCGCGCTGGACCAATCTCAGCGACCGCGACGACGTGGCGACCGTCGGCGCCGCCCTGGACGAGGCCTACGGGCCGAACGCGGCGGGCGTGCGCCCGGTCGAGCACCGGGTCATCAACGCCTATCGGCGCCCGCGCGGCGGCACGAACCCGCACAAGTCCTACGGCTACCTGCGCACGCCGCAATTCTCGCGGGCGGTGGCGGCGTTCCTGGCGGACGAGACGGCCGAGGCGAGGGTGGAGGCCGAGGCATCGGCCTGAGGCCTCCTCAGGTCTCGACGAGGCCGGCGCTCGAATCCGACAGGCCGTGGCCGTGCGGCTGGGCGAGGTACTCTTCCGAGCGCATCTCGATCAGGCGCGAGACGGTGCGCTCGAACTCGAAGGCCTCGCGCCCGTCGGTGGCGGTGTAGAGCCCCGGCGGCTCGGCCTGCGCCGAGGCGACGAGCTTCACCCGCGCATCGTAGAGCGTGTCGATGAGGGTGATGAAGCGCTTGGCCTCGTTGCGCTCCGCCTCGCCCATGATCGGAATGCCCGAGACGATCAGCGTGTGGAAGGTGACGGCGAGCGCCATGTAGTCGGAGGCGCCGAGCGGCCTGCGGCACAGATCGTCGAAGGCGAAGCGGGCGACGCCCCCGGCCTCCTCCGGCACTGCGACGGCGCGGCCCTTGACCCGGATCTCGCTCGGGCTCCCCGTCGCCTTGCCGGTGAGCGCCTTGAACGCCGCGTCGAGGGCGGTCGCGGCCTCCGCATCGGCCGGCACGTGGTAGACCGAGGCGCCGCCGAGCTTCTCCAGGCGGAAATCGGTGCGGGAATCGAGGCGCAGCACCGTGACCCGCTCCGTCAGCTCCGCCACGAAGGGCAGGAACAGGGCGCGGTTGAGCCCGCCCTCGTAGAGCCGGCTGGGCTCGACATTGGAGGTCGCCACCACGGTCACCCCGTGCCGGAACAGGGCGCCGAACAGGCGTCCGAGCAGCATCGCGTCGGCGATATCGGTCACCGTGAACTCGTCGAAGCAGAGGAGCGAGGCGTCCGCCGCCAGCGCCTCGGCGACCGGCGGGATCGGATCGTCGCCCTTGGCCGCCCCGCTCTTCACCGCCTGCCGATGGGCGTGGATGCGCTCATGCGCGTCGGCCATGAAGCCGTGGAAGTGGACCCGCCGCTTCGGCCCCGGCGCCGCCTCGTGGAACAGGTCCATCAGCATGGTCTTGCCGCGGCCGACCGAGCCCCAGATGTAGAGCCCCTTGGGCGGGGCGGCGCCCTCGTCCTTGCGCCCGAACAGCCAGCCCAGCGCGCTGCCCTTCCTCGCGCGGCGGCGGCGCTCCAGATCCTGCACCAGCCGGTCGAGGGCCGCGACGAGGCGCAGCTGCGCGGGATCGCGCTCGATCGCGCCCGAAGCGACCAGGGCGTCGTAGCGCTCGCGGACCAGGCCGGGCGAGACCGCGCCGGCGCGGGCATGGTCGGAGGGGGCGAGCTTGTCCGGGGACATGGGGCCGGGTTCGTGCGCGACCGCGAACGGCCGATGGACCCCTAGTGCCGCGCCGCTCCCCCCGGATCAAGCCGCATGACCGGCGCAGGCCAGCCATGCGGCCGCGCTCGCCGATCCGGCACTTTGCTGCATTGCAGCACAAGTCGGGTCGTTCCAGATTGGGACTGGGCCGCGCCGGAGGGAGGGGGTGCGCCGGCCGAAGCTGCAGCGAGAAGTCGCCTCCGATGTCGCAACCGGACTGTCTCCCGAACCCACCCGCGCCCCGCTTGCCTCGGGACAGCGCGACCTGCCGCCGGCTCTGGCCGAGCGATGCCGCGATGGTGCGGGCCTATTTTCTCCGCCTCGATCCCGAGACCCGGGCGAGCCGCTTCATGGCCGCGGTCGGCGATCGCGCCGCCGCCGCTTACGCCGAGCGCGCGGTCATCGCCGCGGGGCTTATGTTCGGCGCCTTCGCCGACGGGCGGCTGAGGGGGCTCGGCGAGTTGCGCCCGCTCGGGCCCGCCGGCCGTCTCGGCGGGCTCGGCCTCCGGGCGGAAGCCGCCCTGGCGGTCGAGCGGGGCTTCCGGCGCCGCGGCCTCGGCGGGATGCTGCTGCGGCGGCTCGCCGAGGCCGCGC
>NZ_CAKLBV010000016.1:81754-88774 GCF_920984675.1 Methylobacterium sp. Leaf118
CTGCACCTGCGCTGCCTGCCGGATAACGGGGCGATGCGGCATCTGGCCGGGACCCTCGGGGCGGACCTGCGCAGCCCCCCCGGCGAGAGCGAGGCCGCGCTCACCCTCGCGCGGCCGACGCCGCTCTCGCTCTGGCGCGAGGGTCTCGACGGGCTGCTGGATCTCGGCCTCGCCGCGGCGGCGCTACCGCGGGAGGCCATCCCGGTGCCCGGCCTGACGCGGGCGAGGGCGCGACGCGGCCGGGACTCACGGACGCGACCCTGAGCGTCTGTCTCGGATCGGCTGTGTTCGCGATCCGGCGTCCCCGCCCGGGCCAAGGCGTTCGGCCCCGGCCCGTCTCCCCCGCTCTCCGTTTTCTGACGGCCTCGCCGGGCCGCGGTCGCCGCTGGGCGGGGCAACGCCCTGCGCGAGCCGCGCCGGTCCGAAGCGAAGAGGCCGTTCGAAAACAGCTTTTCGAAACGATGGGTTTCGCTCGTTTCCGTTTTCGATCGATCGGGTTTCGCGCAGAATGCGGGTATCGAGGGTCTGAGGCAGGCCTCGAACGGACACCGATACCCATCCGGGCCGCGCCCCTGCGGCCGATCGACGAGGGAGCAGACGCGATGAGCTGGCACAGTGCCGACGATCCCGTTCCGGGCGACCATTTCAGCTGCGACGCGATCCAGACCCTGATCGTGCCCCGCTCGCGCGATCTCGGCTCCTTCGCGGTGCGCCGCGCGCTGCCCTCCACCCAGTGCCGGATGGTCGGCCCGTTCATCTTCTTCGACCAGATGGGCCCCTCCGAGTTCCTGCTCGGGCAGGGCATGGACGTGCGCCCGCACCCGCATATCGGGCTCTCCACCGTCACCTACCTGTTCGACGGCGAGATCATGCACCGGGACAGCCTGGGCACGGAGCTGCCGATCCGGCCGGGCGAGCTGAACTGGATGACCGCCGGGCGGGGCATCACCCATTCCGAGCGCACCGCGACGACGCTCCGCCAGACCGGCTCCCGGCTGTTCGGCATCCAGAGCTGGGTCGCCCTGTCGGCCCGGGACGAGGAGACCGCGCCGGCCTTCGAGCATTACGAGGCCGACGCGCTGCCGGTGCTGACCGGCGAGGGCAAGACCGTGCGCCTGATCGCGGGCGAGGCCTTCGGCGCGCGCTCGCCCGTGCGCAGCTCGAGCCCGATGGTCTATGCCGACGTGGCGCTGGAGGCCGGCGCCGTGCTGCCCCTCGACCCGACCTACGACGAGCGGGCGATCTACACGGTCTCGGGGGCGATCGAGATCGCGGGCGACGGCTTCGGGCCCGGCCAGCTCCTCGTGTTCCGCCCGGGCGACCGCATCAGCGTGCGCGCGACCGAGGCCGCCCGCTTCATGGTGCTCGGCGGCGAGCCGATGGACGGCCCGCGCCATCTCTGGTGGAACTTCGTCTCCTCGCGCCCCGAGCGGATCGCCCAGGCCAAGGAGGATTGGCGCCAGGGCCGGTTCGACACCGTGCCCAACGACGCGGAGTTCATCCCCCTGCCGGAGGATCCCAAGGAGGATCCCAAGCAAGCCCCGACCCCCGTCCGCTACCCGTAGCGGCCGCCGCATTCCTGGCGCGGGGCGTCGCCGAGGCCCCAGGCCCGTGTCATGCGGCCCCGCCGAGGCGCCGCATGACACGGGCCGCTGCCGCCGGCTCATCCCGCGCGGCGCGCCCGCCGGACGCATGGGGGGCGCCCGGTCCGGTCGGGGCGCGTCGCGCCGACGCGCTTGGTAAAGCCGGAACGGCCACGCTCGAACCCCACGGCGCCCGACCCGCGCCCTTCCTCACCGCGAAAGGTCCGATCCGCCATGGCTGTCGAAGCATCCGGGGCCGCGAGCGAGCTCGTTCAGGTCGTCTCCCTCCTGGCCGCGGGCGTCGTGGCCGTCCCCCTGTTCAAGCGGCTCGGGCTCGGCTCGGTGCTGGGCTACCTGCTGGCCGGACTCGCCATCGGTCCGTTCGGCCTGGGCCTGTTCTCGGACGCCCACGCGATCCTGCACGTCGCCGAACTCGGCGTCGTGATGTTCCTCTTCATCATCGGGCTGGAGATGGAGCCGTCCCGGCTCTGGGGCATGCGCCGGGAGATCTTCGGCCTCGGCCTGCTGCAGGTCGGCGCCTGCATCGCCGCGCTGATGGCGGTCGGCATCGGCCTCGGGTTCACCCCCGTCGTCGCCTTCGTGGCCGGGACCGGCTTCGTGCTGACCTCGACCGCCATCGTCATGCAGCTGTTGGAGGAGCGCGGCGCGCTCTCGCTGCCGAAGGGCCGGCGCATCGTCGCCATCCTGCTGCTGGAAGACCTCGCCATCGTGCCGCTGCTGGCCGCCGTCGCGCTGCTGGCGCCCGGCGGCAATGCGGCGACCGGGGCGGAGCGGGCGCTGTCGATCGCGATCGCCCTGGGCTCCGTCGCCGCCCTCGTGGCCGCGGGGCGCTGGCTGCTGAACCCGCTGTTCCGCCTGCTCGCCGCCTCGAAGGCCCGGGAGGTCATGACGGCCGCCGCGCTGCTCGTCGTGCTCGGCTCGGCCCTGGCGATGCAGCTCGGCGGGCTCTCCATGGCGATGGGCGCGTTCCTGGCCGGCGTGCTGCTCTCGGAATCGAGCTTCCGCCACCAGCTGGAGGCCGATGTCGAGCCGTTCCGCGGCATCCTGCTCGGCCTGTTCTTCCTCGGCGTCGGGATGTCCCTCGATCTCGCCGTGATCGCCGCGAACGGGGCGCTGATCCTGATGAGCGTGGCCGCCTACATGGTGGTGAAGAGCCTCGTGATCTACGGCGTGGCGCGGGCCCTGCGGGCCTCGCATGTCGAGGGGCTGGAACGGGCGGCCCTGATGGCGCAGGGCGGCGAGTTCGCCTTCGTGCTCTATGCGGCGGCCGCGAGCGCCGGCATCATCGACGGCACCACCAACGCCGTCCTGACCGCGACGGTGATCCTGTCGATGGCGGCGACGCCCCTGATCGTCATCGCCTTCGACCGGCTCGGGCCCAAGGCCACGCCCTCCACGGACGGCATGGAGGCGCCGGAGGATCTCGTCGGCAGCGCGCTGATCATCGGGTTCGGCCGCTTCGGGCAGATCGCCAGCCAGCCGCTGATCTCCCGGGGCTGCTCGGTCTCGATCATCGACACGAGCCCCGACAACATCCGCCTCGCCGAGGGGTTCGGCTTCAAGGTCTATTACGGCGACGGCGGGCGGCTCGACATCCTGCGCGCGGCGGGCGCCGCGACGGCGCGGGCGATCCTGATCTGCGTCGAGGACCGCGAGGCCGCCCGGCGCATCGCCGAGATCGCAAAGGCGGAGTTCCCGCTGGTCCCGGTGCTGGCCCGGGCCCGCGACCGGGAGCACGCGATCGCCCTGATCGAGGCGGGCGTGGCCTACCAGATCCGCGAGACGGTGGAATCGGCCTTCGCCCTGGGCGAGCGGGCGCTCCTGGCCGTGGGCTCCGACCCGGAGGCGGCGGCCGAGATCATGGAGGAGGTCCGCCGCCGCGACGTCGAGCGCCTCGACCTCGAGATCGTCGGCGGCCTCTATGCCGGCCGCGAGCTGATCCGGGGCAATGCCGGGGCGGCGCATGGCGGGCACTGAGGGCCGGAGCGCCGTTCACGCTGCTGCCCCCCGAGGTCCGGCCGATCGGTTCCGCTCCCCCGGGTAAGGCCGTCCTTCACCGCCCGCCCGGCTCGTGGAGCGGGCAGCCGTTGCGCTCGGCCCGGAAGTCGGCCGAGGCCGGATAGGTGGCGCGGCGGGCCCGCATGATCGCTCCGAGGGGCCGGTGCGCCGCGAGGCCGTGCCAGGGGTTGAAGGCGAGCCCGTCGTCGATCCGGCGCACCTTGTCCGCGCTCCAGGCGTCCTGGCGCGGCACGGTGAGCCGGGCGACCGCGATGTAGGGGCTCTCGTCCTCCGGCCATGGGACCGAGGCGTCCTCGACCGGCATGGTCTCCGCATCCGTGCGCAGCTGCGCCCGCAGCTCCCACACGCCCTCGTGCTCGGCAAAGAACGCGCTGACCGCCTCGCGCAGGCCGTTGGGCCGGCCGTTGACCGTGACGGCCGCCCCCGTCAGCGCCACCAGCTCGGGCGAGACCGGGGCGAGGGCGACCTTGGCGACGTAGTCGCCCCAGCGCACGGGCACCTGGCTGTAGAACGTCTCGCCGAGGATATGCGTCTCGGGGTGGCCGCCCAGCGCGATCACGGTCGGGCTCTTGGTGCCGACGCTCTCCAGCACGGTCTCGACGCCGCGCAGCACGGCGGAGACCGCCTTCTTGAGGACCTGCGGGGCGTCGGTGGTGGCGGCGAGCAGTTTCAGGCTCTTGAGGAAGGCGGCGTCGTCCGGCGCCGTGAAGGCCCGGGCATTGGCCATCACGAAATCCTGGGTGGCGCCCGCCGCGCCGGGCAGGCGCTCGCCCGGCACGCCGACGATCTTGAGCGCCAGCCCCCGCGGGGTCGAGACGCTGTCGTCGAGGATGTCGCCGGGATTGGTGGACAGGCGCAGGATCGCGTCGTAGCCGCCGGGCCCGTCGAACAATCCCTGCGCCAGTTCGAGGGGAAGGTGGGGCAGCACCTCCAGCCGGCCTTCGAGCAGGCCGTGGCTCTTGGCGTGCACGCCGCGCACCGCCCGGCCGTAATCCTCGAAGGTGGTGGTCTGGATCCGGGCGAAGGTCGCCAGCATCTCGGCATGCACCGCATCCTCGTCGGTGCGGGGCTGCTCCACGGACGGGTGATAGGGGATCGGGCTCGCGGCGCTCAACACCATCTCCGTGGAACCGGCCGCCCCCGGGGCAGGGCGCAAGGGTCGAAACCGGGGGCGAAGCGCGGCCGTTCCGGCGCGCCCGTCACGCTTTCGCGAGCGGCCCGTCGAGGGGGGCGAGGCGCGGCTCCGGCGCCAGCGGGCCCGCGGCCGGGCGGCGGGGCCGCAGGAGCGCCTGGGCGAGCCGGGGGGCGGGCGCGCCGGTCTGACCGAAGAGGTGCGCGTCGAGCCGCGCGAGGGCGTCGGCGATCTCCGGGTCGTCGCGCCAGAGGGCGGCGAGATCGGGCCGGGCCCGCAGGGCCTCCCCGAGGACGGCGCGCAGGGCGTGTGCGTCGTTCGCCCCGGCCGCCCGCTTCAGGGCGCGGGCGAAGCCCCGGTCGAGGCGAAGCCGCCCCGGCCCGGTGCCGAAGCCGACGAGGGCGAGCCCCAGGCCGAAGGCCGCCAAAGCGGCGGCCGCGAGCACCGGCCAGCTCGCGGGTGCGGGGGGCTTCAGATCCTCCTCCCGGTCGGGCAGGCCGCCGCCGATCTGGCGGGCCGGGATCTCGGCCTCGCGCATCGTGCGGGACGCGGTGTCGAACCACGGGATCTTGATGGCGTCGAGGGGGATCACCTCCGGCACGCCGGGCCGCACGTCCCACTGGTAGGTCGCCCGCGCCACGGGCCCCGAAGGCGTGATGATGGTCTCGCGCTTCACCGGTCCGGCGAAGGTGACGATGCCGCGGGTGCGCATGACCGGCCGGGGCGGCAGCCCCTCGGCGAGCATCCCCTGTGCCTCCAGCACGACGATGCGCCGGGCGGTCTCGCCCATCTTGATCGTCTCGGGATCGGGCTCCCAGTGATCGGTGATCGACACGTCGCGGGCCGGCAGCCACCAGGGCTCGGGCGCGTCCGGCCCGCCGCTGCCGGCCGTCCAGGTCGCGACCGGGAAGGGGACGGGCTCGGAGCGCACGTCGATCTGCTTGCGCTCGCCGTTGTCGTTGATCGTCAGGCGATGGATGAACGGGTCGATGGTGAAGGTGCCGGTGTGCTGCGGGAACACCGCGACCGTGCGCTGGAACTCCAGCGCCATCTGCCCGTCGGCCATCCGGGTGCGGCCCCAGGTGTCGCGGCCGAGCTGGGTCCAGGAGAAGTTCACGAGGGCGGGCTGGCGCACCTCCTCCAGGAGGATCTGGGTGCGGTAGACCCCGCGCAGGCGCAGCAGCACCATCTCGCGGGCATAGGGCGCCCCCGTCGGCGGCAGCTCGGGGGTCACCGTGAAGGTGAGGTCGCCGGGGTCGATCGCCTGGGCCGGGACGGCGAAGCCGAGGAAGGCGAACAGGAGGGGCACCTTCCAAGCCCTCCCCCGCAGCGGGGGGAGGGTTCGGGCGGCGCGGATCAATCCTGAGAGAATCACCACGGGTTGCTGCCTCCCGGGATCGCGGTGCCGGCGTCCACCCGGCGGGCCTGCTCGGCCTTGAGGCGCAGCTTGAGGAAGCGGCCGGGCTCGTCCGGCAGGGTCTGGAGCCAGAGCCGGTCGGGGTGGATCTCGTGCGCCTCGAAGCTCTTCGTCACACGACGCGCCTCCTTCTCCGGGGCGGCGGCGACCATGGCCGAGCCCGCGCCCTGGCGCCCGCGTCCGGCCGCGTCGCTCGCCGAGCCGCGGGCCTGCCCCTTGCCGGAATCGACCGCCTGCTGCTCGGCCTTGCCGCGCCGGGCCACCGGGCTCGTGCCCGGCAGGGAGGCGGACGCGCTCGCCTCCTTGTTGCCGGCCAGGCCCTCGCCGCTGGAGGTCGACTTGATGTCGTCGTTCTGGTCCTGGTTGGCGGTGTTGTTGTAGCGGGCGCCGTACTGGGCCGAGGCGTTGGCGATGCCGCCGCCCTTGCCACGGTCGATCGCCTCCTCCAGCGCCTTCGCGACCAGGGAGCGGTTGGCCTGGGCGTCGGCGTCGCGGGGGTTGTAGGCCAGCGCCTCGTCATAGGCGTCGAGCGCCCCCTTGAGGTCGCCGGAACGGGCGAGTGCGTTGCCGAGGTTGTAGGCGCCGCGCCGCCCTTGCATGCGATAGATCGCGATCGCCTCCGCGTAGCGCCCGGCCGCGTAGAGGGCGGCGGCCCGCCAGGCCGGCGCCTCGAACACGCCGAGCGCCGCCCCGGGCAATCCCGCCGCCAGCAGGGCGCGCCCCAGGGTGGTGCGCGGCTCGGAGACCAGCATCAGGCTGAGGATCCCGGCCCCGGCGAGCGCGAGCCCCGTGATCCGGGCGGCCCGGCGCCAGGGGCGCGGGAAGGCCCCGGGCGCGAGGCGCCCGAG
>NZ_CAKLBV010000017.1 GCF_920984675.1 Methylobacterium sp. Leaf118
GGCCGCACTGCTGGCCGGGGCGCTCCATGCCGGGCGCCGCGCTTTCGCCGCCGCCGCGTCCGCGAGCGCTCCCGGCCTCGTCGCCCGCCTGACGGCGACCGGCCACGCCGCCACCGCGGCGCGGCTCACGGCGTTTGTGGGCGCGCAGGGCGTGGAGCAGGGCGCGGCCTTCGCCCGCGCCGCCCTCTGGATCGCCGCCATGGCGGAGGATGCCGGACCGGTCGAGACGGCGGCTTAGAGCGCTCGCCGCCGAAGCCGTGCTCATGGTTCGACGGGATGGGGCACGGCGCTCAAGCCTGCCGGCCCCGTGCCGGCCTGAGCAGAGAAGGCCGCCGATGGTCGGCATGATCCCTGAAATGATTCACCCATTGCATTGCGCGGACCAAGTTACGGTCTCGTAAACTCTGTCGCTCAACGATCATTTAGTCCGTATCGGCGATCGTCCTCCCAAGAATTTCACGGGATGCGGAAGGGGGCGCGTCGCGGTGTTGCCGGGATTTCCTCGCGGAAGCCGGCACCATCGCGCGTGGCCGGCCACCCGGGGGCCCGCGGACGATTCCTTCCGAAGCGGATCTGTCTCCCGGCGAGCCAGTCATCCCGTTTCGGCACGGAATCCAGGGGCACACCCCTTGCTGAACAGGTTCCACGTCGATCGGCCCGTCCCGCACCTCCGCAACGGGGGCAGAGCGGGGGACATTCAAGTTTTCGCGTAACCGAGGGACATGATGAAGACTGCACTCATCACCGGCATCACGGGTCAGGATGGCGCCTACCTGGCAGAGATGCTGCTCGCCCGCGGCTACCAGGTCCACGGCATCAAGCGGCGCTCGTCGAGCTTCAACACCGGCCGCATCGACCATCTCTACCAGGATCCGCACGATCAGGACGTGCGGCTCCATCTGCATTACGGCGACATGACCGATTCCGCCGCGCTCACCCGCATCGTCGCGGATGTCCGCCCGGACGAGATCTACAATCTCGCCGCCCAGTCGCATGTCGCGGTCAGTTTCGAGACGCCGGAATACACCGCCAACGCCGACGCGGTCGGCCCCTTGCGCATCCTCGAGGCCCTGCGCCAGCTCCGCCTCACCGACACCACCCGCTTCTATCAGGCCTCGACCTCGGAGCTGTACGGCCTCGTCCAGGCGGTGCCCCAGCGCGAGACGACCCCGTTCTATCCGCGCTCGCCCTACGGTGTGGCCAAGCTCTACGCCTACTGGATCACGGTGAACTACCGCGAGGCCTACGGCATCCACGCCTCCAACGGGATCCTGTTCAATCACGAGAGCCCGATCCGCGGCGAGACCTTCGTGACCCGCAAGATCACCCGCGCGGTCAGCCGCATCGAGACCGGCCAGCAGGACTGCCTGTGGATCGGCAACATCGACGCCCAGCGCGACTGGGGCCATGCCCGCGACTACGTCGAGGCGATGTGGCTGATGATGCAGCAGGACAAGCCCGACGACTACGTCATCGCCACCGGCGAGACCCGCACGGTGCGCCGCTTCATCGAGGCCGCCTTCGCCGAGGTCGATCGCGGGATCGTCTGGGAGGGCAAGGGCGTAGACGAGGTCGGCCGCGACGCCCGCACCGGCGACGCGCTGGTGCGCATCGACCCGCGCTTCTTCCGCCCGACCGAGGTCGACCTGCTGGTCGGCGACGGCACCAAGGCCCGCGAGGCCCTGGGCTGGACGCCCCGCACCACCTTCGACGAACTGGTGCGCGAGATGATGGCGGCCGATCTCGCGGAGGCCCGCTTCGAGGCCGAGGTGGCCCTGCGCCGCCCGCGTCCGCACGGCGCGCCCCTGCGCATCGCCGCCGAGTGAGCGCCGCCATGGGCTACGACCTCTCGGGCAAGCGGGTCTTCGTCGCGGGCGCCCGCGGCATGGCGGGGGCGGCGCTGGTGCGCCGCCTCGCGCGGGAGGGCTGCGAGGTTCTCGACCATGGCCGCGAGCGGGTGGACCTGCGCGACCTCGGCTCGGTCGAAGCCTATTTCGCGGATACGCGCCCGCAGGCGGTGTTCCACGCCGCTGGCACCGTCGGCGGCATCCTGGCCAACGACACCTATCCGGCGACCTTCCTCTACGACAACCTCGCCATGGCGACCAACGTGATCCACGCCGCCCAGACCCGCGGCGTGGAGAAGCTTCTCTATCTCGGCTCCTCGTGCATCTACCCGAAGCACGCGGCCCAGCCGATGACCGAGGACGCGCTGCTGACCGGCCCCCTGGAGCCGACCAACCAGTGGTACGCGGTCGCCAAGATCGCCGGGATCAAGCTATGCCAAGCCTATCGCCGGCAATACGGCAGCGACTTCGTCGCCGTGATGCCGACGAACCTCTACGGGCCGGGCGACAACTACCATCCCGAGAAGTCCCACGTGGCCGCGGCCCTGCTGCGCCGCTTCCACGAGGCCCGCGCCGCGGGGGCGCCCGCGGTGACGATCTGGGGCACGGGCAAACCCTGCCGCGAATTCCTGTTCGTCGATGACCTCGCCGATGCCTGCGTCTTCGCGATGCAGGCCTGGTCGGGCGAGGACATCCTCAATGTCGGGACCGGCGAGGACGTGACGATCGCGGACTTCGCCCGTACCGTCGCGCGGGTCGTCGGCTACGAGGGCGACCTCGCCTTCGACACCGACAAGCCGGACGGCACCCCGCGCAAGCTCCTCGACGTGTCGCGGCTGGCCGGCCTCGGCTGGCGGGCCCGCACCGGGCTCGAAGACGGGCTGCGGCTCGCCTATGCGGACTTCCTCACCGGCGGGGGGCGCAACCGGTGAGCCGCCGCGTCCTCATCGTTCACAACCGCTACCAGATCCGCGGCGGCGAGGATGCCGTCGTGGAGCGCGAGGCCGCGGCCCTCGCCCGGGCCGGCTGCACGGTGGAGACGCTGTTCTTCTCCAACGACGACATCCGGGGGCCGGTCGATCGCCTCCGCGTCGCGTTCGAGGCGCCGCATGCCCGGCGCGGCATCGCGCAGGTGGTCGAGGCGGTGCGCCGCTTCCGGCCCGACGTGGTCCACGCCCACAACACCTTTCCGCTGGTCTCCCCCGGCATGTTCGCGGCGGTGCGCGCCGAGGGCGTCGCCACGGTGCAGACGCTCCACAATTTCCGGCTCGCCTGCGCCGGCGCCCTGCTGATGCGCGACGGGAGCCCCTGCGAGACCTGCGTGACCGGCTCCGCCTATGCGGCGGTGCGCCACGGCTGCTACCGCGGCTCGCGGGTCGGCACCTTCGCGGTCGCCCGAATGATCGAACGGCATCGCCGGATCGGCACCTGGACCCGCGATGTCGACGCCTTCGTGGTGCTGACTCCGTTCGCCCGGGGCCGATTCGTCGCCGCGGGCCTCCCGCCCGAGCGCATCGTGGTGAAGCCCAACGGCCTGCCCGATCCCGGCCCGCCCTCGCAGGCGCCGCGTGACGGGATTCTGTTCGCCGGGCGGCTCAGCCGCGAAAAGGGCGTCGCGACCCTGAAGGCCGCGGCCGCCCAGCTCGGCCAGGCGATCGATGTGGCGGGCGAGGGCCCGCTGGGCGAAAACCTCGAGGGGGCGCCGTACCTGCGGCTCCTCGGTACGCTGCCCGGCGCCGAGGTCCAGGCCCGGATGGCCCGGGCCGCGGCGCTGGTCGTGCCCTCGCTCTGGTACGAGGGCCTGCCGATGGTCGTGGCCGAGGCCTTTGCCGCCGGAACGCCGGTCATCGCCTCGCGCATCGGGGCGCTGGCCGATCTGGTCGAGGACGGGGTGACGGGCCTCCTCGTGACGCCCGGCGATCCCGCCGATCTGGCGCGGGCCATGGAGCGGATCCTCGCCGATCCGGCTGCCGCCCGCCGCATGGGGCAGGCCGCCCGGGCCGCCTACCTGCGCGACTGGACGGAGGCGGCCACCACCACCTCGCTTCTGGCGATCTACCACCGGGCTCTCGCCGCGCGCCGGCCCGCCCCCACCCTTTCCACGTCCCCCGTCCTGGAACTCGCCCGATGAGCCACGATCCCGCGGTCGCCCGGTTCCGCCTCGCCGGAACCGGCATCTCCATCGTCGACATGAAGGGCCTGATCGGTTCGATCCGGCGGCGCCTCGATTCCGGGGTGACCCGGCCGGGCACCTTCGTGGTGTTCCGCGACGCCCACGGCATCGTCCGGGCGACGGAGGACGAGCGCCTGCTCGCCGCCCACGAGGCGGCGATGCTGGTCTGCCCGGACGGGCGCCCGCTCTACTGGCTCGGCCGCCTGCGCGGCGCCCGCGGGATCGGCCAGGTGCCCGGCATCGAATCGGTCGAGGCGGTCTGCCGGGCGGGTCTCGTCCCGGGCTGGCGCCACTATTTCCTCGGGGGCGGGGAGGGCGTCGCCGGGGCGCTCGCCAAGACGATGCAGGCGCGCCTGCCGGGGCTGAACGTCGTCGGCGTCGAGACGCCGCCGTTCCGCGCCCTCGACGCCGCCGAGACCGAAGCCATGCACGCGCGGATCCGGGCGTCGGGCGCGCAGATCCTCTGGATCGGCCTCGGGACGCCCAAGCAGGAGCTGTTCATGGCCGAGCACGCGCCGCACCTGCCCGGCACGGTGGCGATGGGGGTCGGCGCGGCCTTCGACGTGCTGACCGGCCGAGTGCCCCGCGCGCCGGTGGCGCTTCAGGTCACCGGCCTCGAATGGGCCTACCGCCTCCTGCGCGAGCCGCGGCGGCTCGCGGGCCGCTATCTCCACACGGTCCCGCGCTTCCTCGCCCTCGTCGCCGCCGAGCGCCGCCGCCGCCCCGCCGGGGCCGCCGAATAGGACGCGACGGACGGTCCCCCGCCGGCTCCGCCAGCGGCGGTCGAGGCGGCGGGCCGGATGTGCCGCGCTCCTTGCCGCGCCCCCGGATCGCCTCGGCGTGCCCGCCGCGGCGCGGGCGGACTTGCGCAGGCTCACGCGAACCGCTTCGCGCCCGCCACGCAGAGCACGACGAGGCTGGCGACCGCGATCATGGTCCAGGCGACCGGCTCGCCGAGGAGGAGGCTCGCCAGCGCCAACCCGAAGAAGGGCTGCAGCAGCTGCAACTGCCCGACCCGCGCGATGCCGCCGAGCGCCAGCCCGCGATACCAGAACACGAAGCCCACCAGCATGCTGAACACGGAGACGTAGGCGAGGCCCGCCCAGGCCGGCGCCCCGACGCCGCTCCACGAGGTCGGCCACGCCGCGAGGGCGAGGCCCGCCATCGCCGGCAAGGCGAGGAGCAGCGCCCAGGAGATGACCTGCCATCCGCCGAGCCGGCGCGACAGGCCGGCGCCCTCGGCATAGCCCAGGCCGCATAGCCCGATCGCCGCGACCATCAGGAGATCGCCCGTGGCCGTGCCGCCCTCGCTGCGGGCGAGCGCGAAGCCGGCCACCAGCGCGGCGCCGAGCACGGAGAACAGCCAGAAGCCCCGGCGCGGGCGCTCGCCCCCGCGCAGGACGGCGAAGAGCGCGGTCGCCAGCGGCAGCAGGCCGACGAAAACGACCGAGCGCGCGGCGGTGATGTGCTGGAGCGCCAGGGCCGTCAGCAGCGGGAAGCCGATCACCACCCCGAGGGCGACGGCGGCGAGCGATCCGAGATCCCGGGAGGCCGGCCGCTTCTGCCGGAGGGCCAGCAGCAGGGTCGCGCCGAGGAGCGCGGCGATCACCGCCCGGGCCGAGGTCAGGAACAGGGGCGTGAACCCGGCCACCGCCGCCCGCGTCGCCGGCAGCGACCCGCTGAAGATTAGGACGCCGAGGAAGCCCTGGCCCCAGCCGTCCCAGGACATGGATCTGCGCCGCATCGCCCGATCGCCTTGCTCCCGAGGCCCCTGCCTGCCCGTTCGGAGCCGGCGGCGACAGGCACGGCCCGTACGGTTTCGGCCGACCTGTACCGTCCGCCGGACCGGTACGGCGGGTCTGCGACGGCCTACAGCCGCAGCGCGCCCGCCGCGAGCGCCGCGTGCAGGTCCGGGTCGATCGGCCGATAGGCGCCATCGCGGTCGATATAGAGCGGATCGGCGATGCGGGCCGGGTCGAACCCTTCCTCGGCCAGCACCGCCTTCTTCTGCTTGAAGGTCTCGGTGTGGCCGAGATCCTCCGTGAGCCGGAGGAACAGCGGGCGGGCATAGGCCGGCAGCCGCTCCGCGAGGTCGGCATGGAGCCGCGCCACGTCGAAGCCGAGGCCGATGGTCAGCGCGGCCATGCCGGCGCGGCCGTCCGCGCCCGGCACGGCGACGCCGTAGACGCAGGCCTCGGCAACGCCGTCCGTGCGGGAGAGCGCCTCGGCGACCTCGGTCGTGGCGACGTTCTCGCCCTTCCAGCGGAAGGTGTCGCCGATCCGGTCGACGAAGTAGAAGTAGCCTTGCGCGTCGCGCCGCATCAGGTCGCCGGTCCGCATCCAGGCATCGCCCGGTTTCACCACGTCGCGCAGCACCTTGCGGGCGCTCTCGGCGTCGCTGGTATAGCCCTCGAACGTGTATTCGGCCTTGTCCGAGAGGCGGCCGAGCAACTCGCCCGCCTCGCCGAAGGCGGCCGGGATGCAGCGCCCCTCGGCATCGCGCAGCGGCAATCCGGTGGCCACGTCGTGTCGCACGATCAGCGCGGGCGAGCGCCGCGCCATGAAGCTCGGCACCCGGCCGACCGCGCCGACCTTGCCCTCGACGTTGTAGAGCGAGAGCGTGCCCTCGGTGGCTGCGTAGAATTCGAGGATGCGGGGCACCGCGAAGCGCTCCTGGAACCGCTCCCACACGTCCGGGCGCAGGCCGTTGCCGGTGCAGAGCCGCAGGCGATGCGCCCGCTCCTGCGGATCGGGGGGCGCGAGTGCGAGGTAGCGGCACAATTCGCCGATATACTGGAACAGGGTCGCGCCGCTCTCGGTCACGTCCGACCAGAACCGGCGCGCCGAGAACTTTTCGCGGATCACCACGGAGCCGCCGCCCAAAAGCACGCTGCCCGGCGCCACCACGCCGCCGACGCTGTGGTAGAGCGGCAGGCAATCGTACATGCGGTCGTCGGGGCCGGGATCGGCCAGGCCGGCGAACCAATGGGTCCACATCATGATGCGGTGGTGACTGACCCGCGCGGCCTTCGGCAGGCCGGTGGTGCCGGAGGTGTAGATCAGGAGCGCCGGGTCGCGCAGGCTGACCGCGGGCGCCTCGCCGGGCTCCAGCGGGTCGCCCGAATGGGCGGCGGCCTGCATGGCGAGGGACTCGTCCGCCCCCTCGCCCTGCCAGACCAGCACGGGGCGCTCCGGAAGATGGGGCAGGGCGCCGTCGAGGGCCTCGGCGAGGTCAGTTCCGGCAATGACGAGGCGGGGGGCGGCCACCGCGATGCAATGGGCGAGCCCGCGTTCGCGCAGGTTCGTGTTGAGCAGCGCCACCCGCACCCCGACCCGGCTCAGCCCGAGCCAGATCGCGAGGTAGTCCGGCCGGTTGCGCATCAGCAGCGCCACGGTGTCGCCCTTGGCGAGGCCGCGCGCGCGCGCCCAGCGGGCGTAGCGGTTGCGCCGGGCGGCGAACTCGCCGTGGCTCAGGGTCTCGTCGGTGCCGATCAGGGCCGGGGCGCCCGCCCGCTCGGCGGCGACCGCGTCGAGGACCAGCGGGAAGATGCGGCCCGGCTCCGCGTCGATCCGGGCGGTGCGCTCCAGGGCGCCGATCCAGCCGGCGGTCGCGGAGGCGCGGGGCGGCGGGGCCGGGACGGGAGTGGCGGGGGGCTGGAGCTGCATCACGAAGGTCGCCTTACGCGAGGGCCGAGACCGGCGCGGCCGCCGGACGATGGGCGCGGCGAGCCGCCACCTGGGTGAGCCAGTTGCGGAACAGACGGCTTGCTCCCTCCGGCCATTCCGCGGGGCGGGGCGGCGTCGCCTCCCGGTCGGGGAAGTCGGCATGGAGGGCGGGCGTCCGCTCGCGGAGCGCGCGCTCCGCGAAGGCCTGGAGCCGCGCCGCGGCCTCGGCGCCGTAATAATCTACAGGCAGACCCGGCAGGGTGTCGCGGCTCCCGTCGAGGAAGCGGCCCATGTCCCGGCGGTACTCGCGGGCCAGCGTGTCGGGCTCGTATTCGGGATGGCCCTGGAGGAACACCATCAGGCTACGGCCCTCCCGCACGAACAGGTCGACGCCGACCTGCTCCGAGCGGCGCAGCACCGTGTAGCCCCGGGCGGCGAGGTCGGCCTCGGGCAGGTCGTTCCAGCGCGAATGCGGCACCGGCATCACGGCCGGCATCCCGGCGAGGAGCGGGTGGACGGCGGTGGCGGCGCAGGCATAGACGCCCGAATGCTTGGCCGGCAGCGGCCGGCGCTCGATCCGGTCGAGATGCAGCACCGCAGCATGGGCCGCGAGGCAGGAGAACAGGGTCGAGACCGTGTGGGCGGCCGCCCAATCCACCACGGAGGCGAATTCCGCGTAATAGGGCTCATGGTCGAGGCGAGCGGCCTTCGGCTCGGCGCCGGTGATCACCAGGGCGTCGAGGCCGGCGGCCGCGAGCGCCGTGTGGGACGCGTAGCACCGGTCGAGATGAGCGCGGGCCAGCGGCCCCCGCGGCACCGCGTCGAGGCTGAAGAAGCGCAGCTCGGCCTCCGGGCCGATCAGCCGCCGGAACTGCCGCTCCGTCTGGACGAGGGCGGTGTCCGGCATGTTGTTGAGGAGGCCGATCCGCAGGCGGGGCGCGGGCGTGCCCGGCTGGGACCGGGGCGCCAGGATGGATTCGGAGAGGCCCGGCTCGCCGTAGGACGTGCCTGAAACGCCGTGTTCCAGCATGGGACTCTCTCCTCTCGATCGGGGGCGGGGATGTTCCGGGGGCGCCCGGCGGCTCAGGCCGCGAGCGCCAGCGGCCGGGCGGCGGCGAGCGCCTGGTCGAGATCGGCGACGATGTCGTCGACATGCTCGATGCCGACGCTGATCCGGATGGTCTCGGGCAGCACGCCCGCGACCCGCTGCTCGTCCGGCGTCATCTGGCGGTGGGTGGTCGAGGCCGGATGGCAGGCCAGGGACTTGACGTCGCCGATGTTGACGAGCCGCTTCACCAGCTTGAGTGCGTCGTAGAAGGTCTTGCCGGCCTCGAACCCGCCCTTCACCCCGAAGGTCAGCAGCGAGGAGCCCTCGCCGCCGAGGTACTTCTTCGCCATCGCGTGGTTTGGGCTGTCGGGGAAGCCGGCGTAATTGACCCATTCGACGCCCGGATGCGCGCGCAGATACTCGGCGACCTTGCGGGCGTTGGCGACGTGGCGCTCGACACGCAGCGCCACCGTCTCGATGCCCTGGAGCAGCAGGAAGGCGGAGAGCGCCGGCAGCACCGCGCCCGTGGTGCGCTGATAGACGCTGCGGGCCCGGGCCGCGAAGGCGCTTCGGCCGAAATGCTCGGCGTAGACGAGCCCGTGATAGGACACGTCCGGCGTCGTGAACATCGGGAAGCGGTCGCCGTGGGCGGCCCAGTCGAAATTGCCCGAATCGACCACGATGCCGCCCAGCGTGGTGCCGTGGCCGCCCATGAACTTGGTCAGCGAGGCGATGACGATGTCGGCCCCGTAATCGATCGGGCGCAGCAGGATCGGGGTCGGGACGGTGTTGTCGACGACGAGGGGCACGCCGTGGGCGTGGGCGACACGGGCCAGAGCTTCGATGTCGCAAATATTGCCGGCGGGGTTGCCGATCGATTCGCAGTAGACCGCCCGGGTCTGGTCGTCGATCAACGCGGCGATGTCTTCGGGCCGGTCGCTCGCGGCGAAGCGGGTGGTGATGCCCTGGCGCGGCAGGACGTGGGCGAGCAGGGTATGGGTGGTGCCGTAGAGCTGGGGCACGCAGACGATGTTGCCGCCATGGTCGGCCAGCGTCGCGATGGCGTAATGCAGGGCCGCCTGCCCCGTGGCGACGGCGAGCGCCGCGTGGCCGCCCTCGAGATCGGCGACCCGCCGCTCCAGCACGGCCACCGTCGGGTTGGCGATGCGGCTGTAGCGGTAGCCTTCCTCCTCCAGATTGAACAGGGCGGCCCCGTGATCGGCGCTGTCGAAGGCGTAGGCGACGCTCTGGTAGATCGGCACAGCGACGGCATGGGTGGTCGGATCGTGCTCGAAGCCGGCGTGAACCGCGATCGTTTCGCTGCGCATTGCGTGGGTCGTCCCTGGACCGGAGGGTCGGCGGGCCTGCCGCAAGGCCGGGACCACGCCAGATCGTGCCGAAACGACACGGGATCCGCGGCGTTCGACGAGACCCGGAGCCTCGCGGCACCCGGTTGATTTTCCCGGAAGATCAGGGAGATGGGCGGCCCAGGCCGGGGCGGCGGCGCCAGTTTCGCTCCGCATGGTTGCGGAATTCTACGTAGATGCCGCGTCTCGAAAAGACCCAGCCGTATCGTTTCGGATGGATTACACTACAGCCAAGTCACGTTTCGGCCGCATTTACAATCCTCGACGCATTGTCGTTAGCCATACGTCGAACACCACCTTGCGGACGTCAGACAAGTGTGGTGGTGCTTGGCTCGGGGCGCCTCCGGAGTGGTCCTGGACGCCCGACGACCGGCAGTGAGGAAGACGTGTCTACCACCGCGATGATTCCGTCCGTGACGACCGGTGATCTGCGGCCGGCTCCGATCGAGCCGAGCTGGGTTCACGAGGGGATGCCCGTGGCGCGCAACACCATGCTGTCGCGCAGCGACGATCGCCTGGCTTGGACCCTGGTCTGGGATTGCACCGCCGGCAAGTTCGAGTGGCACTACGATATCGACGAGACGATCCACTTTCTCGAAGGTTCGGCCACGATCAGCGACGGCATCTCGCCGGCCAAGACCTTCGTTGCGGGCGATGTGCTCTTCATTCCCCGCGGGGCGGTCTGCCACTGGCATGTCGAGAGCTACGTCCGGAAGGTGGCCTTCTGCCGCCAGACCCAGCCGAAATACCTCGCGCTGGCGCTCCGGGCCTTCGCCAAGGTGAAGAAGATGCTGCGGCGCAAGTCCTCGCCGTCAGTCGGCGGCGGTCTGCTCGAAGCGGCCTGATCCGCGCCTCCGAGAGCCTCTGCGCCTCCGAGAGCTGTGGGGCCGCCCAGCGGCCCCGCCCATTCCCTCCCTCTAGGCTCCCGCCATGACGACGCCCGTGACCGACACGACGCCCGAGACCGATACCTGGACCTTCTTCGAGGGCGCGTGGCATCCCGGGAACGTGCGGATCATGGGGCCCCGCACCCACGGTTCCTGGCTCGGCTCGACGGTGTTCGACGGAGCCCGCGCCTTCGAGGGCGTCACCCCCGACCTCGACCTGCATCTCGCCCGCGTCAACCGCTCGGCCACCGCCCTCGGTCTCGCGCCGAAGCTCTCGGTCGCGCAGTGGAGCGATCTCGTCGCCCAGGGGCTCGCCCGCTTCGCCCCCGATGCCGAACTCTACATCCGGCCGATGTACTGGGCCGAGAGCGGGTTTGCCGGCGGCGTGCGCTTCGATCCGGCCTCCACCAACTGGTGCCTGTCGATCTACCACGCACCGATGCCGCTGCCGTCGGGCGTGCGCGCCACCCTCTCCCCCTTCCGGCGGCCCTCCAACGAGGTCGCCCCGGTCGAGGCCAAGGCGGGCTGCCTCTACCCGAACGGCGCCCGCGCGCTCACGGAGGCGCTCGGACGCGGCTTCGCCAATTGCCTGATGCTCGACGGGCTCGGCAACGTCGCCGAATTCGCCAACGCCAACGCGTTCCTGGCCCGCGACGGCGTGGTCTATACCCCGGTCCCCAACGGCGTCTTCCTGGCCGGCATCACCCGGGCCCGGGTCATCGCGCTCCTGCGCGGCGCGGGCGTCGAAGTGGTGGAGAAGACCCTGCGCTACGACGATTTCCTCGGCGCCGACGAGGTGTTCACCGCGGGCAACTTCGCCAAGGTGGCGCCGGTCACGGGGCTCGACGAGGTGCGGTTCGAGCCGGGGCCGATGTTCCGCCTGGCGCGCCAGCTCTACTGGGACTTCGCGCACGGGCGGCTGGCTTAGGCCCTCCGCGTCGTCCTCTCCCTTCGGCGGGAGAGGTGTGCGCCCGAAGCGGGGCCGGAGAGGGGGAGCGACGGTGCCGGAGGCGGCGCCTGTCGCCCGCCTCTCGATGCGTTTGGGCGCCTCGCTCCGGAGATCCCGCTCCCGCCGGGAGCGTCCGGCTTGGGACGCGGCCCGCGGATCCCGGGGGCGCTCCGGGATCCGCGGGACCGCGGTGTCCCCTTACCGACCCGCCAGCGCCTTCTCGCGGATCGTGGTCAGCGTCGCGCCGGGCGTGATCGCGTCGACGGCGATCTTCACATGGATGATCGAAGGCAGGCCCGCGGCGAGCGCCGCGTCGAGGGCGGCGGGAAAGTCCTCGGTCCGCTCCACCGTGAAGCCGGCCCCGCCGAAGGCGCGGGCGTAAGCCGCGAAGTCCGGGTTCACGAGGTCGGTGGCGCAGACCCGGCCCGGAAAGTCCCGCTCCTGATGCATCCGGATGGTGCCGTAGCTGGCATTGTCGGCGACGATGCAGACGATGTTGAGCCCGTACTGCACGGCGGTCGCGAATTCCTGGCCGTTCATCAGGAAGTCGCCGTCGCCGTTGAGCGAGATCACCGTCCGTTCCGGATGGAGACGCTTCATCGCCACCGCCGCCGGCACGCCGTAGCCCATCGAGCCGGAGGTCGGCGCCATGTGGGTGGACAGCCGCCGGAAGCGGTAGAAGCGGTGGATCCAGGCGGCGTAGTTGCCCGCGCCGTTGCACAGGATCGCGTCGGACGGCAGCGCGTCGCGCAGCTGGATCATCACCTCGCCGAAATTCACCGTGCCGGGCTGGGGCGTCGCCGTCTCGCTCCAGGCGAGGTATTCGCCATGGGCCTCCCGCGTCCCCTCGGACCAGGGCGTGGCGGAAGGTGCAGGCAGCCGCGCCAGCGCCGCCGCCATCCGGGTCGGGGCGGCGTTGATCGCCAGATGCGGGACGTAGACGCGGCCGAGCTCCTCCGGTCCGGGATGGATGTGGACGAGCCGGGTGCGCGGCCCCGGGATGTCGAGGAGCGCGTACATCTGGCTCGCGACCTCGCCGAGGCGTCCGCCGAGCACGATCAGCAGGTCGGCGGCCTTCACCCGGGCGACGAGCTTGGCGTTGGCGGCCAAGCCCAGATCGCCCGCGTAGTTCGGGTGCAGCGGGTCGAACAGCGGCAGGCGGCGGTAGCTCGTCGCCACCGGCAGGTCGAAGGCTTCCGCGAAGGCGCGGATGTCGGCATAGGCGCGCTCGTCCCAGCGGCTGCCGCCGAGGACCAGGAACGGGGCCTGCGCCTCGGCCAGCAGCGCGCCCAGCCGCGCGAGATCCTCGGCGCCCGGGGCGGCCTCGACCGGCACGAAGGCCGGGGCGGCGGGGCCGGGCACGGGGTCCTTCAGCATGTCCTTGGGCAGCGCCATCACCACCGGGCCGGGCCGGCCGCCGCAGGCGGTGTGGAAGGCGCGGGAGACGTATTCGGGCATGCGGGCCCCGGTCTCGACCTCGGTCGCCCATTTGCAGATCGGCCCGAAGGCGGCGCGGTAATCGATCTCCTGCCACGCCTCGCGGTCGCGCAAGCCCCGCTCGATCTGGCCGACGAACAGGATCATCGGCGTCGAGTCCTGCTGGGCGATGTGGATGCCGGCGGAGGCGTTGGTGGCGCCGGGCCCGCGGGTGACGAAGCAGATGCCCGGCCGGCCGGTGGCCTTGCCGTGGGCCTCCGCCATCATCGCGGCGCCTCCCTCCTGGCGGCAGACGGTGATCCGGATGCCGGATTCGTGCAGCGCGTCGAGCACCGGCAGGTAGCTCTCGCCCGGCACCGCGAAGACGTGCTCGACGCCGTTGGCGACGAGCTGGTCCACCAGCGCCTGCGCCGCGGTGCGGGGCTTCGGGGTCAGACTCTCCTGGGACATCGCGCGAACCTCGGTCTGGGCGGCGGGCGCCCGGGGATCTGTCCCGGTTCGGGACCGAAACCCCCGCCCGACCCCGGATCGTGCCGCGGACGGACAGTTTTCGGCCGCGCGCGCCGGGCCCTGCATTTGCAGCGGGAGCTGCGTGTACGGGATCGGACATAGACGCCAACCGATAACGTCCGGTTTCGAGCCGGGCGGAGGCGGGTCGCCTCCGGACCGGACACGCACGAAGTCCCGCTCTTTCGGATGGTCGACGCCATGGTTGCGTACCGGAGTTCCTTTGCGACGCAGGTCCGGCCCGCGGCGCCCGAAGGCGCCATGAGCCTCGCGCCCGATGTCCCGCCCCCGCCGGTCGCCGACGGGGCCCTCCTGAAACAGGCGATGCGCCGCCTCGTCGGCGGGGTGGTGATCGTCACCGCGGGCAGCGGCGAGGACCGCGTCGGGTTGACTGCCACCTCCGCGGTGTCCCTCTCGGTCGATCCGCCCACCATGCTGGTCTGCGTCAACCGCGCCTCGTCGAGCTGGCCGGTCATCGCCCGGCGCCAGCATTTCTGCGTCAGCATCCTCGGGGCCGGGCAGCAATCCGTGGCGGAGCGCTTCGCCGGAATCGGCGGCCTGCGCGGCCCGGCCCGCTATCTCGGCGCGGACTGGACCACCATGGCCTCCGGCGCCGCGGGCCTCACCCAGGCGCAGGCCATCATCGATTGCGACCTCGAAGAGGTCATCGAGCGGCACAGCCACGCCATCCTGCTCGGCGCCGTGCGCGAGGTGCGCCTGCACGGCGAGGCCGCCGGCGCCCTGGTCTATGGCGGCGGCGGCTTCATCGAGCTGTCGCCCCCGTGACGGGCGCCGGAAGTGGTAAGATTGACCGATAGTTTATGCCAATCTCTGATTAACTAACTAAATGTTTAATAAAACGAATCGGATTGATCCTGAAATCAGGAAGAGTATTTATCGGGACAATGATTGTATTAGCCCAGCAGGGCGACCAGCCCGCTCAACTCAGATCGGAAAGGTACGGAAGACGATGTCGGCGACGGTGATGGAGAGCGTGGCGAGCCGGACGATGGGCCTCGCCTACGAGATCGCGGGGCGGCACGCGATCAAGCCGGCCTTCGGACCCGGCGACGCCCTGGTCGATGTCGGCCTGTCGTCCCTCGACCTCGTGAACCTGATGATCGCCGTCGAGTCGGAGTTCGACATCATGATCCCGCCCTCGGCGCTGACGCCGAAGAACTTCTACTCGATCGAGACCATCGCCCGGATGGTCGAGACCGTGTGCTCGGCCCCGTCGGCCTGATCCCGTCCTTCGCGCAACACGGCCGGCGCGACCGGCTTCAGATCCTCGGAGCCAAGCCATGACCATTCAGCCGATGTCCGTCCCGCCCGAAGCGGCCACCGCGACCGATCTCGCCGCCCGCGCGGCGGCGGTGGCGGCGGTCGCCGCCCTCCATGCCGAGGCGGTCGACCGCGACGGCCGCTTCCCGGCCGAGGCGGTCGCCGCGCTGAAGTCGCAGCGCCTGCTCGGGGCCGCGGTGCCGATCGAGCTGGGCGGGGAGGGCGCCTCGATCCGGGCGCTCGCCGACATCTGCTACGCCCTCGGCCGTGCCTGCGCCTCGACGGCGATGATCTACGCCATGCACCAGACCAAGATCGCCTGCCTGATCCGGCACGGCCGGGACGGCGCGTGGCGCGACGGCCTGATCCGCCGCATCGCCGACGAGCAGCTGCTCATGGCCTCCTCGACGACCGAGGGCCAGGGCGGTGGCAATGTCCGCGCCTCCTCCGCCGCGATCGAGGGCGATGGCGAGAGCGTGAGCCTGGAGCGGGCCGCCACCGTGATCTCCTACGGCGCCCAGGCCGACGGCGTCGTCACCGTCGCCCGCCGCAACGCGGAGGCCGCCGCCTCCGACCAGGTGCTCTGCGTGTTCCTCAAGGAGGACTACACCCTGGAGCGCCTGAGCGGCTGGGAGACGCTCGGCATGCGCGGCACCTGCAGCAGCGGCTTCCGCCTGGTGGCGCGCGGCCGGCCCGAGCAGGTGCTCGCCACCCGCTACGGCGATGTCCACAACCAGACCATGACCCCGGTCTCCCATATCCTGTGGTCGAGCGCCTGGGCCGGCATCGCCGCCTCGGCGGTCGATCGCGCCCAGGCCTTCACCCGCACGGCGATGCGGGGCGCGGGCGGCGTCGCCCCGCCCGGCGCGCTGCACTACGCCCGCGCCGTCTCCAGCCTGAAACAGGCCCGCGCGCTGATCGTCCAGGGGCTCGACCGGTTCGAGGCCGCGGGCGACGACGCCTCGGCGCTGGCCGCCCTCGATTTCCAGACCGCGATCACGATGCTCAAGGTCGAGGTCTCGGAACTCGCGGTCGCCGCCGTGTCGAGCGCGCTCCGGGCCAACGGGCTCGCCGGCTACCGCCAGGACGGCGATTTCAGCGTCGGCCGGGCCCTGCGCGACATCCTCTCGGCGCCGATCATGATCCACAACGACCGCATCATGGCCAACCTCGCCACCGCCACCCTGATGTCCCCGGTCGCCGCCTCGCTGAGCGCCTGACGCCGGCCCCGCCTCCCCGATCCTTCGCCCGCCCTCGCCTGAGAGACTGCCCCCATGAACATGCCCGTCAAGAACGTGCCGGCCGCCCCCCCCGCGACCGATCCCCTCGACTCCCTGTTCGACGCGATGTTCAAGCCCATGAACGCGCAGGGCGTCTACGCCCGCACCGGCGCCTACGAGTCGGTGGTCGAGGCGCTGGCCGCCTTCATCTCGTCGCGCCGCGACGAGGGCACGGAGGTGTTCCGCTTCCCGCCGGTGATGAGCCGCGCCCATCTCGAGCGCCACGGCTACCTCAAGAGTTTTCCGAATCTCCTGGGCTGCGTCTCCTGCCTCGAAGGCTCGGAGACTGACATCCGCGCCTACGCCGACCGGCATCTTTCCGGCGGCGACTGGACCGAAGGCCTCGAGACCGCCGACCTCGTGCTGACGCCGGCCGCCTGCTACCCGGTCTACCCGATCGCCGCCGCCCGCGGCGCCGTGCCGGAGGCCGGCTACCGCTTCGACGTCGCCTGCGACTGCTTCCGCCGCGAGCCCTCGCGCCATCTCGACCGGCTGCAATCCTTCCGGATGCGCGAATACGTCCGCATCGGCACGCCCGAGCAGATCGTCGCCTTCCGCGAGGCCTGGATCGAGACCGCCACCGCCATGGCCGACGAACTCGGCCTGACCTACACGGTCGAGACCGCGAGCGACCCGTTCTTCGGCCGGCTCGGCCAGATCATGGCCTTCAGCCAGCTGGAGCAGGCGTTGAAGTTCGAGCTACTGATCCCCCTGCGCGGGGCGGCGGCCGGCACCGCCTGCATGAGCTTCAACTATCACCGCGAGCATTTCGGCACGACCTGGGGCCTCAACCTCGCCGACGGCGAGCCGGCCCATACGGGCTGCGTCGCCTTCGGCATGGACCGTCTGGCGGTGGCGATGTTCGCGACCCACGGCGAGTCCATCGCGGATTGGCCGGCCGCCATCCGCGCCACGCTGAAGCTCTGATCCCAAGGTGTAATCCCACGACCGGAGCCGCCGCGATGGCCCTCGACCCGCATGTCAGCCGCTTCCTCGACATGATGGCGCTCGGGGCCTCGGGCGGCATCGATCTCGCCGCCCGTCGCGCGGGCCTGCGCGGGCTCGCCCGCCTGGCCGCCGCCGGCGCCCCGGCGGGAGGGATCTCGGTCCGCGATCTCACCATGCCGGGCCCCGGCGGCGCCCTCGCGCTTCGCCTTTACGCGCCGGAGGGCGCGGCCCCCGGTCCCGGTCTCGTCTTCCTGCACGGCGGCGGCCTCGTCACCGGCGATCTCGACACCCACGATGCGATGTGCCGGACCCTGGCCGAGTCCGGCGCGATGCGCGTGGTCGCGGTCGCCTACCGACTCGCTCCCGAGCATCCCTTCCCGGCCCCCCTCGACGACGCCCTCGCGGCGACACGCTGGGTGGCCGCGCAGGCGGACGATCTCGGCATCGATCCGGTCCGCCTCGCCGTCGGCGGGGAATCGGCCGGGGCGGGGCTCGCCGCCCGGGTCTGCCAGGAGATGCGGGAGGCCGGCCGGACCCTGGCCGCGCAGCTCCTGATCTGCCCGGTTCTCGATGTCCACGGTGCCGGCGCCTCGCGCCGGGATTTCGCCCGGGGCTACTTCCTCGACGAGGCGACGATCCAGACCGACCTCGCCGCCTGCGGTCCCGAAGCGCGGCCGGAGCCCCGGTTCTGCCCGCTGCGGGAGACGGATCTGGCCGGGCTCCCGCCGGCCCGCATCCATACCGCCGAGTACGACCCGGTGCGCGACGACGGCGAGACCTATGCGGCGCGCCTCGCGCAGGCCGGCGTGCCGGTCGTCCAGGCCCGCCATGCCGGCATGATCCACTTCTTTTACGGTCTCGGGCGCCTCGTTCCCCGCGCCCGGCCGATCCTCTCGGAGATCGCCCGCGACTTCTCGGAGTTGCTGCGCGCCCCCGCCCCGACCGCCTGATCCGCCCTCTCGTTCCCCGGAGTCTCCCATGTCCCTGCGTTCCACCGTCCACGCCGAGATCGCCGCCATCGCCGCCGAGCAGGAGAAGCGGATGCCGCCGATCACCGACGATCTCGTGATGCTCGACACCGAGTTCGACTCGCTCTGCTTCGCCCTCCTGGTCGCCCGGATGGAGGACCTGACCGGGGCCGACCCGTTCTCCGAGATGGAGGCCGAGGACCTGCCCGTGACGGTCGGCGACCTCGTCGCCCTCTACGACCGCGCCGCGGCCAAGCAGGCGGCCTGACCGTCATGATCCTGCGCGAGAGACTTCTGGCGGCGGGCGGGCTCGACGGCCTGTTCCTGTCCGACCACCGCGAGCGAAGAGACCTCGCGGGGATCGTCCACGGCCCGCGCGACGCCGCGGCGAGCGAGAGGCTCTCCGGCAAGCGCGTGCTGCTCGCGGTCGGCGGGCAGATGGCGGCGGCCCGGGCCATGCTGGCCCTCGACGGTCTCATCTCGCGGCTCGCCCTGGTGCCCCCCGGCCTCGCCCCGGAGCACATCGCGCGGATCGCCGCCGATTCCGAGGCCGAGATCGTCGTGTTCGATGCCGAGGGGTTGCCCGACGACGCCCTGCCGGGCCTGCCCCGTATCGACGCCGAGGCCGCCAGCGCGGCCGGGGCGGAGACCGGGCGGGAGACCGAATGGGCGCTCGCCACCTCGGGCACCACCGGCGCCCCGAAGCTCGTCGCCCACACCCTCGAAGGCTTGGCCGGCGGCATCAACACGGCCGCCGCGCCGGAGCCCGGCACGGTCTGGTCGACCTTCTACGACATTCGCCGCTACGGCGGCCTTCAGGTCTTCCTGCGGGCGATGCTGGCCCCGACCTCGCTGGTGCTCTCCGACAGGCACGAGCCGGTGCGCGACTATCTCGTCCGGGCCGGCGGCGCGGGCGTCACCCACATCCTCGGCACGCCCTCGCACTGGCGCCTCGCCCTGATGAGCGCGGCGCTCGACCGGCTCTCGCCCCGCTACGTGCGGCTGTCCGGCGAGATCGCCGACCAGACCGTGCTCGACCTCCTGCGGGCGGCCTTCCCGCAGGCCCGCATGGCCCATGCCTACGCCTCGACCGAGGGCGGCGTCGGCTTCACCGTCGAGGACGGGCGCGAGGGCTTCCCGGCCGCGCTGATCGGCACCCGCGCCGGGATCGAGATCGCGGTCCGCGACGACGCCCTCTACGTGCGCTCGCGGCGGACCGGACGGCGCTATCTCGGGGGGACGACGGAGCCTCTGATGGCCGAGGACGGGTTCGTCGATACCGGCGACCTCGTCGAGCGGCGGGGCGAGCGCTACCACTTCCTCGGCCGACGCAGCGGCGTCATCAATGTCGGCGGCGCCAAGGTGCAGCCCGAAGAGGTCGAGGCCGTCGTCAACCTGCATCCGGGCGTGTCGATGTCCCGGGTGCGGGCCCGGCCGAACCCCATCCTCGGCGCCGTCGTCGAGGCCGAGGTGGTGCTGCGGGCCGGCACCGACGCCGCCGACCCGGCCGCGCTGAAGAAGGCGATCATCGCCCATTGCCGCCCGCGTCTCAGCCAGCACAAGGTGCCGGCGAGCGTGCGCTTCGTCGACAACCTGCCGCTCACCTCGGGCGGCAAGCTGGTGCGGAGGGTGCCGTGACCGATCTCAGGGAAGGCCGTCTCGTCGTCGTGACGGGCGCGAGCCGGGGCCTCGGCCTCGCCATGGCCTCGACGCTCGCCGCAGAAGGGTTTCGCGTGGTCGCCCTGGCGCGGCGCCCGAGCGAGGCGCTGGAGGCGGCCTGCGAGACCGCCCCGTTCGGCGCGATCCAGTTCCTGGCCGCCGATCTCGGGCAGCTCGAGGCGCTCCAGCCCCTCGTCCAGCGGATCAAGGCGGAGCACGGGCCGATCTACGGCCTCGTCAACAACGCCGCGCTCGGCACGCCGGGTCTGCTCGCCACCATGTCGGCGGCCAAGATCGGCGAACTCGTCCACCTCAACACCATCGCCCCGATGGTGCTGACCAAGTACGTGGCCCGCGGCATGATGACGGCGGGCGCCGGGCGCATCGTCAATGTCAGCTCGATCATCGCCTTCACGGGCTATAACGCGCTGTCGGTCTATGCCGCTACCAAGGCCTCGATGATCGGCTTCACCCGCTCCTTCGCCCGCGAGGTCGGACGCCTCGGGGTGACGGTGAACGCCGTGGCCCCGGGCTTCATCGAGACGGCCCTCACGGAAGGGATGGACGAGGCCGAGCGGAGCCGCGTCGCCAACCGCAGTGCGCTCAAGCGCCTGGCCGAACCGCAGGACGTGGCGGACGCCGTCGCCTACCTGATGTCCGACAAGGCCCGCAACATCACCGGCACGGTCCTGACGATCGACGCCGGCAGCACGGCCTGACTCTGTTCCGACCCGCCGTCTCCCCCCGCGCGGCGCATCGCAGGATGCGTCTCGGGGCGGGATGACCGGGAATGGCCCGGCCTGCCTTCACCGAACCCTCATCCTTCCCGACCAACCTGACTCCCGATCCGAACGGATGCGGTTGCGCCTCCGCCCCGGGCCCCAGTCCAGCGAGGCTCCGAGAGTGTCGCCGATGTACGCCCTGCACGATGCCGCCGAAGCGCCGGCGGCGATGCCCGCGGCCCCCAACCCCGCCGTCCCCAACCCCGCCGCCCCCAAGCCCGAGCGCGCGAAGGTTCGCTGCCGCACCATCGAGGAGCACGACCTCGATGCCGTGATCGGCCTGCTGCGGACCGGGTTCTCGGACCGCTCGGAGGCCTATTGGCGCACGGGTTTCGCCCGCCACCGGGCGCAAAGCCTGCCGGATGGCGTGCCGCGCTACGGCTACCTGCTCGAGCGGGACGGCGAGGCGGTGGGCGTGCTGCTGGCCCTCTACCGGGCCGTCGAGGCGGAAGGCGGCACCCATTGGCGCTGCAATCTGTCGAGCTGGTACGTGAAGCCGGAATTCCGCTCCCTCGGCACGCTGCTCGACGGCTTCGCCATGCGCGACAAGGCGGTGACCTACGTCAACGTCTCGCCCGCGCCCCAGACCTGGGCGATGCACAAGGCGCGCGGCTTCAAATCGATCTGCGCCGGCCAGATGCTGTCCCTGCCCCTGCTCGGGCGCCACCGCGGCCGGGTCCGGGCCGCCTCGCCCGAGACCCTGGAGCTCCTTCCCGAGGCGGAGGCCCGCCTCGTCGCCGACCACGTCTCCTATGGTTGCCTCGGCCTCGTCTGGTCGGACGGGGCGGAGGCCGGGGCGCTGCTGTTCCAGCGCCGCGCCCTCAAGCTTCTGCCGGGGCGTCTCGCCCGGCTGCGCCTGCCGGGCCTCCAGCTTGTCTACCGCTCGCCGACTCTCGACCTGACCGCCTGCCTCGGGGCGGTCGGCCGTTATCTCCTCCTGCGCCACGCCATGCCGTGGTTCGTCCTCGACGCCCTCGCCCGCCCGCCCGGAATCGCCGGCCGCTACTTCCCGGGCCGCGCCCCGAAATTCGCCCGCGGCCCCAACCCGCCCGCGGCGGGCGATCTGGCCTATACCGAGATCGTCCTGTTCGGGGCCTGATCCCCAGCGCCGGCCGGAGGCCCTGCCCATGCCGCCGACCGATCGCCGCCGCTTCGGCCTCGTCCTCCTGGCGGCGGGCCTCGCCGGACGGGCTCGGGCGGAGGCTCCCCGTCCGATCGTCGCCTGGGGCGACAGCCTGACCTTCGGCACCGGCGCGCGCACGGAGGCCGGGCGCTATCCCGCCGCCCTCGGCCGGGCCTTCGCCCCGCCCCGGCCGGTCCGCAATGCCGGCGTGGGCGGCGAGTCGAGCACGCAGATCGCGGCGCGGATGCTCGCCGACGCCGCGTCCCGCGACGCGGTCGCCGTGATCTGGGCCGGACGCAACAATTACGACGATGCCGCGCGGGTCCAGGCGGATATCCGGGCCATGGTGGCCTCTTTGCGCAGCGGATGCGCCCTCGTCCTGTCGATCCTCAACGCCGACGTGCCGGAGGAATACCGGGGCGCGCCCGGCCACCGGGCGATCCTGGCACTCAACGCGGCCTTGCTGGCCGAGCATGGCAGGCGCTTCCTCGACATCCGCGGCCATCTCGTGGCCCGGGGCCTCGCGGCGGCCGGGCTCACGCCCTCACTGCTCGACCGGGCCGACATCGCCCGCGACGTGCCGCCCCGCGCCCTGCGGGCGGACCACATCCATCTCAACCAGGCGGGCCAGGCCGCCGTCGCCGCGGCGGTGCACGGAGCGCTCCTCGCCCGCTCCTGGTGACGGCCCGCGCCGTCCGCCCGCGCGACGGAGCGGGCGATCGCGGGGCTCACTCCGCCGGGGCCTGGACGGCCATCGGTCGCCCGGCGGCATGGCCCGCCGGCGCGTCGGCGCCCGGCGCGTCGAGCCGGCGCCGCATCCGCCCGAACGGGCGTTCGACGAAGCGGTGCATCAGCGCGGCGTAGGCGAGGGTCAGAGCGAGGCCGAGCCCCCCTTGAACGAGGTGGGAGGCGGTGAAGCCGGCCACGACCTCGATCATCGCCGCGTGGACGAGGTAGATCGTGTAGGAATAAAGGCCGATCCGGGTCAGCGGCGGCGTCGAGAGCAGGCGGGCCGCCCACCCGACGGGTCCCTCCGCCGGAGGCTGGAGCAGCGCGGCGAACAGCACGAACAGGGCGCCGCCCTGGACGGTGTAGCGCAGGGTCTGCCGGAAGGTCTCGTCGCGGATCAGCACCGTGGCCGCCAGCACCGCGAGGGCCGCCGCCGCCTGGCCCGAGCCGGGGCGGTAGGCGGCCGTCCCGTCGAGCAGCGGGTTGCGCCACAGGGCGAGGCCGCATCCGAACAGGATCGAATCGGCGCGGGTATGGGTCCAGATGTAGATGTCGGAGGCATCCGGCAGGGTCATCACCGCGGCGACCCGGAACGCCAGCACGGCGAGGCAGGCCGCGAGGCAGAGCGCGGCCAGCCGGGCCGCCGTGACGCGGCCGAGGGCGAACAGGAAGGCGAGGGGGAAGAGCAGATAGAAATGCTCCTCCACGGCGAGCGACCAGAGCGGCAGGGGCAGGCCGAGGGTGATGTCGCCGCCGAGGACGCCGACATAATTCGCCGCGAAGGCGGCCTGCATCAGCACCACGGCGGCATCGTAGGGCCCCTTGAGGAGGCCCAGTGCATAGAGCAGCCCGGCAAACAGAAGGGTCAGGTAGAGCGGCGGGAAGATGCGGAAGACGCGCCGCAGGTAGAAGTGCCGGAGGCTGATGCCGCCGGTGTTGAGCGCCTCGACCCGCAGCAGCGTGGTGATGAGGTAGCCGCTCAGGAAGAAGAAGATCGTGACGCCGAGCCCGCCCGGCACGACGTGGCCGAGGCCCGCATGGGACAGGAACACGAGGCCGACCGCCAGCGCCCGGAGGCCGTCGAGCTGCGGCAGGTGCGGCATGGCCGCCTTGGGGGGAAGGGAGGCGGGGCTCATGCCGGCGTCCTGCTGGTCGAGGGGGCCGCCGCGGGTCCGAGGAGGCCGAGGCGGGGCCGGAGATGGCGGTCGATCCGGCGGCGCAGCGCCGCGCGCAAGCCCGGCTCGATCCAGCCCGAGACCGCGAGCGCCGCCGCCACCGAGGCTGCGATGCCCAAAGTGAGGCCCATGGCGGGATCGGTGCCGAGGGCCAGGGCCGCCCGCATGGCCAGGACGCCGACGAAGGTGTGGAGCAGGTAGAGCGGGTAGGTCGACAGGCCGAGCGCGCGCAGCGCCGGGGCGCCCCGGCCGAGCCCGCGCAGCAGCGCCGCGTTGAAGCGCACCGAGAGCAGGAACAGGCCGAGGAAGCCGAGATAGATCGCCACCGGCACGAGGAGCGGGGTCAGGGCGGTCGGATCGAGGCCCAGGCTGTTCCGGGTGAAGCGCGCGTCGTAGCCGATCTGGCACAGGGAGCCGGCGAGGCACAGGCCGGCCACGAGAAGGCGACGGCCGGTCCAGCCGCCGCCGGCCGCGGCCCAGAACACGACCCCGAGGGCGAATTCGCAGCCATGGGTGACGAGGAGGAGCTTGGCGATCCGGGTGCTGATCAGCACGTCGAGGCCGGGCAGGAGCGGGCTCGCGGCGAGGCACCAGGCGAGCGCGCTGGCGAGGCCGAGGGCGGCCACCGCGGGCTCGAGCCGGTCGGCCCGGCCGATCGCCAGCAGGGCGAAGACGAAGGCGTAGAAGCTGATCTCGATCCCGAGCGTCCAGTACACGCCGTCGATCCAGCGGGGCGCCGGGAACAGCACCAGGGTGCGCAGGTAGCGCCCGAGCAGCTCGGTGGCGCCCTCCGGAGCGAAGCCGAGGGCCAGGACGAAGGACAGGCTCGCGCAGAACCACGCGCAGGGCATCAGGCGCAGGAACCGATTCTCCAGGAACCGGCCCGGGGCGGCGCTCGCCGCCGTGTAGGCGATGACGAATCCCGAGATGACGAAGAAGATCGGCACGCCGATCCAGCCCGCGGCGCTGAGGGGCAGGAGGCCCGGATAGGCGACCGGCGTGGCCAGCAGCGCCGCCGCCTCGCTCGAGGGCACCAGCCAGGAGGTGCAGGCGAGATGGTAGAGCATCACGAGGCCGGCGGCCGCGAAGCGCAGGGCGTCGAGCCCGGCGACTTGACCAAGACCTTGACCAAGGCTCTGTCCGGCGCCGTGTCCGCCGGCCTGGGGGGGAGACTTCACCGGACGACTCCGCGGGGCTGGGGGACGCGCCCCGTCCAGGCCGCCGTGGCGAGCGGGTCGGCGACCCGGTAGCTGCGGCACAGCACGAACAGGCAGTAGAACTGGAAGATCGCCGACATCCGGTTATGCGCCAGGAAGAGGAAGCCGGTGGCGCTGTTCAAGATGAACACGAGCAGGATCGCCGAGAGCAGGTAGGCGCAGCGGCGCTCCAGGCTCGGATGGGCGAAGATGCCCGCCGAGACGAACAGCAGGATGAGGTAGAAGACACCGCCGACGATCCCGAGCCCGACCAGGATGTCGAGGAAGGAATTGTGGAAATCGGGCGTGAAGAAGTACAGTTCGCGCTCCCACACCGTCCAGGCCATGGAGAACGGGTCGGTGTTGAAGAAGCTGAGATAGCCGTAGCCGAACAGCGGCCGCTCCTTGATGGCGTCCATGGCATAGGGCCAGAAGGTGCTCCGCCCGGTGAAGTCGGCGCTGCGTCCGAGCGCCGTGGCGATCTCGCCGACGCCGATGAAGGGCAGGCTGAGCGCCACCAGGATCGACAGGACGCTGGCCGTGCCGAAGATGACGAGGCCGAGACGCGGCATCAGGCGCGCCGCCGTCAGCGCCAGGGCGGCCACCAGCGTGCCGCTCACCGAGGCCATGGAGTTGGCCAGGATCAGGCCGAGCGTCAGGATGCCCAGCGCCGGCCAGCGCAGGATGCGGGGGCTGTTGCCGGGCAGGAACAGCAGGACCAGGATGGCGATGGAGGCCGACATGCCGTGGACGGTCTTGTTGGCGTAGGCGCCGAACAGCTCTCCGGTCATCAGCAGGCCCGGCCGGTTGATGTCGGTGCGCACGGTGTCGGGTGTGACGACGACCAGCGCCAGCGAGATCCCCACCAGCACCACGTTGGTCCAGGCGAAGATGCGCAGGAACCGCGCCGGGTGGACGATCGAGGCCAGGGCCGCGGCGATCACGATGTTCAGGACGAGCATGCCCGCCGGCACCAGCGAGGCCCAGGGATTGGCCGACCACGCCGCGGACAGCAGGATGTAGCCGGCCAGCGGCGTCACCCCGAGCAGGCACAGATCGAGCCCGTTGCGCAGGAAGTCGCGCAAAACCACCCATCCGGACACGGCATAGAGCAGCAGCCAGAGTCCGACATAGAGGACGTTGCCCCGGTTCGACGGGACATGGGACTTGGCGTTGCCCAACTCGTCGCTGCCGCCCGCGAAGGTCGCGTAGAAGGCGTTCACGCACATCAGCACGGCGAAGACGACGAACAGCACCCGCCACGGGATACGGCCCGTGGGCGCGCCCACGGTCGATGCGGCCGGCACGCTGGCGGGGAGTGGGAAGGTCGCCTCGCTCATGGCGGAACGCTCGGCAGCAAGCTCGGGACGGGATGTTCGGATCGGTCGTGTCGAGAGCCGTGCCCCCATCACGCTGAGACGGGAGCGCGGCTCTCGGTCGTTGCTTGAGAGCGCTCTCCTGGGCCGAACCGACGTCCGGTTCGGCGGAGAGCGCTCGTAAGCCTGTCACGAAATCCCTGCCGCCCCGTCGCCGCCCCGGTGGGGACGAGGGGCGGCCGCGCGCTTTCGCGCGGCATCGTGAATCGGACTTGTCTCAGCGGAAGTCCCGCACGGACCCGGCCCAGGCGGCGGCCTTCGGCGCCTGCGGCTCGGCCGGGCCCGGGCGGGCGGCGGGCGCTTCGCCCTCGGCCGGCCGGTCGGTGTCCGCGGAGGCCTCGCCGCGCAGCACGCCGAGGAAGATCGCCAGGACGAGGCCGAGGAGCAACCCGATCAGGCTGCCGATGGCCAGGATCACGACCTTGCTCAGGTTGGTCGGCCGATCGGGCGGGATCGCCGCGCTGATCGCCCGGATGTTGTTGAGGTCCACCTGGGTCTGCTCGGTGAGCTCCCGGGAGCGGACGAGATATTGCGAGAACAGCGTCCGACGCGCCTCCGCCTCCCGCTCCAGCTCGCGCAGCTCGGTGAGCGCCCGGCTGTCGACGAAGGAGGCGCGCGACATCGATTCCACGGTCTTGCGCAGCTCTTCCTCGGTCTGCTTCGCGCGGCGGTAATCGTTGCGGGCCGACTCGGCGATCCGGCGCAGCTCCTGGTCGAGCTGCTCCTGAAGCACCTCGATCTCCCGGCTCGCCGAGGCGAGCTCCGGATGGCGGGGACCCAGGACATTGGCGAGGTTGGCCCGGCGGCGGCGGACCTCGGCGATCTGGCCGCGCAGCTGCACGACGGCCTGGGACTGCACCGACTCGGTCATCCCGTCGAGCTTGCCGCTGAGGGCGCCGGCCTGCTCCATGCGGGCCTGGGCCTCGGTGGTGCGGGCCCGGGCGGTCACGAGCCGGGCGTTGATGTCGCGCAGGCGCAGGTCGCGGGTCAGGCTGCCGTCGGCGCTGACGAGATCGTGCTCGTTCTTGAAGGTCTCGACGCGGTCCTCCGCCGCGCGCACGGCGGCGCGCAGCTCGGCGAGGCGGTTGTCGAGGGAGACGCCCGAGCGCCGGGCGAGATCCGCCCGGGTCTTGCCGGCCTGCTCGGTGTAGATCGTCACGAGGTCGTTGGCGATGCGGGCCGACTTGTCGGCGTCCCGGCTCGCGACGGTCACCTCAATCACGAAGCTCCGCTCCGCCCGGCGCACGGCGACCTTGCGCTCCAGGCTCTGGAGGGCGCTCCGGCGCGGGTCGGGCTCGCGAGGGGGCGACTGCCCGAGAAGCTCTGCGAGGCCGCTGCGCAGCCGGCGCATCAGTCCGGGCGGGTCGCCGATGAATTCGGGATCCCGGTCGAGCCCCTCGCGCGCCACCACGGCCTCGAGCACGCTGCTGGAGCGCAGAACCCGCATCTCGTTCTCGACCGTCGCGACCTGGGCGTCGGCGTTGTCGACGTTGGGCGTCACCTCCCGCTCGACCACGCGCAGGCCGCGGGGATCGATGATGACCTGGGCGGTGGCCATGTAGCGCGGCTCCATCGTGGCGACGAAGAAGCCGCCGCCGAGGGTGCCGAGGATCAGAGCGAGGAGGATGAGCCAGCGCCGCCGGCCGATCATGGCGACAACCTGGGCCGGCGAGACCGAACGCGACTGCCCGGCGCCGCCGAGGCGCCAGTCGAGGGAGGAAATCGGCACGCTTCCGCGCATGGTGACGTGGCTTGTCATTCCACAGACCGGCCCGGGGCCGGCTCCTCTCGGTTCGGTGCTCTCGCGACCACCCTGCCGTCCATCCAAGACATGCCCGGACGGTCTCACCATCCTGCAAGGACGCTGCCGCCCCCGCCGTCCCGTTCGGGGACATCTCGCCGGCCCCGGCCCCGCGCATCCGGTCGGCGAGAGGGCGGGCGCCGGCCCGGATCGGACACCTGTGCCGATCCGGAGCGCCCAAGCCTTCGCGCTAACCGCCCCGGGCCGGCACCGGCGCGAGTGGCAGGGTCGAGCGGCGCATCCGCTCGACCGCGAGGCGGAAGGAGCCGGCTCCGACGGGGGGCGCGGCGAAATCGGCCGGGATGATGCCGGGCCCGGGCGCCGGCGCCGATGCGGCCTCGCGATTGCTCAGGATCGACTGGTCGCTGGCCCGGGCGGGCGCCTCGTAGCGGAAGGGCTCGCTCGCCCAGAAGATGTTTCCGGCAATCCGGTTGTCCCGCGACCGCCCCGGCTCGTTGGTGAGGATCCCGGCCAGAGACGGGTAGCGCCGCCGCCACAGCGCGGACCCGACCGGCATCGCGGCGAGCGCGGCGCGGATCTCGGAGGCCGGATCGGCGACGGACGGCGCGGCCCAGGTCAGCCCGCGCGCATCGATATGGACCGCCGGGCTCGACTGCACGAAGACGTTGCCGGACACGATGTTGTCGCGCCCGCCGCCGATGAAGACCGGCTGATCGACCCGGACGAACAGGTTGCCCTCGACGGTCAGCCCGCTCGCCATGTCGTCGAGATAGACGCCCTTGACCTCGCGGCCCGGCCGGGTCCGGATGTCGTGCAGGAAGTTGCCGCGGATCGTCGATCCCCGCGCGGTCCAGTCCCGCCCTGCATAGATCGCGCCGTTGTCGGTGGCTCCGTCGAGCAGGCGGGTGATCTCGTTGTCGGCGACCAGATGGTCGTTGCCGCGCAGGTAGACCGCGTAATCGATCGCGTCGTGCACGTAGTTGCCGATGACCCGGGCGCCGACCCCGTCGAGCTCCACCGCGGGGCTCTGAGTGTGCGAGAGCCGGGCGTGCCGTGTGATCCGGCTGTCGCGCAGGAACAAGCCGCCCGGCGTCAGGGTCGCCCGGTCCCCGGAGACGAGGCGCACGGCCCCGAAGCCGGTATCGGCGATGGCACAGCGTTCCAACCCGCCGCCCTGGACGTTCTCGAACACCGCCGCGCGCAGACCCGCCCAGGCAAGCGCGCTGTTGCGCACGATCACGTCGCCGCCGCCCGTGGCCGCCAGCAGATCGCCGCGGGTCCGTTCGAGCCGCAGGGTCTCGATGCGCAGGTGAGAGACGCGGTCGAGGACCAGGAGGGTGTTGGTGATCGAGACCTCGATGGCGCCCGCCCCGTCGCGGGGCCAGACCAGCAGGAGGTTGCGCGCCCCGTCCCGCCACCACTCGCCCGGCGCGTCGAGCTCCGCGAGGGCGTGGACGATGCGGGCCCGGGCGATCCCGCGCAGGCCGTCATAGGGTTGGGCGGCGAGCCGCGGAAGCGCGGGCCCCGTCGCAGGGACGTTGGCCGAGATCGTCTCGAACAGCCAGCCCCAGCTCCAGTAGCCCTCGGCCCAGAGATCCGGCTCCCCGCGCCACGCGTCCGGCTGCGACCCCTCGATCCGGATGGTCGGCCCGGCCCCGCCGAGGGCGGTGACGGCCGGGCCCGGTGCCACGGGGGCGAGGCCGTCGTTCGGCCAGCGGGCGGGGACGAGGGCGCCCCGGTCGTCGAACACCTCGAAGGTGAGCGGCAGCGGCGGCGGACCGAGCCGGCGCGGCGGACGGATCCGCGGGCGCGCGGCGAGACTCGCCGGAAGCCGGAAGGCCCGGACCTTGGCCCGGGCGGCGGCGGGAAGCCTCGCCGCGAGGTCCGGCGGCAGGCCGACGCGCTCGAGCGGCACGCTGCCGACCACCCGGCTCGTGCCGTCGGGGCTTCCGCGTAGCACCAGGGGGGCGGAGGGCGTGCCGCCATGTTCGGCGCCGATCCGGACCTCGGCCCCGACCCGGTGCAGGCCCGGCGCCAGTTCGATCGCCACCGGGCGGTCCGGATTCCGGGCGCGCAGGGCGGCGGCCGCGTCGACCGCCTGCTGCAGGGTCATCGGCGGGCGTACATGAATCACCTGTTCCGCGGCGGCCGCGGCCTCGCCCGCCAGCAGGTTCGCCGCCCCGAGACACAGGAGCGCCCCGAGGCCCGCGGCCCGCGGCCGCGCGGCGCGGCGGGGCCGGTTCGGGGCGTCCGGTGTCGAACGGGGCGTTGGCATCGGCGTCAGGCCCGGACTCCCGACAGGAGCGGATGCAGGCCGTCGAGATAGCCCTGCACCGCCACCTCGGGGGTGAAGTGGGGCAGGGCCCGGGCGGCGGCCGCGCGCAGGGCGGTGCGGCGCGGCGCGTCGTCGAGGAGCGCGAGCGCCGTCTCCGTCCAGATCTCGGGCACGAGTTCGTGAACCGCGCCGCTTCCATGGGCGGCCAGCAGGTCGCGGGCGATGCCCGAATGGGGCGAGGCCAGAACCGGCGTCCCGCTCTGGAGTGCCTCGTGCACCACGATGCCCCAGACGTCGCCCCGGCTCGGGAACAGGAACAGCCGGGCGGAGGCGTAGACCGCCGGCAGCGCGTCCTGGCCGAGATAGCCGTCGAACTGCGCGTCGATCCCCGCGCTGGCGAAACGGGCCGTCATCTCGGCCCGCAGGGGGCCGTCGCCCGCGACCCGCACCCGCAGGCGCCGGCCGCGGGCCAGAGCGCCGAGCACGACATCGGTGAAGAAGCGGGCGCCCTTCACCTCCTCGTTGAGGATGCCGCAGAACAGGAGATCGTAGGGGCGGGCGTCGTCCGGCGGCGGGGGGGCGGCCGGCGTCCAGGCCGGGAAGAGGGGGCTCGCCGAGAACCGCTCCGGCGGCAGGCCGTAGAGGGCGAGGAGCCGGGCGCTGCCCGGGCTCGGCCCGATCCCGCCGCGGGCGCCCGCGACGATGGCCCGCCGCAGCCAGCGGTGGGGCGCGGAGCGCTGGCCCGGATCGGTCTCCGGGACGCCGTCGGTGCGGATCAGATAGGGGATGCGCCGCATCCGCGCGACGGCGGAGGCCATCAGCATCGTCGGCGAGAAATCGTTGAGCACGAGCGCGGCGGGATCCAGCGCGGCGAGCCGCGTCACCACCGCGGGATTGACGTAGAGGTTGCGCACCGCGTCCCGGTGCCAGCGCAGGCCCGGCAGCACCTCGTGCCGGAACAGGCGCGGGGCGTCGACCACCCATTGCCGCGCGGCTTCCCGCGGCGTGCAGGACAGGACGTGCAGCGGCCGCTCGAGGCGTTCGGCCAGCCGCTCGTAGAGCCGATGGGTGTAGGGCGCGAGCGCCCCCGTCACGACGACGACGGGCCGCCGCGCGCGCGCCTGCGCGGCCACCGGCACGGGTTCAGGCCGTCCCATCAATCCGCCTCCTCAATCGGCCGCGGCCCATGAGGGCCTCCAGTTCGAACAGCGACCAGTGCGGCTCGACCACGTGGCGCGGCATCAGCAGGAGGTCCCCCGCGCTCCGGGTATGGCCGCGCCGCGTTGTGAAGAAGGTCCGGTAGCCGGCCTCCCGCGCCAGGCCGGTGTCGCGCGCGACGTCGAAATCGTGCCCGGCGACGCCCCACGGACAGGCGAAATGGTCGATCGGCCGGCCCGCCAGCGCGGACAATGCCTGACGCGAGCGGGTCATCTCGGCGGCGACCGTCTCGCCCGGGATCGTGCTCAGCCGGACGTGCCGGGCCCCGTGCGAGCCGATCTGGAGACCCGCCGCCAGCCAGGAGGCGACGTCGGCGCGGGTCATGTAGAGGCGCTCGCCCTCCGCCTGGGGCGGCGCGTCGAGCCAGTCGCTGACGAGGAAGACGATCCCCGGGATGCCGAGCGCCCGCAGTACCGGCATCGCCACGTCGTGGGTGTCGGCGTAGCCGTCGTCGAAGGTGACGAGGAAGGCCCGGTCGCGGGGCGGCCAGCCCGAGGCCAGTCGCGCGCAGGCGGTGTCGGCGTCGAGGAAGTCACCGAAGCGCCCGAAATGGCGCAGCTGGTCGGCGAAGCGCTCCTGCAGGGCGGGCGGCACCTGATGGTAGCAGAGGGTATAGAGGCCCGGCTCCGCATGGGCGATCGAGCGCAGCAGCGCGCCGCCCCGAAGGGCCAGGGCACGCAGTGCCGGCGTGTCGCGCAAGGTGCTTTTGACCCAGTGATACATGCCTGCCTCGCCGCCCTATCCTTTTATAGTTTGTCTTAAGCGCTCGATGTACCCCTCTGAGAGCCCCGGCTGTTATATTGGTTAATCAGAGGGTTAGATTTTTAGGATTGGCTGTCGGCCGCGCCGCTATGATGCCCGGCCTGTACTTTGCAGAAGGCTTCACGAAGTCATGGTTTTGTCCCCTGTCGGGACAGGCAGCGGGATGCGGTGCTCATGGTGGGTCATCGGACGAGCGCGGCGGCCGGAGACGATCCCGGATGGGACAGGCCCGCCCGGCATCGGTGCGGTGTCTGAGCCGGATTGACGGCGGTCGCGCTGCCGCGGCCGCCCGGACGAACGACTTGCCTGGCCGCTTCCCGGCTCCTTGGACCCCGTTTCCATCAGAAAGCTTTCGATGCAGGACCTCGTGCACGACGCCCCGCCCGATACCGGGCAAGACGCCGCCCCGCTCGCCGGACGCCTGCGCCAGCGCGCCGCCCGATTCCTGAGGCGCCCACCGACCGCGCTGGTCTCCCTGGCGGACCAGGGGATCGTCAGCGGGTTCGGCTTCCTCAGCGGCATCGCCGCCGCCCGCCTGCTCGGCATCGTCGAGTTCGGCCATTTCGCGCTGATCCTGATCGTGATCTCGTTCGCGCAGGGGCTGCACAACGCGCTGATCACCGCCCCGATGATGACGCTGGCCGGCTCCCGGGGCGCCCTCTCGCGGCTCTACGGGGCCAACATCCTGGTCGCCGCCCTCCTGCTCTCGGCCCCGGGGGCGGCCTTCGTGGTGTTCGCCCTCACGGTCAGCGGTCAGCTGACGGTCGGGGCCCTGTTCTCGGCCTGCGCGCTGATGCTGTCGCAGAACCTTCAATTCACCCTGCGCCGGCTCCTGTTCGCCCGGGGCCGGGGGATGCGGGCGCTCGGCATGGATCTCGTGCGGGCGGTGAGCTTCCCCCTCGCGGCGGGCCTCGTCTGGCTGGAACACGGCACCGTGGGCGTCAACGGCTACGTCTGGATGCTGGCGATCACCTCGCTCCTCACCAGCCTGCCCTTCGCCCTGGCGGTGGGCCGCCCGCTCCTGCGCGGCACCGGGATGGTGCATCTCGGCGCGATGAGCCGGCGCCACGCCCCCATCGCCCGCTGGCTGCTGCCGATCGTGTTCGTCACCTTCGCCCAGGAACAGCTCGTGTGGATGGTCGCCGGCTCCTGGCTCGGCCTCGACGCCCTCGGCGGTCTGCGGGCGGCGCAGTACCTCGTCGGCACCGTCGCGCTCCTGCTCAGCGCCACCGAGAACGTGCTGCCGGTCCGGGCGGCCCGGGCCCATTCCGAGGGCGGCGAGGACGCCCTGCGGCGCTACCTGCTCCAGGCCGGCATCCGGCTCGGGGCGCCGATCATGACGATCCTCGTGGTTTTGGCTGGGCCGGCCGAGCTATGGTTGACCCTGATCTTCGGGCCGGACTACGCGGCCTATGCGGCCTGCCTGCGCATCCTCGCGGTCGGCGTCGGGGTGATCCTGGTGCGGGATCTGGCGGCGCATTACTTCCGGGCCAAGCAGAACACCCGGGTGATCTTCGAATCCCTCGGCGTCAGCATGGTCGTCTCGCTGGCCGTGGTGGTGCCGCTGATGCACCATGGCGGGGTCGCGGGGGCGGCGGCCGCGGTCACCGCGGGCCATGCCGCGTCGCTGATCTATCTTCTGGTGGCGATGCGCCTGCAATCCCGCCCGATGCCGACCCCGCTCGCCCGGGCGCGCTGACGCGATCCACGGCCGGGAGTCGTCCCCGGCCGGGGACGGGCCCATATCGGGGGCGCGCCGGACGACGTCCGACCTGGCGCGCCGCGACCCCGACCCGAGCCAGCGAGCCCCCCATGCCCGATTCCTCCGAGCGCGCCTTCATCCCCCTCTCGATCGCCGTGCTGACGGTGTCCGACACCCGGGTTCTCGCCGACGACCGCTCCGGCGACGTGCTGGCCGGGCGGGTGACCGAGGCCGGGCACCGGCTCGTTGAGCGGGACATCGTGCCGGACGAGGTCGGCGCCATTCGGGAGAAGGTGGAGGGCTGGATCGCCGATCCGGGCGTCGACGTGGTCATCACCACCGGCGGCACCGGCTTCACCGGGCGCGACGTGACGCCGGAGGCCCTGGAGCCGCTGTTCGAGAAGCGGATGGACGGCTTCTCCGCGGTGTTCCACCGGATCAGCTACGACAAGATCGGCACCTCGACCCTGCAATCGCGGGCGACGGCGGGCGTGGCCGGCGCGACCTACGTCTTCGTGCTTCCGGGCTCCCCCGGGGCCTGCAAGGACGCCTGGGACGGGATCCTCGTCAGCCAGCTCGATTATCGGCACCGGCCCTGCAACTTCGTCGAGATCATGCCGCGCCTCGACGAGCACCTGCGCCGGGGCGCCCCGGCCAAGCCTTGAAAGTTGCCCGGCCTGGGGGCTTTGCGGGAAAATTCCTGTTGCGGCGCAACGACAAAGGGCCGTCGGCGAGGCGGAACCCCGGCCACAGCCGCCGGTTGGTGCTCCAGTCGCGTTTGATAGAACGACACCTTACCGGGAGACGCCCCATGAAATGTTCGATCGGCCTTGCGGCCGCGCTCCTTGTCGGCGCTGCGGCCATGGCCACGCCCGCTCTGGCGCAGCAGGGCGCCAATACCACGCAGATGACCGGCTCCAACGCCACCGGAGTCCAGCCCGAGGGCAGCATGTCCGGCAGCAAGATGTCCGGCAGCGGCGCGATGAAGTCCAAGAAGATGAAATCGAAGAAGAACCGCATGTAGCGGTCGGCACGCTTCGTGTCGGGGGCGCCGTAAGGCGCCCTTTTTCGTGTTTGGCCGGCAGGCCCGGCCTTTTGGCGTATCGTGCGATGTCTTTGCGGAGTGTCTTGCGCGTGGCGTCCCGTTTCCCTCGTCAGATCGCCCGGGTGCTGCTGGCCCTCCTCGCCCTGGTCTGGTCCGGAGGCGCAGAGGTCGCCGCGGCCTCCGGGATCGACGCCCGGGCGCGGGCCTGGGTCGCCGAGGTGGTGAGCCGCATCGGCACGGCCGATCGGGCGGCCCGGGCCGCGGCCGGCCGAGGCGGGCGGGTGACGATCCGGGTTCGGATCGGGGCCGACGGGCGCCTCGACGACCTCGCGGTGGAGGAGGGGCCCGCGGCCCTCGGCGAACGCGCCCGCCGGGCGGCCCAGGCCGCCGGGCCGTTCGCGCCGCCTCCGCCCGGGCTTCTCACGCTGGAGGGATACACCGAGCTGAGTTTCCCGTTGACCCTGCGATAGAGCACCGACCCGAGAGGGGGCGGACGGCGCTCGGGACACGCCGATGCGTCCGGAAGACCCGCGCATCGGCAAGGGACAGAGCCGGCCTCCGGAGCACCCGGGGCCGCGCGGGAGGACGATGATGACGGACATCCCCGAGGCCGAACGCGCCGCGCGCGCCCTCGCCGAGCGGGTCTACGCGGCCTACGCCCAGCGGACGCGCGGGCCGACCCCTCCGCAACTGGAGCAGTTCCTCCTGACCCGCCTCGTGGCAGCGATCCGCCCGACGATGGGATCGGGCGAGGTGACGGGCGCCGTCAATCGCGCCCTCGAATCTTGGGAGCAGAGCCAGGGACAGGGCGGCGGACCGCGTTTCGCCCAGGTCGGCGAGGCCGAGGAGGCGCTGCGCCTCGCCTGATCGGTCAGCCGCGGTCGAGCCGCGCCGACAGGACCCGCACCGTCAGGCGCGGCGAGAACGGCAGGCCGGACAGGACCGCTGCCCGGCGCACCACGTCGCCGGCTCGCGGCTGGGCCGCTCCCAGCACCCGCTCGCTCCGGGCGGCGAGCCGGGTCGGCAGGCGGGCATGGGGCCGGCGCATCCGGCCGAGTCCGACATCCGGCCGGGCGGTGCCGACGAAGCGGTCGAGGCTGCGGATCCAGCCCTCCGAGGGAATGTCGCCGGGCTCCAGGCAGAGCAGCCAGTCGCGCCGCGCGGCCCGGGCCCCCGCGCTCCACGGATTCGTGCCGGCCTGCCGCAGCACGAGGCGCGCCCCGCTGCCTTCGGCGATCGTCTCCAGGGCCTCGCTCGCCGCCCCCGCCACGATCACGGCATCGCCCATGAGCCCCGCCGCCACGCCTGCGACGAGCGCACTCAGCGTGTCGGCGAGGCCCTCGACCATCGCCGGATCGGCGGGCCGGGCCACGTGGATCAGGCCGGAAATCATGATCGGGGGTCGGTCCTGCTCACGCACAAAGGGTTTTGCGGGGTCTAGGCCATGTCGCGCCGGCAGGCGACGGGCTTGAAAACCCGAGGCTGCGCGAATCTTGGGCATGTACGAAGTTTTTGTTCATGATATGTTCCTTTCGCAGCAAGGCGAGGGGCCGTCTGGATGAGGGGCATGCCGGGAACGACCGGACCGGGGGCGGGACTCGCCGGAAGCGGCGTCGCCGCAGACAGGCGGCGTGGGCGCGGCGCGACGGCCAACCCGGACGGGCGCTTCGAGGCCACCCGCCGCGAGGCCTTCGACGACGGCTGGACACCGGACGCCCCGGCGCCCCTGCGCAACCAGGTGTCCCTCGAGCGCGCCCGCACCATCATCACCCGCAACGCCTCGCCCGACATCTCCTTCGACCGCTCGATCAATCCCTATCGCGGCTGCGAGCACGGCTGCATCTACTGCTTCGCGCGGCCCAATCACGCCTATGCCGGCCTCTCGCCGGGGCTCGATTTCGAGACGAAGCTGTTCGCCAAGCCCGACGCGGCCGCGCTGCTCGAGCACGAACTGGCGGCGCCCGGCTACCGGCCGCGCACCATCGCGCTCGGCACCGCGACCGATCCCTACCAGCCGATCGAGCGGGAGCACCGGATCACCCGGGCGGTGCTGGCGGTGCTCGCCCGCCTCCGCCATCCGGTCGGCATCGTCACGAAATCGAACCTGATCCTGCGCGACCGCGACCTCCTGGGCGAGATGGCCACGCACGACCTCGTCAAGGTGGCGATCTCGGTCACCACCCTCGATCCGGTCCTCGCCCGCCGGATGGAGCCGCGCGCCCCCCACCCGGCCAAGCGCCTGGAGGCGATCCGTACCCTGAGCGCAGCGGGCGTGCCGGTCATGGCGATCGTGGCGCCGATCATCCCCTCTCTCAACGACCACGAGATCGAGGCGATCCTCGAGGCGGTGCGGGCGGCCGGCGCCCGGGAGGCCAGCTACGTGCTGCTGCGCCTGCCGCACGAACTCGACGATCTCGTCGGCGACTGGCTGTCGGAGCATTATCCCGGGCGGCGGGCGCACATCTTCTCGCTGCTGAGCGGGGCCCGCGGCGGCAAGGCCTATGATTCCGCCTTCGGCACCCGCATGATCGGCCGCGGCCCCTATGCCGACCTGATCCGAAGCCGCTTCGCGCTCGCCAAGCGGCGGCTCGGTTTCCCGGAGGAGCCGCTGCGCCAGAGGACGGACCTGTTCCGTCCGCCGCCCCGGGCCGGGGAGCAATTGGCTTTGTTTTGAGCGGGACTGCCGCTCACCCGGGAAACCGCCCCGTAAAACTCACCCGATGGTGTGGGCTGCGCCCCTGGGCCGAGAGACCGGCGAGGTGCGCCGCGGTGCCGTAGCCGGCGTTGCGCTCCCAGGCATAGGCCGGGTGGCGGATCGCCAGCCGCCGCATCAGGTCGTCGCGAAAAGTCTTGGCGACGATCGAGGCGGCGGCGATCTGTGGCACGAGCCGGTCGCCGCCGATCACCGGGCGGCAGGGCTGGGCGAGCCCGGGGATCGCGTCGCGCCCATCCACCAGCACCGGTCCGGGAAGGCCCAGGCGCAGCACCGCCCGGCGCATGGCGTCGAGGGTGGCGGCGCGCACGTTGACCCGGTCGACGAGCGCCCGGGAGCCCGCCGCCAGGGCGACCCGGGCATGGGTCCGGATCTGCGGGGTCAGCGCCGCGCGGGCGGCGCGGTCGAGCCGCTTGCTGTCGTCGAGGCGGGCGAGGAGTTCGGCCGGGAAGGCGAGGGGGTCGAACCACACGGCGGCGACCATCACCGGCCCGCACAGGGCGCCGCGCCCCACCTCGTCGCAGCCGATCACGGCCGGGTAGGTCGCAGCGAGCGCGGGATCGAACGGACGCATCGGGATCGGGCCGGACTGGGAGTCGGGGGCGGACCCTCGCATCCCGGCCGCCCGCGGTCATCCCAGGGGCGGTGAAAAAGCGCTCAGCCCGGCCCGGCGAGGGCCGCCGCGTCGAGGTCGTCCGGCGCCCGCGTGAGCGGGCCGACGGCATGCGCCAGCGCGATGTTCTCGTAGAACTGGCGCGCGCTCTCCGCCCAGGTGTAGCGCAGGGCCTCCGCCCGGCAGCGCGCCCGCGGCACGGCGAGCGCGGCCAGCGCCGCCGCGCGCAGGTCCGGATCGAGGGCGCCCGCGCCGGTGCCGCCGATCACGTCGAGGGGGCCGGTGACCGGGTAGGCCGCCACCGGCAGGCCCGAGGCGAGCGCCTCGAGGAGCACGATGCCGAAGGTGTCGGTCAGGCTGGGGAACACGAAGGCGTCGGCGCTGGCATAGACCTGGGCCAGCGCCTCGCCGGTGAGGGCGCCGAGGAAATGCGCGTCCGGCGCCAGGGCCTGGAGGCGGGCGCGGTCCGGCCCGTCGCCGACGACGACCTTCGAGCCCGGCAGGTCGAGGCCGAGGAAGGCCGAGAGGTTCTTCTCCACGGCGAGCCGCCCGACCGAGAGGAAGATCGGCCGGGGCAGGCCCGGCAGCGCGTCCCCGTCGCGGGGGCGGAACAGCGCGGTGTCGACCCCGCGGGTCCAGCGCATCAGCCCGGTGAAGCCCCGCCCGGCCAGCTCGCGCTCGAGGGAGGGCGTGCTGACCATGGTGCCGCTGCCCGCCGCGTGGAAGCGGCGCAGCCACGCGTAGCTCCAGGCCTGCGGCACGGGCGCCCGGGCAGCGAGGTACTCGGGGAAGCGGGTGTGGTAGCTCGTGGTGAAGGCCTGCCCCCGCCGCAGGCAGGCGGCGCGCACCGCGTGGCCGATCGGGCCCTCGGTGGCGATGTGGACATGGCTGGGGGCGAGCCGGTCCCAGCGGGCCAGCACGCCCCGCCGGGTCACGAGGGAGAGCCGGATCTCGGGATAGCCCGGCATCGGCAGGGCCGGGAAATCGGCGGGCGTGAGCAGCACCGGCCTGATTCCGAGCCGTGTCCCGGCCTCGGCCATGCGCTCGATCGAGCGGACGACGCCGTTGACCTGGGGGTGCCACGCGTCGGTGGCGATGAGCAGCCTCACGGGATGGCCTTCGGCACGGGTCAGGCGACGGCGCGCGAGATGTCGGCGGGCTCGAAGGCCTCCGCCGCCCGGCGCTCCCGCAGCAGGGTCGGATAGTGCAGGACCTCCATCCGGCCGTCGTAATGCTCGACGATGCCGGTGCAGGATTCCACCCAGTCGCCGGTGTTGAGGTAGGTCAGGCCGTCGATCTGGCGGTTCGCGGCATGGTGGATGTGGCCGCAGATCACCCCGTCCGCCCCCTGGCGCTTCGCTTCCGCGGCGAGGAAGGTCTCGAACTGCCCGATGAAGTTGACCGCGTTCTTCACCTTCAGCTTGGCCCAGGCCGAGAGCGACCAGTAGGGCATCCCGAGGCGGCGGCGCACCCGGTTGACGACGGTGTTGACGGAGAGCGCCGCGGTGTAGGCCCCGTCGCCCAGATGCGCGAGCCATTTCGAGTGGCGCACCACCATGTCGAACTGGTCGCCGTGGATGACGAGGTAGCGCCGGCCGTCCGCCGCCTCGTGGATCCGGCTCTCGGCGATCTCGACGCCGCCGAAGGTCATGCCGTTATAGTCGCGCAGGAACTCGTCGTGGTTGCCCGGCACGTAGACGACGTGGGCGCCTTTGCGCACCTTGCGCAGCATCTTCTGCACCACGTCGTTGTGAGCCTGCGGCCAGTACCAGCCGGACCGCAACTGCCAGCCATCGACGATGTCGCCGACGAGGTAGATCGTGTCGGCATCGACCTCGCGCAGGAAGTCGAGCAGCAGCGCCGCTTGGCTGCCCCTGGTGCCGAGATGCAGGTCGGACAAGAACAGCGTCCGCACACGGATGGTCGATTCCGGATCCTGGGACACTTTGCGCCTCCGGTCCTCGCAACGGGCCGAGCCAAACCGGATTCCGATCTCAGTTTGATGACGGGCCCGGGCTCGTGTCCGGCGCGAGCGGGATTTGCGAAGACGAGAGACCGAGAGGTCCCTCCCGCGCGTGAACAGCCTCCCGCGCGTGAACAGAACGGGCCCTGCGGCGAGCCGGCTCGTCGCGCACGCCTTGCCTGCGGGGCGCGCATACGAAAATCTTTTTGTTTTTCAGTTCAGTTTTTTCGGTTTTGCATCCAGCGCCGGGGAGCGCATAACGGCCGCCAAGGTCATCTGCCGCGCGTGGCCCTCGGGGCTTGCGCGGAGCGTCCGCAGAGACGCAGGATGGACGGAACGGGATGGGGACGCCGACGACAATCAGCGGGAGCGCGCTTGAATGCGCTGCGAGGCTGACGCATCGAGGGCTCGGTTCATTGGAGGCGACCGGCGTGACTGCACGCGCCGCGACGCGGGCGGCCTGACAGCCGCTTCGCCGCTCCGGACCGATCGACGATCCGACATCGCAGGGGGCACGGCCCCGGCCGGCGGACGCTTCGCGCGCCGGCCGACATGACGACGTTTCGCGGCGGGCGCTTGCCCGTCTTTGACAGAACAGGCGGGCGCGCGGCCGAAGGCCGGCCCCGCACCATGTGAGCGGAGGAGACATTCATGGCGGCAACGAGACGTCCGGGACGCAACCACCTGTTCGTTCCCGGCCCGACCAACATCCCGGACCGGGTTCAGCGGGCGATGGTCGTGCCGTCCGAGGATCACCGCTCGGTCGACTTCCCGAAGCTGACGAAGCCGCTGTTCGAGGACACCAAGAAGGTGTTCGGCTCGACCGACGGCACCATCATCCTGTTCCCGGCTTCCGGCACCGGTATCTGGGAATCGGCGCTGACGAATACGCTGGCGCGCACCAACAAGGTGCTGACCTCGCGCTTCGGCCAGTTCAGCCATCTCTGGATCGACATGGCCCAGCGCATCGGCCTCGACGTCATCGTCCAGGAAGAGGAGTGGGGCACCGGCGCCGATCCGGACAAGATCGAGCAGGCCCTGCGCGAGGACAAGAATCACGAGATCAAGGCCGTGATGGTGGTCCATAACGAGACCGCCACGGGCGTCACCTCCAACATCGGCGCGGTGCGCAAGGCGATCGACGCCGCCGGTCACCCGGCCCTGCTGTTCGTCGACGGCGTCTCCTCGATCGCCTCGCTGCCGTTCAAGATGGACGAGTGGAAGGTCGACTGCGCCATCGCCGGTTCCCAGAAGGGCCTGATGCTGCCCGCCGGTCTCGGCGTGATCTGCATCAGCCCGAAGGCGCTCAAGGCCTCCGAGGCCCTGCGCGGCAACAACGACCGTCTCGCCCATGTCTACTTCGACTGGCAAGACATGCTGAAGCAGAACCCGGCCGGCTACTTCCCCTACACCCCGTCGGTCCCGCTGCTCTACGGCCTGCGCGAGGCCCTGGCCTGCCTGTTCGAGGAAGGGCTGGAGAACGTCTATCACCGCCACCACGTGCTCGGCGAGGCGACCCGCCAGGCCGTCGCGGCCTGGGGTCTCAAGACCTGCGCCAAGGACCCGAAGTGGAACTCGGACACCGTCACCGCCATCCTGGTGCCGGAGGGCGTCGACGGCGCCAAGATCATCAAGCACGCCTATGAGCGCTACAACCTCGCCCTCGGCGCCGGCCTCTCGCAGGTCGCCGGCAAGGTGTTCCGCATCGGCCATGTCGGCGATCTCAACGAGCTGTCCCTGCTCGGCGCGATCGCGGGCGCGGAGATGTCGCTCCTCGACAACGGCGTGACGGTGACCCCGGGCTCCGGCGTGGCCGCAGCCTCCAGCTACCTGCGCGAGAACCCGCTCGCCAAGGCCTGAACGCAAGGCCTAAGCGTCGAAGCGTGAATAATCGAGGCGGCGCCGGTTCCAACGGCGCCGCTTCGCCTAAGTAAGAGGGCCTCGCACGACGCCCGACGGTGCCCACAGGGCGACACCGGCGGAGTGCGGGAGACAGAACAGGCCTGGGTTGAGGAAACCGCGGGTGTCCCTCACGAAACGCCCGCGCCGCCGGCGCGGGAACGGGCCGCGACCGGGCGTTTCGTGAGGCACTCTCAGAGCCGGCGGACGCCGACGCCGGATGACCGGAAGGGGTCCAGAATGACGAAAAAAGTCGTGTTCCTTGACCGCGAGTCGCTCGATGCGAAGGTTCGCGCGTTCAACTTCCCGCACGAATACAAGGAATACGACTCGACCTGGACGCCCGAGGAGGTCGTCGAGCGGCTCCAGGGCGCCGAGATCGCCGTCATCAACAAGGTGCCGATGCGCGCCGACACGCTCAAGCAGCTTCCGGATCTGAAGCTGATCGCGGTCGCCGCCACCGGAACGGACGTGGTCGACAAGGCCGCCGCCAAGGCGCAGGGCATCACGACCGTGAACATCCGCGGCTATGCCTTCAACACCGTGCCCGAGCACGTGATCGGCCTGATGTTCGCGCTGCGCCGCGCCATCGTTCCCTATGCCAATTCGGTGCGGCGGGGCGATTGGAACAAGTCGACCCAGTTCTGCTACTTCGATTATCCGATCTACGACATCGCCGGCTCGACGCTGGGCATCATCGGTTACGGCGCCCTCGGCAAGTCGATCGGCAAGCGCGCCGAGGCGCTCGGCATGAAGGTGCTGGCCTATGACGTGTTCCCGCAGGACGGGCTCGTCGATCTCGAGACGATCCTGACCCAGTCGGACGTCATCACGCTGCACGTGCCGCTCACCCCCGACACCAAGAACATGATCGGGGCCGAGCAGCTGAAGACGATGAAGAACTCGGCGATCCTCATCAACACGGCCCGGGGCGGGCTCGTGGACGAGGCGGCGCTCCTCCAGGCCCTGAAGGACGGCACCATCGGCGGCGCCGGCTTCGACGTGGTGGCCCAGGAGCCCCCGAAGGACGGCAACATCCTCTGCGAGGCCGACCTGCCGAACCTGATCGTGACCCCGCACGTGGCCTGGGCCAGCAAGGAGGCGATGCAGATCCTCGCCGACCAGCTCGTCGACAACATCGAGGCCTACGTCGCGGGCAAGCCGCAGAACGTCGTCGAGGCGTGATCCCGTGCGGCCCGGGTCACGGGCCGCCGCACCAAAGAGACCCAGGGGCGAGGACGGGCGGCGCCGGACGGGCGTCGGACGATCCTCCATGGAAACGCGCCGCGTGATGCCCGCGCGGCCCTTCAACCGGCCAGAGGAATCATGTCCAAGAAGCTGCTCTTCCAGTTCGACACCGACCCCACGCCGAGCGTGTTCGACGTCGTCGTCGGCTATGACGGCGGTGCCGACCACATCACCGGCTACGGCAACGTCACGCCCGAGAACGTCGGCGCCTACGTCGACGGCACGATCTACACCCGCGGCGGCAAGGAGAAGCAGTCGACGGCGATCTTCGTCGGCGGCGGCGACATGGCGGCCGGCGAGCGCGTGTTCCAGGCGGTGAAGAAGCGCTTCTTCGGCCCGTTCCGCGTCTCCTGCATGCTGGATTCGAACGGCTCCAACACCACCGCCGCGGCCGGCGTGGCGCTCGTCGTCAAGGCGGCGGGCGGCTCGGTGAAGGGCAAGAAGGCCGTGGTGCTCGCGGGCACCGGCCCGGTCGGAATGCGCTCCGCGGCGTTGCTCGCCGGCGAAGGCGCCGAGGTCGTGCTGTGCGGGCGCAAGCTCGACAAGGCGCAGGCCGCGGCCGACTCGGTGAACAAGCGCTTCAAGGTGAACGTCACCGCCGCCGAGACCCCCGACGACGCCTCGCGCATCGCGGTCGTGAAGGGCGCCCATCTGGTCTTCACCGCCGGTGCGATCGGCCTCGAATTGCTGCCGCAGGCCGCGTGGCAGAACGAGGCCTCGATCGAGATCGTGGCCGATTACAACGCCCAGCCGCCGCTCGGCATCGGCGGAATCGAGGCGACCGACAAGGGCAAGGAATACGGCGGCAAGCGGGCTTTCGGCGCGCTCGGCATCGGCGGCCTGAAGCTCAAGCTGCACCGCGCCTGCATCGCCAAGCTGTTCGAGTCGAGCGAAGGCGTGTTCGACGCCGAGGAGATCTACAAGCTGGCCAAGGAGATGGCGTGATGGCCGAGAACGAGACCATCGCGAAGTTCCTCGACGGGCTGGCGAGTTCGGCCCCGACCCCCGGCGGTGGCGGGGCTGCCGCCATCTCCGGCGCCATGGGCGCGGCCCTCGTATCGATGGTGTGCAACCTCACCATCGGCAAGAAGAAATATTTCGAAGTTGAGGCCGAGCTGAAACAGGTTTTGGAGAAATCCGAAGCGCTGCGAAAGACGCTCACCGGCATGATCGCCGACGACGTCGAAGCCTTCGATGCGGTGATGGGCGCCTACGGGTTGCCCAAGAACACCGACGAGGAGAAGGCGGCGCGGGCGGAAAAGATCCAGGAGGCCCTGAAGGTCGCGACCGACGTGCCGTTGGCCTGCTGCCGCACCTGCCGCGAGGTCATCGACCTCGCCGAGATCGTCGCCGACAAGGGCAATCTCAACGTCATCTCGGATGCGGGCGTGGCGGTGCTCTCCGCCTTCGCCGGCCTGCGCTCGGCGGCGCTCAACGTCTACGTCAACGCCAAGGGCCTGGACGACCGCGCCTTCGCCGAGGAGCGGCTCAAGGCGCTGGAGGCGATCCTCGGGGAGGCCGCCGCGATCAACGAGCGGGTCTACGAGGTCGTCAGGGCCAAGGTGAACTGAGCCGACCGGCCCCTCTTCCGCATGGGGAGGGGCCGCAAGCGGCAGGGGGCGCCGCCCCCTCCGCCTCCAACCTGGCCCCCGCCCGCGACCCGTTCCCGCTGGGGATGGGCGGCCGGCGCCGCCGCAGAAGCGGCGCATTGCCGGACAGGGACGCGTCGGGGGCTGGCGTTGCCGCCGCCCTGGTCGACCATCGACCTGAAAAACCGACTAAGTCACTGTCGGATAAGCAAACTGAAATTCAATAAAAGAAAAAATTGAGACCTAGACCACTTCACGAAAACAAAATTTTCCGCGAAGGTCGGTCTTGAGGAAACGCCAAGGAGGACTCGGATGGACGTTCACGAGTACCAAGCCAAGGAGCTGCTCGCGAGCTTCGGGGTCGCCGTCCCGAAGGGCGCCGTGGCCTTCAGCCCCGATCAGGCGGTCTATGCCGCGACCGAACTCGGCGGCTCGTTCTGGGCGGTGAAGGCCCAGATCCATGCCGGTGCCCGCGGCAAGGCGGGCGGAATCAAGCTCTGCCGCACCTACAACGAGGTTCGCGACGCCGCCCGCGAACTCCTCGGCAAGCGTCTCGTCACGCTCCAGACCGGCCCCGACGGCAAGCCCGTCCAGCGGGTCTACATCGAGACCGCCGACCCGTTCGAGCGCGAACTCTATCTCGGCTACGTGCTGGACCGGAAGGCCGAGCGCGTCCGCGTCATCGCCTCCCAGCGCGGCGGCATGGACATCGAGGAGATCGCCGCCAAGGAGCCCGAGGCCCTGATCCAGGTCGTGGTGGAGCCGGCGGTGGGCCTGCAGCAGTTCCAGGCCCGCGAGATCGCCTTCCAGCTCGGCCTCAACATCAAGCAGGTCTCGGCCGCGGTGAAGACCATCATGAACGCCTACCGGGCGTTCCGCGACTGCGACGGCACCATGCTGGAGATCAACCCGCTCGTCGTCACCAAGGACGACCGGGTGCTGGCGCTCGACGCCAAGATGTCCTTCGACGACAACGCCCTGTTCCGCCGCCGCAACATCGCGGACATGCACGATCCGTCCCAGGGGGACCCGCGCGAGGCCCAGGCCGCCGAGCACAACCTCAGCTATATCGGCCTCGACGGCGAGATCGGCTGCATCGTCAACGGCGCGGGCCTCGCCATGGCGACCATGGACATGATCAAGCACGCGGGCGGTGAGCCGGCGAACTTTCTGGATGTCGGCGGCGGCGCCTCGCCGGACCGGGTCGCCACGGCCTTCCGCCTCGTCCTCTCGGACCGCAACGTGAAGGCGATCCTCGTCAACATCTTCGCCGGCATCAACCGCTGCGACTGGGTCGCGGAGGGTGTGGTGAAGGCGGCGCGCGAGGTGAAGATCGACGTGCCCCTGGTGGTGCGGCTCGCCGGCACGAATGTCGAGGAGGGCCAGAAGATCCTCGCCGCGAGCGGGCTCGACCTCATCACCGCCGACACCCTCACGGAAGCCGCGCGCAAGGCCGTCGAAGCCTGCCACGGCGCCAAGCACTGACGAAGGAGGGAGGAATCACGCCATGAGCATTCTCATCGACGAGAAGACCCCGATCATCGTCCAGGGCATCACGGGCGACAAGGGCACCTTCCACGCCAAGGAAATGATCGCCTACGGCTCCAACGTGGTCGGCGGCGTCACCCCGGGCAAGGGCGGCAAGACCCATTGCGGCGTGCCGGTGTTCAACACCGTCAAGGACGCGGTCGCCGCCACCGGCGCCACCACCTCGATCACCTTCGTGGCGCCCCCCTTCGCGGCCGACGCCATCATGGAGGCGGCCGATGCGGGCCTGAAGCTCGTCTGCTCCATCACCGACGGCATCCCGGCCCAGGACATGATGCGGGTGAAGCGCTACCTGCGCCGCTACCCCAAGGAGAAGCGCACCATGGTGGTGGGCCCGAACTGCGCGGGCATCATCTCCCCCGGCAAGTCGATGCTCGGCATCATGCCCGGCCACATCTACCTGCCGGGCAAGGTCGGCGTGATCTCGCGCTCGGGGACGCTGGGCTACGAGGCGGCCGCGCAGATGAAGGAGCTCGGCATCGGCATCTCGACCTCCGTCGGCATCGGCGGCGACCCGATCAACGGCTCGTCCTTCCTCGACCACCTCGCCCTGTTCGAGGAGGACCCGGAGACGGAGGCCGTGCTGATGATCGGCGAGATCGGCGGTCCGCAGGAGGCCGAAGCCTCGGCCTGGATCAAGGAGAACTTCTCCAAGCCGGTGATCGGTTTCGTGGCCGGCCTCACCGCCCCGAAGGGCCGCCGTATGGGTCATGCCGGTGCCATCATCTCGGCGACCGGCGACAGCGCCGCGGAGAAGGCCGAGATCATGAGGTCCTACGGTCTCACCGTAGCGCCCGATCCGGGCTCCTTCGGCAGCACCGTCGCCGACGTGCTCGCCCGCGCGGCCTGATCCGCGCCGCCTCCCCCGCGCGGGGGAGGACGCAGCGGGCGGTGCGGACGCCGCCGCTCCGCCCCGGCCACCCACCGCCGGCGACCCCTCGCGAGGGGGACGCGCCTTCGCCCTCGCCCTTCCGCGGGTCGCCGCCCGCGGGACTCCGAACACCCTCGCCAGGGAGGATGTCATGCCCAAAACGCTGCACGCCCGGCCGTCAGCCGTCGATTCGACCTTCGCGCCGCCGGTCATCACCGGCACGGCGACCGAGGACGCCCTCGACATCCTGTTCCACGCGCTGCTCGACGTGGCGCGCCGCCACGAGCCCGAGCTGGAAGCCGTGCTGCACGGGCAGGCGGACATCTCCACCTTCACGCCGGACATGCTCGCCCGCGCGCTCCAGGTGCAGGGCATCTGGTTCCAGCTCGTCTCGATCGCCGAGCAGAACGCCGCCATGCGCCGCCGCCGCCATGTCGAGCGCGATCAGGGCCGGGCGGCCCTGAACGGGTCCTTCGCCAAGGTGCTGGCCGAAGCCTCCGCCCGCGGCATCGGCCCCGACCAGATCCACGCGCTGCTGAAGGACCTGCGCATCCGCCCGACGATCACGGCGCATCCCACCGAGGGCAAGCGCGTCACGGTCCTCGAGAAGCTGCGCCGCATCTACCTCGTCCTGCGCGAGCTGGAACTGCCGCGCTGGACCGAGCGCGAGCGCAACGGCCTGATGAGCGAGCTGCGCGACCAGATCGAGCTGATCTGGATGACCGGCGAGCTGCATCTGGAGAAGGCGACCGTCGAGCGCGAGGTCGCCTGGGGGCTGCACTTCTTCGACGAGACCCTGTTCGAGATGCTGCCCGAGGTGATGGTCTCCCTCGAAGAGAGCCTCGCGCAGTACTACCCGGACGAAGACTTCGAGGTGCCGCCCTTCTTCCAGTTCGGCAGCTGGATCGGCGGTGACCGCGACGGCAACCCCTACGTCACCGCCAGCGTCACCCGCGAGACCCTGCAGCGCAACGCGCTGGCGTCCCTGCGCCGCTACCGCGACGGCATCACCCATCTCGGCCGCGTGCTCTCGATCACCGAGCGGTCGCTGCCGGTGCCCGAGACCTTCCGTGGCGAACTCGCCCACATGCTGGCCGAATCCGGCGATGGGCGGGCGATCGCCAACCGCAATCCCGGCGAGGCCTACCGTCAGTATCTCTCCTGCGTCCTGCGCAAGCTCGAGGCGACGATTGCCCGCAACAAGGGCGCCCGCTCGGTCGGGCCCGACTATCCGAGCGCGGACGGACTGATCAACGATCTGCGCACGCTGGAGAAGGGGCTGGCCGACGCCAAGTGCGGTTCGCTCGGCACCGACATCGTGCGGCCGGTTCGGCGCATGGTGGAGATCTTCCGCTTCTCGACCGTGCGGCTGGACCTGCGCGAGAACTCCACCCGCACCACGAAGACGCTCCACGCCCTGTGGAAGCTCCGCAACGGCGAACGCGAGCCGCCGGAGCTGGATGCGCCCGCCTGGAAGGACTGGCTGCTCTCCGAACTCGCCCGGCCGCGCAATCCGGAAACCGCCTTCGAGAATTACGCCGACCGGCTGCCGGACGAGGCGCGGGAGACGCTCGCGACCTTCGCGCTGGTGGGCGAGATGCGCGATACCCTCGACCGCGAGGCGTTCGGCGCCTTCATCCTCTCGATGACGCGCTCCACCGTCGACGTGCTCGGCGCCTACCTGTTGGCCAAGGAGGCCGGCCTCTTCCTCGACGCCACGGGCACCGAGATCTGCCCGCTGCCGATCGTGCCGCTGTTCGAGACGATCGACGACCTGCGCGCCGCCCCCGCCATCATGAAGGAACTGCTCGGCATTCCCGTGGTGCGCCGTTCCACCCGCTGGCAGGGCGGAGTGCAGGAGGTGATGATCGGCTATTCCGATTCCAACAAGGACGGCGGCTTCATCGCCTCCAACTGGGAGCTCTACAAGGCGCAGGTCCGGCTCACGGTGCTCGGCAAGCATGTCGGCGTGCCGATCGCCTTCTTCCACGGCCGCGGCGGCTCGGTCAGCCGTGGCGGCGTGCCGACCCATCGGGGCATCGCGGCCCAGCCGCCGGGCTCGATCAACGGGCGCTTCCGCATCACGGAGCAGGGCGAGGTCGTCTCGTTCAAATATGCCAACCGCGGCACCGCGGCCTACCAGATGGAGCTGCTCGCGGCCTCGGTCTTCGAGCACGCGCTGCTCTCCGAGGGCAACGGCAACGGCTCGCGCGCCGAACTCGACGACGCCCTGGAGGCGCTGTCGGGCGCCTCGCGGGCGGCCTACGTCAACCTGCTTCAGGCCGACGGCCTCGTCGATTACTTCCAGGCGGCGAGCCCGCTCGACGAGATCGCGCTCCTCAACATCGGTTCTCGGCCCGCGCGCCGCTTCGGCGCCAAGTCCCTCTCGGACCTGCGGGCGATCCCCTGGGTGTTCGCGTGGTCGCAGAACCGCCACGTCATCACCGGCTGGTACGGCGTCGGTTCGGGGCTGAAGAGCTTCATCGACGTGCGCGGCGAGCAGGGCGAAGCCCTGTTGAAGCGGCTCTTCGCCCATTCGCGGGTGTTCCGCCTCGTCCTCGACGAGGTCGAGAAGACGCTGCTGATGGTCGATCTGGAGATCGCCCGGGACTATGCCGGCCTTGTCAAGGACGAGAGCGTCCGCACCCGCATCTTCCGCATGATCGAGCAGGAATACGCGCTGACGCGGGAGATGGTGCTGCGCATCAGCGGCGACCGCGAGCTGGCCCAGCGCTTCCCGCAATTCCGCGAGCGCCTGCACGGGCGCCTGCCGACCATCAACCAAGTCAGCCGCGAGCAGGTCGAGCTGCTGCGTCGCTTCCGCAGCGAGACGGACGAGGATGCCCGCGAGGCGGTGAAATCCGCGCTGCTCCTGTCGATCAACTGCATCGCCGTCGGCTTCGGTGCCACGGGCTGAGCGAACGGGCTGAGCGAAGCGGTCAGACTGTCCGTGTCACCGGTCTCGGCTGGACGGCTGGGCGCGGCGCACGAGATAGAGCATCGTCCCGAAAGCCCGTTTCCCGCTTTCGGCCAACCGACGATGCGCCACAGGAACCTGGCGATCCGTCCCGGATGCGAATTCCGGGGCGGGCCGCCAGTCGGCGCAACCCGCGCAAGGCGGGCGCCGAGATAACGGTCTCAAGAACGGAGGAACCACGATGAGCTTCACCTTGATCCAGCAGGCGACCCCCCGCCTGCACCGCTCGGAACTCGCGGTTCCCGGCTCGAACCCGACCTTCATGGAAAAGTCGGCCTCGTCGGCCGCCGACGTGATCTTTCTCGATCTTGAGGACGCGGTCGCGCCCGATGACAAGGAGCAGGCTCGCAAGAACATCATCCAGGCCCTGAACGAGATCGATTGGGGCCACAAGACCATGATGATCCGCATCAACGGTCTCGACACCCACTACATGTACCGCGACGTCGTCGACATCGTCGAAGCCTGTCCGCGCCTGGACATGATCCTGATCCCCAAGGTCGGCGTGCCCCAGGACGTCTATGCCATCGACGTGCTCGTCACCCAGATCGAGCAGGCCAAGAAGCGCGAGAAGAAGCTCGGTTTCGAGGTGCTGATCGAGACCGCGCTCGGCATGGCCAATGTCGAGGCGATCGCGACCTCCTCCAAGCGCCTCGAGGCGATGTCGTTCGGCGTGGCCGATTACGCCGCGTCCTGCCGCACCCGCTCCACCGTGATCGGCGGCGTCAACGAGGACTACTCGGTGCTCACCGACAAGGACGAGGCCGGCAACCGCCAGACCCATTGGCAGGACCCGTGGCTGTTCGCCCAGCAGCGCATGCTGGTCGCCTGCCGCGCCTACGGCCTGCGCCCGGTCGACGGTCCGTTCGGCGACTTCTCGGACAAGGACGGCTACCTCTCCGCCGCCCGCCGCTGCGCCGCCGCTGGCTACGAGGGCAAGTGGGCGATTCACCCCTCGCAGATCGAACTCGCCAACGAGGTCTTCACGCCCTCCGAGAAGGAGGTCGAGAAGGCCCGCCGCATCCTCGAAGCCATGGAAGAGGCCGCCAAGGCCGGCCGCGGCGCCGTGGCCCTCGACGGCCGCCTCATCGACATCGCCTCGATCCGCATGGCCGAAGCGCTGATCCAGAAGGCCGACGCGATGAAGAAGTAAGGGGCGGCCTTGCGGGGAGCGTCGTCCCGACAGGGGACGCCGTCTCTCGGACAATGCCGATCCCGCACGAGGGCCCAGAGCGACCTCCCGGACATCCGCGCCGGGGCGACGCGCGCGAGGTGAGGATGGCCGGGTTCGCCCGGCCATTTTCTTTGGCGACGACCCCGAGTGGTCCGGCGGGAGGGGGGCGGCGCGGGATCGCAAGGCGCCGTCATGCCCCGTCGCCATTTTGCGAAGGGCCGCTACCTTTCCCCTCGGACGCCGGCCCCCTCGACGTGCTCACGATCCCGAGAGACGCGCATGACCGCTTTTGATGCCGACCTGCGAAGCCTCGCGGCTCAGACCATCCTCTCGCGGCGTAGGATGGTCGCCACGAGCCTCGCCACCGGCTTCGCGCTCGCGGTGCAGCCCGTCGCCGCCCAGACCACGCTCACGACGGACACGAACGGGCTGACCGCCGGCGAAGTCATGATCCCGACGCAGGACGGCGCGATTCCGGCCTATCGGGCCATGCCGGCCGAGGGCGGGCCCTGTCCGACGATCTTGGTCGTGCAGGAAATCTTCGGCGTCCACGAGCACATCAAGGACGTGTGCCGACGGTTGGCCAAGCTCGGCTACTTCGCCCTCGCCCCGGAACTCTATGCCCGGCAAGGCGACGTCTCGAAGCTGACGAACATCCAGCAGATCGTGAGCGAGGTCGTCGCCAAGGTCCCCGACGCGCAGGTCATGAGCGATCTCGACGCGGCGGTCGCCTTCGCCAAGGGGACGGGCAAGGCCGACACGGCCCGGCTCGGCATCACCGGCTTCTGCTGGGGCGGGCGCGTCACCTGGCTCTACGCCGCCCACAATCCAGGGGTGAAGGCGGGCGTCGCCTGGTACGGACGGCTCGTCGGCGACAGCTCAGCCCTGACGCCCAAACATCCAGTCGATGCCGCCGCCGATCTCAAGGCGCCGGTGCTCGGCCTCTATGGCGGAGCCGATCAGGGCATCCCCGTCGCCACGATCGACCGGATGAAGGAGGCCTGCCGGACGGCGGGCAAGACCTGCACGTTCGTGGTCTTTCCCGACGCGCCGCACGCGTTCCATGCCGATTACCGCCCGAGCTACCGGGCCGAGCCCGCTCAGGACGGCTGGAAGCGGCTGCAGGCCTGGTTCAAGGAGCACGGCGTGGCCTGAGCGAGCCCGGACGCTCGGCGACCGGGCCCGAGGCCACCCCAGAGCCTGCCTCAGCCCTGCGCCGACTTCTCGTACTTGATGTAGGCGAAGCGCGGATCGCTCGGCGTCCCCTCCAGGGCGCCGCCCTCGGCGCCGGGCTGCCAGGCCACCACCTCCTCGATCTTCTTCGCGAGGGCGAAATCCTTCTCGGTGATACCCTTGGCGGCGTGGTTCATCAGCCGCACCTCGACCCAGGCATAGGAGGCGGTCAGGTCCGGGTGGTGCCACGCGGCTTCCGCCAGATGGCCGACGGTGTTGATGACCATGAGCGTGCTCTTCCACGAGGCGGTCTTGTAGGTCCGGCGGATCCAGCCGTCCTCGAGCCGCCACTGGGGCAATTCCTCCGTCAGCCGCCGCTCGACCGTCGCCTCGTCGAGCACCTGCTCGCGCGCTTGTGACATCTCCGCCCTCCTGTCGTGAAGGCCCGAAGGGTGCGCCGGGAGCGCCGACCGCGCAAGCGGGCGGTCGGTCGCGTCACGCCTGCGTGTCGCATGGGAAAGGCCAGGCCGGCGGTGGACGGCGCGGGGGGCAGCCCTTATGAGATTCTTCAAGAGACATCGCGGCTTCCGCAGGGCGGCGGATGGTCCGGAACGGGAGGTGACGCCCATGTTGTCACGGCGCGGATTGCTCGCGGCCGGGGCGTTGACGCTGGCCGGTTGGGGGACCGCCCGCGCCGCTGGCGACGCGTTCCGCCTCGGGGTGCTGCCCTTCGGCACCGCCGCCTGGGAGGCCGCCGTGATCAAGGAACGCGGCCTCGACGCCGCAAACGGCTTCACCCTCGAGACCGTCAAACTCGCCGGCAACGATGCCGCCCGCATCGCCTTCCTCGGCGATCAGGTCGATGCCATCGTCGGCGATCTGCTCTGGGCGGCCCGTCTCGGCAACGAGGGAAGGGGGGTGCGCTTCTCCCCCTATTCCACGACCGAGGGCGCCCTGATGGTGCCGGCGGGCAGCCCGATCACCGACTTGAAGGGGCTGGCCGGCAAGCGTCTCGGGATTGCCGGCGGGGCGCTCGACAAGAACTGGATCCTCCTGAAGGCCCAGGCCCGCGAGGCTGCCGGGCTCGATCTCGAATCCTCCGCCCAGCTCGCCTACGGCGCGGCCCCCCTCCTGGCGCAGAAGCTCGAGACCGGCGAGCTCGATGCGGCCCTGCTCTACTGGCAATACTGCGCCCGCCTCCAGCCCAAGGGCTTCAAGCGCCTGATCTCCGCCGACGACATGATGCGGGCCTTCGGCGCGCAGGGGCCGGTCGCGCTGATCGGCTACCTGTTCGAGGGCCGCACCGTCAGCGACCGCCCGAACGTGGTCCGGGGCTTCGCCCGTGCCTCGACCGCCGCCAAGGAGGCGCTGGCGACCGATCCGTCCGCCTGGGCGATCGTGCGTCCGCTGATGGCGGCCGACGACGAGGCCACCTTCGAGGCGCTGAAGCGCGAATTCCTCTCCGGCATTCCGCGCCGTCCGGTGAGCGTGGAACGGGCCGATGGCGAGCGCATCTACGCCGCGCTCGCGCGCCTGGCGGGGACGCAACTGCTCGGCTCCGGCAAGGGCCTGCCGCCGAACCTCTACCTCGATGCCGCCGGCAACGGTTGAGGAGGGCGCCATGACCCGCCCGGAGCCGCGGCCCGGTCGGGGCGCCATGCCCGTCGCCGAGCGACGGCGCGGCCGCGGCGTGTCGGCCGCCTGATCCGATCGCATGGCCCTTCTCGCCCGCCTGGTCTCGCTCGTCGTTCTGCTCGCCCTCTGGCAGGGCGTGTCGGCCTACGCCGACATGCGCACCCTGCCGCCACCGAGCGCGGTGCTGGCCTTCATCCTGCGCGAGGCGGAGAGTGGCCCTCTCCTCTTCAACGTCGGCGTCACCCTGGCGCGGGTCGCGGTCTCCTTCGTCATCGCCATGAGCCTCGGCGTGCTGCTCGGGATCGCGCTCGGGCGCTCGCGCCTCGCCGACCGCCTGCTCGACACCCCCCTTCTCGTGGTGCTGAACACGCCGGCCCTCGTCGTCACCGTCCTGGCCTATGTCTGGCTCGGGCTCACCGAGACCGCGGCCATCGTCGCGGTGGCGCTGAACAAGCTGCCCAACGTCGCCGTCATCATGCGGGAGGGTGCCCGCGGGCTCGATCCGGGTCTGGAGGAGATGGCCCGGACCTACCGCTTCGACCGGCGCACCTGGATCGCCCATGTGCTGATGCCGCAGCTCCAGCCCTTCATGGTGGCGGCGGCGCGCTCCGGGATCTCGCTCGCCTGGAAGATCGTGCTGGTGGTCGAGTTGCTCGGCCGGCCCAACGGTGTGGGGTTTGCCATCAACTATTACTTCACCCTGTTCGATGTCACCGCCGTGATCGGCTACAGCGTCGTCTTCATGAGCGTGATGCTCGCCCTCGACGCCTTCGTCCTCCAGCCCCTCGACGCCCATGTCCGCCGCTGGCGCTGAGCGCGAGGGCGCGCTGCTCGACCTGCGGATCGACCGCAAGGTCTACCGGCGCGCGCGCACGGAGCCGGTCGAGGCGGTCAGTGGCCTCGCCTTCTCCCTGCAGCCCGCCGAGATCACCTGCCTGATCGGGCCGTCCGGAGCGGGCAAGACCACGACCCTGCGCATCCTGCTCGGGCTCGACCGGGATTTCGAGGGCGCGGTGACGCCGAGCCCGGAGCAGGTCGGCGTCGCCATGGTGTTCCAGGACCCGCGGCTGCTGCCGTGGCGGACCATCGAGCAGAACGTGCGGCTCGGCCTGCCCCGCGAGCGGCGGGCGCGCGACCTCGACGGCCTGTTCGAGTCCCTCGGGCTGACCCCCTGGCGGTCGCGCTATCCGGGCGCGCTCTCGCTCGGCATGCAGCGGCGGGTCTCGCTGGCCCGGGCCCTCGCCCTCGAGCCGCGCCTCCTCGTGCTCGACGAACCCTTCGTCTCCCTCGATGACGCCGCCGCGGCCGGTTTGCGCGGCCTCGTGGTCGGCACGGTGGCGCAGGCGGGGACCGGCATTCTCATGGTCACCCACAATGTCGGCGAAGCGATCGAGATCGCCGACCGCCTGCTCCTGGTCTCGGCCCGGCCGGCCCGCCTCCTCGCCGAGATCCCCTTCGACCGGCCGCGGGACGGGCGCGACCGCGCCTGGATCGAGTCGACCCGCGCTGGCCTCGCGGACCGATTCCCCGCGATCATCGCGCGATAACGGTCGGTCTCCGGCGGGGGACGGGGCAGGGGGACGGGGCAGGGGGACGGCGACAGCGGGATTTTCCGCCGGTCCACCGCCAATTTTTTCAAATCCTCGCGCCCTCGTGATCGATGTCCGGCGGCCGTCCGAGACCGGTCGGAATCGGCTGCGTCGTCGGAGGCGCGGCGCCGATCGGTCGACCTACGGCGGCAGGTGCATGAATTGCCGAATGATCCCGGGAAACTATGCCTCGCGCGCATGCGGGAGGCGGCCCGGCAGGTTCTTTTACCAGGTTGAGCGTCGCTTTTGCGGTGCGATCTTATTATTGCGATGCAACAAGCGCGTTGCGGCAAGCAAATTTCCTGGAAATTGCGACCTCACCTGCGACATTCGACGCGCGAAACCGAGTTGACGCCGCCCGAAATTTTCTTAGAGTTCGTTCAAGCTTCGGGACGAGGCGCCGTAAGGGGATGCGGCGCCGGCCGCGCAAGCCATTGATGAGACGGGGTAATCCCGGATCGTCGGGGCGATGCTGCGAGCTGCTGAAGCGTTAACGATCCCTGTCGCAAACAGCAGATCAATGGTCGTCGGAACAGCGCCTGTGCTGTGCCGAGGCGATAAGGTCTGTCGGAGGAATCCATGAGAGCGGTACACCTTCTCGCCCTCGGCGCGGGTCTCGCAGCTGCGGGTCCGGCCCTGGCCAACGAAAGCGTCATGAAGTCCATCGCCAACCCGGCGGAGCAGGCTCTTCAGACGGTCGACTACGCCAACACCCGCTATTCCAAGCTCGACCAGATCAACGCCAGCAACGTCAAGAATCTCCAGGTCGCCTGGACGTTCTCGACCGGCGTGCTGCGCGGCCACGAGGGCTCCCCGCTCGTCGTCGGCAACATGATGTACGTCCACACGCCCTTCCCGAACATCGTCTACGCCCTCGACCTCGATCAGGGCGCCAAGATCGTGTGGAAGTACGAGCCCAAGCAGGACCCGTCCGTCATCCCGGTGATGTGCTGCGATACCGTCAACCGCGGTCTCGCCTATGCCGACGGCACCATCCTGCTGCACCAGGCCGACACCACCCTCGTGTCGCTCGACGCCAAGTCCGGCAAGGTCAACTGGTCGGTCAAGAACGGCGACCCGTCGAAGGGCGAGACCAACACCGCCACCGTGCTCCCGGTGAAGGACAAGGTCATCGTCGGCATCTCCGGCGGCGAGTTCGGCGTGAACTGCCACGTCACCGCCTACAACCTCAAGGACGGCAAGAAGGTTTGGCGCGGCCACTCGCAGGGCCCCGACGCCGACATGATCATGGACCCCGAGAAGACCACGCATCTCGGCAAGCCGGTCGGCAAGGATTCTTCGCTGAAGACCTGGGAAGGCGATCAGTGGAAGACCGGCGGCGGCTGCACCTGGGGCTGGTTCTCCTACGATCCCAAGCTCGACCTGTTCTACTACGGCTCGGGCAACCCCTCGACCTGGAACCCCAAGCAGCGTCCGGGCGACAACAAGTGGTCGATGACGGTGTGGGCCCGTAACCCCGACACCGGCGCGGCCAAGTGGGTCTACCAGATGACCCCCCATGACGAGTGGGACTACGACGGCATCAACGAGATGATCCTCACCGACCAGAAGGTCGATGGTAAGGACCGTCCGCTGCTGACCCACTTCGACCGGAACGGCTTCGGCTACACCCTCGATCGCGCCACCGGCGAACTCCTCGTCGCCGAGAAGTACGATCCGGTCGTGAACTGGGCCACCAAGGTCGACATGGACAAGGGTTCCAAGACCTACGGCCGTCCGCTGGTCGTGTCGAAGTACTCGACCGAGCAGAATGGCGAGGACGTGAACTCGAAGGGCATCTGCCCGGCGGCTCTCGGTTCGAAGGATCAGCAGCCGGCGGCCTTCTCGCCCAAGACCAACCTGTTCTACGTGCCCACCAACCACGTCTGCATGGACTACGAGCCGTTCCGGGTGACCTACACCCCGGGCCAGCCCTATGTCGGTGCGACCCTGTCGATGTACCCGGCCCCGAACTCGCATGGCGGCATGGGCAACTTCATCGCTTGGGACGGCGTGCAGGGTAAGATCAAGTGGTCGAACCCCGAGCAGTTCTCGGCCTGGGGCGGCGCCTTGGCGACCGCGGGCGACGTAGTGTTCTACGGCACGCTCGAGGGTTACCTGAAGGCGGTCGACTCGAAGACGGGTAAGGAACTCTACAAGTTCAAGACCCCGTCGGGCATCATCGGCAACGTGATGACCTACGAGCACAAGGGCAAGCAGTATGTCGGCGTCCTGTCGGGCGTCGGCGGCTGGGCCGGCATCGGCCTCGCGGCCGGCCTGACCGACCCGAACGCCGGTCTCGGCGCGGTGGGTGGCTATGCGGCCCTGTCGAGCTACACCAATCTCGGTGGTCAGCTGACCGTGTTCGCCCTGCCGAACAACTAAGTCGCACAGAAACTCTGAGCGAAAGGATGCCGGCGCGGTTCCCGCGCCGGCATCTTTATGATTTTATGATAAGGCTGTAAGCCGCCACGGCAGCCGCACAGACTATGTTGCGGTGCAGCATTTTGGTCTCGGGAGAAACGTCGTTGACAACAAAAAATACGATCGCTGTGCTTGGTCTCATCGGTGCCGGCTTCCTCGGTGCGCTCTCGACCGCCACCTTCGTTGCCGCCCAGGACGCGAAGCCTGAGCTTGCGAACAAGCTCGATCCGAACGCGAAGGAACTCGACGAGCCGGTCCTCAAGGCCGCCACCGCGGCCAAGGAAGAGGACGGGAAGTATACCGACAAGGACGGTCACCCGACCTTCCGCATCACCAACGACGGCAAGAAGGTCGATTGGTACACCTATTCCGGGTATCGCCGTTATCACGCCGAGTGCCACGTCTGCCACGGCCCGGACGGCATGGGCTCGACCTACGCCCCGGCCCTCAAGGATTCGCTGAAGCGTCTCTCCTATGAGGAGTTCTACGGCATCCTCGCGGGCGGCCGTCAGAACCACACGGCGGGCAACGAGAGCGTCATGCCGGCGTTCGGCGACAACAAGAACGTCATGTGCTACGCCAACGACCTTTACGTGTACCTGCGCGCCCGCGCCTCCGGTGCCTGGGGCCGCGCCCGTCCCGGCGAGAAGGAAGACAAGCCGGAGACCGTGAAGAAAGAAGAGAAGGAGTGCCTGGGCGGCTGATGCCCCGGGCCCGTCTCACCACTCCCGCGACCGCTGTCGCCGCGCTCCTGCTGTTACCGGCAGGGGCGCGCGACGCGTGGGCGCAGCATCTGCCCGATCTCGTCACGACCGATGTCCTGCGCGTTTGCTCGGATCCGGCCAACATGCCGTTCTCGCAGCGCAAGGGCGACGGGTTCGAGAACAAGATCGCCGCCATCGTGGCCGATGAGCTGAAGGTCAAGCTGCGCTATTACTGGCTGACCCAGGGGCCGGGCTTCGTCCGCAACACCCTCGGCACCGGACTGTGCGACCTGATCATCGGCACCTCGGGTGGTGATGTGGTTCAGCCGACCAACCCCTATTACCGCTCGGCCTACGCGCTCGTCATGCGCAAGGGCGAGATGGACGGGCTGAAGGGTCTCGACGACCCCCGGTTGAAGGACAAGCGCATCGGGATCGTCGCCGGGACGCCCCCCGTCGCCCGCCTGACCGAACTCGGCCTCGTCGGCGAGCGCACGACCCCCTACGCGCCCTACGCCTTCAGTCCGGACCGCAAGCACCAGACCATCGCCGCCGAAATCATCGCCGATCTCGCCGAGAAGAAGATCGACGTGGCGGTGCTGTGGGGGCCGGCGGCGGGCTGGCTCGCCCGGCAGAGCGGCGTGCCGATGGAGGTCGCCCCGCTGATCCATGAGCCCGGACGCCCGGCGCTGACCTTCCGGGTCTCGATGGGCGTTCGTCAGAACGAGAACGACTGGAAGCGTTCGATCAACACCGTCCTGCGCAAACGCCGGGCCGATATCGAGCGGGTTCTGCGGGACTACGACGTCCCGCTCCTGGCCGAGGAGGAGAACAAGCTCCTCGAGCCCTCCGAACCGTCGGAACCGTGACGACAGGCCCGGACCCGACCGGTCCGGGCCTTCACGTCACCGGCTCGATGCCGTTCGCGTCGAGTTGGGCCAGAGCCTCCGTCACGCTCTCGCCGCCGATCACGAGATCCGGGGCGATCTCGGCCAGCGGCACCAGCACGAAGGCGCGCTCGCGGACATAGCGATGCGGCAGAACAAGGCGTTCGTCGGACACCTCCGCGCCCGCGTAGGACAGTACATCGATATCGATCACCCGCGGTCCCCAGCGGCGTTCGCGCACCCGGCCGAGCGCCGCCTCGATCGACAGACAGGCCTCCAGCAGGCCGTGCGGCGTCAGATCCGTCTCGACCGCGACCGCGGCGTTGAGGAACCAGTCCTGATCGGTGTCGCCCCAGGGAGGCGTGCGGTAATCGGCCGAGCGGGCGCAGAGCCGGATGCCCGGCCAGGCGGCGAGCCGCTCCACCGCCGCGGCCAGCATCGCCGCCTTGTCGCCGACATTGCTGCCGAGCCCGAGATAGGCGCGGGTCATGCGCCGCGCTCCCGCTCGATCTCGATCGCGGCGTAGTCCAGCACCACCGGGATCGGCGCGCTCGGCTTGTCGATTCGCACGCCGATCCGCGCGATGCGGGGGAACTGCGCCAGGCAGGCCGCGGCGATCGCCTCGGCCAGGGCCTCGATCAGGGCGAAACGCCGGTTCGTCGCGATCTCGACGGCGATGGCGGCGAGGTCCGCATAGCTCACGGTCGCGGTCACATCGTCGCGGCGCCCGGCCTCGGAGAGGTCCAGCCGGCAATCGAGGGAGATGTAGAAGCGCTGCCCGAGGCGTTCCTCCTCCGGCAGCACGCCATGGCGGGCGAAGACCGCGATGCGGTGCACGAGGATGCGGTCAGCCACGCGGCGCGCCCTGACCGGCCGGATGGCCCCGATCGGCCTCTCTCGGTCGTGGCGCCGACCCGCCTTCTTTGGCGGGACCGGTCCCGGCACCGTCGGGCAGCGCCCGGAGCGCGGGGCGCATCACCGCGTCGAGCACGCGCAGGGCCTCGACATGCTGGGCCACATCGTGGACCCGCACGATGTCCGCGCCGAGGCTCCCGGCCAGCACATGGGCGGCGACCGAGCCGACCAGGCGATCCCGCGGTGCGGTCTCGCGGTCGTGCAGCCGCCCGAGCAGGCTCTTGCGCGAGACGCCGACGAGGAGGGGAAAGCCGAGAGCCCGCAATTCGGGCAGCCGGCGCAGAGCCTCGAGATGCTGATCCCAACTCTTGCCGAAGCCGATTCCCGGATCGAGCACGATGTCGCCCTCCGGAATCCCGGCCTTGCGGGCGATCGCCAGCGAGCGCTCGAAGAAGCGCGTCATCTCGGCGAGGATGTCGAGGCTGTCGTCGATCGTCTCGCGGTTATGCATGACGATGACGGGCGCGCCGTGATCGGCCGCGACCCGGGCGATGTCCGGCTCGCGCTGCAGGCCCCAGACATCGTTGACGATCGTCGCGCCGGCCTTCAGGGCCGCTGCGGCGGTCGAGGCCTTGTAGGTGTCAATGGAGATCGGCACGGACAGGCCGGGAGCGAGGGCCCGGATGACCGGCAGGACGCGGGCCTGCTCCGCCTCGGCCGAGACCGGGACGTGGCCCGGCCGGGTCGATTCGCCCCCGATATCGAGGAGGTCGGCCCCCTCGGCGATCAGCGCGGCGGCCTGGGCCTGCGCCGCCTCGACGCCCTCGAACCGGCCGCCATCGGAGAACGAATCCGGCGTGACGTTGAGAATGCCCATCACCAGCGTGCGCCGGCCGAGATCGGGCAGGAGGCCGTGCAGGCGGCTTTCCGGAAGGGGGGAAGCGGGAGGAGGCATCGGTTCGGGTTCGGAACTCATCGGGGCCGATCCCGCGGGCCTGGCGCGTCGGCCCGAGAGGGGACACCGGCTCTCGGAAAACGCCGATGCTCTAGACCCTCGGACATCGCGAGGCCAGCGCTTTCACGCCGGCCTCGGACCTCGCTCAGGTTGCGCCGCGGTAGCAGCGGATCTCGGCCTCCGCCTGGGCGCGGCGGAGATCCGCCACCCGGTCGTCGAACATCTTGGTCGACTTGAAGGCCGTGGTGCGCTGGCCGATGCCCTGGCGCATCGACAGGATGGTCGAGGCCTGGACGTATTTGTCGTAGGGCAGGATGGCGGCCATCGCGTCGAGGGAGCAGGAGCATTTCTCCAGCGCCTCGCGGGTCTGTCCGTTGGCCGCCATGCAGCCGAACACGTAATCGGCGCGCGCGTCGGTCGGGTAGTCGTTCTCCTCGGCCCGGGCCGGGGCGGCCCAGACGGCGGCCGTCAGAATGGCGGCGAGGGCCGCCTCAGGAATTCTTCTGGTCATAGTCGAGCCTCTCTTCGAGGAGTTCGCCGCCGTCGGGCCGCTCGGCGCGGGCGTGGATCGAAACGATCTCGCCCGGCACCTCCGGTGAGGTGACGAAGGTGTAGGTGAGCCGCTCGAAGCCGCGCATCCGCTCGGTCTGCTCGTCGCCGAGGAAGGGCTGCATCTCGATGCGCCAGCCATCGACCTTGCGGCCCTTGTACTCGACCTGGGTCGCCGTCACCGTCGCCTTCTCGCGCAGACCTTTCCGGATCGCGTTCTTGATGTAGCGCGGGTTGGCCTCCAGGAGGGAGGCCAGGCCCTTGAGATGGTTCTCGAGGAACAGGCTCAGCACCGGGTTGCCCGGCATGTCGAGGAACGGGCCGGCGGGGATGCGATTGCCGCCGGAGAACATCTGCACGCGGATGTCGCGGTTCTCGGCGGTCTTGCCGGGCTCGACCGTCAGCTTGATCGCGTCGCTGAGCGGCGGGCCGTAGGGGCCCTTGGTGATGCCGCTGCGGCGCAGATAGTCGTAGGTCAGCGTGCTGCCCGGCGCCGCGTTCTTCATTTGCGGCTGCTCGAACAGCAGGTCGCCCGCGCTCGGCGTGGCGGTGCCGGTCGTCGCCGGGGCGGGATTGGGCGTGGGATCGGGGGTCGCCTGCGCGCTCGCGACGATCAGGGAGGTCGCGGCGACGGCGGCCAGCAGGAGGGTTCGGCTCAAAGCGGGGCCTTCTCGGTCAAAGGACTTTGCACATTCGTCCCGATGCTGCGGTATATATAGTCCGGCGGGTTCTCCGCAGCCTCTTCCTTGGCAAGATCGCGCATTTTCGCGTGGAGCGGCGAGAGCGAGCAGGCCGGATCGGTGTTGGCGGCGTCTCCCGTCAGGGCCAGCGCCTGGCAGCGGCAGCCGCCCCAATCCTTCTCGCGCCGGTCGCAGGCGCGGCACGGCTCCTTCATCCAGGAGGTGCCGCGATAGGCCGCGAAGGCCGGCGAGCGCGTCCAGATGTCACTGAGCGAATGATCGTTGACGTACCAGAATTCGAGGCCCGGAATGGTCTCGGCGGCGTGGCAGGGCAGCACCTTGCCCTGCGGGGTCACGTTCATGAGCTTGCGGCCCCAGCCGCCCGCGCAGGCCTTGGGGTACTTGGCGTAGTAGTCCGGCACCACGAGATCGATGACGAGCACGCCCTTGAGGCGCTCGCGGGCGGCCTCGACGATGCGGATCGACTCGTCCACCTGCCGCTTGTCCGGCATCAGCGAGGCGCGGTTCACGTAGGCCCAGCCGTAATACTGAGTATGGGCGACTTCGAGCCGCTTGGCGCCGAGCTTGACCGCGAGGTCGATGAAGCCCGGCACCTCGTGGATGTTGCCGCGGTGGATCACCGAGTTCAGCGTCAGCGGCAGGCCCAGTTCGATGACGCGGGCCGCGAACTGCATCTTCTGCGGCTGCGCGTTCTTCAGGCCGCCGATCTTCTCGGCATTCGCCGCATCGACGCCCTGGACCGAGAGCTGCACGTGGTCGAGCCCGGCATCGTAGAGCGCGTCGAGCTTGGCCAGCGCGCCGCCGACACCGGAGGTGATCAGGTTCGAATAGAGGCCGAGCTCGGCGCATTTGGCCGTGATCTCGACGATGTCGTTGCGGGCGGTCGGCTCGCCGCCCGAGAGGTGGACGTGCAGCACGCCCAAGGCCGACGCCTCCGTCAGCACCCGCAGCCAGCTGGCCGTGTCGAGCTCCGCCGATCGGCGATCGAGCTCCAGCGGGTTCGAGCAATAGGGGCATCGCAGCGGGCAGCGATGGGTCAGCTCGGCGAGCAGACCCACCGGCGCCGGAATCACGTCGGCGGGGGCGGGGGTCGGCGCATTCATCGCTCCAGAACCCTTTTCTGCGCGAGTTCGGCCAGCATCACGCGGATGTCGGCCTCGATGAGGGCCGGGTCGGCGTCGTAGGTCTCACCCAGGGTCCGGGCGATCTGCGAGACCGAGGCCTGGCCATCGACGAGCTTGAGGACCGCGACGGCGTTGTCGTCGAGGTCGAAGGTGCGCTCGGGAGCGAGCAGCACGTGCTTGGCGCGCACCTCATCGAAACGCAGGCGCACGCCCCGGGGCAGCCGCGGCACGTCGCCGCCGGAAAAGGCGCCCGTCGGCGCCGCGGCGGGGCTTCCCTCCGGCACGAGGCCCTCGCCCGGCTGCCACGCATCCGGCGGGATCATGCCGGGGGCGATGTAGGCGAAGTAGAGCGCGTCGAGCTGCGTCCAGAGCACGTTGCACTTGAAGGTCAGCGCGGCCATCGCGGCCCGCTGCTGCTCCGGCGTGACCGCGTGGCGCTTCACGTAATCGAGGGCGAAATCGGCGTCGCGCGGCGCCTGGGTGAGGCGCTTGTCGAAATAGGCGAGCGTGTCCTTGGTGATGAAATCGTAGTTTTTCAGCATTCCGGCGACGCGCTCGGAGATGATGGTCGGCGAGAACATCTCGGTCAGCGAGGAGGCGATGGCCTCGAGCAGGCTGCGCTCGGAGACGAAATGCACATAGGCATCGACCGAGAAGCGGGTCGCCGAGAGGATGCCTTGCGTGGACAGCACGTAGTCGCGCGTGAATCCCACCCCTTCCGCCAGCTTCAGCCAGCGCTCAATGCCGCCGTCGCCCTCGTGATCGCCGTCGTGATCGACGATGCGCTGGCGCCAGATCCGCCGCAGCTGCGCGTCGGGCAGGCGCGCCAGCACCGCGGCGTCCTTCACCGGGATCATCGCCTGATAATAATAGCGGTTGAGCGCCCAGGCCCGGACCTGGTCCTTGCTGAGCTTTCCGTCGTGCAGCAGGCGGTGGAACGGGTGGAGATTGTGGTAGCGGCGCGCACCGATGTCGCGGAGCGCCGCCTCCAACTCCTCATGGCTCAGGAGCCGCTGCGCGGGCTCGGTGACGGGCGGCGGGAACTGGGCGGTCATGGCGTTGGGCTTCCCCGTCTTGGTCGCGTTTCCTGGACGATGTCTCGTGCTTGACCCCGGGAGATCCAGCCGGGGCGAGCGCTCGGTTCTCGTGCCGTATCGTCGTCGTCCCGAGAGGCGCCTCTTCCCTTCGAGACAACGCTCTTGGATGGCCTGCCGGATCCGTGCCGGACGCAGCCGCCACCGCGCTATTGTATCGCGCAAAATATATTGGGTCGGACCGCCGAATTCCAGGCCCGGCCCCGCGCCCGACCCGGCTCAGAGTTCGAGCGTCAGCCCGTCATGGGCGATCGCCCAGCCACGGGCCTCGACGCTGGCGCGCTCGGGCGAATCCTCGATCAGAACCGGGTTGGTGTTGTTGATATGGATCAAGACCCGCCGGCCGATCTCGACATCGGCGAAGGAGGCGACCGAGCCGGTCTCGCCGTTGATCTGGATGTGGCCCATGCGCCAGCCGGTCTTGGTGCCGACGCCGGCACGGATCATGTCGTCGTCCTCGAGGACGGTGCCGTCGAAGAGAAGCGCATCGACGCCGGCGACGCGGGTTTTCAGGTCGTCGGTCACCCGGGCGCAGCCGGGGATGTAGGCGAGGCGCTTGCCCCCCGTCTCGATCATCGTACCGACGGTGGTTTCGGTCTCGGCCCCGATCTCCATCGTGGCGTCTTCCAGCCAGAGCGGGACCTTGCCGGGCACGGCGAAGAGCGTGACCGAGAGGCCGGGCACCGGCTCGAAAGTCTCGTTGAGGGCGATCGTGTGCCGCTTCACCACCTCGGCGGCCATCACGTCGAAGACGCGGTTGTCGGAGACGGAGGCCAGGATGCCGGGCGTGGCGTAGAGCGTGAAGGGCTGGCCCTCGCGCAGGGTCAGCAGGCCTGCGACGTGATCGACATCGCCGTTCGTGAGCAGCACCGCATGGATCGGCGAATGGCGCAGGCCCTCCCGCGGATGCATCTGCGGATTGGCCTGGATCTGCTGGCGGATATCCGGTGAGGCGTTCAGCAGGAGCCAGCGCTCCCCATCCGGGGAGACCGCGATGCTCGACTGCGTGCGCGGCTTGACCCTGGCGTCGCCCGCCCAGGCCATGGAACAGATGGAGCAGCGGCAGTTCCACTGGGGAACGCCGCCGCCCGCCGCCGAGCCGAGAATCACGACATGCATGGTGTGAACCCGCCCGTCCGCACTCTCGAAGCCCGGCGCAAACCTTCTTAGTTGAAGGTGTCGATCTCAGCCGACTCGTAGCTCGTGACTTCCATGCCGACGCAGATCTCGGAAACGACCGGGGCAGCCCACTTCATGGTGTTTCTCCTAGGAAATATTTTGGACACCAGCGCCTTTCGATCCATCTCTATAAGAGGATCGTAAGATACTGACGGTGCACTGGTTTTCAGCGCTGGAGGTATATCGCCCAGACCGGCTTCGGCTGCAAGGCCCGACTTGCCGATTTTTCCCAAGAACGCGCGAGCGGCCTTTCCGGATTCTTGCGGAGACGGTGCCCCGGAGCCTCGCCCGGAGCGTCTCTCACAACACTCGCGCCGCGCCGTCAGGGCCTGGACCTGACACCTGAAGCAAAGGCGTTCGCTCGAAAGCGCTCAGTGGCGGAAATCCTGGCCGCGCAGGTCGAGCATGAAGCCCTTGCCCCGCACCGTGGTGATGACCGGACCGCCGAGCCGCACGAAGTCGGAGAGCTTCGAGCGCAGATAGCCGACATAGACGTCGACCACGTTGAGGGAGAGGCCGCCCTGGCTCGCCCAGAGCCGGTCGAAGATCTCACCCCGCGAGATCGGCCGGTTCACCTCCTGCATCAGCAGGGCGAGGAGCTCGGCCTCCCGCGGCGTCAGCCGGGCCGAGGCCTCGCCGAAGCTGACCTGGCGGATGGTCACGTCGAGGGTCAGGCGGCCCGCGGTGAAGACGGTGCGCGGCGTGTCCGCTTCCCGGCGGCGCAGCAGGTGGACCTGGAGGCGGGCGAGCAGCTCGTCGAAGACGAAGGGCTTGACGATGTAGTCGTCGGCGCCGAGCGCCAGCCCCTCGGCCCGGTCACGCACCTCGTCGCGGGCGCTCAGGAACAGGATGGCGCCGGGATAGCCGCCCTCGCGGAGCGAGCGGCACACGTCGTGGCCCGAGCCGTCCGGCAGGGTGATGTCGAGCACCACCGCCTCGGGCGCCTCGTCGCGGGCCGCGCTGAGGGCGTCCTCGACGCGGCCGGCGACGCCCACCGAGAACCCTTCGGCCTCGAGGCCCCGTGCCAGAATGCCGCGGATGTCGATGTCGTCCTCGACGATCAATACGCGCGTCGTCATGCGGCGCCGATCCTCTCCTGTGCCGCCCCATGTCCGCCGAGCCCGATCCGGACGTCGAGCGCCGGAAGGTCGATGACCACCCGCGCGCCGGAGTCTTGCCCGGAGCCGTGCCCGGACCTGCCGAGGCTGATCGCACCATCATGGCGTTCAACGACCCAGCGCGCCAGAGCCAAACCGATCCCGAAGCCGGGCTCTCCCGAGCGGCCTTCGCGGTGGAAGCGCTCGAACAGCGCATCGGCCGCCTCGGGGAAGCCCGGTCCGTCATCCTCGATCGCGACGACGGCGCGGAGGCCCTGCGGCCCGTGCTGCTCGGTCAGGGAGACGGTGACGCGGGTCAGCCCCGTGGCATGGCGCAGGGCGTTGTCGATCAGGCTCTCGATGACCTGGCGCAGCCATTCGGGATCGGCGTTCAGTTCGATGTCGCGGGGGCCCGGCTCCAGGATCAGCTCGACCCGGCGGCGGGCCGCCTCGGAGGCGAGGTCGTCCACGGCATCGCTCGCCACCGCGACGGCGCTGACCGGACGGGGGTCGAGTTCGATCTGCCCGGATTCGGAGCGGGCGACCCGCAGCAGGTCCTCCACCCGCCGCTTGAGACGCTGGGCCCGCTTGCGGATGGTGGCGAAGACGGGGGTGAAGTCGGTCGGCTTGCCGATGCCTTTGGCCGATCGGTCGATCGAGCGCTGGGCGAGGTCGCACTCGCCGAGGATGACGGTGAGCGGGGTGCGCAGCTCGTGGCTCACATCGGCGAAGAAGCGCCGCCGGGAGCGGTCGACCATCTCCAGCCGCGCATTGGCGGCCCGCAGGTCGGCGGTGCGGGCCTCGACCGTGTCCTCCAGGGCGGCCCGGTCGGCGGCGAGCCGGCCCTCGCGCCGCGACAGGCGGGCCACCATGCGGTTGAAGTTCGCCACCAGCACGCCGAGTTCGTCCCGGGTCTCGACGGAGAGGCGCGTGTCGAGGGCGCCGCTGCCGACGGCGCCGGCCGCGCGGCGGATCTCCTCGATCCGCGCCAGGGTCGGCCGGGTGACCGAGCGGTAGAGCACCAGGACGAAGGCGAGCGCCAGGGCCGCCGCGGCGAGCGAGGCGAGGGTGAGCCGGCGGGTCAGGGCGCGGGCATCCTCGGACCCCGCGGCCATGCTGCGCCGTTCCGTCTCGATCAGCAGGGACAGGGGCGGGCCGGTCATCGCCCCGAAGGCGTTGAGGGTGCCCTGCATGGCGGTTCGGCGGCGCTCGGTGTCGCTCTCGCGCTGGACCGATAGGACCTGGCGGTCGAGCATGGCCCGGGCGGCGCGCACGCTGGCAAGCGGACGGGTGCGGGCGACGTACTGGATGCGGTCCCGGGGATCGCCGCTCGCGCCCATGCCGCGGCCGAGCGCCTCATCCACGGTGTTGAGGGCCTGATCGACCCGGTCGCGGGTCACCGACAGGGCTTCGGGCGGCGCCTCCGGGTTGCCGACGCTCTCGATCGCCGCAAGCCCGTACTGCGTCAGCCGTCCCGACAGTTCGGCGAGCAGTTCGAGCCGATGCTGGGCGGCCAGCGTGCGCTCGATGGTGCGCTCGGCGAGCTGGATCGACCACAGCACGCCTGCTGCGGCGAGCAGAGCGAGCAGTGCCGTGCCGCCGAGCAGCAGGGCGAACCGGACCTTGAGCGAACGCATCGTTTCCGTCCCCGCAACTGACGCGGCCGGGGACCTTATACCCATCGGCGATGCGGATGACTCATGGTGGATGGCCCCCGCGACGGCGGGGCGGCGGGCCTCCGCCGAACGCCCGGAACGGGACCGTCGGTCCCCGTCCGTGCCACTTGGTCTTCGTCGCTGGCAGGACGGGGCTCAAGACCGGGCGATCAGAGGTTGTTCGGCAGGCTGCCCTTCGGGGCGCAGCGCCAGCTCTTCACGTGATAGTCCGGATGCTCCTCCTGCCACGCGGCGAGCGTGGCCTGCGAGTTGCGCAGGCACAGGAAGGGGTTGGGGTTGTCGTAAGCGAGGTTGATCCGCTCGTCGCGACACGTCGTCGGCTCGGCGATGAGGCAGACGGAGAGGAGGAGGAACATGCGCGGCCTCGCGGAGCGGCCCACGCCGGAACCGGCCGGCGCGGTGTCCCGTGCAAGGTGGGACGAACCGGCAGGCCGGCAAGTGATATTTTGCCGCGAGGGATGATCCCCGTTGCAGGATCGTGCCGGATCAGGCTGCGACGAACAGCTCGCCCTTGCCGAGCGTCGCCAGATCGCCCGAGTAGCGCCGCAGCGTCCCGCCGAGCAGCCCGGCCTGGGCCGCGCCGAGCCGCTTGAGGGTCTGGGCCAGCAGCCGGACGTAGACGAGGTCGGGCGTGCCGGTCTCGACGAAGGTCGGCAGCAGCGCGCCGTGGCTCGCCGCGATCAGGGTGCCGCGGCGCATGCCGTAGCCCGGATGGTCGCCGAGCGCGCCCGAGACCACGATCGTGCCGGCGATCATGCGCGAGCCGGCATAGGCGCCGGCCGAACCGGCCAGGATCATGCCGCGGCGCATGCGGTCGCCGAGATGGTCGCCCGCGCGGCCCTCGATGACGAGCGTGGCGCCGTCGAGCCCGGCCTTGGCGGCGTAGACGGCGCCGCCGGCATGGTCCCCGGCATCGCCCCCAATCGTGATCGTGCCGCCGGTCGCGCCGGTGGCGGCATAGGGGCCGGCCGATCCCGTCACCGTGAGCGTGCCCGCCGCCATGCCCTCGCCGAGGCGCTGGCCGACATCGCCCTCGACGCGGATCGTCCCTTGCGAGAGCGCCGCGCCGACCCGGTCGAGGCGGGACGAGCCGCCCTCGATCACCAGGCTGTCGGAGCCGTCGAGAGAGATCGCGAACACCTCGCCGAGGGTGAGGCCGCGGCGGCTGGTGCCGATCGCGAGCTTGCCGGCCTCGGCCTCGGACAGCCCGCTCAGGGCGAGCGGGGTGATGTTGAGAAGGTCGACCCGCTCCGGCAGATCCCCGCGCAGTCTCAGCGTGCTCATGCGGCGGGTGTCTCCAACAGGTCGCGGAGGTGGTAGTGGTGCCGGCCGAGATTGCCGCCGTAATTGCCGGCGGTGACGGCCACGAGCCCGTGCTTGGCGCCGATCTCGGTGGCGGCGTGGAGCGCCGCGCGCATCGATTCGGCGACGCCCGCCGAGGTCAGCGCATCGATGACGATCTCGAGCACCACGCCGCATTCGGGCGGGAGCGCCGAGCCGGCCCGGCCTTTCAGCGTCGGGCAATAGGCGTCGTTGGTCGAGGCCATCATGCCCTTGGTGCGCCCGCCGACCTTCGAGCCCGAGCGGACGATACCGCCGGGGAAGGGCAGGATCGCGCCGGGGATCGCCTTGGCGGCTTCCACCGCGATCTCGGCGACGATCAGGGTGTCGGCGTGCTTGCGGCCGAGGAACAGCAGGTTGCCGCCGCCGACCGCGCCGTCGACCGCGCGGACCGAGTCCTCGCACAGGAATTCGCCGTCCATGACGGGGATGCGCCAGTAGCGGCGCATCTTGCCCTCCGGGTCCGGCAGCCGCTTGGCGACGGCAAAACCGTCGCCGAAATAGCGGATCGCCCCGCCGAGTTTGATCTTGGTCGGGCCCTCCACGCCGGCGAAGCAGGCCGTGCCGGGGCAGGTCAGGATGCACTGGCCGACGCGCTTGAGGAGTTGCTCCTTCAACCCGTTCGGCTCGAAGCCGAACAGCAGGATGCGCACGCCCGGGCGCCCGTCGGGCGTCTCCTCCGGCGACAGCTCGGTGTCGATCCCGGCCTCGGCGCCGCAGCCGATCACCGAGGTGGCGAAGCCCGTCATCACCGTCGCCGCGATCATCGCCCATTTCGGCGTGTCGTTGGTGACGATGATCGCGGTGCCCGCGACGTCGAAGGCCTCGGCGAAGGTGTCCTCGACCTTGATGCCGTTGAGGGTGAGGTCAGCCATCAGTTCAATTCCCTCACGCCCGGCACGCCACGTCTTCGAACGTCTCGGTGGTCTCCGGGAACGCGGCGTCCGGCACCGCGAAGGTGTCGAGCCCGGCGCCGAAGCGGTCCTGCAGGTAGGCGTCGGCGCGCTTTGCCATGCCGGCATCGGCCTCGACATCGAGCGAGAGCGTCTTGCCGGAGATCCAGGCCACCACCTCGCCGTCCTCGACGATCTTTTGGCCGTCCTTCAGCACCAGCTTGGCGTGGCTGAACATCGCCGTGCGGTCCCGGTCGTCGCGGTAGATCGCGACATCCGCCTTGGCGCCCTCGCGAAGGTGGCCACGGTCGGTCAGGCCCAAGAGCTTGGCCGGACCCGAGCGGGTGAGCTGCGCGATCTCGCTGAGGGTGTATTCGCGCTCGATTCCGGGCAGGCCGGACCGCTCGCCGACGACGGCCGGCAGCGTCGCGATCTCCTTCGCCCGCTCCTCGGCATCCATCAGCAGGTGGATGATGCGCGGATACTCGGTGAAGACGCCGCCGTTCGGGTGGTCGGTGGTCAGGATGGTGCGCTCGGGATTCGAGGAGAGCAGCATCAGCTCCAGGCCGATCGCCCATTGCAGCGACGAGACGGGGCCGCGCGGCCGATAGAGGAACGGCACCACACCGCCGCCCTCGGCATCGCCCGCCGAGAGCACCCATTTCTTGGGTTTGGCGCCCTTGCGGCCGCCGAACTGGCGCAGGATGTCGAGGGAGATCGTCACGGTCTGGCCGAACACCACCTGACCCACGTCGTAGGTCGCGTTGGGATGGGCCTCCATCGCCGCGTTGATCCGCTCGGCCGCCGAGCGGAAGCCGCCCGTCATCGGGTTCTCGGGATCGGCGACGCCGTAGGCGTAGAACTGGGCGTGGGCGAAGTGGATGCGCCGCCCCTCCGCCGCCTCCAGCGTCGCCACGAACGAGTCGTCGGCGCCGGGCAGGCCGAGGTTGTTGCAATGGACGTGCAGCGGATGCGGCACGCCGATCTCTTCCACGGCGTCGAGCAGGGCCGCCATGATGTTTCGCGTGGAGAGCCCGTAACAGGGGATCTCGTCGTCGAGGCTGAGCTTCAGCACGCCGTCCTTGAAGGCCGAGGCGCCGCCCGCGTTGATGCACTTGACGCCGAGGCCCCGCGCATGGGCCAGCGTCTGCTGCACGAGATCGCGCACCGCCGCCTTGCCCTCGCCGTCGCGCAGCACTTGCAGCAGGTGGTCGTCGTTGCCCAGCACCGCGAGGCCGCCACGGTCGAGCAGCGGGATGTCGGCGAGTTCGAGATGGGTCGCCAGCGCGTTCGAGGGCGGCAGCGCCGGCTCGACGGCGGTGGTGTAGCCCATCCGGGCGTAATTGGCGCCGATCCAGCTGCCCGAGCCGCCGGCCTGCGCGAAGGGATGGCCGTTGGGCGCGGCTTCGCTGACGTAGAGATCCGGCAGGAGCAGGCGGCTCATCACCACGTTGCCGCCGGCGATGTGCGAGTGGACCTCGACGCCGCCGGCCATCACCACGCAGCCGGTGGCATCGATGGTCTCGTCGGGCGTGCGATCGGACGGGGCGACGACGCGGCCGTCCTCGATCCAGACATCGCCGACGCCGTCGCGTCCGGCTGTCGGATCGATCACCCGTCCGCCGTGGATGCGGGTCAGCATGAGACACCCTTCTCGATGAGGCGGTCACGGATGCGGGCGAGCACGTCGACGGCCCGGGCCGCCTCGGTCGGCACCTTGGCATCCACGTAGGCGATGACGCCGCGCCGCTGGTTCCAGAGTGCGCCGCCGACGGATTCCCCCGGCACGCCCACCGTGATGACGACCTCCGCGGTTTCGCCCGCGGCCTCGGTCGAGCCCTCGCCGACGACGGCGACCGTCGGCAGGCGTCCGAGCCAGTCGGGGCGCGGGGCGGGGAGCGCGGCGAGCCAGAGCGCGGCATCGGCCTCGCCCGCGGCGATCTGCCGGGCGCTGTCGAAGCGCCAGGGATCGTGTTCCGGCTGGTGGCGGCCGAAGCCGACCCGGGGCGCCTGCCCCGTGGTCCAGGCGGACAGCTGCACGGTGGCGCGGCCCTGGAACGGGTCGGCGAGCGGCAGGGTGAAGAAGCGGGTGCTCTCGTTGAGATCGCGGATCAGCCCCTGGAGCATCTCCACGCCAAGCTCGCCGACTTCCTCCGCGTCGTAGATCACGACGCCGTACTGGGCGGCGAACAGGCGCTTGGCGAGGTCCGCGAACGCCGCCTCGCCGGCGAGATGTCCCTTGGCGAAGGCGCGCAGGTGGCCGAGGGCGACCGGGAGCCCGCCGGCCTCGGCGGCGTAGGCCACATGGCGGATCGCGCCGTTTTGCGGGCCGCCGAGCGAGAGGAGGACGCGCTCCGCGCCCGCCGCGCCGCCGCGGCTCAGCGGGGCGGCGGCGATCTCGCCGACCAGATCGCCGTCCCAGGGGCGGTTGCCGAGGACCAGCACCACGTCGGCGCGGGCCGTGGTCTCGGCTCGGGTCGTCGTCATGGCGCCGCCCGCGCTGAGCGCGCCGAGTTCGGCATAGAGGCTCCGGCCCGAGACCGGATCGAGCGAGGCGCCCAGCGTCTCGGCCAGCCGGTAGGCGGCGCGCACGGCGCCGACATCCGCGTTCAGGCCGGCGAGAACCGGCACACGCGCCTTGGCGAGCAGATCGGCGGCGGCCTCGACCGCCGCGTCCAGACTCGCCGCGCCCCCCTTTACCCAGGCTGCCATGCTTCCTCACCGTCGTTTCTTCGGGCATCCCCGCGTCGAGGCGGGGCGAAAGACGGTCGTGTCCGAGGGATGCCGCGAGGGACGCCCTTGGTGGAACCTCGATGTCCCGACGCCCATCGAAGGGCGCGCTTGGGCAGAGGCTCGGACCGGCTCCGCGTTCAAGGGAGCCCGGTCGTTTTGCATCCCCGAACCGGCCCCGGCAAGCCCCTGCCGGGGCAGAAGGTCAGGTTTTCGTGCATGGCCCGTCCGCCGGCCGGGGCCGCACGGCCCGCTCACGCCAGCCTCCGGCACCGCCCGCGAGGCTCCGGCGTCCCCGTCGGCCGCCCAAGCCGTCGCCGCCTGCCGTCCCCTCCTGCCGTCCCCGCCTGCGCGAGGGCCGTTTCGCTCCTCCGGCGAGGTTGTCGCGGGCCCCGCCGCATGGGACAAGCCGCACGCCGGAACCGGGGCGCGGGGCCATCCGGGCCGGTCGATCAGGAGAGGTGGTGACCGTGGCCGAGGTCCCGGAACCGACAGGCGAGACCATGCGGGCCGCCGCGCCGCGGCCGGCCGAGACGGGCGTCCGCGTCCGCGCCCCGGCGCGCCTGCATTTCGGCTTCCTCGATCTCAACGGCGGCCTCGGCCGGCGCTTCGGCAGCGTCGGGCTCGCCCTCGACGCGCCGGCCATCCAACTCACGGCGCGGCCGGCCAAGCGCGCCGTCGCGACCGGCCCGGAGGCCGAGCGGGTGCGGACCAACCTGCTGGCGGCGGCGTCCTATCTCGACGTGCCCGAGGCGGTCGCCATCGAGGTCGAGGAGGCGATCCCGCCCCATGCCGGGTTCGGTTCGGGCACGCAGCTCGCGCTCTCCGTCGCCGCCGCGCTCGCCCGCCTCAACCGACGCCCCTTCGCCCCGGGCGACTTCGCCGACGTGCTCGATCGCGGCAACCGCTCCGGCGTCGGCCTGGCCGCCTTCACCGAGGGCGGGCTGATCGTCGATGGCGGGCGCGACGATTCCGGCGCCCCGCCCCCGGTGATCGCCCGGCTGCCCTATCCGGAGGCGTGGCGCATCGTGCTGATCCTCGACGAGGGCATGACCGGCGTGCACGGCTCCCGCGAGACCGAAGCCTTCCGCGATCTGCCGGTCTTCGACGGAGCGCAGGCCGCCGAGATCTGCCGGATCGTCCTGATGCAGATCCTGCCCGCGGCCGCCACCGCCGAGCCCAACGGGTTCGGCGCCGGCATCACCGCCATCCAGACACGGATCGGCGACCATTTCGCGCCCCACCAGGGCGGACGCTATGCGAGCCCGGCGGTGGCCGAGGCCCTGGCGGCGATCGCGCAGCGCGGCGTGCCGGGCTACGGCCAGAGCTCCTGGGGGCCGACCGGATTCGCGCTGCTGCCCTCGCAGGGGGAGGCCGAGGCGCTGGTGGCGGCGCTGGCGCGGCCCGGGCGGCTGCGCTTCGTGATCGCCCGCGGGCGCAACGGCGGCGCCGCGATCACCGACCTGTAGACGGTTTTCTTTTCACACGCCGCACATCAACCTGCGCTTGACCGGCGCCGGTCCGATCGGCTTTGCACCTCAAGCGTTCTCCGAAGAGGGGACGCGGTCACGGGAGGACGAACATCATGGCCCGCTCGATCCTGCACATGCTGACGCCGCTCAAGCACATGAGCCCGTTCGACGTGAACATGGCGATCGATGCCGGATTCGAGACGCTCGTCACCTATACCGGTGTCGATCTTCCCGACGTGGTCTCGCTGACCCAGGACTCGATCTTCTCCCGCGCGCCCCAGGACGGGGTGCGCACCGGCCTCTTCATCGGCGGCAAGAACGCCGAGACGGCCCTCGACATGGTGGACCGGGCCAAGAAGGCCTTCGTGCCCCCCTTCGCCAACCACGTCTTCGCCGACCCGGCCGGCTCCTTCACCACCGGCGCCGCGATGGTCGCCGAGGTGAACCGGGCCCTCAAGACCAAGTTCGGCACCGATCTCAAGGGCAAGCGCATCGTCATCTTCGGCGGCGCGGGCGTCGTCGCCTACGTCGCGGCGGTGATCGGCGCGCTCGAGGGCGCCCAGACCGTGCTGGTCGGCCATGATGGCGAGGAGCGCGTCTCGAAGATCGCCTTCACCATGAAGTGGCGCTTCGGCATCGATGTCGGCGCCGTCGACGGCACGCTCCCCGAGGCGCGTCGCGCCGCCATCACCGATGCCGACGTGATCCTCTCCGCCGGACCCGCCGGGATCCCGATCCTGACGGCGGAGGATCTCGAATCCGCGCCGAAGCTGCTCGTGGCCTCCGACGTGAACGCCGTGCCCCCGGCCGGCATCGCCGGCATCGACGTGAACGCCAAGGACGTGCCCCTGCCGGTGGGCAAGGGCATCGGCATCGGGGCGCTCGCGGTCGGCAACGTCAAGTACCAGACCCAGTGCCGCCTGTTCCGCCAGATGCTGGAGGCCCAGGAGCCGCTCTGCCTCGACTTCCGCGACGCCTACACCCTCGCCGTCGAGATCGCCGGCTGACGCCCCTGCGCCTCACCGAAGGCGCCGCGGTCCTCATCGCGGCCCAGTCCGGCCGGGCGCTGGCGCAGGCCGCCCGGCGGGCCGGATTGCGCCCGTTCGTGCTCGACCTGTTCGGCGACGAGGACATGCGGGCGCTCGCCGAGGCGCATCATCCGCTGCCCGGCCGCTTCGGGGCCGGAACCCGCGATCCCGGCGCGGTGCTGGCGGGGCTCTCCGGCCTCGCCGCCGCGGCGGGTGGTCCCGTTCTCGGCGCGGTGCTCGGCAGCGGCTTCGAGGGAACGCCCGCGCTGATCGCCGCGATCGCGGACCGCTTTCCCCTGCTCGGCGCCGGCCCCTCCGCCGTCGCCGCCCTCAAGGAGCCGTTCGGCTTCGCCGCCCTCTGTGCGCGCCTCGCCATCCCGCACCCCGCCGTGCAGGCCGGCCCGGTCGCCGAACCGGGGGCCTGGCTCGTCAAGCGGGCGGGCGGCTGCGGCGGGTCGCATATCCGCGCCAGCGCGACCGGCGTCGTCCCGGCGGGCCACTACCTCCAGGCGCGCGTGCCGGGGCGCGCCTTCGCCCTCAATTTCCTCGCGGACGGCGCCCGCATCGCGGTCCTGGCTCTGACCGAGCAGTGGCAGGCGCCCGCCCCGACGCGGCCGTTCCGCTATGCCGGGGCGCTGGCCCGGGGGCGGGACGAGCCGTGTCCGGTCGCGCCGTCCGTCGTCGCGGCGGCAAGCGAGGCCACCGAGCGGCTGGTGCACGCCACCGGCCTGACGGGTCTCGCCAGCGCCGATCTGCTGATCGACGGCGCGACCTGGTGGCTTCTCGAGATCAATCCCCGCCCCGGCGCCACCCTCGACGTGCTCGACCACCGCCCGACCCCGCTCCTGATCCAGCACATCGAGGCCTCGCTCGGGCGAATGCCCACGATCGAGGCAAAACCGGTGGATGCGACAGGCGCCGAGATCTGTTACGCGGCCCGAAGCTGTGCGGCGGTGCCGCCGCTCGACTGGCCCGATCGCGTCCGCGACCGGCCGCGGGCCGGCAGCCGCATCGAGCGCGACGCGCCCGTCTGCACGGTCACGGCCTCCGGGCCGGATGCGGCGGCGGTTCGAGACGGATTGCGGGCGGGGATCGAAAGGGTCCGCGCTCTGCTGGAGGAGACGGAGAACAGTCATGAGTTCCAACACGACCGCGCCGAGCCTCAACGCGCTGGCGGGACCGCTGGTCGAGAGCCTCGTCGCTGACGCGGCCAAGCTCCGCCTCATCGTCGCCCAGGAGAACGGCGCGCGCACGGTCGATGCCGGTGCCAATGCCCGCGGCTCCATCGAGGCCGGCCGTCGCATCGCCGAGATCTGCCTCGGCGGCCTCGGCACGGTGACGATCGCCCCGACCGGCCCGGTCGCCTCCTGGCCCTATACGGTGGTGGTCCATTCCGCCGATCCGGTCCTGGCCTGCCTCGGCAGCCAGTATGCCGGCTGGAGCCTCGCCGACGAGACCGGCGATTCCGGCTTCTTCGCCCTCGGCTCGGGGCCCGGCCGCGCCGTCGCCGTGGTCGAGGAACTCTATAAGGAACTCGGCTACCGCGACAACGCGACGAAGACCGCCCTCGTCCTCGAATCCGCCAGCGCGCCGCCGGCCTCGGTCGTCGAGAAGGTCGCCGCCGCCACGGGCATCGCCCCCGGGGACGTGACCTTCATCTACGCCCCGACCCAGAGCCTCGCCGGCGCGACCCAGGTCGTCGCCCGCGTCCTGGAGGTGGCCCTGCACAAGGCCCACACCGTCGGCTTCGATCTGCACCGCATCCTCGACGGGATCGGCTCGGCCCCGCTCTCGCCGCCGCATCCGGATTTCGTCCAGGCGATGGGCCGCACCAACGACGCCATCATCTACGGGGGCCGGGTGCAGCTCTTCGTCGATGCCGACGACGCCGACGCCCAGCAGCTCGCCGAGCAGCTCCCCTCGACGACCTCCGCCGATCACGGCGCGCCCTTCGCCGAGATCTTCTCGCGGGTGAACGGCGATTTCTACAAGATCGACGGTGCCCTGTTCTCTCCGGCCGAGGCCATCGTGACCTCGGTCAAGACCGGCAGGACCTTCCGGGGGGGGCGGCTGGAGCCGCAATTGGTGGACGCCTCGTTCGCCTGAGGCGAGGCGCGACGAACTTTTCCGCCGGCGGATCGCGGGCTTGCCCGGGATCCGCGCCCTCTGCCCCCATGCGGGCAGCGCGGGCCCGCGCTGCCCCTCTCCCGCGGAGGGGAGAGGGCGAAGAAACGGAACAACGACATGCGCATCGGGCTCGCAGCCGACAACGGCAACTGGCACAAGGCGCGCCTTCGCGCGGCGTTGCGCGGCTTCGGCGTCGAGCCGGTGCTGTTCTCCCTTGCCGATGTCGCCGTGGTGACGGGCGGCGGCGAGCCGCTGCAGGTGCCTGGCTTCGCCGATGGTCTCCCTGATGGCGTCCTGCTGCGCACCATCGCGGGCGGCACCTTCGAGGCCACCACCCTGCGCCTCGGCGTGCTCCACGCCCTGGTGGCCTCCGGTGTCACCGTCTGGAACGGGCCCGTGGCCATCGAGCGCTCGGTCGACAAGGCCGCGACCTCGCTCCTCATCGCTCGCGCCGGCCTGCCGACACCGGACACCTTCGTGGTCTCGAAGCGCGAGGCCGCCGCCGAGATCGTCGCCCGGGAGGCGGGTCCCGGCCGTCCCCTCGTGTTGAAGCCGCTGTTCGGCTCCCAGGGCGAGGGGCTGATGCTGCTCGAGACGCCGGACGATTTGCCGGCTCAGGAGGCGGTCAGCGGCGTCTACTACCTCCAGCGCTACGTGCCCCGCGCCGACGGCTTGTGGCGCGATTACCGCGTCTTCGTCTGTGAGGGCCGGGCCATCGCCGGCATGATCCGGGAGGGCGACGGCTGGATCACCAATGTCCACCGCGGCGGGCGGCCCTTCGCCTGGGATGTCCCCGCCCGCGCCGCCGAACTCGCCGAGGCGGCGGCGGCGGCGGTCGGGGTCGATTACACCGGCATCGATCTCGTCGAGGACGGGGCGGGCGGTTTCCTGGTCCTCGAAGTGAATTCGATGCCGGCCTGGTCCGGCCTGCAGCAGGTGACCGCGGTGGACATTGCCGAGGCGGTCGCCCGCGGCTTCCTCACCGCGGTCCGGGCCGCCCGCCCGCCGCGCCTCGTCTCGGCCCTCGGATGACGGCCTGGCTGCCCGCGGCGACGGTGGCCGACCTCTACCGGGCCGCCTGCCTCGCCGAACTCGATGCGCTCAAGCCCGGCAACGTCCATGCCTACGCGCCCGGCCACCGCATGGTCACAGCCGATTTCGTGACCAGCGCCGCGGTCTCGGCCCCGTCGCTGGCTGCCGCCGGGGCCCGGGTGGGCGCCCGCGTCCTCGGCGGGGTCGAGGCCACGAGGGAGGCGGTCGGCCAGAACACCAATCTCGGCATCCTGCTGCTCTGCGCGCCGCTGGCCCGCGCCGCGGAGGCGACGGAGCCGCTGCCGGAAGCCCTGCGCGCGGTGCTGGCCGGCTTCGAGACCGCCGACGCGGCGGATGTCTTCTCGGCGATCCGCCGGGCCAATCCGGGCGGTCTGGGCCGGGCGGCGCGGCACGACGTGGCCGGGGAGGGGCCGCTCCCGACGCTCGCCGAGGCGATGGCGGAGGCCGCGCCCCGCGATCGCATCGCCCGCGCCTATACCGACGGGTTCGGCGACCTGTTCGCCATCGGCCTGCCGGCCCTCGCCGCGGCGCGGGCGAGGGGGCTCGCACCGCCCTGGACCACCACGGCGGTGCACCTCGCCTACCTCATGGGGGTGCCCGACAGCCACATCGCCCGCAAGCATGGCCCCGAGCGCGCCGAGGCCGTGCAGGCGGAGGCGCAAGCACGGCTTGCGGGGCTCGATCTCGGCACGGCGCCGATCGAAACGCTCCTCGATTACGACCGGTCGCTCAAGGAAGCGGGGCTCAATCCGGGGACGAGCGCAGACTTCACGGTCGCCACCCTGTTCCTCGACGCCCTGATCGCGGCCCGCGGCGAGGCGATCTAGGACGCGCGCCCGCTAAGGAACGAATACGCACTCCGTCAAGGCCCGGAACCTTCATAAAAATCGCCGATTTCAGTGCCTTGCGCGGGTTGTTCGGTGCCGGGGCCCGCTGTAGGGTCCGCGCCGCTATCCGGGCAAACCGGCTCGGCCCCTGCCGGGCGCCGAAAACAAGGATGGCTTCCGGCACCGCCTCCTCTCAGGGCGGGCCTTTTGTCAGGAATCCAGGGAGAGACCCCGAATGGCAAAGATCACCAAGGTTCAGGTCGGCGAGGCCCTCGTCGGCGACGGCAACGAGGTCGCCCACATCGACCTCATCATCGGACCGCGCGGCTCCCCCGCCGAGACCGCGTTCTGCAACGGCCTGGTCAACAACAAGCACGGCTTCACCAGCCTGCTCGCCGTGATCGCGCCGAACCTGCCGTGCAAGCCGAACACGCTGATGTTCAACAAGGTCACCATCAACGACGCCCGTCAGGCCGTCCAGATGTTCGGCCCGGCCCAGCATGGCGTCGCCCTGGCCGTTCAGGATGCGGTTGCCGAGGGCATCATCCCGGCGGACGAGGCCGACGACCTGTTCGTGCTGGTCGGCGTGTTCATCCACTGGGAGGCGGCCGACGACGCCAAGATCCAGAAGTACAACTACGAAGCCACCAAGCTGTCGATCCAGCGCGCCGTCAACGGCGAGCCGAAGGCCTCTGTGGTGACCGAGCAGCGCAAGTCGGCGACCCACCCCTTCGCCGCCAACGCTTAGATCGGGGACAGTCCTGGGCAGAGCGAGCCTCCGCCCGCACCGCGGGGCCTGCTCCAGCGACTGGCTTCGATCTTCCTCGGACGCTGACGGATCGGGACGGCTTCGGCCGTCCCTTTCTTTTTGGGCGCAGGCTTTTCGGGGCAAGCCCGCGCGGCTCCGGGCCGGAGCGCGCGATCCTCAGCGCAGCCGTCCGTCATGGAGCGCCGAGGCGACGAGGGCGCCGGCCGCCCCCGCCTCGATGAGGCTCGCCACGTCCTCCGCGCCCCGAACGCCGCCGGCCGCGTAGATCCGCCGGCCTTCCCCCGCCGCGACCGCCCGGGCGATCTCGGTCCGGTCCGGTCCCGTCCCGGTGCCGACCCGGGCCAGCGTCATCACGATCACCTCGTCGGGCCAGACCCGGGCATCCCTGTGCAGCACCTCCGGGCCGAGCCGTTCGGGCCCGCGGCTGTCGAGGGAGAGCACGGCGCGACGGCCGAGGGTCCGCACCAGTGCGGCATCCCGCTGGCTCTCGCTGCCGATGACCGGACGGCCGAGCCCCCATCGGGCGAAGCGTTCGATGCCCGGACGGTCGGCAAAGCCCGCATCGACCCAGAGCCCGATTCCGGGACAGGCCCGGGCCACGGCTTCCAGGCTGGCGCGGTCGGGGGCGCGGCCCTCCACGATCGCGTCGAGATCGGCCACGTAGAGGAGATCCGCCCCGGCCGCCGCGATCAGCGCGCGGGCGATGTCCGCGGGCGCGGAGCCTCTGGCCAAGGGGGTGTCGATCGGGGCATAGGCATCGCGCTCGCCCGCGCGGGCGCGCACCACCTGACCGCGGCGCAGATCGATCACCGGGATCAGCCGGAAGGGCGCCGTCCGCCGTTCGAATCCGAGAGCCATCGCGTGAACCGGAAACAGACCAGGGTCGTCGGGTGGGATCTCGGCGGGGTGCATGTCAAGGCGGCCTTGATCGAGGACGGCCGCGTCGTCGCGGCCTCGCAGGCCGCCTGCGCCCTCTGGCGCGGCGTGCGCGCCCTCGACGACACCTTCGCGACCCTGCCGGATTGGACCCGGGGCGAGGCCGTGCACGCGGTCACCATGACCGGGGAGCTGACCGATTGCTTCGCCGACCGGGCCGACGGCGTCGACAAGCTCTCGGCCTGGGCCGCCGCGACCCTGGCGGGCCCGGTGCGCATCTATGCGGGCCGCTCCGGCTTCGTGGCACCCGAGGCCGCCCGTGCGCATGCCGGCGATGTCGCCTCCGCGAACTGGCACGCCACCGCCGCCCTCGTCGGCCGGCACGCGCAGGCGGCGCTCCTCGTCGATATCGGCTCGACCACCGCCGACCTGATCCCGGTCGTCGGCGGGCATCCGGCCGCCCGCGGCTACAGCGATGCGGAGCGCCTGGAGACGGGCGAGCTCGTCTATACCGGCGTGGTGCGCACGCCGCTCCTCGCCTTCGCGACCCATGCGCCCTGGCGCGGCCGGCGCACGGCGCTGATGGCCGAGACCTTCGCGACCGCCGCCGACATCCACCGCCTCACCGGCGACCTGCCGGAGGGCGCCGACCAGCAGCACAGCGCCGATCTCAAGGGCAAGTCGCTGCGCGAAACCGAGACCCGGCTCGCCCGGATGGTCGGCCGCGACTGGGACGAGGGCAGCCCGGAGGAGTGGCGGGCCCTGGCCGGCTGGTTCGCCGAGACGCAGATGCGTCCGCTGCACGATGCCGCCGCGATGCTGCTCTCCCGCCCCGACCTGCCCGGGGACGCCCCCCTGGTCGTCTGTGGGGCCGGCCGTTTCCTGGCCGAACGCCTCGCCGCCCGGCTCGGGCGCCGCTCCGTGCCGCTCACCGGCCTCATCGCCGAACAGGGGGCGGCGGAGGGGTCGGACTGGGTCTCGACCTGCGGACCAGCCGTCGCGGTGGGGCTGATCGGATGAGACGCCGGGCTCGCCCGGCAGGTTGATCGGGGACGACGCCCCGAGGAGAAGGACGAGGACGACGCATGACCGCCCCGAGCAAGCTGACCCGGATCCTGGCGACCCGTGAGGGCCGGGACATCGAACTCGCCTTCGTCACCGCGGACGGGCGCACCACCAAGGTGCTGGCGAGCGAGGACCAGATCGACCGGCTCGTGGACGAGCTGGAAGATATCCTGAACTCCCCCGCGGAGGGCGAGAGCGGCGAACCGCCCGCGGCCGCCTGACCTTCGGTCCGGCGCGGCCAGACTTTCGGTCCGGCCAGCGGAGCCCCTCCAAAGGGGGCGCTACCGCAGAAAATCCCCGAAGGCGCGGGGGCCGTCACCGGTCGCGACCGTTCCGGTGACCGTCAGGGTCGCGGGGTCGATCAGGCTCAGGCCGTTGTCGCCCCAATTCGCCACCACGATCGTCCGGCCGTCCCGCGTCGCTGCGATGCCTTCCGGATGATCCCCGACATCGACCGTGCCGACCCGCGCCATCGTGGCGGGGTCGAACACCGTCACGGTGTTGGAATACTGGTCGGTCACGAAGCCGCGCAGGCCGCCCTGGCCTTGCGCGAAGGCGATGACGTAGGGGCGCTGCCCGGTCGCCACCCGGCCCGTCTCGCGGCCGGCGGCGAAGTCGATGGCCGAGACGTCGTCGGACAGGACGTTCGCCGTGAAGGCGCGGGTGCCGTCGGGCGAGAGCGTCAGGCCGAACGGATGCGTGCCGACCGGGATGCGCCGGATCTCCCGGCGCGCGGCGGCGTCGATGACCGAGACGGAATCGGATTCCCGGTTGGCCACCAGCAGGGTGGCTCCGTCCGGCGTCACCGCGAGGCCGGACGGGGATTTGCCGGTGGCGATCTCGCCGTCCGGGCGCAATCCCTCGGGGGTGGCGCGCAGCACGAACACGCGCGCGCCGAACCAGTCGGCCACGTAGACATCCCCCGAGACCGGGTTGACGCCGATTCCGAGCGGTCCGCCGGGCAGGCTCACCTCGGCGAGGGCCTTGCGGGCCTCGAGGTCGATCACCGTGACGCCGTGCCCCTCCGGCCGGCTCACATAGGCGCGGCGGCGGTCGGGCGAGAGCGCGATGCCGGCCGGCGCCCCCGCGACGGGAATCGTGGACAGGATGGTGCGGGAGGGAAGATCGATGATCTCGACGGCGTTGCCGAGTTGCGTCGTGACGATCGCCTCCTGCCCCAGCGCGGGGGCCGGAAGCGTGGCAAGGCCCAGGCAGAGGGTCAGCCGGCGGGCTGCCGCCCCGGCTCCCGCGCGGGACACGGTGCCTGTGGGGCGGTCGGAGGCGGGGGCGCTCCCCTCAGCCGATCTGCTCCGCGGGGCCCCCTCTCCCGCGGCGGGGAGAGGGGAGGAGAGCCGGCGCGTCCACCGCAGATCGTTGAACAGGCCGACTCTCCGCATCATGGGACGCCCTACGAGCCCTTCTCGGCCTTGGCCTTCACGTTCTCGAGGCTCGCCTTGTACAGCCCGGAGACGGCCTTCTTGGCGGCCTCGTCGTTCTGGTCCGGCGGCGGATCGTTGTTCATGTAGCCGCGGTAGAAGGCGCCCTTCCAGGTCAGCTTGGTCTTGGAGCCGTCGCCCTCGACCTCGACCGTCGAGGAATAGTCGTTGACCGGCAGGGTCTTCACGTCGACCTTGGTGATCCGGTACATGAAGGTCTTCTTCTCGGCGTCGTACTTGCCGAGCTCTTCCTCGACCGTGGCGCCGCCCTTGAGCGTCAGCGTCCGGGTCGCCTTGACCTCGTTGCCGCCTTTGCCCTCGGTCTTCTCGACGACCGGGATCCAGCTCCCGTCCTGGAAGTTGCCGACCATTGCCCAGACCTTGTCGGCGGGAGCGTTGATCTCGATCGACTCCGAGACCTTCTGGCGGGTGGGGCCGTGAGCCTGCGCCGCGAAGGTGACCGTCGCCAGCGCCGCGACCGCGGCGAGTGTCCTGAACTGCATTCTTTTCGTCTCCTCCCAGACGGCGCCCCCGGAGAGCGGCGCTCGTCATCCCTCGATCGATGCGTCTCCACACATCGCCCGCCACCTCCGCTTGGCCAGTGGGGCCAGCGTCTGTTCACGGAAAATTTGTGGGTCCGCGAGGCCGCCCGGGGCCGGGCCGCCTCTCTCCCCCCGGCTCCGGGCGGCCCCGGTGCCGGCGAGATCTCCTGTCAGGCCGGGCCGTCTACGAGCCCGGTCCGGATCGCGGCAGGACGCGCTCGCTGCGCCCCAGAGCCTGCGCGACCTTGTCCTCGATCCAGTCCCAGGCCTCGCGCTCGGCGGGGCCGGCGGTCTTGGCGATGGCGATGGCGTGGTAGGCCATCTCGGCCAGGATTTTCTCGGGTTCCAGCATGTGCAGCCGGGTCGAGAGGATGGCGGCCTCGATCACGGCGGCCTGCGCCCGGTTGTAGCCGATGAAGGGCACGTGGCTCTCCGCATGCACCATCCGGCCCCGGTAGCGCGGCCGGGTCACGTCGTCCTCGAGGCTCGCCACCTCGAACTCCGCATGGCCGAAGCACTCGGCGAGGCGCTGGCCCGGAATTCTCTGGCAGGGCACCACCGGCCAGTCGCGCCGACCGGTGACCACGCCGGCGATCACCCGCACGTCGCTCGGCGCGGACGCCGCGAAATACGGCTGCTCCGAAAGGTTCGCGATGGTGGGCGAGGGCCGGAACGGGGCGAGCACGAAATCCTCGCCCTCCCGGATCAGGCCGAACGGCACGAGGTGCATCGTCCCCTCGGCCGAGACGGTGGTGACGACGGTCTCCAAGATCAGCGGCATCGCTCAGCCCCGCTCCTCGTCCGGCACCAGCCGGCCGCAGACGATGCGCCCCCCCCGCGGCTCCGCGAGTCCATCGCGTCGCCCGTCCGCACCCGATCCGGTCTCGGTCTCCGGCGGTGCCGCGTCCCGCTCCGTCGGCACCGCGGCGGCGCGGGCCGCCTCGGACGCCTCGGGACCGCTGTGGCGGGTATGGGCCGAGCGGGTCGGCCCCGCCGCCTTGAAGGCGGTGGTGTCCTCCTCGGGCCGGTCGGCGGCGCAGCCCCAATCCAGGGGCTCGTCCTGCACGTAGCGCTTGCCGAGGCGCAGGGCGGTCTCGGCCTTGGTCAACTCGCCCCCGAGATAGAACGCATGGGCGCCATCGCTCTCCACGCTGAGGTCCGGGAAGAAGGCCATCGCGTCGGTGCCGGTCCGGTGGATGGCGCGGTTGTAGACGTGGATGCCGTCCTCCGCGACGGCGATGCGGTAGTTCGGGTCGCGCACTTCGGCGGCGAGGGCGGCGATCTCGTCCGGGGTCTGCACGAAGGGGCGCTTGTCGTGAAGGGCGAGAAGCGCCCGGCCGTAGCCCTTGGGCAGGGCCGCGTCGGCCTTCGCCGCGTACATGACCCGGCGGGCGGCGTCGTGCTCCTCGACGGTGCGCCGGGTATGGTTCGAGACCTGCACGATCAGCACGTTGCGGATGGCGAGTTCCGAGCACATGCCGACGAGCAGCGCCGTGACGCCGAGGCTGTCGGCCTCGGTCAGCTCGGTGAGGTTGCCCGTGCCCATCATCATCTCGATCTGCGGCCAGCGGGCGCGGGTGTCGCGGTAGCGGGCGATGGAATCCACGAAGCCGAAATGGATCGGCTCCAGGATCGGGTCGGCCATGTAGGGGCGTCCCGCCCGCTCCATCCGCTCGATGGCCCGGTCCAGGGAGGGCAGGTCGTCGGGCCGCATCGGCACGAGGACCGGCACCGCATCGGTCTCGAAGGCGAGGTCCAGCGTCTCCTCGTTGAGGCTGAGCAGGTAGTCGGCGCCCGCCTTCGCGCCCCGGGTCAACTCGTCCAGGGAGAAGGAATCGACGCTCACCCTCAAGCCCGCCGCCTTCAGCGCCCGCACGCTGTCCTCGAGATGCGGGAACGCGGTATCGGGCAGCCCGCCGAGGTCGATCACGTCGGCCCCGCGGCGGGCGAGGTCGCGCCCCTTCGCGACGATCTGGTCCGGGGTCATCTTCGAGGCGTCGACGATCTCGGAGAAGATGCGCAGGTCGTGGCGCGACAGGTCGACCTTGCGGGCGGTGAGCCCGAGATGGGCCGGCAGATCGACGATCTCGTCGGGCCCGCGCTCGACCGGCAGGCCGAAATGAACCGAGAGCGCCTCGGGGTTCGCCCGGCACCGGCCGGGCAGGACGATACGGGTCGCGCCCTCCGGCATCGTCACCCGGCGCTTGATGATCTCTTCCGTCATCAGCGCGGCGACCTTCACTCCGGCATCCGCGATGGTCCAGGTGTAGCGCTCGGGGGGCAGCGTCGCGGCCACCTTCTCCAGCCGGGCATGGGCCAGCTTGCCGGTGATGAAGACGAGGTGCTCGGGGGCGCTCATGCCGCCCGCTCCGCGCGTTCGGGCCCGCGCACCACGATCGCGCCGGGGAAGGCCGCGGCGAAACGCGGAAAGGCTGCGTCCACGAGGCCGGCGGCGGCGAGCGCCTGCGGATCGGCGTCGGGCACGGGCGCGGCCTTTTCGAGGATGCAGCGCCCGGCGCCGAGCCGGGTCGCGAGCCAGAGGGCGAGGCTGTCCGAGGTGACCGCCCAGCTCTCGGCGATGTCCGGCGCCCCGGCCTTCAGGGCCGCCGGGTCCCACACGACGCAGCCGCCCGCGCCGAGGACACTCGCGACGGCGTCCACGTCCGCCGCGACGGTCAGCCGCGGTTCGAGGGCGCACAGAATTTCGGCCATGCGGCCCATGGCGTCGAGCGCGAGGCGATGGGCGAGCCGGTCGTCGTAGCCCAGGGCGGCCTGGCTCGTCCGTACGGCCTCGGCGAAGGGGCCGCCGCCGGGGACCACCGCGATGGGCGCCTGCGCGAGGCAGGCCGACAGGACCGCGCGCAGGCGCTCCGGGTCGGAGACGAGGCTGCCGCCGACCTTCACCACGCTCCAGGCCGCTCGCCCGGTGCGGAGGAGGGGGGCGGCGCCGCGCCCGTCACCCGCCGAGGGGAGCGCGGCAT
>NZ_CAKLBV010000018.1 GCF_920984675.1 Methylobacterium sp. Leaf118
GCGGGCCGAGCTCGCCCCGCCGGCGCAGGTGGCGGTGATCCTGCCCGAGGATCCGGCCCTGCAGGCGCAACTGGCCGACCTGTCGGCGGCGGATCTCGGCGACGACGCGCGCACCGCTCCGCTCACCCCCCACCATCCCGCCTACGTCATCTACACATCAGGCTCCACCGGAACGCCGAAGGGCACCAGCCTGACTCATCGCAACGCCGTCAACCTGATCGGCTGGGCGCACGAGGCCTACACCCCCGCGCAATTGCGGAACGCCCTGTTCGCGACCTCGCTGAACTTCGACGTCGCGGTGTTCGAATGCCTCGTGCCCCTGCTCGCGGGCCATACTGTCCATCTCGTCGACAACGCCCTCGCGCTCGCCGCGATCGAGGCGGAGATCTCGGTCGTCAACATGGTGCCCTCCGCCTTCGCGGCGGTGATCGATGCCGGACCGATCCCAGCCGGTGTCCGCACGATCAATTTCGGCGGCGAGACGCTCAAGCAGGATCTGGTCGACCGCGTCTTCCGCGAGACCGGCGTCGCGAGTGTCTGCAACCTCTACGCTCCGTCGGAGACCACGACCTACTCGACCTGGATCGAGCTGCGCCGCGGCGAGCCGCTGCGCGGCGCGATCGGGCGCCCGATCTGGAACACGCAGCTCTACGTCCTCGATGCGGCCCTGCAGCCGGTCCCGGTCGGGGTGGCGGGCGAGCTCTACATCGCGGGCGCCGGGCTCGCCCGCGGCTATCTCAACCGCGCCGGCCTCACCGCCAGCCGCTTCATCGCCTGCCCGTTCGGACCGCCCGGGAGCCGCATGTACCGCACCGGCGACGTCGTGCGCTGGCAGGAGCGCGGCACGATCGAGCATCTGCGCCGCGCCGACGATCAGGTGAAGATCCGCGGCTTCCGCATCGAGCCGGGCGAGGTCGAGGCGGTGCTGGGGGGGCAGGCCTCCGTCGCCGAGGCTTGCGTCGTGGTGCGGCAGGACCGCAACGGCGACCCCCAGCTCGTCGGCTACATCGTCGCGAAACCCGGGCTCGCCACCGAGACCGCCTTCCTGCGCCGCGCCCTGGCGGAGCGGCTGCCCGATTACATGGTTCCGGCGGCCATCGTCGTTCTGGCGGCCATGCCGCTGACGCCGAGCGGGAAGATCGATCGCCGGGCGCTGCCCGCGCCCGATTTCGTCGCCTCGAGCCGTCGCGCGGCCGCGGGCCCCGAAGAGGAGCGGCTGTGTGCTCTGTTCGCGGAGGCGCTCGGGCTCGATCGGGTCGGGCCCGACGACAGCTTCTTCGATCTCGGCGGGCACTCGCTGCTCGCCCTGCGCCTGATCGCGCGCATCCGCCAGGCCTTCGACGCCGACCTCTCGATCCGCACCCTGTTCGAGGCGCCGACCCCGGCCGGCATCGCCGGGCGCCTGAAGGCGGCCGGCGGCGACGCGCTCGACGCGTTCCGGGTCCTGCTGCCCCTGCGGGCGGGCACCGACGCAGCGGCGCTGTTCTGCATCCATCCGGCCGGTGGCCTCGGCTGGCCCTATTACGGCTTGCTGCCGCACATCCCCGGCCCGCGGGCGGTCTTCGCGCTGCAGGCGCGAGGCTTGAGCGAGCCGGGCGCCGCGCCGGGCAGCCTCCGCGCGATGGCGGAGGATTACGTCGATGTCCTGCTGCGCGCGCAGCCGGAGGGGCCGTATCACCTGCTCGGCTGGTCGCTCGGCGGCCACCTCGCCCATGCGATGGCGACGTGCCTGCAGGCGGGAGGCCGGACCGTGGCGACGCTCATCCTGCTCGACAGCTTCCCCTCCCAGCGGCAGGCGCCGTCGGAGGGGGAAAGCCCGGGTGAGCGCGACCGGCGGCATGCCGCGATTCTCGAAGGCGTCCTGGCCCTCGATGGCGACGCCACCGTCGCGGCCGCACTGCCCGGATTCGACGCGATCGACGCGGCGCATCGCGCGCGGATCCTCGAATCCTTCCGGCATGCGGAAGACCTCATCGCAGGGTTCGAGCCCGACATCTTCGACGGGACGATCACCTTCCTCCGGGCGACCCGCCACAGGCCGGATCTGCCGGCGCGGAACCCGGACGATTGGCGTCCCTCTCTGCGCGGGACGCTCGACGTCCACGACGTCGACAGCCTGCACGACGATCTCCTGCATCCCGCGGCGCTGGCACAGATCGGCCCCGTGATCGCGCGGGCCTTGTCCGGCCCGTCCGTGAGCGAGCGGGAGGGGAACCAGCCGATCGCAACGAGGGCCTAGGAGCGAAGCATGGACGCGGCAGAGCCGGTGATCGACGATTTCAGCATGGACGGCACGCGCTTCGTCGTCCTCGTGAACGACGAGGGCCAATACTCCCTCTGGCCCGCGGCCAAGGCGATTCCCGAGGGTTGGGCGAAGACGGGGCCGAGCGGATCGAAGGAGGAGTGCATGGCCTATGTCGATCGCGTCTGGACCGACCTGGCCCCCCATTCCCTGACCCGGTCCTAGAGGCGGAGCCGATGGGCTGGTACGCGCGCTACGTCCTGCCGAAACTTCTCGCCTCCGCGATGCGGCAGAAGGATCTCGTTCCCTTTCGCAGCCGGATCGGCCGGGCTGCGACGGGGCGCGTCCTCGAACTCGGCATCGGGCCGGCCCTGAACCTCCCGTTCTACGGACCCGACGTGACCGCCGTCATCGGGATCGAGCCGTCGCGCGCCTTTCTCGACATGGCCGCGGAGGGGGCCCGGGGGGCCGCCTTTCCGTGCCGGCTGCTCGCGGCGCGCGGCGACGCCCTGCCGATCGACAGCGGCAGCATCGACACCGTGGTGACGACTTGGACCCTGTGCACGGTGCCCGACGCCGCGGCCGTGCTGGCCGAGGTGCGGCGCGTGCTGAGGCCGGGCGGGAAGCTCCTGTTCGCCGAGCACGGACGCTCGCCCGAGCCCTCGGTACGCCGCTGGCAGGACCGCTTGAACCCGGTCTGGCTGCATCTTGCCGGGGGCTGCAACATCAACAGGCCGATGCCCGCCTTGATCGAGCAGGCGGGCTTTTCGGTCTCCGATCTGTCGACCGGCTATGTCGGCCGGCCGAAGGTCGCGACCTTCATGTTTTCGGGCGTCGGAACTCCCCGCTGACGGCGGCGGGAGCGGTCCGGCGGCAGGCCATTCGGGATCCGGCAACAGGACGGCAGGCGATGGGACAGCGGATTGCCCTCGTGACGGGCGGAACCCGCGGGATCGGCGCGGGGATCGCGCGGCGCCTGCACGCCCTGGGCTACCGCGTCGCCGTCAACTACGCCCGCGACGACGCCACCGCCGCGCGCTTCGCGACGGAGACCGGTCTCCCGGTCTACAAGTTCGATGTCGGCGACGCCGCCGCCTGCGCGGACAGCATCGGCCGGATCGAGGCCGATCTCGGCCCCATCGACACCCTGGTGAACAATGCCGGCATCACCCGCGACGGCGTCTTTCACAAGATGACCTTCGAGCGCTGGCAGGCGGTGATCCGCACCAACCTCGATTCCCAATATGCCTGCACCCGGCCTTTGATCGACGGCATGCGTGCGCGGGGCTTCGGGCGGATCGTCCTGATCGCCTCGCTGAGCGGCCAGATCGGATTGCCCGGCCAGACGAATTACGCGGCGTCCAAGGCCGGCGTGATCGGGTTCGCCAAGGCCCTGGCGCAGGAGAATGCCGGGCGGGGCATCACGGTCAACGTGGTGGCCCCGGGCTATGTCGCGACCGACATGGTGAGCGCGCTGCCGGACCCCATCCTGGCGCGTCTCGCCGCGGGCATCCCGGTCGGCCGGATCGGCCAGGTCGAGGAAATCGCCGGTGCCGTCGCGTTCCTGGCGGCCGAGACGTCGGGGTTCATCACCGGCGCCACGCTCTCGATCAATGGCGGCCAGACCATGATCTGACCCGTGGGCCGGTCTCCGCCTCCTCGACGGGATGGTTCGACCGGCGGCCCGTGCCGCCCCCCCTCGGAGCGGATCGGGTACCCCCACGACCGACGCCCGCCTCGCGGCGACTCGAGCGCTCTCCGCCGAAGTGGAACCCGGTTCGGCTGAAGAGAGCGCGACACAACAAAGACCGAGAGCCGTGCTCACGTTTCAACGTGATCGGGCACGGCTCTAGGTGAAATGCCCGCGCTCTTTCGCCATAAACGTCCGACGCCCTCACGGGGGCGGGCGAGGGGATCGGCGAGGGATGATCAGCGTCTTCGACCTGTTCAAGATCGGCATCGGACCATCGAGCTCGCACACGGTCGGCCCGATGATCGCCGCGCGCCGCTTCCGCGAACGGCTCGCGGGCGAGGCGACCGCGGTCCGGATCAGCGCCGAGATCTTCGGCTCGCTGGCCTGGACCGGCCGCGGCCACGGCACCGATGTGGCGATCTTCCTCGGCCTCCTCGGCCATGACCCGGCCACCGTCGATCCCGACCACGTGGCCGCCTACGCGCAGGCGCTCACCGCGCGCGGCGCTCTCGACGTTCCGGGCGCGACCTCCCCCGTGGCCTTCGACACGGCGCGCGACCTCGTCTTCAACTTCACCGAGATCCTGCCGCGCCACACCAACGGCATGCGCTTCCGGGCGCATGACGGCGCGGGCGGCGTGCTGGCCGAGACGGTCTGCTACTCGGTCGGCGGCGGCTTCGTCGTGGACGAGGGCGAGCCGGAGGGCGGCGGGCTCGAGGCGCTGCCGGTGCCCCGCCCCTTCGCCAGCGCCGCCGAGTTGCTGGTGATCTGCGCCGAAACGGGCCTCAGCATCGCCCAGGTGCAGATGGAGAACGAGCGGGCGCTCCGGTCCGAGGCCGCGATCGAGGCCGGGCTCGACGCGATCCGCGACGCCATGCTCGCCTGCATCGAGCGCGGGCTGCGGATCGAGGGTGAACTGCCCGGCGGCCTCAAGGTCCGGCGCCGCGCCAAGCGGCTGCACGGGCAGCTCGAAGCGGCGCGGCTCACCAACAGCCGCCCGGCGCACGAGATCATGGACTGGATCAGCCTGTTCGCGCTGGCCGTCAACGAGGAGAACGCCGCGGGCGGCCGGGTCGTCACCGCGCCGACCAACGGCGCGGCCGGCATCGTCCCGGCGGTGCTGCGCTACGTCGTCACCTTCTGCCCCGGCTGGTGCGACGCCAAGGGCCGCGATTTCCTGCTGACGGCTTCCGCGATCGGGGGCCTCATCAAGCGCCGCGCCTCGATCTCCGGCGCCGAGGTCGGTTGCCAGGGCGAGGTCGGCTCGGCCGCCGCCATGGCGGCGGCGGGCCTCGCCGCGGTGCTGGGCGGCAACGCCCTCCAGGTCGAGAACGCCGCCGAGATCGCGATGGAGCACCATCTCGGCATGACCTGCGACCCGATCGGCGGACTCGTCCAGATCCCCTGCATCGAGCGCAACGCCTTCGGGGCCAACAAGGCGGTCGCCGCCGCCTCGCTGGCGCTGCGCGGCGACGGCCTCCACTACGTCACCCTGGACGAAGTGATCGAGACCATGCGCCAGACCGGCCACGACATGCAGGACAAGTACAAGGAGACCTCGCTGGGCGGCCTCGCCGTCAATGTCGCGGCCTGCTGAGGCGGGCGGCGCGGCGAGGGAGACGGGGTAGGGGAGGTTCGGCAGGGGAGGCGGCGTCCCGTCGCGCCTGGGCCCTCCAAGGCCCGAGGCCCGATCCGGCCCTCTGAGGATCGCGGGCGCCCCCGCGCCGTCAGGCCACGCCCGATCGCGCGCCCGGCCCCTTGGATGTCGCGGCCGGCAGGGATACCGTATGCCTTAGGATCGTTCCAAGGAGTTGCCCGACATGGCGCGTCTGAACGTCAACGGCGTCCTGCGCGAGGTCGATGCCGAGCCGGACACGCCGCTCCTGTGGGTGATCCGCGAGCAGATCGGGCTCACCGGCACGAAGTACGGCTGCGGCATCGCCCAATGCGGCGCCTGCACCGTGCATGTCGACGGCGCCGCGGTGCGCGCCTGCTCGGTCCCGCTCTCAGCGATCGAGCCGGGGCAGAAAATCGTCACGATCGAGGGGCTAGCGCCCGGCGCCGACCATCCGGTCCAGCAGGCCTGGGCGGAGCTCGACGTGCCGCAATGCGGCTTCTGCCAGCCGGGGATGATCATGGCGTCGGTGGCCCTGCTGGCGCAGACCCCGCGGCCGAGCGATGCGCAGATCCGCGCCGAGATCACGAATATCTGCCGCTGCGGCACCTACAACCGTGTGCTCGCGGGCATCAAGCTGGCCGCCGAGCGCGGTCAGTCCGGCTGAGGGGAAGACCGATGCGCGTCGATCGCCGAACCGCTCGCCACACTCTCGATCAGCCGACCGATCGGGGGCTTCGTCCGTCGCGCCGCGCCTGGCTGACCGGGGCCGGTCTCTTCAGCCTCGGCTTCCACATCCCGTTCCTCGCCCCCGCCCGGGCCGCCCCCGCCGCGGCGGAGCCCGAGGTGAATGCCTGGGTCGTCGTGAAGCCGGACGACACCGTCGTGATCCGCATCGCCCGCTCGGAAATGGGCCAGGGCACGCTCACCGGGCTGGCCCAGCTCGTGGCCGAGGAGCTCGATTGCGACTGGGCCCGCGTCACCACGGAATATCCGAGCCCGGGCCGGAACCTCGCCCGCAAGCGGGTCTGGGGCGATTACTCGACCGGCGGCAGCCGCGGCATCCGCGAGTCGCACGAATACGTGCGCAAGGGCGGAGCCGCCGCCCGCGCCATGCTGGTCGCCGCCGCCGCCAAGGGCTGGGGCGTGCCGGCCGAGACGTGCCGCACCGAGCGGGGCGTGATCACCCATGTCCCCTCCGGCCGCACGACCACCTACGGGGCGGTCGCGGCGGTGGCCGCGACGATCGAGCCGCCGAAGGACGTGGTCCTGAAGGATCCCAAGGACTGGATCCTCGCCGGCAAGCCGCTGAAGCGCCTCGACACACGGCCCAAGCTCGACGGCTCCCAGGTCTACGGCATCGACCTGACCCTGCCCGGCCTGCTCAACGCCGCGATCCGCGACTGCCCGGTGACCGGCGGCAGCGTGACCTCCTTCGACGCGGCGGCCGTGTCCGGCATGCCCGGCGTCAAGCGCGTGCTGCAGATCGGCGACAGCGCGGTCGTGGTGGTGGCGGACACGTTCTGGCGCGCCAAGACCGCCCTCGACGCGCTGCCGGTCGTCTGGGACGAGGGCCCGAACGCGACGGTCTCCAGCGCGACCATCGCCGAGACCCTGCGCGCGGGGCTCGACGCGCAGGAGGCCTTCATCGGCAACACGTCGGGCGACGTGGCGGGCGCGCTGAAGGGCGCCGCAAAGGTGGTGGAGGCCGTCTACGGCGTGCCGTTCCAGAACCACGCCACCATGGAGCCGATGAACGCCACCGCGATCTGGACGGCGGAACGCTGCGAGGTCTGGGCGCCCACGCAGAACGGCGAGGCCGCGCTTGCCGCCACCGCCGAGGCCGCGGGCCTGCCGGCCACCGCCTGCGAGGTCCACAAGATCCATCTCGGCGGCGGGTTCGGGCGCCGCGGCGCCACGCATGACTGGCTGCGGCAGGCGGTGCTCATCGCCAAGGAGATGCCGGGCACGCCCGTCAAGCTGATCTGGACCCGCGAAGAGGACATGACGCACGGGCGCTACCACCCGGTCACGCAGTGCCGCATGCGCGCGGCCCTGGACAAGGACGGCCAGCTCACCGGCCTGCACATGCGGATTTCCGGCCAGTCGATCCTGGCCTCGGTCGCGCCCCAGCGCATGGTCGAGGGCCGCGACCCCGTCACCTTCCAGGGCCTCAATCCGGGCGGGCCGGAGGCGGCGATCGGCTACACGATCCCGAACATCCTCATCGATCACGCCATGCGCAACCCGCATATCCTGCCGGGATTCTGGCGGGGCGTGAACCTGAACCCGAACGCCCTCTACCTCGAATGCTTCATGGACGAGCTGGCCCACGCGGCCGGCCAGGACCCGCTGGCCTTCCGGCTCAAGCTCATGGGCCACCATCCCAAGCACCGCGCGGTGCTGCAGGCGGTGGCGGACAAGATCGGCTGGGATCAGAAGCCGCCGGAGGGGGTCTCTCGCGGCCTCTGCCAGACGATGGGGTTCGGCAGCTACGTGGCGGGCGCGGCCGAGGTCTCGGTCTCCGAGTCGGGCGCCCTGAAGATCCACCGCATCGTGGCGGCGACCGATCCGGGCCACGCGGTGAACCCGCAGCAGATCGAGGCGCAGGTCGAGGGCTCCTTCGTCTACGGCCTGTCGGCCGCGCTCTACGGCGCCTGCACCGTGAAGGACGGGCGCATCGAGCAGACCAACTTCGACAGCTACCCGGTCATGCGGATGGAGGCGATGCCGGCGGTCGAGACCATCCTGATCCCGTCGGGCGGCTTCTGGGGCGGCGTCGGCGAGCCGACCATCGCGGTGGCAGCGCCCGCCGTGCTGAACGCGGTCTTCGCGGCCACCGGCAAGCGCGTGCGCCATCTGCCCCTGAAGGACACGGACCTGCGCCGGGCATGAGAGCGGCGGGCGCGGTCGTGCTGGCGCTCGGAGCCCTCGTCTGCGGCCCGGGGGCGGGCGGAGCGGAGCTGCGTCCGCCCCCGGGCGCCTCGTCCTGCACCGGCTGCCACGGCGAGGGCGCGGCCAAGGGCGCGGCCATGGGCGCGGCCATGGGCGCGGCCATGGGCGCGCTGGCCGGACGGCCCGAGGCCGAGATCGTGGCGGCGCTCGAGGCCTTCCGCTCCGGGGCGCGGCCGGCTACCCTGATGACCCGCATCGCCAAGGGCTTCGACGCGGCCGAGAGCCGCGCCATCGCCGCCTGGTTCCGGGGACAGCGCCGCGCCGACCCGCCGGGCGCTGATCGGCGGGGCCGCGGCCGTCGCCCTGGCGCGCCCGGCGCGCGGCGGCACGCCCCCGCGCGTCGTGGTGGTCGGCGCCGGATTCGGCGGCGCCACGGCGGCGCGCGGCCTCGCCGCCGGCGGTGTCGACGTCACCCTCGTCGAGGCGGCCGACCACTACGTCGCCTGCACGGGGAGCAATGCCGTCGTCGTCGGCCTGCGCGGGATCGAGGCGCAACGCTTCGGCTACGACGCGCTCGGCCGGGCCGGACTCCGGCTCGTGCACGCCCGCGCCGAGGCGGTCGATCCGGCCGCGCGCCGGGTGAGCCTCGGCGACGGGACGGTGCTGCCTTACGACCGCCTCATCCTCTCGCCGGGGATCGCCCTGCGCTTCGACGCGGTGCCGGGCTACGACGCGCAGGCCGCCGAGGCCATGCCGCATGCCTGGAAGGCCGGGGCGCAGACCGTCCTGCTCGCCCGCCAGCTCGCCGCCATGCCGGAGGGCGGCACCGTCGTGCTCTCGGCGCCGGCGAACCCCTATCGCTGCCCGCCCGGCCCCTACGAGCGCGCGAGCCTGATCGCCCATTTCCTGAAGACCCGGAAGCCGCGCGCGAAGCTCATCCTGCTCGACGCCAAGGACACCTTCTCGAAGCAGAAGCTGTTCGCGGCGGCCTGGGCGAGGCTCTATCCGGACGTGCTCGAATGGGTGCCGCTCGCGGCCGGCGGGCAGGTCAGCGAGGTCGATGCGGCCGCGATGGTCGTGCGCACCGATTTCGCCGAGGTGAAGGCGGACGTCGCCTGCATCATCCCGCCCCAGCGCGCCGGGCACATCGCCGCGCTCGCCGGCTGCGCCGACCGCAGCGGCTGGTGCCCGATCGACCCGGCGACCTTCGAGTCGCGCCTCGTGCCCGGCATCCACGTGATCGGGGACGCGGCCATCGGCGGGGCCATGCCGAAATCCGCCTTCTCGGCCAACGCGCAGGGCAAGGTCTGCGCGCAGGCGGTGATCGACCTGCTGGCCGGGCGCGAGCCCCAGAGCCCGCGCCTCATCAACACCTGCTGGAGCCTCGTGGCCCCGGATTACGGGATCTCGGTCGCGGGCGTGTTCCGCCCGACCGACGGGCTGCTCGCGGACGTGCCGGGGGCCGGCGGCATCAGCCCGCTCGACGCGCCGGACGCGGTGCGCGCGCAGGAGGCGGCCTATGCCGAGAGCTGGTACCGGACCATCACCCGGGACGTGTTCGGGTGAGCCGCCGGGCCGCCGGCCTGGTCGCCTCGGGGCTGGCGCTCGCCCTCACGGCGGCGCGGGCCGAGGAGGGCGCGGAGCCCGTCACGATCGTCGGCGACGGAATTCCCGCCCCCCTCACCGGCAGGCCGGGCGATCCGGCCCGCGGCCGGGCCATCGTGACCGACCGGGCCCGGGGCCTCTGCCTGCTCTGCCATGCCGGGCCCTTCCCGGAGGAGCGCTTCCAGGGCAACCTCGCCCCGGATCTCGCGGGCATCGGCGCCCGCCGGAGCCCGGCGCAGCTGCGCCTGCGCCTGGTGGACGGGCAGGCGTTGAACCCGGACACCATCATGCCATCCTATTACCGCCTGTCGGGGCTCGTCCGCGTGGGCCGGGCCTGGCAGGGCCGCCCGATCCTGACCGCGGCCGAGATCGAGGATGTCGTCGCCTTCCTGGCGACCCTGCGGGAGCCTTGAGGGAACACCATGCGCACGGTGGGTCTGGGACGGACGGGGCGGGTCGACCGGCGCCGGGTGCTGGCCGGGGCGGCCGGGACGATGCTGGCGGTCGCGCTGCGGCCGGCCGCAGCGGCGGTGCCGCGCACCGAAACGACGGACTCCGCCATCCGGCGCTTCGCCGGCGACAACCCGATCCAGTCGGGCCGCGTCAGCGTCGACCTGCCTCCGCTCGTCGACAACGGCAACACGGTGCCCCTCGGCATCACCGTCGAGAGCCCGATGACGCAAGCGGACCACGTGCGCCGCATCGGCGTGTTCAACGAGAAGAACCCGCAGCCGAACGTCGTCACGCTCCATCTGCGGCCGGGCGCGGGCCGCGCGCAGGTCGCGACCCGGATCCGGCTCGCCGACACGCAGCGCATCACCGCGATCGCCGAAATGAGCGACGGCACCTACTGGTCGGCGAGCGCGGACGCGATCGTGACCCTCGCGGCCTGCCTGGAGGGCTGACCCCGATGGCCCGGACCCTGATCAACCTGCCGAAGACCGCCCATCCCGGCGAGGTGGTCACGATCAAGACCCTGATCGCGCACCCGATGGAGACGGGCTTCCGCCCCGGCGCGGACGGCCGCATCCTGGCGCGCAACATCGTCACGGAGTTCGTCTGCCGCTTTGAGGGCGAGGAGGTTTTTCGCGCCGAGCTGTTCCCGGCGGCGGCCGCCAATCCCTACCTGACCTTCACCTGGGTCGCGACGGGCAGCGGTCGCTTCACCTTCACGTGGCGCGGCGATGCGGGGTTCGACCAGACCGAGACCGCAGCGATCACGGTGGCCTGAGCCGCGTGATGCCGCGCCGCCCGGGCGCCCCGCTGCCGGTCGTCCTCGCCGCCCTGCTGCTGGCCGCCCCCTCGGCCGGGAGTGAGCCCATCGCCCCGGCCGATCGGCGCTCGAGCTTCGAGCAGATGGGACCCGACATTCAGGCGATGCAGCGCGACGAGGCGGCCAATCCCGGCATGCTCGCGGTCGCGGACGGGGCCGAGCTCTGGACGCGGCCGCCGAGGCCCGACCGGCCGGCCTGCGCCGGCTGCCACGGCGAGGCCGCCGGCATGCGCGGCGTGGCGGCCCGCTATCCGGCCTGGGACGAGAAGACGGCGCGGCCGATCGACCTTCAGGACCGGATCAGGGCCTGCCGGCGCGCGCACCAGGGCGCCGACCCGCTCGCCTACGAGAGCCCCGACCTGCTCGCGCTGACGGCCTTCGTCGCCGCGCAGTCCCGGGGCCTGCCGATCGCACCGCCGGACGATGCCCGGCTCGCGCCGGCCCGGGCCGAGGGCCGCGCGCTGTTCGAGGCGCGCCAGGGTCAGCTCGGCCTGTCCTGCGCGATCTGTCACGACGCGCATTGGGGGCGGCACCTCGGCTCGGCCGTGATCCCGCAGGGCCATCCGACCGGCTACCCGCTCTACCGGCTCGAATGGCAGGGGCTGGGCTCGCTGCAGCGGCGTCTGCGCAACTGCCTCACCGGCATGCGGGCCGAGCCCTTCGGATACGGGGCTCCGGACTACGTCGCGCTCGAACTCTATCTCGCGACGCGGGCCGCGCCGTTGCCGGTGGAGACGCCCGCCGTGCGTCCCTGAGGCCCCCGCCGCACGGGGCCGCGACCGGGGAGCGTCCCGCCCAACCTCAGCTTGTCCTCCCCTCATGTCGATTCGTCCGCCGAAGCTTGAGAAATCCTTCGATATGGTCGAGCTTTCGTAAGGGTCGGGTCGCCCCTCGAATCAATGGAGCGGCAGCGTCACGGCAAGCCGGAGCGTTCGAAGGTCCTGCTCGCCACAGGCGGGATCGATGCCGGGCGGTCCCGTGGCGAAGGGCGCGCGCGGCGGCACGCCCCCCGCGCCAGGTCGACGAGCCGAGATCCGCCGGACGCCGATCCACCGGTCGGAGCCGGACAGGGCAGGAGGCGCCGTGATGACCGCACCGACGACGAAAAACTACTTCGACGTTGCGAGCTGGATGTACGGCAACGCCGACAACGACCGGCTGCCCTCGATCCCGTTCGGGCTCGAGCGGTTCGACTACGCGCCGGGCCAGTTCGATTCCGGCCTCTCGCCCACCGGCTTCCACGGCGCCGCCTTCGTCACGCAAGGGGACGACCCCACCGTCATCATCGGCTTCGAGGGGACGGATGCGGCGGGCATCGCCGTGCGCAAGGCGTTCCTGCTGGCCCAGATCGCCGCCGACACGGCGCTCTATTTCGGCTACCTCCCCATCGTCCTCGTCCAGTCCCTCGATTTCGCGCGCGCGGTCCTCGCCGCCGCCGAGGAGCAGGGCATCCCGAAGGAGCGGGTCGTCGTCACCGGCCACTCGCTGGGCGCGGGCGCCGCAGCCTACGTCTCGACCCAGCTCGGCCTCGACGGCGTGACCTGGGCGGCCCCGGGCCTCGACGACGCCTATCTCCGCCCGGACAGCGGGGGAACACTCAAGAACTACGTCGTCTTCGGTGATCCGGTCGGCAATTACAGCGCCACACCGGACAACTACGAGAACGGGTTCCTCGACAGCACGGAGATCCGCCGCGTCGGGGATCCCGACTATATCGGCGATCCCGCCGGGCGGACGAGGCTCGAGACCGCCACCGCTCTGTTCGATCCGGGACCGGGCTACGATCCCGAGGCGGGGCTGCTCGAAGTCGGCCTCCTCGCCGCGGTCTATCACCGGCTCACCTATTACGGAGATCAGTTCGACCCGTCCCTCAACGCGGGCGCACCGGTCGCGGTCGACGACAGCCGCATCCTGAGCGGGCCGGACTACGTCCGGTATTTCGGCGATCTCGTCGATCGCAGCGCGCTCGTCAGCGACGCCTTCTACAACGTCTACAACGACGATGTCCGCGCGGCAGGGATCGATCCGGAGGCGCATTACAGCCTGTTCGGCTGGCGCGAGGGCCGCGATCCGAACGCCTTCTTCTCCACGACCGGCTACCGGGCCGCCAATCCGGACGTCGCCGGGTCAGGGAGCGATCCGCTCGCCCAGTACCACGCGACCGGGTGGCGCGAGGGCCGCGATCCGAGCGCCGCCTTCGACACGCAACTCTACCTCCTGCGAAACCCGGACGTCGCGGCCGCCGGCATCGATCCGCTCGCCCACTACCTCGATTACGGCCAGTACGAGGGACGCCGGGTCGATGCCGCGATCGGGCAGGCGGGCGATCTGATCGCCCGTGCCGGCTTCGATGCCGAGTACTATCTCCTGGCCAATCCCGACATCGCCGCGTTCACGCTGGCCTTGGGATTGGGCGAGGCCTTCGCCGAGCAGCATTACCGGACCTCCGGCTGGCGGGAGGGCCGCAATCCGAACGCCTTCTTCGATACGAGCGACTACCTCGCCGCCAACCCCGACGTGAAGGCCGCCGGGATCGATCCCCTCGCCCATTATGACCAGTTCGGATGGCGGGAGGGCCGCGACCCGTCCGGCACCTTCGACACCACCGCCTACCTGACGCAGTATACGGATGTCGCGGCGGCCCACATCAATCCGCTGCTGCACTACATGACCTTCGGGGTCTACGAAGGACGCTCCCTCTCGAGCGACAGCCTGATCGGATGACCCGCATCCGGTCCGCGCGTTCGATCGGCCCCTCAGCGCGCCAGGATATGGTCATGCCGGCGGAACCTCGCAGGAATAGATCACGTAATAGGGATACCAGCTTCTCCCCGACAAAGGGTGTCGCTCGAAAGTAAATCCGCTCGCAACAAGCACGTCCTCCCACAGCTTCTGCGGAAGGAACATGTTCTTCCCGGAAAAGACGTATCTCTGGGCAATCTCATACTCATCCCGGCTGAGCCGCCCGGACTTGAGGTCATCCTCGATCAGCGCATACACCCTGCCGCAATCGAGAAGACAATCCTCGCGGGCATAGGCCTGCGCCCAGTATCCCTTGATTCTCAAGTCGAACCCGAATTCCGCCTCCGACAGGTCGCCCTGCCTGTACCGTCGGATCAAGGTTTCCGCCGGTTCGGGGGTGACGGGCGCCAAGGCCTGCCGCGTGATGAAGCGCCCCCCCGGCGCAAGGGTGTTTCGAATCTGCGCCAGCAAGTGGCGATGGTCCGGCACGGACAAGAGATTTCCGAAAATCCCATCGCCCACGATGAAATCGGCCTTTTCGGGCACCGCCGTCGGCAACGACATCCAATTTACAAACAGCACCGTTTCGCGGGCTCGGGCGGTCGGCGACAGCCAATCCTCATACAACGCAATGGCGTCCGGGCTGTGATCGATCGCGTAGGAGCGGGTCGCGTGGCGACCCGCCAGGGCGCGGAGCTCCGGGGTCATCCCGAGCACGACGCCCACCGCCCTCTCGTCCGGCAGGCACAGCTCGTAACGCTGCAGCTCGTCCGCATTCGGACTGCCCGCCTCGTGCCGCACCTGTCGGCTTCGATCTTTGATGCGACTCTCGAGAGCCACCGGGTCCCAAACCATTCAAGATTCCATTCAAGCCGAGACGGCGCCAACAGAGCAGATTTTTATATAATACGCTTTGTATTTTCATCACAAAGCATGAACTGTTCAAGACTTTGTCTAAAAATCCGACGATAAGTAGGATGTCGGGCCACCGAGACTGGGCACGGTCACCCGAGTGTCCGTGCGGGATCGTCCGACCAGATTCCCGATGGCCTCCAACAGCCCTGGCTCGAGCGGAGCGCTCAAATAGCTCTCGAATACGACAAGGTACTCTTCCTTGACTTTCGGAAGATCGTCGATCGTGGATTTCAGGCTCTCGATGTTCGGAAAGGTTTCGAACTCACCGAGTTTGGCTTCGGCGGCCAGGAGCAGCATCGTCCTGAGACATTTCTCGCATTGCCCGCAATTCCGATCGGTCGTCCGGTGCTCCCAACACACCGTCAGATGCTGCCGCACGAGCGGTTCGCCGATGACGAGCTTGAGTTTCTCCGCTCGCCAAAGATGGGCCCCGAAATGTGAGAAACGCAGGTCACGCGTCGACCAATAATAATCGATCTTCCAATGCGAGCCCCAGGGCCGATCGTGGACATAGGGATACGAGGACGAAATCTGAACGGACGCCAAATGCCCGCTCATGCAATGCGCAACACTCGCAAGGGCACCGCCGTGGCATTTCCCCCAATTTGCCTTTCGGGTGAGATGATGCGTCCGGTAATTCGATCGCACGATGATCGATCGGGCATTGACCGCGCTGGCCACGTCTCTGAACGTTCTCTCGAAATCGATCATCCGCTCGGTCGCGTTGAGCGGAATGTCGAATCCGTGCACATAAACCAGGACATCCGGGGGCGTCGGGGACCTGAGAAGCGAATAGAAGGAATCGACGCCGCCTGAGAAGAACAGTGCCGTTCCGCCACCCGGAGGCCGTGTGTCCTGAGCCGTTTTCGTGACGAGAGGGCTTTCAAAAACGTCGGGAGACGAGCCCCACCATTCCGACATCTGGCGCGCGACTTTGTTGATATTGAACGCAAAGTCTTCGTCGACAGGCTGGCGGCACGCCACTTGATGCTTCAAATTCGCTGCACACGGCATCACGGCGCAGATGGCCGCCTCAAGGTTGGGTGTGAGACGGATATCGTCCGTTTCGAACCAAAGATCCTCGTTGTCGATGCTCCAGGCGGCACGGCATGTGTTTCCATCGATCGTCATCGATGGATCGCCGATCGTAATGGTCGCCATCAGTCCCCAGATCCTATCCGCATGTTCGAGACGTCGATTCGCTCAAGCCGGGGAATGATGCGATGCCCCTGCCCAGCATCGGCGTCGAGCGGGTTTCGTTCTCCTACGTCGGCGAGACACGATCTCCTATGAGGAAGGTGTCAGAAGCCGCTTTCCTGTCAGCGATTCCGGGCAGGGGAGGGGCGGGGTCTGTGATCGGCCCGTCCCGTGCAGCGGGCGCATTGGCGCAGCCGGGCGCGACAGGCCGGGCGCCGCCGCGGGGAAGAGCGGCCACCGCCCCCGAGTGGCCGAGGCCGGCCGATTGCGGCACGAACAGGTTCGAGACGGGCGGACGCCGGAGCGGACGGGGCCCGACCGGCTCGACCGACCCTGACCCGATCGGGATCGCCTTCCCACGCGCAGCCAGTCCGGGGCCTTGATGCGGATCCATCGAACCGAACTGGCCGATCTCGGCACCTTCCTCGCCATCGCGCGCCATCGCAGCTTCCGGCGGGCCGGTCTGGAGCTCGGCGTCAGCGCCTCCGCGCTGAGCCATGCGCTCAAGGCGATGGAGGCGCGACTCGGCGTGCGGCTCGTCAACCGCACCAGCCGGAGCGTCACGCTCACCGCCGCCGGGGAAGATCTGGTCGCGGGCCTGGATTCTCCCTTCGCGGCGATCGGCTCGGCGCTCGAGATGCTCAACCGGCACCGGGAGCCGACGAGGGTGACCGGGCGGATCCGCCTCAACGTGCTCGAACATGCGAGCACGCTGCTGCTCGCCCCCGTGCTGCCCCTGTTTCACGAGCGCCACCCGCAGGTCGAGATCGATGTCCGGGTGTCCAACGATCTCCTGGACGTCGTGGAGGCCGGCGCCGATGCGGGCATCCGTTATGGCGGAACGGTCCCCCAGGACATGGTGGCGCAGCGCCTGTCGGCCGATCTGCGCTGGGTGGTGGTCGGCGCTCCGGCCTATCTCGACCGGCACGGAACGCCCAATCATCCCCGCGACCTCGCGGATCATCGATGCCTGCGCATCCGCCTGGGCGACGACCGCCTCTACGCATGGGAGTTCGAGCGCGGGGGGGACACCCTCGCCCTCGACGTTCCCGGGGCGGCGACGATCGACAACACCCAGTTCGCCCTCGGCCTCGCGGCGGCGGGCGGGGGGCTCGCCTATCTCCCCGAGCCGTGCGTCGGCCCCTCGGTCGCCCGCGGCGCGCTTCGCATCGTGCTGCCGGACTGGGCGCCGATGGGGCCAGGCTTCCACCTCTACTATCCCGGGCGCCGCCAGTTGCCGACCGGATTGCGGCTGCTCGGCAGCCTGATCCGCGAGGTGCAGCCCCTCGGCCTGTGAGGGTGACGCCCTCCGGCGATGAGCCTCGCTCATCGTTCCGGTGAGAGACGAACGCCTGATCGGCGGAGCGCGCGATGTCTACGTCAGACCTCTCACCGAGGTCAGCAGGACAAACGAGACATGCGCCGCTTCACCGGACGGGTCGCCTTCATTACGGGGGCCGCCAGCGGCATTGGCCGCGCCACCGCCCTCGCCTTCGCGAAAGAGGGCGCCCGGGTCGCGATCACCGACCGCGCGGAGGCCGCCCTCGACCGGCTTCGCACGGAGATCGAGGCGGAGGGCGGCGAGGCGATCGCGATCCGCTGCGACGTGTCGGTGCCGGAAGAGGTCGAGGCCGCGGTGGCCAGGACCGTCGCGCGGTTCGGCCGGCTCGACTGCGCCTTCAACAATGCCGGCGTCGAGAACGAGGCCGCTCCCGTCCACGCGATCGCCCTCGACGCGTGGGACAGGATCCTCACCATCAACCTGCGCGGCACGTTCCTGTGCATGAAGCACGAGCTCGCGCAGATGCTGCGCCAGGGCGGAGGGGTCGTGGTCAACACCGCGTCCGGCGCGGGCATCCGGGGCGTTGCCGGAGGCGCGAGCTACGCCGCCTCCAAGCACGCCCTGATCGGCCTCACCAAGTCGGCCGCCCTCGATTATGCGAAGGCGAACATCCGGGTGAACGCCGTCCTGCCCGGCAACATCGCGACGCCGATGATGGACCGCTTCACGGGCGGTGACATCCAGAAGGCGATCGATCTCGAGCCGGTGGGGCGGCTGGGCAAGCCCGAGGAGATCGCGGAAGCGGTCCTGTGGATGTGTTCGGATCTCGGCGCGTTCGTGACCGGCGCCGCGATCTCGGTCGATGGGGGCTGGTCACTCTGAGGAGCATTCGCGAGGCCAAGGAGGAACGATCCCATCGACATCAAGCGCAGCGAGTTTCAGCCCTCGGGCACGGGACCGTCCGATGGGTTCACCGGCACGGTGCGGATCGATCCGCTCCACGACGCCCCCGCTCCGGCCCGCGCGGCCATGGCGAGCGTGACGTTCGAGCCGGGCGCACGGACGGCGTGGCCTACCCATCCGCTCGGTCAGACGCTGATCGGAGCCCCTGCCGGGCAGGGGCGCCGGGTCCAGGAGCGCCCAGTCCAGGGGCGCCCGGTCCACGGGCGCCGTGCCCCCTCGACGCGGCGACGTGTGCGGACCGGTTCAGCGGGCTCGAACGCCAGCGTCCGCTCGGGATACCACGTGGTCGTGAGGGTCTGGATGGGGCGACCGAGGTTCGGCAGGGTGCGGGCGAAGCCGGTGATCGCCGGATGCATGCCGCGCGGCTGGAAGAAGGCCTGGGTGAAGCCGAACACCGCCGCGTCGTACGAGGTCGGGCGTTCATTGCCGAGCAGGTGGCGCGTCTCGCCGATGAGGGTGTCGATCGCCCGAAGATCCCGTTTCGCCTTGTCGATGCTCTCCACCGTCGCGAAGCGCGCGATCCCCCGATCATCGCAGCGTTTGCGGAAGTCCTCGCGGCGCGCTGAGCGCATCCTGGATCTCGAACGGCAGCGCGGACGGATCGCCGACCCTCGCCTGCAGGAGTGAAGTCCCAGCCGTTCTGGTCAAAGAACTCGTCGGAGATGATGATCCAGTAGAGGTGATCCTCCAGCGTGCCCTGCACCATCTCGCCCCACGCCGCCTGTGTCGACGTGAGGTGCGTGTCGGGGTCGCCCACGGTGCGCTTCAGGGCATCGATGATCAGGCCGGAATCGGCGATCCGCATGTCGCCGACCCTGATGAACGGCACCTGCCCCGCCGCCCGACCTCGGGAACCGGTTCGGAGGCGATCACGTCCGGGATGTCGAACAGCCGGGGATCCGCTCCCCGCTTCGCCCCAAAGGGTGAGAGGTTTGAGACGAACGGCGCGATCGCGTTGTCGCCGAGGGTGATCGTGTGCCGCTTGAAGACGGTGCGGCCGTACGCGGGATCCGCGTTGAACCGGACGCGGCTTGCGGGCGATGCCCCAGCCCTCATCGACAGCCCTTATCGACAGCCCGCCGCGCAGTCACCGCGACGTGAAGCGATCGCAATATTAAGGTCGATTTTCATTATGGAATATCAATTCCTTGAATGATAAACGTCCTTCCATCCTGACTTGCATCGCGCGATATCCATCATCAGACGACGCGAAGCGACCCACCTTTCCCCGATACGTCCAAGGAAGACACCGTGGCTCACGCTCTGACCTTATCCGTTGTTTCGGCCGCGCTGTTGACCGTGCTCGTGTCGCCCGGTTTGACGCAGACCGGGGAGGGGAATGACGAGCAACGTTGCATCGCCTACGGCACGGTGCCGGGCACGAGGGCCTATGTCGAGTGTCGGGAGACACTCAACCGCGATCGCCGCGACGGGCCCTCACACGTCGATCGCGACCGCATCGCGCCGCCCGACGGGGAACAGGCCCTCTCCGATGGCCTGGCCTTGGCGGAATGCGAACGCCGTGCGCGCCAAGTCGCCCCGCATCCGATCAAGCGCCGCGCGACAAGCTTCGTTTTCCCGGGACGGGAGAAGCGCGCCACGATCTCGTTCGCGATCGATAAGCCCGGCTCGTCATCGGCGTTCTGGAATGTCGAGTGCAAATTCATCGGGCGGTCGATGACGGATTTCAAGGCAAGCTGAGCCGCGCGCGCTGGCCGCGTTCCGTCGCCGGGGGATCGCGCTGGCCCGCGCCGGCCGCGTCTGCGTTCGAGCCATCGCGCCAGACCCTGTGGCTCGGTCGTGGGCCACGATGTCTTCTGACCGGATCAGGAGGCTTTTCGGCAGAGGGTTCCACGGCCTGTCAGCCGGGCAGGGGAGGGGTCGTGCGAGGGGTCGCCTCGACGGAGAGTGCCCGCCAATGATCTGCCGCCGATCCTGAACCCGGCGGCGAATGTCTCTGTGCCCCGTTCACGTCCGGGTCCCGACGACGCGGCGCGTCCGGCGCTCCGCCTTGCGTGTCGCCGTTTCCCGCAAGTGATGCTCGATGGCGTCGTTGGCGCGTCCGCGCATCTGCCGGATCGCCTCGACGTCGTCGAAGGTGTCGGGGAAGCGCCGGGCCAGCCAGAGATAGGCGCTGGCGAGCTTCACCGTTCGCTCCTGATAGTCGAGCTCGCCCGCCATGCTGGCCCGCAGCGCGGGGACGGTCGCGCCGATCGCGCGGGCCTGGCTCCAGCGCTCCAGCATGCCCGTGGCGATCGCGTCGCGGCGATGGATCGGACAGACCGAGAAGACGAACTTTTCCTCGATGGGGAGGCGAGCGCGGTCGATCAGCCGCGCGATCTCCAGAATTTCCTCCAGAGCCGAAGGCTGGAATGGGGAGCCCGCGTAGAAGGTGGCCCGCGCGAAATGCGTCATCACCTCGTGGAGGCTGTTCGTTCCCATCTCCTCCGCCACCGAACGGATCGCGGTCAGGTCCGGACGCACGAAGAAGCGGGTGTCGGCGGCGGGAGCCGTCGGCGCGCCCGACAGCGCGAGGCGGATCGGCTCGATGGCGCTCGGCTCCGTGGCCGCGACGTAGCCGACGTCCTGGTGCCCGTAACGTCCGGCCCGGCCGGCGATCTGCCGGATCTCGGAGGGCGTGAGCGCGCGCTCCGCGCTGCCGTCCCACTTGCGCACGGCCGAGAAGACGATCCGCTTCAGGGGCCCCAGGTTGAGGCCCATCCCGACCGCATCGGTCGTGACGAGGACATGGGCCTCGCCCGATCGGAACCGTGCCGCTTCGGCGCGGCGGACCTCGGGCGAGAGCGCGCCGTAGATCGTCGCGACCCGGTGCCCGCGGGCGACCAGGATCTCGCGGTTCTCGTGCACGGCGCGGCGGGAGAAGGCCACCACGGCATCGCCCGGCTCGACCGCCTCCAGAGGGCTCGCCTCCTCCTGAAGCAGCAGGGGCGACTTGCGCGCGAAGGGGATCACCTCCAGCGACTCGTTGGCCGCCTCGGCGGCACGGCGCACGGCGGACAGGGCATCGTCGGACCCGCAGACGATGACGGTTCTGGCCGGCACGCCGAACAGGGCGTTCGTCCACGCCCAGCCCCGGTCCGGATCCGAGAGCATCTGGATTTCGTCGATCACGGCCACGTCGATCGGCCGGGACAGATCGGCGGTCTCGATCGTCCGGGCCGTGTGGGTCGGGTCGGGCTCGCCCAGGATCTCCTCGCCGGTGACCATGCCGGCCCGTAGCCCGCGCTCGCACAGGGCTTCGTAATTCTCCAGGGCGAGGAGCCGCAGCGGCGCCAGATAGGCGCCGGTGGGCGCCGCCGTCAGCGCCTGCAGCGCCGCGTAGGTCTTGCCGGAATTGGTCGGTCCCATATGGAAGAGGATGCGCCGGTTCAGGCGCCGCGCCGCGCCGAACTTTTCGATGTAGGCGCCGAATCCGACCTGATCCTGAAGGCGCCGCAGGCGGGAGCCCTCGCGCGCCACAGCCTTGGCCCGTTGGCGCACCGGCGCCAGGGCGTCCGCGAGGGAGCGGGCGAGCTTGGGGCTGAAGCGGAACGGGCGGGAGCGCAGGGAGCGATCCATGTGCGCGAGATAGGCCGCGGCGTCGGCGCCCACCTCGCGCAGATCGACGAGGATCTGGCTCCGGAGCCGGTCGATCGGCTTGCGCAGGGCGCGGACGATCTCCCCCTCGGCTTCGTCAAGGGCGGCTCGCAACGCGTCGAGGCGGTCGGTCGGAGCGTTGCGCGCGGCCATCCCGGCCAGGATATCCGCCGCGTCCCGTTCCGGCGCCGCCTCGATCCGCACATCCATCCGGCCGGCTTCGAGCAGCGGGATCGCCACGCGAAGGGTCCAGGTGATGCCGTTGTCCTTCGCGACCGCGGCCCTGAGGGTGGGCACGGCGCGCTTGAGTGCCGGAATTCCGGTCTCCACGAAGGCGCGGACCGCCGCCATCGCGCGCAAGGCCCGGGCGACACGCTCGTCCTCGACGGTCGCCCCGAACTCGGGCAGTTCGAGATGCGCCCGCAACGCGTCGAGGTCGACGCTTCCCGGAGAGTGGCCGAGCCGCCCGAGCGACCCGATCAGGCTCTCGATCGTCGAGGGGAGGCGCTTGCGGGCCATGAAGACGGTCTCCGCGGGAACGGGGGGACGATCAGACTTGCCGAGGCCTCGATCCCAGGCCTCGATCGAGCTCAGGCGAGAACCGGCTGGACGCGTTCGGGGTTCAGCGCGTCGGCCTTCGCTCCGCGATCGCCGGGGCAGCGCAAGGCTTTGCGGTGTGAACGCGGACCCGGCCGGTCTCGTTCTCGCACCTGTCCGTTACGATTGACCGAACACCATCGCCCTGGCGGCCGCGCGGAAACCAAAACCTCAGCCGCTCTTCAGGCGCCAAGCCGACTCTCGCTGGTTCCACCCCTCTCGGGCGGCGAAACGCCCGTCCTCAGGACAAAAAAGGCCGCCCCGGTGAGGGAGCGGCCCGGAGTCTTGGGAGGAAACGCCCCAGAGGGGCACGGGACCGCGACGCCATCGCGGTCTCGCATGATGCCAATGTGTATGCTGCGCCGCACACGGCAACCCGGAAGCTGGTTGCATTCTGTGCATGAGAGCGGCGGCTGAGCTGGCAAGGTGCGCCATCACACCATGGCGGGCTTGGCCGCTACAGGCCTTCCGGGGGTTCGTCGCCCTGCCCCAACTTCCGCACCAGCGCGGCGAGGTAGGGATCAAGCCCTTCGTCCAGGACGGGCCCGTAGAGCATCTGAAGCTGACGCCCGATCCGCAAACGGATGCGCGCATCCAAGATTGGCTCGACCGCGGCCGGTAAGGATGGCGATGGGCTCTTGTCCGGGTCCAGGGTCATCCTCACAAAATCGTGACCAGACCTTAACAAACAACCCGGCAAAACCACGCACATCATAGGAGGGGCTTGGTCAGCTCAGACGGACGACGAACGCGTCGGAACCGGTGCCCCCGGTCAGGATCCCGCAGCTCAGGCCACCGATCTGCTTGTCGATGCCGTTCAGGACGTCGCGGCCGAGCCCCCCTCTCCCCGCGATCCGCCTTGTCTCGCCCGGTGTCCGGAGAGAGGGAAAGGCTGAAAAACGGTCGGTTCCGGCACATGGTATTGCGGCCGCGAAAGCGGCCCCAGCAAAGGCTATCCCACAACAACGGCCGCAGATTCGCCGCACACGATTTCGGAACCGACCGACTCGCGGGCGGTTGGCTCCCTATACCGAAAGACGAACGGAGATCTTTATATGCGGAAAATCGCATTTGCGACCATCGCGGCCCTCGGCGTCGCGACGCTGGCCGCTCCCGCTGCCGATGCACGGCCGGGCATGCGCGGTGGTCCCGCGACGGGCGGTGACGTCGCCCGCCGTGGCGGCATCAATCGCGGGGCTGCCATCGGTCTCGGCATCGCCGGACTGGCCGCCGGCGGTCTTGCGGCCGGAGCCTATGGAAGCCAGTACGGCCATCGCTACGATCGCCCCGTCGGCTACGATGATGGGTATGGCCGGCGGGGTGGCTACGGCTACGATCGCGGCGGCTATGGATATGGCGGCGGCGGCCGGGGCGGTTACTGACAGACGATCGAGAGGCGCCTTGAGGGCGCCTCTTCTGCGTCAGGCGACCCTCCTGATCCATGCCATGCCCCGACACGCCGACCTCCCCGAGATCCAGCGTCGGTCATCACGCTGAGTGAACCGCCCCATGTTCTTCGGAGCCCGCTGGGTTTGGGTCAGGCGGCCAAAGCCTGCCCCTCGGCGCGCGCATAGTTGCGCGCTTCGGCTGCGGCGGGAGGCCAGCGGCCTGTCGGGATCCGCACGTCCATTGCCCGCGCTGCCCATTCCCCCACGGAGCGATCGCTGACACGTCGGTAGATGTCTTACGGCACTCTACCGCCTGCTCATGGCTCGCACCTGCTCTGCGGTTGAGCCAAACCCGCGATAACCGCCTCTCCATTAGCCTATGATGAATAGTGCGCAGAGGCCGGCCGCATCGTGACTTTGACCGCCGAGGACACGATCCGCCTGTCGAGGAGCATTTTCGAGGCACTGGCGGCGGGCGAGTTCGATCCGGGGCGGTTCACGAACATCACCACCGACACGGCGGATGCGGATGTCCGCATCCTCTACGAGCCCGCGACCGGCGAGCTGATCTATGACGCGGACGGTCTGGGCCGTGGCGTGACGGTGAGATTCGCCGTGCTCGACCACAAGCCCGCGCTCACCTCCGACGACGTCGTCATCGTGGGCGGCCAAGGGGCCCATACACCAAAAATTAAAGAGCTCAAAATTATCAATCAAATGTGATTTTTCACGCAACTGCAGCGAGCAGTCGCGCGATCCAATGCGCCAGGAAATGGTGCGAAAGGGCTGGGCCGTGGCACCGATTCCCACCAACACTGCACCGAAGTTTGCCGGAGGCGGTACCGGCAAGGTCCTCACACCCATCGGCCTATCGGACGATGTCGCCTACGGTGTCACGGTGCAGCCCGACGGCAAGATCGTTGTGACCGGATACGGTAGTGTCAGCAACTATGACTTCGCGGTGGTGCGCTACAACGCCAACGGCACGCTCGACACCGGCTTCGGCACAGGCGGCAAGATCGTCACGCCCGTCGGCTCGGAGTACGATGAAGGCCGCAGTGTCACGGTGCAGCCCGACGGCAAGATCGTTGTGGCCGGATATGGTTACGGTAGCGACAGCAACTACGACTTCGCGGTGGTACGCTACAACACCGACGGCACCCTCGACACCAGCTTCGGCACCATCCTCACACCCGTCGGTGCGGGGGACGACACCGCCTACAGCGTCACGATGCAGGCCGACGGCAAGATCGTCGTCGCTGGAACGAGCTTTAGCAACGACGGCAGCCAAGACTTTGCGGTGGTGCGCTACAACGCCGACGGCACGCTCGACACCGGCTTCGGCACAGGCGGCACGATCGTCACGCCCTTCGGCCTGAGGAGCAATGACGGCCGCAGTGTCACGGTGCAGGCCGACGGCAAGATCGTCGTTGCCGGCTTTGGCCCGGCCAGCGACGGCAACTACGACTTTGCCGTGGTGCGTTACAACGTCGACGGCACGCTCGACACCGGCTTCGGCAACGGCGGCACGATCGTCACGCCGGTCGGCACCGCGGGCGATTTCGCCTACAGTGTCACGATGCAGAGCGACAGCAAGATTGTCGTCTCAGGGTATAGCTTTGGCAGCGACGGCACCGCCGACTTTGCCGTAGTGCGTTACAACACCGACGGCACGCTCGACACCGGCTTCGGAACCGGCGGCAAGATCCTCACACCCGTCGGTACGTCGACCGATGTCAGCTTCGATGTCACGATGCAGGCTGACGGCAAGATCGTCGTTGCCGGCTATGGCCTGGACAGCAACGGCTTTGACTTTGCCGTGGTGCGCTACAACGCCGACGGCACGCTCGACACCGGCTTCGGCACCGGCGGCAAGATCCTCACGCCCGTCGGCGTGGGGAACGATCTCGGATTCAGTGTCACGGTGCAGACCGACGGCAAGATCGTCGTCGCGGGGTATGGCACGGGCAGCGACGGCAGCCAAGACTTTGCGGTGGTGCGCTACAACGTCGACGGCACGCTCGACACCAGCTTCGGCCCCATCGACACCCTCGGGGGCAGCGTCGGCTTCACCGAGGGCGACCTCGCCATCCGCCTCTCCTCCGACGTCGCCATCACCGATCTCGAATGCGACGCGCTCAATGGCGGGCTGGGCGATTATGCCGGCGCCGAACTCACGCTCGCCCGCAGCGGTGGCGCCAACGCCCAGGACGTGTTCGGCTTCGACCCCAACGGCTTCGTCGTCTCGGGCCAGAGCCTGGAGACCATCGGCGGCGATACCTTCGCGACCTTCACCGATGCGGGCGGGAGCCTCGTCATCCATTTCACGGGGACCAACGTAGCGACCTCGGCCCTCGTCACGGCGGTGGCGCGGGCGGTGACCTATGCCAACACCGCCGACGCACCCCCGCCCTCGGTCGCGATCGCGTGGCACCTCTCCGATGGCGGCAGCGACGCCATGACTGCGACCGGCACCACCACCGTCACCCTCACCGGCATCAACGACGCCCCCAGCCCGACCGCCGACATCCTCGGCATCACACAACGCCTGACCGAAAGCGGCAACCTGCTCGCCAACGACAGCGATCCCGACGGCGACACGCTCAGCATCACCGCGGTCGGGGCGGGCCCCGGGACCAATCCCCCGGCCTTCAACGGGGAGGGCCAGGCCATCGGACGCTACGGCACCCTCACGGTGGAGGCCGACGGCACCTATGCCTACGCGGCCATCGGAGAAGGCGGCGTGGCCGTCGGCGAGGTCGTGACCGACACCTTCACCTACCGCGTGTCCGACGGTGCGCTCGGGCAGACGACCACGCTGACATTCGAGCTGACCGGGTCAGGTCTGGGAACGGCGGACAGCAATAGCTTCCTGCTCACGCACGGCACCTCCATCGCCACGGGCCTGGGCGGGAGCGACCGCTACTTCGTCGACGAGGCCGGCGACCAAGTGATCGAGGCGATCGGCGACGGGCGGGACACCGTTGCCACGACAGCGAGCTACGCCCTCGCCGCCGGCCAGGAAATCGAGGAACTGCGCGTCGCCTGGAGCGCGGGGGACCAAGCCATCGGCCTGACCGGAAACGAATTCGCGCAGATCCTCAGAGGCAATGAGGGTGGCAACCTGCTCGATGGCAGGGCAGGCGCCGATACGCTCGATGGCGGAGGCGGCGCCGACTTCATGATCGGCGGCACCGGCAGCGACACCTACATCGTCGACAATGCCGGCGATCTGCTGATCGAGGCCGTGGGCGGAGGCCGGGACGCCGTCGCTGTGGGCGCGAGCTACACTCTCACCGCCCGCCAGGAGATCGAGGAAGTGCGGGTCCTGCTGTCGGCCGGCGACCAGGCCATCAACCTCACCGGGAACACCTTCGCGCAAACGGTGATCGGCAACAACGGCGCCAACGTCCTCGACGGGGGCTGGGGCAAGGATGTGCTGACCGGCCGGGGTGGTGCGGATACGTTCCTCTTCAACAGCGCGCTGGGCACCAACAACGTCGACCGCATCACCGACTTCGCCTCCGAGGACACGATCGGCCTGTCGAGGAGCATTTTCAAGGCGCTGGCGACGGGCGAGCTCGACCCGGGGCGGTTCAAGAACATCACCACCGGCACGGCGGATGCGGATGACCGCATCCTCTACAAGCAATCGACCGGCGAGCTGTTCTACGACGCCGACGGTCTGGGCAGCCGCGTGAAGATGAAGTTCGCCGTGCTCGACCACAAGCCCGCGCTCAGTTCCGACGACATCTTCGTCGTGTGACGCCAAGGACCTGCCGGTGATGGTGCGGGCGGGCCGATTCACCGGCCCGCCCGAGGCTGTTCTCGTCGGGGCTGATACGGGCTCCGCTTGATCAAAGCGGAGCCCGTATCAGGCAAGCTCGCGCGGCGTTTGAGCGAAGCCCAAATCCGCCATCCCGAAGGGATCAACCGGATTTGGCATGCCGCCAAAGCCCTCGAACAGCCCGTCGCTCGAATCCTTCCGCCGCCCGCGCACGACACAGGCCCGCTGCTGGGCCGGTCCCTCATCGATGAACGCAGCCAACGCCCGTCACCGGGCCTCGTCGAGCTTGGGCCGCGGGGCTTCTCGCGCTCGATCAGGCGGACTGCGCCGTTCCGCGAGGTCTGGATAGGGCGGCCCCCTCGGGGATGAACACCAGCGCCAGCAGCCCCCGGCGCTGACCGGCATCGCGGCTGCGCGACGCCAAACGCCGCAGGGCAGTCGCATCGACATTCTCGCACGGGCGCAAAGCCGGCGCCCTCCGCGCGGCCGCAGCCGGGGCGACGGAGGCGCAGCTCAACGCGTTGTTCGGATGGGCCGACGGGAGCCGCGAAAGCGTGATTGACACACGCACCACCAACCGGGCGAAGCAGGCCCCTTCAGCCAGAAAAAATCCCGCACCCGGCGACCCGGTGCGGGATCAAAACTTAGAAGACCAGCGATCTCAACAACTTGGAGATCTGTTGGTGCCCAGGAAAGGACTCGAACCTTCACCTCTTGCAAGACTGGTACCTGAAACCAGCGCGTCTACCAATTCCGCCACCTGGGCGCCGGGCCGTTTCCGGTCGGCGATGGGGTTCGTTTAGGGGGCGGCGGCGGAGGCGTCAATCGCTGTTTCGTGCCGCTTGGCAAAAAGCGGGGGCGGAGGTTTGCCGCGAAACCTCCGCCCCCGGTGACGGTGGCCCCTGCCAGTCCCGCCGGGCGGGGTGTCAGCCGCGCCAGTCGCGGATGTCGACGAAGCGGCCGGCCACCGCCGCCGCCGCCGCCATGGCGGGGGAGACGAGGTGGGTGCGCCCGCGCGGGCCCTGGCGGCCCTCGAAGTTGCGGTTCGAGGTCGAGGCGCAGCGCTCGCCGGGGCGCAGCTTGTCGGGGTTCATGCCCAGGCACATGGAGCAGCCCGGCTCGCGCCAGTCGAAGCCCGCCTCCTTCAGGATGCGGTCGATCCCCTCGGCCTCGGCCTGCGCCTTCACGAGACCGGAGCCCGGCACCACCATCGCCGAGACGCTCTCGTGCACCTTGCGGCCCTCGACCACCCGCGCCACCGCGCGCAGATCCTCGATCCGCCCGTTGGTGCAGGAGCCGATGAAGACCCGGTCGAGGGTCAGGTCGGTGATCCGGGTGCCCGCGGTCAGCCCCATATAGGCCAGCGCCTTCTCCTTGGACTGGCGCTTGTTCTCGTCGGCGATCAAGGCCGGGTCCGGCACCGCCCCGGCGATCGAGACCACATCCTCCGGGCTCGTGCCCCAGGACACGAGGGGCGGAAGGTTCGCCGCATCCAGCCGCACCTCGCGGTCGAAATGCGCGCCCTCGTCGGTGACGAGGCTCTCCCAATAGCGCCGCGCCGCGTCGAAGGCCGCGCCCTTCGGGGCCTTCGGGCGATCCTGGACATAGGCGTAGGTCGTCGCGTCGGGAGCGACCAGGCCGGCCCGCGCGCCCCCCTCGATCGACATGTTGCAGATCGTCATCCGCCCCTCCATCGAGAGGGCGCGGATCGCCTCGCCGGCGTACTCGATGACGTGGCCGGTCCCGCCCGCGGTGCCGATCTCGCCGATGATGGCCAGGATGATGTCCTTGGCGGTGACGCCCGGCGGCAGGGTGCCGTCGACGGTCACGCGCATGTTCCGGGCCTTGCGCTGAATCAGCGTCTGGGTGGCGAGCACGTGCTCGACCTCCGAGGTGCCGATGCCGTGGGCGAGGGCACCGAAGGCACCGTGGGTCGAGGTGTGGGAATCGCCGCAGACGATCGTCTGGCCCGGCAGGGTGAAGCCCTGCTCCGGCCCGATGATGTGGACGATGCCCTGGCGCCGGTCGAGGGCGTCGTAGAACTCGATGCCGAAATCGCGCACGTTCTCGGCCAGGGCCTCGAGCTGGATGCGGCTTTCCGGATCCTCGATGCCCTTCGACCGGTCCGAGGTCTGGACGTTGTGATCGACCACCGCGAGGGTCTTGTGCGGCGCCCGGACCCTGCGGCCGGCGACCCGAAGCCCTTCGAAGGCCTGGGGGCTCGTCACCTCGTGCACGAGGTGGCGGTCGATGTAGAGGAGGGCGGAGCCGTCCGGCTCGACATCGACGACGTGGTCGTCCCAGATCTTGTCGTAGAGGGTGCGCGGCGCGGTCGTTGCGACGGTCATGGCGTGAACGTATCTGACGGGTTCGAGGGCCCGAGCGCGGAGAGAACGCCCCGCTTGGCCGCACGGAGCGGCCGGAAAACGGGGGAAGTCCGGCAAGGAAACCCCTTTAGTAATGCTCCGAGGCCGATTGCGGAAGGGTGCGGGCGCACACGGGCGTCGCCGGCCGGGTCCGGCCCGTTAGAGCCTTGCTCATCCCGTTGAACCGTGAGCCCGGCTCTCAGCCTTTGTCGTATCGCGCTCTCTTGAGCCGAACCGGCGTCCCCTTCGGCGGAGAGCACCCTAATCCGGCACGGCCGCCGAGAGGGGCAGGCCGCGCGCCTGCGCGATCGGCATGGGGCGACCGAGCAGGTATCCCTGGGCCCGGGTCACCCCGATGTCGCGAAGGGCGACATATTCGGCCGAGGTCTCGACGCCCTCGGCCACGACCTCGCAGCCGATCCGACGGCCATAGGCGGTGATCGCCTCGGCGAGCGCCCGGCGGGCCGGATCGCCGTCGATGCCCCGGATCAGGCTCATGTCGAGCTTGATCAATTCCGGCGAGAGGTCGAGCACATGCCGGAAGGTCGCGTGGCCGGCCCCGACATCGTCGATGGCGAGCCGCAGGCCCCGGGCGCGCAGGGGCATCAGCGCCCGCCGCAGGGCGTCGTAGCAGGCGACCGCCGCGTGCTCGGTGAGTTCGAGGACGATGCGCTCCAGCGGCACCCCGGCGAAGGCCGCCTCGAAACGGGGGCTCGTGATCCGTGCGGGCGACAGGTTGACGGTGAGCCTGAGCGCGGGATCGAGGGCGGCGCAGCCCGACAAGGCCCGGCGGAGGGCCAGGAATTCGAGGTCCTCGTCGAGGCCGACGGTGGCGGCCTCGGCAAACCACGCATCCGGCCCGCGCCGGGACGCGTCCCCGAAGCGGGCCAGGGCCTCGAAGGCCATCAGCCGGCCATCGGCCACCCGGTAGATCGGCTGATAGGCGATCTCGACCGCCTCCGCCTCGATCACCGCGCGGATGCGCGCGCGCCGGGCCTCGAGATCCAGCGCGGCGCGGCGGTCCTTGCTCAGGACGGCGCCGACGAGGTCCGCGCACAGGCGCAGCAGGCCCAGATCGCGGGTGGTCAGGCTCCGGTCGGGGGTGAAGCTGAAGCAGCAGACCGAGCCGTAGGCGGTCCCGTCCGCGTGGCGCAGGGGCACGCTGAGATGCGCGCCCACCGGCAGCTCGTGGGTGACGGACAGGCCCGCGGCGATCGGATCCTCGACGGCGTCGTGCATCAGCTCCGGCATCATGCCGCGGGCGACGTAGTAGCAGAAGCTCTTCTCGAGCGGGTCGGAGGCGCCGACCGTCACCGGATTGCGGGACGGCCGCCCGTCGGTGAAGCGGAAGACCCTGTTGCCGCTGACGAATTCGGAGACGAAGCCGACATCCATCGCGAGGTGGCGACGCACCGCCTGCAGAATGGCCTGGACCTGTTCGCCAGCCGTACCGGGGCCGGCATCGAAAAGATGCGCGAGGGACAAGAAGCGTCTCGTTGGTCAACGGAGCCGCCCGGCGGCGCGACGCGCCGGGCCGGTGCGGCCCGTCGATGATAGCGGCAAGCGTTCAACTTCTGCAAGATTTCCCGCACCCGCAGGCCGATCTGCGGAGCCCCGGCGAAAGCGGGATGATCACCGTTTCGGACTTCCCTGAAAACGTCTTTTCGCCGTTGGATACGCTTTCGGCGCGGGCCTTGCGCTGCCCGAGACGGTTGCAGAAGGCCCGTCCCGTGCCCCGCGCCCAAACCGCCATACGGCAGTCCGGGGCATCCGTCGGGTCAGGCCCCGCCGCCGAACCGCCCCTGCGACATCCAGCCGAGCCCCGCCTCGGTGCCGGCGGCCGGCACATACTCGCACCCGACGAAGCCGGCATAGCCGAGGGCGTCGAGATGGCGGAACAGGCCGGGAAAATCGAGGTCACCCGTACCCGGCTCGTGCCGGCCCGGCGCGTCGGCGATCTGGACGTGGGCGATGCGGGGGGCGTGCGCGGTCAGGCTCGCGGGCAGGTCCTCGCCCATCCTCGCCATGTGATAGAGGTCGGCCTGGAGGAACAGGTTGTCGGCCCCGACCGCGGCGATGACGGCGGCGGCCTCGTCGAGGCGATTGAGGACGAAACCCGGCATGTCGCGGTCGTTGATCGGCTCGACGAGGAGGCGCAGGCCGGCGCGTCCCACAGCCTCGGCGGCGAAGGCGAGGTTCTCGGTGAGGGTCGCGATCAGCCGTGCCCGCTCGGCGCCCGGCGGCGCGAGGCCGGCGAGGGTGTTAAGCTGGCCGCAGCCGAGGGCGCCCGCGTAGTCGATGGCCCGCGCCACGCCCTCGCGGAAGTCGGCCTCGCGCCCGGGCAGGGCGGCAAGGCCGCGCTCGCCCGCCACCCAGTCGCCCGCCGGCAGGTTGTGCAGCACCAGGGGCAGGCCGGCCGCGCCGAGGGAAGCGGCAAGCGCCGCCGCCGGCTCGGCATAGGGAAATTGCAGCTCCACTGCCGCAAACCCCGCCGCCCGCGCCGCCGCGAACCGGTCGCGGAGGGGGCGCTCGGTGAAGAGCAGGCTCAGATTGGCCGAGTAGCGCGGCATGGTTTTCCCTCGACCGTCGGGGCGGATCCGGCCGTGCCGGAGCCCCCCGGAACCGCATGGGTGACACCGGAGGCGCATCGCCGCCGCGCCCGTCCGGGACCCGGATGCGCGCGGCGCCTCACCGGCCCGTGCGCACCCGGGTCCAGGCCCGCGTCACGAAGCGCTGGGTCGAGTCGGTCCAGGCGGTGTTGACGGACAGCCGCTGCATGGTCGCCTCGTCCGGATAGATGCCCGGGTCCTTCAGGATCTCGGGCTTCACGAGTTTCTGCGAGGCGAGGTTGCCGTTGGCGTAGGCGACGAAATTGGTGTTGGCCGCTGCCACGTCGGGACGCATCATGTAGTCGATGAAGGCGTAGGCCTCGGCCGGATGCGCGGCATCCTTCGGGATCGCGAAGGCATCGAACCACATCTGGGTGCCCTCCTTCGGGATCACGTAGGCGATCTCGACGCCGTTCTTGGCCTCCTCGGCCCGGCGCTTGGCCTGCAGCACGTCGCCCGAATAGCCGACCGCGAGGCACAGGTCCCCGTTGGCGAGCCCGTTGACGTATTCCGAGGAGTGGAACTTCCGCACGGCGCCGCGGACCTTGTAGAGCGCGTCCGTCACCGTCGAGATGTCGTCCCAGCGCTTCGAATCGACCTTGAACCCGTAGAAGGGCAGGATCGACGGGATCAGGTCCTCGGGGGAATCGAGGAGCATCACCCCGCATTCCTTGAGCCGGGCCATGGCGCCGGGATCGAGCACGAGGCTCCAGCTGTTGAGCGCCCGGCCCTGGCCCAGCCGCTCGCGCACGGCGGTGACGTTTACGCCGAGGCCGGTCGTGCCCCACATGTAATCGACGGCGTAGGCGTTGCCCGGATCGTAGGCCTGGAGCCGGTTCGCGATCTCGGGCCAGGCGTTCTTCAGGTTCGGGATCTTGGTCTTGTCGAGGGGCAGCAGCACCCCGGCCTTGATGAGCCGCTGCAGGAAGGGCCCGGAGGGCACCACCACGTCGTAGCCGGACCGCCCGGCAAGCAGCTTGGTCTCGAGGATCTCGTTGTTGTCGTAGGTGTCGTAGACGACCTTGATGCCCGTCTCCTTCGTGAAGTCGTCGAGCACCTTCGGGTCGATGTAGTCCGACCAATTGTAGATGTTGACCACCCGCTCGGCGGCCCGGGCCGGGCCGAGACCGAGCAAGGGGAGGGCGGCGAGCGCCGCCAGGAGCGCCCTTCGGATCACGGCGTGCCTCTCGCGGCGGTCACAACGACCTCGACGCGGTATTCCGGCGCCGCGAGCTTCGCCTCGACGGTGGCGCGGGCCGGCGGGTTCTGACCGTCGACCCAGGCGTCCCAGGCCGCGTTCATCTCGGCGAAGGTGCCGATGTCGGCGAGGTAGATCGTCGTCGACAGGATGCGGGACTTGTCGCTGCCGGCCTGCATCAGGAGACGGTCGATCTGCTCCAGGATCTGCTGCGTCTGCGCCGTGACGCCGGTGCCGACCACGTCGGCGGCGACCTGCCCCGCCAGAAAGACGAGATCGCCATGGGCGACCGCCTGGGCCATGCGGGGACCGGTCTCGTAGCGCTCGATGGTCATGATGGGGGAGGGGCCTCGTCTCGTCGAATCGAGCCCTCTTCTGCCGCCGCCCGGCCTGCCCCGTAAAGGGCCTGCCGCGTCGCCCCGGCTCGGACGCGAAAATCGCAGGCCCCACCCGGCTTTCGAGGCAACCGCCGGGACAGGTCGCGCGTTTGCAACACGACTACGGCCAAGTCTCGGACCAAGGCGCGGCGCGTCATTCCTTATTGCAAGCAGCCCAAGCCGTTAGGGGACACACCACATGAGCATCCTCTGGACCATCATCATCGGCTTCGTCGCGGGCGTCATCGCCAAGCTGATCATGCCCGGAAACAAGTACGAGCCGTCGGGCTTCATCCTGACCACGATCCTCGGCATCGTCGGCGCCGTCGTGGCGACCTTCCTCGGGCAGGCGATCGGCTGGTATGGGCCGAATCAGGGCGCGGGCTTCATCGGCGCGATCGTCGGCGCCATCGTTGTGCTGGGCATCTACGGCTTCATCGCCGGCCGCACCAGCAGCCGCACCTACTGATGGGTCGCTGATCCACGATCGACGGAAAGAGGGGCGCTCCGACGGGGCGCCCTTTTTCGTGTGAGCCTGCCGCGATCGGGTTGCACCGCAGGCGCGCGTCCGGACCCGATGTCCGCATGGGCCAATCACATCACCGCGCTGGTCGGACCCCCGGGAACGCTCGCCGGGCTGGGCAATCGCTTCGGCTCCCCCGATCCCGTCGCTGTGGCGTTCGGTCTGATCGTCCTGGGCCTCGACGAGGATCGCCTGGACGCGCTCGCCCTCTCGTCCGCCGCGGCGTTCGACGGTTTCACCGTCCTGACGCCGGCCCTGTCCGCCGCGCTCGGACGATCCCTGAACGAGGGTCCGGCGCTCGACATCGAGACGCGGTATTTCGGGGGGAGGGGTGGTCAGGGCGCGGCCCTGTTCGAGGGCGGGGCCATGGTCTGGCGTGCGACCGAGACGGCGCGGGGCCCGGCGCCATCGCCGATCAGCCAGGGGCTCGCGCGATGGGGCGTGTCAGCATCGGACGGCGGCGACGCCTTCGACAGCCTGGGCCTCGGGCGGGTCCGTTCGCCCGCGCATCTCGGTGTCGTTTTCGATCCGTGACGCGCGACCGAGGCGCCGTAGACGGAGAGGCGGCCGGGAACCCGGCCGCGCTCCCCGCGTCGCGGGCGATCAGCCCGTCAGGTCGCGCCCGCCGCCCGCGACCGCCTTGACGGCGCAATGGCCGGTGGCGCCGCGCACTGCCAGCCCGACGCCGAGGACCAGGGCGGCGAGGCTCAGGAGCTTGTTCGGCCGGGGCTGGGCAGCGGCAGCGGCGATGCCGAGCCCGAGGGCGACGGAGACCGCCCGCTCGGTCATGGTCAGGTTCGGCTCGCCGGAGAAAATGTCCTCGATCATCTCGTTCATGCCTGTGCAATCCTCTCGCGATGGGCGATGTCGCGGGGCGAACGCGGCGCAGGCGAGGGCGTTCCGACAGGACCGCTATGCCGCGCTGTCCTGCGGCCCGGCGAGGAGGCGATCATCGATCGCGTTCGCGCGCTGGGCGGCGGGGCGGGCGCCGTGACGGCCCACATAGGTCTCGAAGGCGGCCCGCTTCGGGATCGTGCCGAACCGCATCCCCCAGGCGAGATGGGAGGCGAGGTAGAGGTCGGCGGCGCTGAAGCGCTCGCCCGCGACGCAGTCGCGGCCGGAGACCGCGCCCTCCAGGGTGTCGAGCACCGCCTCCAGGCTGCCATAGCCGACCATGCCGCGCATGCGGGGTTCGTCCGGCACGCTCACGCCCAAGACCTTGTTGGTGGTCGCCGCCTCGACCGGGCCGGCGCAGAAGAACAGCCAGCGGTAATAGTCGCCCCGCGCCCGCGCCGTCGGCTCCGGCGCGAGCCTGGCCTCGGGACAGGCATCGGCGAGATAGGCCAGGATCGCCGCGCACTCGGTCACCACCGTCGCGCCGTGGCGGAGTGCCGGCACCTTCCCCATCGGGTTGATCGCCCGATACGCCTGGGCCTGCATGGCGGCCCCGAAGCCGACGAGTTCGGTGCGGTAGGGCCGGCCCACCTCCTCCAGCATCCAGCGGACGATCCGGCCGCGAGACATCGGCGAGGTGTAGAACACGAGTTCGTCGGACATGGGCGATCCCTCGCTCGGCGTCGGCAAGATCTTCGTCAGGCACGATCTTCGTCAGGCACGATCTTCGACAGGCACGATCTTCGACAGGACAGGCATCGGACGGCGCAGCCGGTTCCGGGTGGCCCGCGTACTCCGAACGCGCCCGCGGCTCTTCGGGATGCGCGCGCAAAGACGACAAAGGCGCGGCCCCTTTCGGGACCGCGCCTCGCCTCATCGTCGTCCGAGGATCGTGGGAGCGAAGATTACTCGCCCGCCTCGCGGCGGCGCTCGCCGCGGTCGCGGCGGGGGCCGCGATCGCCACGATCACCACGGTCGCTCCGCTCCTCGCGCTCGGGCTCGCCGCGCTCCGCACGCTCGGCCTTCAGCTTCTCGGTGAGGTCCTCGCCGGTCTCCTGATCGACGACCTTCATCGAGAGGCGGATCTTGCCGCGCTCGTCGGCGCCCAAAAACTTCACCTTGACCTTCTGGCCCTCCTTCACGACGTCGCCGACCTTGGCGACCCGCTGCGGGGCGAGCTCGGAGATATGGACGAGGCCGTCCTTGGCGCCGAAGAAGTTCACGAAGGCGCCGAACTCCATGATCTTGACGATCGTGCCGTCGTAGATCGTGCCGGCCTCGGGCTCGGCGACGATGGAGCGGATCCAGTTATAGGCCGCCTTGATCGCCTTGCCGTCGGACGAGGCGATCTTCACGATGCCGGTGTCCTCGATGTTGATCTTGGCGCCGGTCTTCTCGACGATCTCGCGGATGATCTTGCCGCCGGTGCCGATCACGTCGCGGATCTTGTCGGTGGGGATCTGCATCGTCTCGATGCGTGGCGCGTATTCGCCGAGCTCGGGACGGGCCGCCGTCAGGGCGCTGGCCATCTCGTTGAGGATGTGGCCGCGGCCGTCCTTCGCCTGGGCGAGGGCGACGCGCATGATCTCCTCGGTGATGCCGGCGATCTTGATGTCCATCTGGAGCGAGGTGATGCCCTCGTCCGTGCCGGCCACCTTGAAGTCCATGTCGCCGAGGTGATCCTCGTCGCCGAGGATGTCGGAGAGCACCGCGAAGCGCTCGCCTTCCAGGATCAGGCCCATGGCGATGCCGGCCACCGGGCGGCGCAGGGGCACGCCCGCATCCATCAGGGACAGCGAGCCGCCGCAGACGGAGGCCATCGAGGACGAGCCGTTCGACTCGGTGATCTCGGAGACCACGCGGATCGTGTACGGGAACTCGTGGGCGGGCGGCAGCACGGGCCGGATCGCGCGCCAGGCGAGCTTGCCGTGGCCGATCTCGCGGCGCCCGGGCGAACCCATGCGGCCGGTCTCACCGACGGAATAGGGAGGGAAGTTGTAGTGGAGCAGGAAGCGCTCCTTGTAGGTCCCCTCCAGCGCGTCGATGAACTGCTCGTCCTCACCGGTGCCGAGGGTGGCGACGACGAGCGCCTGGGTCTCGCCGCGGGTGAACATCGCCGAGCCGTGGGCGCGGGGCAGGATGCCGACCTCCGACACGATCGGGCGCACCGTCTTCACGTCGCGGCCGTCGATGCGGGAGCCGGTGTCGAGGATGTTCCAGCGGACCACCTTCGACTGGGCCTCCTTGAAGGCCGCCTTGACCTTCTCGGGGGAGAACTTCTGCTCACCCTCGGCCGGGCAGAGGGCGGCGACGACCTTCGCCTTCACGGCGTCGACGGCGGCGTAGCGCTCCTGCTTGATCGTCTTCTTGTAGGCCTCGCGCAGCTCCGCCTCGCAGACATCGAGGACGGCCTTCTCCACGTCGGCATTCTCCGGCGCCCGGAAGTCGCGCGGCTCCTTGGCGGCCTTCTCGGCCAGCCGGATGATTGCCTCGATCACGGGCTGGAAGTGCTTGTGGCCGAACATCACGGCCCCGAGCATCACGTCCTCGGAGAGTTCCTTGGCCTCGGACTCGACCATCAGCACGGCGTCCTGCGTGCCGGCGACGACGAGGTCGAGGGTCGATTCCGCGATCTCGGTCACGGCCGGGTTCAGCTTGTAGCCGCCGTTGAGGTAGCCGACGCGGGCCGCACCGATCGGGCCCATGAAGGGAATGCCCGAGAGCGTCAGCGCCGCCGAGGCCGCCACCATCGCGACCACGTCGGGATCGTTCTCGAGGTCGTGGCTGAGGACGGTGACGACGACCTGGGTGTCGTTGCGCCAGCCCTCGATGAAGAGGGGGCGGATCGGGCGGTCGATCAGGCGGGAGACCAGCGTCTCCTTCTCGGAGGGACGGCCCTCGCGCTTGAAATAGCCGCCCGGGATGCGGCCGGCGGCGTAGGCGCGCTCCTGGTAGTTCACGGTGAGCGGCATGAAGTCGATGCCGGCCTTGGGCTCCTTGGCCGCGACCACGGTGGCCAGCACGGTGGTCTCGCCATAGGTGGCGACCACGGCGCCGTCGGCCTGACGGGCGGTCTTGCCGGTCTCGAGGACGAGCTTGCGGTCGCCCCAGATCAGCTCTTCACGTTGTACGTCGAACATAGTGTCTCTCGCCTTCGAACATGCGGTGGGCCGAGCCCGGCGCCGCCAGAGGCAAGACGGCGCGACGCTGCTTTTCGGAAAGCAGCGTCGCGCGATCCTGCCCTGGCGCCCTTCGCCTTCAAGCCGCCCGGGGGCGGACCGGCCGGGCCCCATGCCCGAACGGTCCCTGTTGCAGTGCCGCGCTCGCGCCCCGCCGAACCGGCGTCCCCTGCGTGAGAAGCGCGGCTTGTGAAAACGCGGCCCCGAGGGACCGCGTGACGGGAGCCTTAGCGGCGGATGCCGAGGCGCTCGATGAGGGTGCGGTAGCGCGCCTCTTCCTTGCGCTTCAGGTAGTCGAGCAGCGAGCGGCGCTGCGAGACCAGCTTCAGGAGGCCGCGGCGGGAATGGTTGTCCTTGCCGTGGGTCTTGAAGTGGGCGGTGAGGTTGGTGATCCGCTCGGTGAGGATCGCGACCTGGACCTCCGGCGAGCCGGTGTCCTTGCCGCCCTGGGCGTATTCCTTGATGAGCGCGGTCTTGCGCTCTGCCGTGATCGACATCGACGTACCTTTCGGGTGAGGTCTGTTCGGAGAGCGCCGCCCATCGGGGCAGGGCGCTCTTGAAAGCCCGCGGTCGGGCCGGTGCCGGGATGTCGTCCAGCACGGTCGTCCCGCAAGCAGCACAAGCCCCGCCCGTCAGCCGGGTCGAGGCGGGGCGGACCATACACGAAACCGCGCGCAGCGCCAGGGGCCTGCGATGGCGCCCGGCCGCGCGTCACCGCGCACGAAGGCCCGCAGGACCACTGGCGAGACCACTGGCAGAGGAACACCGGCAGGAACACCGGCCGAACCGCCCGGTTGTCGCGGCACCCCCTCGCGGCGCCCGATCCGGAGCTTCCCCATGACCGATCCGCTGACCCGCTATCCCCGTCCGCCCTTCCCGGCGCAGCCCCAGTCCTTCCCCGGCCAGACCCCCCGGATGGAGCCGCAGCCCGATCACGGCGAGGAGAGCTACCGGGGCGCCGGAAAGCTCACCGGCAAGGCCGCCCTCGTGACCGGCGGTGACAGCGGCATCGGCCGGGCGGTGGCCATCGCCTATGCCCGAGAGGGGGCGGACGTGGCGATCGCCTACCTGCCCGAGGAGCAGGCGGATGCGGAGGCCGTCGGCGGCTGGATCGAGCGGGCGGGCCGGCGCGCCCTGCTCCTGCCCGGCGACATCAAGGACCCGGCCTGGGCCCGGGAGATCGTGGAGCGCACGGTCCAGGCGTTCGGCCGGCTCGACGTCCTAGTGAACAACGCGGCCTTCCAGCAGCCGAACCAGGGGCTCGACGGCATCGACGACGCCCTCTTCGAGCAGCATTTCCGCACCAACGTGTTCGGTCCGTTCTACGCCACCAAGGCGGCGCTGGCGCATCTCAAACCGGGTGCATCGGTGATCTTCACCTCCTCGGTCAATTCCAAGCACCCGATCCCGACCCTGCTCGCCTACAGCGCCACCAAGGGCGCGTTGAGCAACATGGTGCTGAGCCTGGCCCAGCTGCTCGCCGAGAAGGGCATCCGCGTGAACGGGGTGCTGCCGGGCCCGATCTGGACGCCCTTCATCCCCGCCGGGATGAGCCAGGAGGCGGTGAAGACCTTCGGGAGCCAAGTGCCCTTCGACCGCCCCGGCCAGCCGGCCGAACTCGCCTCGGCCTATGTGATGCTGGCCTCCGACGAGAGCAGCTACACGTCCGGCGCGCTGCTCACGGTCGCGGGCGCCATGCCGGTGCTGTGAGCCCCCGCCGCCGCACCGGTCGGCAGCCCTCGCGCCCGCCGATCGATGCGGCCCGGGCGGACGCGATCGGGCACCGGACGCTCGCGGCGACAGCCGCTGCCGGCGCGACGAACCGGCCTTCCTAGGGGCAGGGCGCCAGGCCGGCGCGCCCCGGAGGCCAATCTGCCGCACGGCACACGACACGTCCCGGCCCGGTTGACCCATCAAACCGCACGACAGACGCCTTGCGGAGGGGAGCCGACGTGTCACTTGCCGTTGTCATCATGGTCGCCGGAGCCCTCGGCGGCATCGCCCTCACACTCGCCGCCCGACCGAGTTCCGACCGATTCATCAAATGGTGAGTGCGACACCGCGAACTTTTCCGGCCGGCCGCGACTTTATGCTGAGCGTCGGTTGGGCGGGGAGTCGTGGTCGTGGCGGTGGCGGTGATGATCGCGGGCGTGGTGGGCGCGGCGGCGACGCTGATGTGCCTGATGCCGCGCCTGGACTCGTTCTTCGAGTGGTGACCGGCGCGCGGGCGGCGGGGCCTGCCCCCGGATGCCCGCCTGCATCGCCGCCAGGGATCGGCCCGTAGCGGCTCCGGAGACCCGGCGTCCGCGCTCGCGCCGTCGCGCGAAGACACTTCTTACGCAAAATCGGCTCCTGCCGTGCCTCGGCCCGGTCATGGACGCGCAGTTCCTCGGGACCGTCGAGACCGCCCGCGACATCCGCGCGGTCGACGCGGCGGCCTTGCGTCGGCCCGCCCGACGCCCCGGGGCGAGGTGAGGCGAGGCGTCGACCCTCGCGCCGTCGGCACCCGTCGGGCGGGCGCTCGGCCAGCGCCACCGCAAAGTCCTCCTCGCGATGTGATCCGCCCAAGCCCACGCAGCCTCCCGTCGGTGGCTGAGAATCACCGGGAGAGGGATGCTACGAACGGTCCCGGAGCGCGCCTCGGGCGCCCCGCCGGCCCCGACGGACATCGAGGCCGCCCCGCTTCACCAGAGACTGGAGGCCGGGGATGACCTCGTCCGAGATCGACGCGATCCGTGCCCGCCTCGCCGCCACGCCGAGGCCCGTCGACCTCGCCGCACGGCGGGCCCGCCTCGACGGGCTGTGCGCGGGCTACGCCCTGCCGGACGACGTCCGCGTCGAGGCCGTGGACGCGGGCGGCGTGCCAGCGGAATGGACCACGACCCCCGAGGCCGTCCCGGGACGGGTGCTGCTGTTCCTGCATGGCGGCGGCTACGTCTCCGGGTCGCTTGCCAGCCACCGCACGATGGTCGCCCGGGCCGGGCGCGAGGCGGGCACGCGCACCCTGGCCCTCGCCTACCGGCTCGCCCCCGAGCATCCCTTCCCCGCCGCCCTGGAGGACGCGCTAGCCGGCTACCGCTTCCTGCTGGATTCGGGCGTCGCGCCGGCGCGCATCGCGCTCGCCGGGGAGAGCGCGGGCGGCGGCCTCGCCCTCGCCGTCGCGCTGTCGCTGCGGGCGGCCGGACAACCGCTGCCGGGCTGCCTGTGGTGCAGCTCGCCCTGGACCGACCTGACCCTGACCGGCGCGAGCCTCGCCGACAAGGCCGCCGTCGATCCGCTCCTGAGCCGGGCCTATCTCGCCGAGGTCGCCGCCGCCTATCTCGCCGGCACCGACCCGCGCGGGCCCCTCGTCTCGCCGCTCTGGGGGGACCTGTCCGGCCTGCCGCCGCTCCTGATTCAGGTGGGCTCCGCCGAGACCCTGCTGGATGATTCCGTCTCGCTCGCCCGCGCCGCGGGGGCGGCGGACGTGGCGGTCACGCTCGAGATCTGGCCGCACATGATCCACGCTTGGCACCTGTTCCATCCGGAGCTCGCCGAGGGCCGCCGGGCGCTGGCGAGCATGGGCCGCTTCGTCCGCTCGGTTCTGGCGGGGGAAGGCGGCGGGCCGTGAGCGCCGGCGCGCCCGCCCGCCGCACCGTCGCGGCCTGCTGCCTCGGCGTGCTGGTCGTCGGCAGCAACAGCACCGGCATCATGACGGCCCTGCCGGCGCTCCGCAGCGCCTTCGCGCTCGACCCGGCGGCGGTCGAGTGGGTCGTCAACGCCTACCTGCTCTCCGCGGCGATCGGGGTGATGGCCGGCGGGGCGGCCATCGACCGGATCGGCGCCGCCCGGGTCTGCCGGGCCGGGCTGCTGCTCTTCGTCCTCGCCTCCGCCATGCTCGCGCTGGCGCCGGCCCGGGACTGGCTCCCCGCCGGCCGGGCGCTTCAGGGCATCGCCGCCGCGCTGGCGGTGCCCGGCACCCTGGCGGCGATCGGCGCGGACGCGGCGCCGGAGGAGCGGGGGGCGCGGATCGGGGCCTGGGCCGGGTGCCTGCTCCTCGGCTTCAGTCTCGGGCCCCTGCTCGGCGGCCTGCTGACCCACGCCGTTTCCTGGCGGGCCCTGTTCTGCGCCGACGGGGTGGCCATGCTTGCCGCCGCCTGCCTGCTGCCGGCGCCCGCGGCGGCGGCGCGCGCCGGAATCCGGCGCGGCTTCGACGCGCCGGGCTTCCTGCTCCTCGGGACGGCGATGATCGCGGCGATCCTCGCCCTGCAGAGCCTGTCGGGCGCGGCGCGGGCGCCGCTCCTGCCCCTGGCCTGGCTCGGGCTCTGCGGGGCAAGCCTCATGCTGCTGCGGCGGCGCGAGCGGGCCTGCGCCGATCCCCTGCTGAGCCCGGCCCTGGGCCGTGTGCCGGGCTTCCTGCCGCCGGTGCTGGTCGGGTCCTGCGCGATGTTCTGCATCCTGCCGCTGCTGATGGTGTTCAACCTCGAAGCCCAGCGCGGCACCGAGCGCGGCGGCCTCGGGCTGACGGCGGTCGAGGCGGGCCTCGCCCTGCTGCCGATGAGCGCGAGCCTGATCGGCTTCGCCCTCTGGGCGCCGCGGCTGGTCCGGGCGTTCGGCAGCCGCCGCACCGTCGCGGCCGGGCTGGTGCTGGTCGCGGCGGCCGAGCTCGGGCTCGCCCTCGCCGGGACCGCGTGGGCGGCGCTCTGCGCGGGGCTCTGCGTGGCCGGGGCGGGCCTCGCGCTGCCCTACGCCACCGCGCCGCGCCTCGCCCTGGCGGCGCTCCCGCCCGCCCTCGCCGGACAGGGCGCGGGGTTCCTCAACGCCTGCACCCTGCTCGCCGGCAGCGCGGGCGTGACCCTGGCCGGATGGGCCTTCCGCACGGGCGGCCTGCCGCTCGCGATGGGCCTCCTGGCGGCAGCAGCCTTCGCCGGCCTCGCGGCCGTCCGGGGCTTGCCGGACGCCGGACCCCGGCCCAGCGACGGAGGCTGACCCAACGGCCTTTTTCGAGCGCCGGAGGCCGCTCGGGCCGATGCGCGATCCCTCTGCCGCATCCGCTTTTTCCGAGCGCCGGAGGCCGCTCGGGCCGATGCGCGATCCCTCTGCCGCATCCGCTTTTTCCGAGCGCCGGAGGCCGCTCGGGCCGATGCTCTATGGCTTCGTCCCGATGCGCCGGCAGCCCGGCGGCAGCCGCCCGGCCGCCTTGGCCTGGAGGCCGAGCCGGATCAGGCCGAGGATCGCCGTGAGGACGCGGTGGATTCGCTGCATCATCTGCCGTCTCCGCGAGGGCGCTGATCTCCCGCCGGTGGTCTTTTGCCGGTGCTCTTGCGCCAGCCGAGCCGTGCCGGCCTCGCAAGATCCGTCCCGGAGCTCAGACCTCGAGGAGGGCAACGAGGTCGCCGCCGCGCAGGGTGCGTCCGGGTTGGGCCCGGATCTCCCGGACCCGGCCAGCCACGGGGGCGGTGACGGGCACTTCCATCTTCATGGATTCGAGGATCGCCACGGTCTGGCCGGCCGCCACGGTCTCGCCCTCGCGGACGAGGACCTTCCAGACATTGCCCGGCACGATCGTGGGCACCCCCGCGCAGCCCGGCGGGATCTCGCCGATTTCGGGCGCCCCGGCCTCGTCGGCCACGAAGCTGTCGAGCCCTTCGGCCTTCCAGCGCTCGCGCTCCGCCGCGAAGGCCGCCCGCTGACGCTCCGCCGCCGCCGCGATCCCGGCCGCGTTGTCGGCGAGCATCGCCCGGTGCGCGGCGTAGGAGAAGGTGCCCTCCTCGATCCGTAGCGGGTAGGCGCCGTGCGGGAAGGCGGCGCGGGCCTCGGTGAGCTCGTCGTGGGAGACCGGATAGAAGCGGATCTGGTCGAAGGGCCGGAGCAGCCAGGGATGACCGGGCCGGAATTCGCGGGTGATCCGCCACGTGTTCCAGACCTGGATGGTCCGCCCGAACAGCTGGTACCCACCCGGCCCTTCCATGCCGTAGATGCACATATAGGCGCCGCCGATCCCGACCGCGTTCTCCGGCGTCCAAGTGCGGGCCGGGTTGTACTTGGTGGTGACGAGGCGGTGGCGCGGATCGACCGGCGTCGCCACCGGCGCGCCCAGATAGACGTCGCCCAGTCCCATCACGAGATAGCGCGCGTCGAAGATGATCCTCTGGACCGCCGCCTCGTCGGGCAGGCCGTTGATGCGGCGGATGAACGCGATGTTGGAGGGGCACCAGGGCGCGTTCGGCCGCACGAGTTCCTGGTACTTGCGCATGGCGAGCGCCACCTGCGGGTCGTTCCACGAGAGCGGCAGATGCACCGTGCGGCTCGGGACGGTCACGGCTTCCGCCGGCGGCAATCCGGCCTCGATCTCGCGCAGCAGGCCGAGCAGGCGGCCCCGCGGCAACGCCGAACCGTCGTAGTGGATCTGCAGCGAGCGGATGCCGGGGGTCAGATCGGTGAGGCCGGGGAGCCGGGCGGCGCGGACGGCATCGGCCAGGAGATGCACCCGCAGGCGCAGGCCGAGATCGAGGGCCATCGGGCCGTACTCGACGAGGAGGTTGTCGTCGCCCTGGCGCCGGTAGGCGACGGGCACCGGGCCGGTCTCGTCGCGGGCCAGGACGGGGGAGCCGGGGATGGCGTCCCCTCCCGTCAGGAGGGCCGGCGCGGCCGGGGCGAGCGCCGCGTCCTCCGGACGGGCCAGGGGCCGGAACCGCACGGTGTCGCCGGGCCGGAGCTGGCCCATCTTCCAGAGTTCGTCGCGGGCGATCACCGCCGGGCAGACGAAGCCGCCGAGGCTCGGACCATCGGGCCCGAGCAGGATCGGCATGTCGCCGGTGAAGTCGATGGCGCCGACGGCATAGGCGTTGTCGTGCAGGTTGGAGGGGTGCAAGCCCGCCTCGCCCCCGTCGGTCCGGGCCCAGCGGGGCGTCGGGCCGATCAGGCGCACGCCGGTGCGGGCCGAGTTGAAATGAACCTCGTAGGCGGCGGAAAACAGGTCGGCGATGTCGGCGTCCTGGAAGAAGTCCGGCGCGCCGTGCGGGCCGTAGACGACCCCGATCTCCCAGTCCTGCGTCAGCGGTGCGGGCGCGGGCACCGGGGCCTCCACCGCCGGGGCGTCGCCGAGATGGAGCACGTCGCCGGCCTTCAGGACGCCGGTGGCGTGGCCGCCGAAGGCGCCGAGCGCGAAGGTCGCCCGCGAGCCCAGCACCACGGGCGCCGCGAACCCTCCGCGGACCGCGAGATAGGCCCGCTGGCCCGGCCCCTCGATCGCGGCGATGGCGAGGATCTGCCCCGCCTTCACCGGGAAGGCCTGCCCGTGCGGCCGCGCCTGCCCGTCGAGGGTCATCCGCATGGCGGCCCCCGCGAGGGCCGCCACGCCGTCCGCGTGGAAGCGCAGGGTCGGGCCCGAGACGGTCAGTTCGAGGGCGCAGGTCTGCGCCGCGTTGCCGACGAGGGCGTTGGCGCGGGCGAAGGCGCGGGCATCCATCGGCCCGCTCGGCGGCACGCCGACCTCCCACAGCCCGAGGCGGCCGGGCAGCTCCTGCAGGCTCGACTGGGCGCCGGGGAGCAGGACCTCGAGGCGGCCGGGACGATAGGCGAGGTCGCGCAGGGCTGTCGTCGCGACCCGGCCGCTCGCCAGGAGGTCGGAGGCGGCGATGGTGCGCAGATAGTCGAGATTGGTCTCGATGCCGGAGACGGCGGTCTCGGCGAGCGCCGCCCTCAGCGCCGCGAGCGCCGACGGCCGGTCGGCCCCCGTCACGATGATCTTGGCGAGCATCGGATCGTAGAATGGGGTCACCTCGGTGCCGGTGGCGATCCAGCCGTCGATGCGGGCGGAGTCCGAAAATCGCACCTCGGTCAGCAGGCCCGCGCTCGGGGCGAAATCGGCATGCGGAATCTCGGCATAGAGCCGCGCCTCGATCGCCGCGCCCTGCGGCACGAGCGGCCCGGCCGCCGCGATCGGGTCCTCGCCCGCGGCCTGGCGCACCATCCATTCCACGAGGTCGATGCCGAACACCGCTTCCGTCACCGGATGCTCGACCTGGAGCCGCGTGTTCACTTCGAGGAAGGAAAAGTCCTCGCGATCCGGATCGTAGATGAACTCCACCGTGCCGGCCGAGGCGTAGGCGACGCTCTCGGCGAGCGCCACCGCCGCGGCGTGGAGCCGGGCGCGGACCACGTCGGAGAGGCCGGGGGCCGGCGTCTCCTCGATCACCTTCTGGTTCCGGCGCTGGAGCGAGCAGTCACGCTCGCCGAGCGCCACGACGCGGCCCCGCCCGTCGCCGAAGATCTGCACCTCGACGTGGCGGGCCCGCGCCACGAAGCGCTCCAGATAGACGCGGGCATCGCCGAAGCTCGCCCGCGCCGTGCGCTCCACCGGGGCGAAGCGCTCGGACAGTTCCTCATCCGAATGGCAGAGCTGCATGCCGATGCCGCCGCCGCCCGCCGTGCTCTTGAGCATCACGGGGTAGCCGATCGCCTCCGCCGCGGTGAGCGCGGTTGCGAGATCGGGCAGCAGGTCGGTGCCGGGCAGGAGCGGCACGCCGCTGGCCTTGGCGAGTTCGCGGGCCGTGTGCTTGAGCCCGAAGGCGCGCAGATGCTCCGGGCGCGGGCCGATGAAGGCGATCCCCTCCGCCGCCAGCCGCTCGGCGAAGCCGACATTCTCGGAGAGGAAGCCGTAGCCGGGATGGACGGCCTGCGCCCCCGTCGCCCGACAGGCGGCGATCACCGCCTCGATATCGAGATAGCTGTCCTTGGCGGGGGCGGGCCCGAGGCGCACGGCCGCGTCGGCGGCGAGCACGCCCGGCGTGAAACGGTCGGCGTCGGAATAGACAGCCACGGAGGCGATGCCCATGCGCCGCAGCGTGCGCACGACCCGGGCGGCGATCTCGCCGCGATTGGCGACCAGAACCTTGGCGAACATGACCATCACCCCTCGCGGACCGTCACGCGGATCGGCGTGGGGTTGAAGCCGTTGCAGGGATTGTTGATCTGCGGGCAGTTCGAGATCACGCAGATCACGTCCATCTCGGCCCTCAGCTCGACATAGTCGCCGGGCGCGGAGACTCCGTCGACGATGGCGAGCGAGCCATCCTGCTCGATCGGCACGTTCATGAAGAAGTTGATGTTCGGCACGATGTCGCGCTTCGACAGGCCGTATTTTGCGACTTCCAGCGCAAAATTCTCGCGGCAGGCGTGGAGATACCGGGTGGCGTGGCCGAAGCGGACGGTGTTGCTCTCGCAGGAGCAGGCCCCGGCGGCGGTGTCGTGGCGCCCGCAGGAATCGGCGGTGACGGTGAGCATCACCCGGCCCTCGCTCGACATCACCCGCGTGCCGGTCGTGACATAGGCCGCGCCCTGCACCCGCACGGTGTCCTGCGCGGAGTAGCGCTCGGTGAGATCGTCGGCCCGATAGAACAGGGTGTCGACGGCCTGGCAGCCGTGGCTGTCCTCGATGCGGAGGGTCTGGCCGGCCCGCACCAGGGTCGAGAAGGGGGCCTGCGCCGGCACGATCTGATCGAAGAGCGCGGTCACGGGATCGGTCATGGCTCGCATCTCCCTCAGAGGCCGGCGAAGGCGGTGTTCTCGAAGCCGCGCACGGCCTCGATCGTGGCGGTGCGGCAGAGGTCGTCCGCCGCCGGGGGCGGGGCCCGGAAGCGGGTGACGGCGACCGGGCTCGGCGCGTAATCGGGCGCCGGATCGAGGGGGTGGGGGCAGTTCGAGAGGGCGACGATCAGGTCCATCTCGGCGCGCAGATCCACGAAGTCGCCCGTGACGCGGCCGGCATCGTTCCAGGCGAAGCGCCCCTCCGGCCCGACCACGACGGGGGCGAAGAACGAGAGGCAGGCCGGGATGTCGCGCCGCTCCAGGCCGCGCTTGAGCGCGGCGAGCACGAGGTTGTCGCGGGTGTTGCGGTGGGGGCCGCCCGGATACCGGTCGGCGTTCGCGCTCGCGTTGGAGCCGCCGACCAGCGCGTCGTGGGCGCCGCAGGAATCCTCGATCATCGACAGCATCACGCGGCCCATGTCGGAGAACAGCACCCGGCCCTTGCCGAGCGAGGCCGTCCACTGGACCTTGACGGTGTCGGCGGTGTTCAGCCGCTCGCTCGGATCGGCGGCCGACCACGCGACGAGGGCGACGCTCGACGGGCCGTGGTCGAGGCCGAGCCGCAGCGCCTCGCCGGCTTTCAGCGCGGTGGTCCAGTACCAGCCGCCGGGGAGGGTCTCGCGGTGGAGGATCGCCCCCGCGTCGAGGGGCACGCCGCCGCGGGGGCTCGGGCCGGGCAGGGCGCGCGGGGCGTGGCCCTGGCCCGCCCGCTTCAGCGCCTCGTAGCGGCGGCGGTTCTCCGCAATCACGCTCGCTTCGTCCGACATGGTCGTGTCTCCGATGGGGCCGGGTCGTCCCGGCCGGAGAGCCCTGTCGCGGCCGGGCCGTCCCGGCAGGCCGAATGGGGTGTCGAGGTCCTGTCCCATCGTCCCCCCGCAGCCTGAGGCGGAGATCGGATGGTCACGGGCCGTCAGGCGCCGGGCACCTCGTAGACAGCGAAGAGCTTTCGCGCCGGCTCGACGATCTCCCAGGTGCCGGTGAAGCCGGCGGGCGAGACGAAGGCGTCGCCGGCCCGGAAGGTCGTGCGCGTCCCGGCCTCGTCGGTGACGACGATGACGCCCTCCAGGAGGTGGCAGAACTCGTTCTCGGTGAAGACGACCCGCCACGTCCCCGGCTGCGCCGCCCAGGTGCCGGCGGAGAAGCGCCCATCGGCGCTGGTGAAGGGGAGGGTGGCGGTCTGGACGGGATCGCCGGCCAGGATGCGTTCGGGGGCCGGCCGGTAGGTCGAGGGTTCGGCGGCGGCATTCGCGAAGGCGATGACGGTCTTCATGGAAGCCTCGGCCTAGAACAGGTGGCTGTAGCGTTCGATCTCCCACGGGCTCACCGTGAGATGGTAGGCGTTCCACTCCGCGCGCTTGGTGCGGATGAACTCTTCGCGCAGGCCCGAGCCCAGGGTCGCCTCGACCAGGGGATCGGCGGCGAAGGCCTCGATGGCCTCCTGCAGGGTCTGGGGCAGGAAGCCGATGCCACGCGCCCGGCGCTCGCCGTCGCTGAGCGCGTAGAGGTTGTCCTCGTTGGGCGCGCCGGGGTCGATCCGCTCGCGCACGCCCTCCAGCCCGGCCGCGAGCACCAGGGCGGCGGCGAGGTAGGGGTTCACCGCGCCGTCCGCGTTGCGGCTCTCGCAGCGCCCGCCGCCGGCCGGCACGCGCACCGAGTTGGTGCGGTTGTTCGAGCCGTAGGAATTGAACACCGGCGCCCAGGAGAAGCCCGCCATGGCGCCCTGGCGCACGAGGCGCTTGTAGCTGTTCACCGTGGGGGCGAAGGCGGCGCAGAGCGCCCGGCCGTGGCGCAGCACGCCGCCGATGAAGTGGTAGCCGGTCTCGGTCAGGCCGAGCCCGCGGGGATCGTCGCCGGGGGCGCAGGCGAACAGGTTGCGGCCGGTCTCGATGTCGGAGAGCGACATGTTGAAATGCGCGCCGTTGCCGGTGCGGTCGGCGAAGGGCTTGGGCATCATCGTGGCGATCAGCCCTTCCTCCTTCGCGTAATGCTTCGTCATCATGCGGAAGAAGGTCAGCCGGTCGCAGCTCGTGAGCGCGTCGGCGTATTGGAAGTCGAACTCGAACTGGCCGTTGGCGTCCTCGTGGTCGAAGGAATACAGGTCCCAGCCGAGGTCGTTGATCGTGGTCGCGACCTTGTCGAGCCAGGAGAAGTTGTCGATGAAGCCGCGCACGTCGTAGCAGGGCTTCACGAGCTTATCGTCCGGGACGGGCGTGTGCAGCGAGCCGTCGGCGGCCTGACGCAGCAGAAAGATCTCGCACTCGATGCCGAGGTTGAAGCCGAACCCCATCGCCTCGGCCTGCGCCAGCACGGTCTTGAGGGCGACGCGGGTCGAGAGCGGGTAGGGCTTGCCCTGGAAGGTTAGGTCGGCGGGCGCCCAGGCGAGCTTGGGCTCCCAGGGCAGGGGGATCACCCGCGACAGGTCGGGGACGGACGTGAGTTCGTCCTCGTTCGGCGCCTGGCCCAGCCCGTCGAGGGCGTAGCCGGTGTAGCGCTCGGAGCCCGCCGCCATCTGCGGCAGGTGATCGAGCGGCACCACCTTGGCCTTCTGCGCGCCGTGGATGTCGACATAGGCGCCGATGACGTATTTGACGCCCTTGGATCGCAGATCCTCCTGCACGACGCGCACCTGCGGGTCGATGTCGGACGCGTGGCCCATGGTGTCAGGCTCCTTGAGGGACGACGGCCGGGCCGTCGTAGGAATGGGGGAGGGGCGGGGTCTCGGTCAGGCCGCGGCGGACGAGGGCGGTCAGGTCCTCGACCATCCAGGCGAAGAGTTCGGCGCCCTCCGCCGGGGTCGCCTGCGAGGGGGTGCCGGTGACGCCGTTGCGGCTGGTGCGGTTGACCGGGTGGGCGAAGACGAGGCCGCCGGTCCGGTCGGGATCGTCGGCCCCGGCGATGCGCGCCGCGCGGACGAGGGCGGGGGCGAGCGCCTGCATCAGGGCGGTCTCGGCCCGGTTGGCGTGCCAATCCTCCGCATCCATGAAGTGGGCCGCGCGCACCCGCTCGCTGACGGTGGCGGTGTTGACGAGCGCCACCATCAGGTCGTCGTGGGCCGCCCGCAGCACTTCGAGCGCGCAGCGCAAGGGGGCGGCGTTGGTGACGTGGGCGTTGACGAGGAAGAGGCGGCGCACGCCCGAATGGTAGGCCTGGGTTCCGATCTGCCGGACGAGGTCGGTCATCAGGATCGGGTCGAGGGCGAGGGTGCCGGGCCAGCGCCGGGAATGGCCGAGGGAGCAGCCATAGGGGAGGGTGGGCAGCGTCAGAACGCGGGTGCGCGCCGAGACCTCGCGGCAGAGGGCCTCCGCCAGCACGAAATCCATGCCGCAGCCGAGATGCGGCCCGTGCTGCTCGGTGGCGCCGACGGGCAGGAGCGCGGCGCCCGCCCCAATGCCGAGATCGCCGGGGATCTCCTCCCAGGTGCGCTCGGACCAGAGCACGGGGCGGGTGGGGAGGGCGCTCATTCGACCTCGTCCCCCACGCTCGCCATCCGGGTGACCATGTCGAGGCCGCCGAGATCGGCCGGGCCGTCGGCCTCCGCCTCACTGGGGTGGATCAGCGCGTCGAGCCGCGTGCGGGTGGCGCGGAATTCCGGCGTCAGGGCCTGGCCCGGATGGCGGGGCCGCGGCACCGGGACCTCGATCAGCTCCTCGACCGCGCCGGGATGGGCCTTGAGCACGAGGATGCGGTCGGCGAGATAGATCGCCTCGTCGAGGTCGTGGGTGATGAAGACGATGGTGATGTCGATCTTGCGCCAGATCTCGATCAGGTAGGCCTGCATCCGCGCCCGCGACTGGGTGTCGAGCGCCGAGAACGGCTCGTCCATCAAGAGGATGCGCGGGCGCATGGCGAGCGCCCGGGCGATCGCCACGCGCTGCTTCATGCCGCCCGAGAGCTGATGCGGATAGGCGTCGGCGAAGCGCTCCAGGCCGATCAGGGCGAGCCATTGCGACGCCTCGCGCTCGGCGACGTGGCGCGCCTCGCCGTTCTCCTCGAGCCCGAAGGCGACGTTGCGCTTGACGGTGAGCCAGGGGAACAGGGTGTAGCCCTGGAACACCATGCCCCGGTCGGCGCCCGGCCCCGAGACCGGGACGCCGCCGACGCTGACGCGGCCCGAACTCATGGTCTCGAGCCCGGCGAGGATGCGCACGAAGGTGGACTTGCCGCAGCCCGACGGCCCGACCACGCAGAGGAATTCGCGGCGGTGGGTGACGAGATCGATGCCGCGCAGGGCCACGGTCTCGGCGCCGTCCGTGTTGCGGAACACCTTGCCGAGGCCCTCCACCCGCAAGGCGACGTCGCGGGCCTTCAGACGATCGAAGCGGGCGCGGACGGGCGCGCACTGGGTGCGGTAATCACACGGCTCGGTCGTCAGCGGGATGGGAGCGGACGCGCTCATGCCCTCGCTCATGCCTCGGCCCTCGCATAGGGGAACAGGCGGCGGCCGATCAGCGCCAGGGCGATGTCGGTGGCGATGCCGACGAGCCCGATCACGAGGATCGCCGCGTAGACGTTGTCGAAGTGCTGGTAGCGGGCCTGCTGGGTGATGAAGAAGGTGATGCCCGACGAGGTGCCGATCAGCTCGGCGACGATCAGGTAGGTCCAGGCCCAGCCGAGCAGGATGCGCTGGTCGCGGTAGATCTGCGGCAGCACCGCCGGCACGATCACCCGGCGGATCAGGCGCAGGTTGCGCGAGCCCATGGTGAGCGCGGCCTCGATCAGCAGGGGATCGACCCGGCGCGTGGTGTTGGCGATGACGAGCACCTGCTGGAAGAAGGTGCCGATGACGATGATGGCGATCTTCGGCCCGTCATAGATCCCGAGGATCGCGACCATCAGCGCCCCGAAGGCGGGGGCGGGCAGGTAGCGCACGAACTCGATCACGGGCTCGGTCAGCCGGGCGATCGTCGGTTGCGCCCCGCAGAGGATGCCCAGCGGCACGCCGACCAGGGAGGAGATCGTGAAGCCCCAGACGATGATCTGGATCGAGTGCCACAGGCTCGCGGGCAGCCAGATCGTGTCGCGCTGCGGCGGGGGGGCCGAGAGCGCGGTCCAGAAGGCCACCACGACCTCGTGCGGCGCGGGCAAATAGACCGGGTTGGCGGGCCGTCCCTCGGGCGACGCGGTGCCGGCGCCCTGGGCCGCCGCGACCTCCTCGGAAAAGGCCGCCCGCGGCACCCGCATGCCGGGCTCCATCCAGGCGACGTCGCCGGGATTGGTCACCTCGACCAGCGGGTGCCACAGGAAGGGCAGGTAGGAGACCGCCGCCCACAGGCCGAGCGGGAGCAGGAAGGAGAGCAGGGTGAGCGCCGCGCCCCGACGCCGGGTCAGCGGGCGCGGCGCGCCGACCCAGGAGCGCCGCACCCGCCGGGCAACCGGAGCGGCACCCGCCACCGGCGGGCGCGGGGCGACCGCGACCGCCGGACCGGCGTTCCCCTCGGGACGAGGCTGAGGCAGCGGGGCGCGCATCCTCAAGCCCTCACTTGCCGTCGGTGAGAGCGGGGTCGATGGCGCTCTTCACGTCCTGCGGGGCCTTGTAGACCTCGAACTTGACGTTGAAGGCGTCCGCGTGCCGGCTCGATCCGTAGAGCGAGCCGAACCCGTCGGCGTCCTTCATCACGGCGCGGCCCTCGGCGAGCTTGAGGAGCCGCGTGCCCTTCAGGAAGCGGGTGAAGATGTCGGGCCCGACCCCGACCTTGGCCGCCATGATGGCGACCGCGTCGGCCTGCGTCTTCGGGTCCTCGATATAGGCGACCACCCGGTCCCAGAGACCGACCAGCTTGATCCACTCGGCGCGGCGCGCGGCGAGGCTCGCGGGCGTGACCGTGACCACGTCGTAGATCAGGCCGGGCCGGTCGGCCGAGGTGTAGAGCGGCCGGGCGCCGGCCGCACCGCGCATCGCCTGGCCGGCGATCGGCTGCCACGCGCCGATGGCCGCGACGTCGCCGGAGGCGAGGATCTGCGGCGTCTCGTTGGTCTTGGCGTTGACGAGCGTGACGTCGCTCTCCTTGATCCCGGCCTTCTGCAGGCCGTCGATCAGGAGCAGGTGCTCGACGAGGCCGACCTCCAGGCCGACCTTCTTGCCCTTGAGATCGGCGAGCGTCTTCACCCCCGGCTTGCCGACGATCATGTCGTTGCCGTTCGAGTAGTCGGTCAGCAGGATCATGACGTTCTTGGCACCGTTGCCGCTCATCACGAGGGCGTCGCCGTTGGTGCAGGTCACCGCATCGAGCTTGCCGGCGGAGAAGGCGTCCATGGAGGCCGAGTAGTCGAACCACTCGAACTTCGCGTCGATGCCGGCCTCCTTGAGCCAGCCCTTCTCGATAGCGACCTGCCACGCCACCCAGCCCGGCCAGTCGCTGTAGCCGATGCGCAGCGGCTCGGCGGCCTGTGCGGCGGGGGCGACGAGGAGCCCGAGGGCGAGGGTCAGGGCGGACAGGCCGCGCCGGAGGCCCGTGAGACCGCCGATGGCCAGGGTCGGGATACGCATGTCTCGTCTCCTGAGAAGGGCCGCCATGGGCGCGAGCGGAAGCCTTCCGCCGGACGGCCGGGGTTCAGCTCGCCCCCGCCTTCGCGGCGGGCGACCTGTCGGGGGATGCAGGGGAGGGTGCCGGGACCGGGCGGGTCGCCGCGATCACGGCCCCGCCGCGAGCGCCGGGGCGGCGGTCTGCGAACGTGAGGTCAGGCCGCGTCTCGGCGCAGCGGATCGAAGGCCCGGCGGCCTCGTCATCGGTTCTACGAAGACGATACCGGGCAGGCATCGCGCGAGATCGGGTATCGGCGATACAAAGAGTGGGAATTGAGGGACCGCACGGAGCATACTTTCCCTTCCAAGACAGAAGGAGATTGTACAAGACCTACCCTTGCCAATCTCTGGCTGGTGAGGTCTCCCGGGCTTTTATCCCGCCGTGCATCCGGGCGGATGTCTCCCGCCGCGGCAACCGCTCTCGGACCGATCACATCTTCTCAGATGCTGGAACCCTAGCGATCAACTCGGAAGCCAGCATAAAATTCCGGAGATTGCTTGGTCAATCCAGATGGTCGCGCCCATTGCACGTGTTTTATAGGAATGCGCTCAATTTTTAGCCTTTCTGCAAGCCGGATCGCCAGGCGCACCGGCAAGCCGAGCCGGCGGCAGAGGCCGTCGCTCGCCGCGATGACGAGCAGGACCGTGCCGACGATGCCGGCGATCAGGAGCGGGCCCGTGGCGACGATCGCCCCGAGGCCGACGGAGGCGCCGCGCAGGGCGACGGCGAGCTCCAGGAGCGGTTTGGCGCCGAAGGCGTCCCGGCCCGGAAGCGCGCGCCCGGCGCCCGGACGGTGGCGCACGGCGATGCCGAGGAGGATCGCGAGCACAAGTACCTCGACGAGGGGTGCCCGAACACCGCCTCCTCGACGCGCTGAAGCACGACCGCCGCCGCGGTGATGGCGAGGCAGAGCGCGAGCCCCGGCAGCAGCGCGGGCGCCCCCCCCCCCCGAGACCGATGCGGGCCCCCTGGCCGACGGCCCGCGGCTCATCCTGCCGCCTTCCTCGCACCGTCGCGTGGGCCGTTGGGAAGAGGATGGTCGCGCAGGGGCGCTTTCGGAGAAAAAGCCCCTCCTGGCGCGGGAATCTTCGGAAGATGCATCCATTGATCGGCGGGATGCCAAGACCGACATTCGCCAGCATGAGCAGGCGCGCCGACAGCCAGACCTACGATCCCTTCGGTGAGGCCATCGACGCGACGTGCCCCCCGATGGCGGCCGTTGAAGAGGGGCGGATCCGGGGCGCGGCGATCGTCGTGTTCTGGATGGTCGCGCTGATGCTGACGGCCGGACGCGTCTATTTCGCGGATCATGCGGCCTCGCCCTCGGTCGCCGGCCCGGCAACCCCTCTGGTCGCGGTGCAGCAGATCGCATCCTCGCGCTGAGACCGATCCGCCTCCCGCGCGCCCTCCGGCAGACGCATCACTTCTCGACGAAGGCCTTCTCGATCACGTAGTGGGCCGCCTCGCCGTGGTTGCCTTCCTCGTAGCCGAGGCCGGTCAGCATCGCGCGGGTGTCCTTGATCATCTCCGGCGAGCCGCACAGCATGAAGCGGTCGGCCTCGATCGACATCGCCGGCAGACCGATATCCTCGAATAGCTTGCCCGAGGTCATCAGGTCGGTGATCCGGCCGCGGTTGCGGAACGGCTCGCGGGTGACGGTCGGGTAGTAGATCAGCTGATTCGCGATCATCTCGCCGAGGAATTCGTGCTTCGGGAGCGTCTCGGTGATGGTCTCGCCGTAGGCCAGTTCCTGCACCTGCCGGCAGCCGTGGACCAGCACGACCTTCTCGAAGCGGTCGTAGGTCTCCGGATCCTTGATGATCGACAGGAACGGGGCGAGCCCGGTGCCGGTGCCGAGCAGGTAGAGGTGGCGGCCGGGCAGGAGGTTGTCGAGCACCAGGGTGCCGGTCGGCTTCTTGCCGATCATGATCGGGTCGCCGACCTTGAGGTGCTGGAGCTTGCTGGTGAGCGGGCCGTTGGGCACCTTGATGGAGAAGAACTCCAACTCCTCCTCGTAATTGGCCGACACGACGGAGTAGGCGCGCAACAGCGGCCGGCCCTCGACCTCGATGCCGATCATCGTGAACTCGCCGTTGCGGAAGCGGAAGGCGGGATCACGGGTGGTGCGAAAGGAGAAGAGCGTGTCGGTCCAGTGGTGGACGGACAGGACGCGCTCGGCGTTGTACTTGCTCATGCTGTCACCTGATGGGTTCGAGAGAGATCAGGCGGCGGCCGGATCCGACACGCCGAACACGGATTGGAGCTTGCCACTGCGGCCGTCCCAGTCGGCCGCGTCGGTCGGCGGATCGCGCTTCTGGCTGATGTTCGGCCAGAGGGCGGAATACTTGGCGTTGAGCGCGACCCATCCGGCGAGACCCGGCTCGGAATCGGCCTTGATCGCGTCGGCCGGGCATTCCGGCTCGCACACGCCGCAATCGATGCACTCGTCCGGATTGATCACGAGCATGGTCTCGCCGACGTAGAAGCAATCGACCGGACAGACCTCGACGCAGTCCGTGTACTTGCAGCGGATACAATTGTCGGTGACGACATAGGTCATGGCAGATAGCCTCTGGCGTTGTGGCAAGCGGTGGAGCGAGAGGGCGCCCCAACCCGGGCGCATCGGCCCGGCCTCCCTCGTGGCCGCGCGCGACACGCCCGCTGCGCCGCCGCGGCCCGGGGGGGGCGCGCGTCAGGGACAGGCGCCCCGTGACGGCCCCCCCCGATGACAGCCCCTCAGGGGCCGCCTCGCCGCGCGCGGTGTCGCCGAACCGGCGCCCCCTCCGCGGGGGCGCGCGCCCTCACAGGACCGTGGCGAGGTCCTGTCCCTCGAGATTGATCGCGAGGCCCTTGAGGGCGTCGAGGCTGACCTCGCCGCCCATGGCGCGGAGGCTCTCCTCGCGGATGAGCGACATCAGTCCGCGGCGCAGGCCCAGGAACTCCGAGGAGAGGGTCATCGCGGGCTCACGCGGGCGCGGCAACGGGACGACGATCTCGGCCTTGATGCTGCCGGGGCGCGCCGTCATCACGTAGATGCGGTCCGACAGGAAGATCGCCTCGTCGATGTCGTGGGTCACGAACAGGACCGAGATCTTCAGCCTCTGCCACATGTTGGTGAGGATCTGCTGCATGATCAGCCGGGTCTGGGCGTCGAGCGCCCCGAACGGCTCGTCGAGGAGCAGGATGCGCGGTCCGGTGGCGAGCGCCCGGACGATGCCGACGCGCTGCTTCATGCCGCCCGAGAGCCGATCCGGATAGTGATCCTCGAAGGGCGTGAGGCCGGCGAGGCCGAGCAGGGTGCGGGCCCGGCGCTCGCGCTCGCTGCGCGAAACGCCGCTCATCTTGAGCCCGAACTCGACGTTCTGGCGCACGGTCTTCCACGGGAACAGGGAGTATTGCTGGAAGATCATGCCCCGATCGGCGCTGGGGCCCGCGATCCCCTCGCCATCGACCGTGACGGTCCCGCCCGAGGGCGTGAGAAAGCCGGCGAGCGCGTTCAGCAGCGTCGACTTTCCGCAGCCCGACGGGCCGACGATGGAGACGAATTCGCCGGGCCGGACGGTAAGCGACGCGTTCGCGACGGCCTCGACCGTGCCCTCCATGGTCTCGTAGCGCAGGCAGAAATCCTGGACCTCGATCAGGCCCCGAGCCGTCCCGGCCATGACTTGTCCCTTTCTGCGATGGACCCACCGCGTCTGGTCGTCGGCGACCTGGAGCGCTCTCCGCCGCCGTGGAAACCGGTTCGGCTTCAGAGAGCGCGACAAAACAGAGACTGAGAGCCGTGCTCACGTTCCAACGTGATCGGGCACGGTTCTATCGGGCCGTGCCCCAGGGCATGGCGATGCGGCCGAGCAGGCGGATGGCGAGGCTCGAGGCGAGGCCGAGCACGCCGATCGTGATCATGCCCAGCGCGATGTCGGAATACTGGACCAGGGAGTAGGCCTCCCAGGTGAAGTAGCCGATGCCGAACTGGCCGGAGATCATCTCGGCGGCGATGAGCGAGACCCAGGCGACGCCCATGCCGACGGTCAGCCCCGTGAAGATCTGCGGCAGGGAGGCCGGCAGGTAGACCTCGCGGAACAGCGACGCCTCGCCCGCGCCGAGGCAGCGCGCGGCCCGCACCAGCACCGGATCCACGGTCGCCATGCCCTGGAGCGTATTGATCAGGATCGGGAAGAACGAGCCGAGGAAGGTGATGAAAACGATCGATTCCTCGTTCGTCGGCCAGAGCATGATCGCCATCGGCACCCAGGCGATGGCCGGGATCGGCCGGGTGACCTCGCAGATCGGGAACACGATCTCGCGCAGGATCCGGAAGCGGCCCATCAGCAGGCCGAGCGGGATCGCGATCGCGCTCGCGAGGGTGAAGCCGTAGAGGATGCGCCGGCAGCTCATCCAGATGTGGTCGCCGAAGACCGGGTTGTGGAAGGCGAGGATCGCCCGGGCCAGCACGTCGGCCGGGCTCGGGACGTTGGTGAAGCGCACGTAGAAGGTCGCCCGGCTCTCCGTCAGCACCTGCCAGACCGCGACGAAGACCGCGAGGGCGACGAGGCCGAGGGCGGCGCCCCGCAACTGGCCGCGATGGAGACGCAGCCAGCGGGCGAGGCGATGGGTCCGGACGACCCCCGAGGAGGCCGCGTTCGTGTCCGCCACGGCCGGCGCCTTGGCGGTCGGGGCGAGACGGGTGACCGTTTCCGGCAGGGTTCGAAGTGCCGCTTCCATCGCCTCAGCCCCCCGTCACCACGGCCTTGATCGCCTCGTCGAAGGGCAGAACCTTCGCGCCCGCGCGTTCCGCCGCGGCGTCCGCATCGCGCTTCAGCAGGAACGGCGCGATCTCGCCCTGGCCGACGACGTAGAAGGCTTCCTTCGCGAAGAGCTTGATGCCGCGGGCGGTGTCGAAGACGTAGGCGACGTTGATCGCCTTGCCCTTGGCCCTGAGATCGCTGACCGCGCCGAGGGTACAGGCCGCGCTCGCATAGGGCAGGATGTCGCCGTCCTTCACCCAGATCTCGCCGGCCTTGCGCGGATCGGCGATCGGCCGTTTGCAGAAGCTGTCCTTGCCCGAGACCTCGTAATTGGCGGTGCTGGCGCGCTGCGTGTCGTAGTCCAGGCCCCTTTGGGCGAAGGCCTTGCGGATGGGCCGGTCGTTGACCCAGGCGTCGACGTCGAACTCCTTCACCCGATCGAGTTTTTGGAGGACCTTCACGTCTTCCTTGGCGGCCTCGACGAGCGGCGGCTTGATGGTCGGGTCGATGGTCATGATCCCGCCGGGGCCGAGGAAGATGTAGACGACCTCCTTGTCGGTGCCGGTCCAGGCCGCGATCTGCTCCGCGGCGCGCTTCGGATCGGCCTTCACCCAGGCCTGCGCATCGAGAATCGCCTGAAGATAGGCATCGACGATCTCGGGGTACTGGCCGGCGAAGTCGGAGCGGGCGACGACCCCGTGCCAGGTCGGCAGGTTGGTCTCGACGCCGTCGAACACTTTGCGGGCGAAGCCCCGGAACGGCAGCAACTCCGCGAAGGGCACGAAGTCGGCATGCGCGTCGATCTTCTTCTCCTGCAGGTTGGTCGAGCCGACCTCCGGGCTCTGGTTGACCAGCCGGAAGTAGGTCTGCGGATAACCCTTGTCCTGCAGGGCCTTGAGGACCATGCCATGAGCGGCCGAGCCGAACGGCACGCTGACGACCTTGCCCTTCAGGTCCTCGAAGGCGAAGGCGTCGGTCTCCTTGTTGACCACGATGCCGTTGCCGGAGCCGTGGAGATTGTAGGCCGCGACGGCGATCAGCTCGGAGCGGCTCTCGGGGTTGTTCTTGAAGGTGTAGCCGTTCACCACGAGCGGATAATCGCCCATGGCACCGAACTGCAGCTTTCCGGCCATCATCCCGTTGGTGACGGGCGGCCCCGAGGTGAAATTCTGCCAGTCGAGCTGGATCTTGATGTCGGCGTACTTGCCGGTCTTGGGCAGGTGCTTCTCGATGAGCTTGAGCTGACGGACCACGACCCCGACCGTGGCGGTGTTCGTCGTCGTGTCCTGCGTGCCGATCCCGACATTCAGCACCGACTGGGCCCGGGCCGGGGAGCGCCACGCGATCCCGGCCGCCGCCAGGAGCGCCAGAGCCGACACCGTGCCTCGTCTCAACACCATCGACGTCATCGCGGGCTCCGTCTTGTCTTGAGATGCCGGCTCGACATCACAGGCATGATCGGTTGCTCGGTCGGGGCGGATCAAACGGAGACCGGCAAGTCGAGTCGATTAGTTGCGAAAATCGTCGGGCGGCCCTCATCGGTGACGCAACTTTGAGCGAGACGCATTCGAATTAAGCGGCCTCCTCGCCGCCCGGCATCCGGGCGAGGAGGTCGGGGCGCTGGATCAGGATCTGCGCGCGCCGGGTCGTCACCACGCCCTGTTCGGACAGGCGCTTCAGGCTGATCGTCACCCATTGCCGGGTGGCCCCGACCATGTGGGCGAGGTCCGCATGGGTGAAGTCGGCCGCGATCAGCACGCCGCCCTCCTCCTCGACGCCGTAGAGGCCCGAGAGGTGGATCAGCAGGAAGGCCAGGCGATCGGTGATCGAGCGCGTGCCCAGCATCTGTGCCAGCGCCGAGTAGCAGCGGCCCTTGAAGATCAGCCCGTCGATGACGCCGAAGGCCAGGGACGGGATGCGGCCCACGAGCTGCTTCAAGGCCGCGCCCGGCAGATGCAAGACGGTCGAGTTGCTCGCGGCCATGCCGGACCAGCTGTGGCAGCCTGTGCCGAACACCTCGGGCCCGCCGACGAAATTGCCGGGATACCAGTAGGCGAGGGTGATCTCGCGGCCGGTCGGCGCGGCGTAGAAGACGCGGATGCGACCGGTCTCGATCAGCCAGATCCCGTCGTTCGGCGTCTCCTGCGTGAACAGGGTCGCGCCGCGATAGAGAACCCGGCGGCGGCCCCGCTCCATGACCAGATTGCGCTCGGACTCGCTCAGTCCCTCGAGCAGGGGGCGCGGGCCGGCCGGTTGGGGGAACGCCTCCATCGGGCTCGCGCCTCCAACGCGGGTCGGCAGCGAAAGCCCCGAGGAGAGGTGGGCCGTGTCCGTCCGACCTGGGATGGGCTGCATGGGCTGACCCTCGGCTGTGACCGGGTGCAGCGCCGCAATCCCTATACCAGTTCTAAAACAGAGCGCGCCCCGGCCGGAGAGGCGGCGACCGGATTCCGGTCATTCTCCGAGGCGGCACAACGGCTTAAGGGCTCGCGCCAGAGCCAGGACAGGTCCGTGGGGCGCCGGCCCCGGGCGCGGGCCGGGCGCCATGGCGATCCGCCGCCCGGACGCGCAGAGGCGGCGGACCCGCCCGGGTCCGCCGCCTCGCTACCGTCGTCCTGGCCGGCGACGCCGTTTCTCGGAACGTCGCGTCACCCCAGGGTCTTGGAGGCCTATCCGGGATCCGGAATCCCGAAAAATGCCCTCACGCTTCCGCCCGGCACCGGCCGATCGCCCAGCGGATCAGCTTCCGCACGTCGGGGTCGGGATCGTCGCAGGCCGGCTCGAGGAAGGACAGCGCCTGCGGGTGGGCGATCTCGCCGAGGGAAGCGGCGGCCTCCTTGCGCAGATTGCTGACATCGGAGGCCAGCGCCCGGCCGAGCACGTCGATGGCGGCGGTCGACTTGATCCGCCCGAGCGCGTTGGCGGCCTTGGTCTTCACCTGCCAGACCGGGTCCGCCATCGCGGCGATCAGCGGCTCGACGGCCTCGGGCAGCCGGCTCTTGGCGATGGAGACGGCGGCCTCCTCGCGCACCTGCCAATGCGCGTCCTGCAGCCCGGCGAGCAGGGTCGAGACGCCGGGGCCGCCGGAGCGCAGGAAGACGAGCGCCGCCATCGTCGCCCGCCGCACGCTGGCATCGCCGTCCCGCGCCGTGGCGAGCAGGGCGGGCAGCGCCTCTTCGGCCTTGAGGTAGCCGATCACGCCGAGGCCCTCGCGGCGGACCTCCGGCGCGGCGCTCTGCAACGCCTTCAGGGCTGCCGAGAGCGCGTCGGGAATGACCAGTTCGCGCAAAGCGCGCAACGCCGCGGCCTGGACGAACGGATCGGCATGCTCGGCCCTCTCGATGAGCAGCGGGCCGCAGGTCGGCTCCTTCTTCTCGGAGAGCGTCTCGGCGGCGGTGCGGCGCACGTCCTCGTCCGCATCCTCCAGGGAGCGGACGAGTCCCTCGACCACGTCGGGGCCGTCATGCTCGTCGAGCGCCCGCGCGGCGGCGGCGCGCACGGTCGCGTCGTCATCCCCGAGCCCCTTGAGGAGCAGGACCTTGGCCTCGGCGCCCACCGCCTCGGCCAGCTCCATCATCGCCACGCGGCGGATGCCGGGATCGGGATCAACGGCGCGTTCGGCCAGAGCGTCGATGTCGTCGTCGAAGGTTTCAAAGACCGGTGCCATGGTCGACCTCAGCGCAGCAGGTAGGGAATGTTGACCTTGACCGCATTCGTCGGGCAGTCGACCTCGCAGGGCATGCAGTACCAGCACTCGTCGTACTTCATGTAGGCCTTCTGCCGGGTCTCATCGATCGCGAGGATGTCGAGCGGGCAGACATCGACGCAGACCCGGCAGCCCTTCTCGGCGATGCACTTATCGTCATCGATGACGACCGCGGCGCTCTTGGCCTGGGTGATGATGGGCATGGATCGTCTCCGTGTCGGATCGGGAAGGGGGCGCCGGCGATGTCGGGCTCCGCCCGGAGCCTCCGATCATCGAGAATCCTCCCTCCGGCCGCGGCGTCGCGGCGGGAGGGGCGTGCGCGGCGCCTATTCGGCGGCGACCGGCGTCTTGATGCGGAGCTGGTGGTAGGCGCTCATCTCCTCGTCGGCGACGGGCACGATGAAGGGATCGACCGCGCGCTTGGCGCTCGCCATCCGGCCGTTCTCGTCCTTGAACAGGACGGTGTGGCAGGCCCATTCCGGAAGCGTCTCCGGATGGTCGACGCGCAGGTGGTAGAAGCCCCAGCGGCTCTCGGTGCGATAGAGGGAGGCGTGGGCGGCCATGTCGGCGCAGTCGAGGATCGACTGCATCTCCAGGGCGCGGAGCAGCTCGTGCGGATCGCGGGCGCAGAGCAGGTCGAGATCGTCGCGGATCTCACCGAACCGGCGCTGGCCGAGCTCCATCTTGGCGGTGACCTTCGGCGGCTCGAGATAGTCGTTCACGAGGCGGCGGGTCTTGAACTCCATCTCATGGGGCGTCAGGCCGTCTTCCCGGCGGGTCGGGGCGAGGACGCGCTCCTGCTCGGCGCGCAGCGCGCCCTCGTCATAGGCGGACAGGGTCGTCGCGGCGCAATAGGCGGCGGCGTCCGCCCCGGCGATGCCGCCGTTCACGAAGGCGCCGAGCATGTAGTTGTGCGGCACGCTCGCCATGTCGCCGACGGCGTAGAGGCCGGGCACGGTGGTGCGGGCGTTCTCGTCCACGAAGACGCCCGAGGCCGAGTGGCCGGAGCAGAAGCCGATCTCCGAGATATGCATCTCGACCGGCCGTCTGCGGTAATCGGTGCCGCGCCGCTCGTGGAAGCGCCCGCGCGAGGGCCGCTCGTTCGAGTGCAGGATCGTCTCGATCTCCGCGATCGTCTCCTCGCGCAGGTGATCCATCTTGAGGAAGACCGGGCCGTTGCCGCCCTGCAGCTCGCGCCAGAATTCCAGCATCATCTGGCCCGACCAGTAATCGCACTCGATGAAGCGCTCGCCCTTGTTGTTGGCGGTGAAGCCGCCGAACGGGCCGGTGACGTAGGCGCAGGAGGGACCGTTATAGTCCTTGATCAGGGGGTTGATCTGGTAGCATTCGAGGTTCGCGAGCTGCGCGCCCGCATGGTAGGCCATCGCGTAGCCGTCGCCGCAATTGGCGGCGTTCTCGTAGGTACCGAACAGGTAGCCGGAGGCCGGCAGGCCGAGCCGCCCGGCCGCGCCGCAGGCCAGAACCACGGCCTTGGCCTTCACGACGAGGAACTCGGCGGTGCGGGTGTTGACGGCGATCGCCCCGGCGATGCGCCCGTCCGCGTCCTTGAGGAGGCGGGTCGCCATGTAGCGGTTGGTGACCGCGACCTGGAGGCGGCGCAGCTGGCGGTAGAGCACCTTCTTGACGTTGTGCCCCTCGGGCATCGGCAGCACGTAGGTCCCCATATGGTGGACCTTGCGCATGTTGTACTCGCCCGAGCCGTCCTTCTCGAACTTCACCCCGAGCCGGTCGAGGTACTGGATCATCGGGAACGAGCCCTGGGCATAGGCCATCACGGCCTTCTGGTTCACGATGCCGTCGTTGGCGACCGTGATCTCCTTCACATACTGCTCGGGCGTCGCGTAGCCCGGCACCACGGCGTTGTTCAGCCCGTCCATGCCCATGCTGATCGCGCCGGAGCGCTTCACGTTGGCCTTCTCCATCAGCAGCACCCGGAGCTTCGGGTCGGCCTCCTTGGCCTTGATGGCGGCCATGGGGCCGCCGGTGCCGCCGCCGATGACGAGAAGGTCGGTCTCGACGATGTCGAGCTTGGGGCTGGTGTCGCGCATGATGAGGACTCGCTGGTCGGGCGCTGGCCGCTGCCGCGCACTCGGAAGGGGAGGGTCAGGCCGGCGCTCACGCCGCCTGGAGCGTGCGCGCCGCGGTGGCGCCCATCCCCGGCGCGACGGTTCCTCGCGCGAGATCGCGCAGGTAGACCCACGGAAAGATCCCGCGCGCATGCCCGTCGGAGAAGCCGAGATTCACGGCGTAGCCGCCGAGCGGCGCGATCTGGGTCACGGCCACCGCCGGGAAGGCGGCCGGGAAGCGGCCCTCGATCCGGTCACGGGTGCACCACGCGCAGCGGCAGCGCAGCCGCAGCGTCTCGGCCGGCAGGACGGCCGCCTCGCCGTCCGCCCAGGTCAGGCGCAGGTCGCGGCCACCCCGGGAGACGACCGCATCGGTCGGGACCGCGTCGGGATCGAAAGGGGGTTGATCGGGCAGGGTCATCGGCGCGTCCGTTCTCCACGGGGATCCGCAGGCAACGGGATTAGAGCCGGCAGGCCGGGCACCAGCGAGCAATTAGTTACCGGCGGGGCCCGAAAGGTTCGCCTGCGTCGGCGCGCAGGGGACCGATCGCGTCAGGCATGGGGCCGGCATGGGGCCGGCATGGGGCCGGCACGGGGCCGGGATGGGAGGGGAGCGGGAGATTGTTGGCGTTGGCCTCGAGGGCCGAGGCAGCGCCAACGATTTTTCCTCGCGATCCTGCGTCGATTCGCCTGACGGGTCAGGCCGGCTGAAGCGTCCGCAGGCGGGCAAAGCCGACCATCTTCCGCGCCTCCTCGTCCCAGAGCGCCAGCTTCAGGCAGCCCAGACTGTCGCGCAGGGTCAGACGGCCGACCTGGCCGAGGATCTCATGGCCGTCCAGGCATTCCTGCAGGCGGTAGTTCGGGATGCGGCTGTTCAGGTGGTGGACGTGATGCAGGCCGACATTGCCGGTGAACCATTGCAGGACGCGCGGCAGGACGTAGTACGAGCTGCCCCCGAGCGCGGCGCGGTGGAAGTCCCAGGCCTCGGCCTCCTCCCAGACGGTCTCCTCGTACTGGTGCTGGACATAGAACAGCCAGCCCCCGATCCAGGCGGCGACGCTGATCACCGGCAGGAAGACCCAGAGCACGGCTCCGACGCTCCCGGTCGCGACGGCGAGCGCCGCCAGCGCGACGAGAAGGAGGGCATCGAGCGTGAGCACCGCGCGCCACGCGGTTCGCCAGGGCAACCCCAACCCGTTGGGAAACCGCTGCAGGACGAGGAAATTGATCGGCGACCCGAGCAGGATCAGGATGAGGGGATTGCGGTAGAGGCGGTACCGGAGCCGCCCCCAGCGCGGCAGGGTCAGATACTCCCGTACGGTCAGGGTATGGATGTCCCCGGTGCCGCGGCGGCTGAGATCGCCGGTGGACGCATGATGCAGGGCATGGGCCCGCTTCCAGCTGTCGTAGGGCGTCACCGTCAGGAGACTGAGAGCACGGCCGAGCCCGTCGTTGCCGCGGCGCGAGGGCAGGAACGAGCCGTGCCCGCAATCGTGCTGGATGATGAAGAGCCGGACCAGGAGCCCACCCGCCGGCACGGCGAGCGGCAGGGCAAGGAGCAGATAGCCGTTCGCCGCCAGGGCGAGCATCACGGCGCAGAGGGTCAGATACGGCAGCAGCGTGTTGGCGAGCTGCCGAAGCGCCAGCCGAAGGATCGGCTCGCGGAACGCGGCGCAGTGCCGCGCCACCTCGCGCGCGAGCTGGACCTCGTCGGTTCGAGAGACATCGTCCGCGGGCCGGGACAGCGCGGGCGCGTTCGGGGACGCTTGGGTCACGATGAACGGCAATCCTGTCTGTTGAACGCCTCGAGAGGCAAGACATGCGGGCGGGGGAGCCGATTCCGAACGTGACCGCCGGAGTGACGCGCAACGGGGTCGCGGCGGGTCATGGCCGCTCTTCGATCAGGCCCGCCCATGCCTCGGTCAGGATCCGTTCGCGGCGCTCGGCGCGGTCCGGCGCCGCGTCGCAGACCCGGCGCCGCACCGCCTCCAGACCCTCGTTGCCCCCTGCGGCGGCCGCTTCCTCGCCCTTCCGGCGGATCGCGGCCCGGTAGGCCTTGGTGGCCGGGCCCGCCGGCTGCGTCTCGACGGCCGCGACGAGGGAGAGGACGGCCGCGACGGCCGCATCGACCACGGCGCTCTGCCCGAGCGGCGCGGCAGGGGCCGCGCTCGCGGGCGGGGGGTCGGCAAGGTGGCCGGTGGTGCGGGGACGCTTCATGGCGGGCTTCATGGCAGGGCCTCCGGCCGACATCGCGATGTCACAGCCATGCCTCGCCCTACGACAAAGATCGCCCTTGAGGCGAGTTGCAAGATTGCCCCAGACATTGCCCCCGACCCGGCGCGCAAGAGGTTGGGCAGGGCGCCCCGCACCTGCCGGAGCGCGCGGTGGAAGCGGGATCGTCCCATCACCGCCCCTGGATGCCGCCGTGTCGGAGGGAATCCAGAGACGTCCTCGCATGCCGCCTCGCCGGGACCACGTCCGCGGCGCTCCAAGTCCGGGCGCTCCAAGTCCGGGCGCTCCAAGTCCGGGTGCACCGATCCGGGTGCACCGATCCGGGTGCGAGCGGCCGGCCTATTCGTTCTCGGCGTCGCCCTCAGGCTTGGCCTCCACCGGCGGCTTGGTCGGCCGCGGCGCGTTGCGTCGCTTCTCGGGCGGCTTCTCGATCGTCGGCGTCGCCGCCGCCGCGCGCTTTGCCCGCTCGTTGAAGTCGGCCATCGACATGGTCGTCGCGCGACCGGTCGGATTCGATGCTGCCATAGGGGGCCTCTGTTGCGCTACCCAAGGCACAGAATGATGCAGTGGGGTCGTCCGTCGCCGGTGCGTGCCGGCCGCATCGGAAGCGGCCGGCACGAACGCCCTCGGCGAGACCCGCCCTGGACATCGGATCCAGGACGATTCTCATCGTCATGGGGCGACATCGACAGTGTCCGAGAGGCGGCCTGCGCCTCTCGGGCCAATGCCCTAGTCGACCTTCAGGTTCTCGGCCGAGGCTTTCCCGCGGCGCTGATCGACCACGACCTCGTAGGAGATCTTCTGGCCCTCCGGCAGGTCCCGAAGGCCAGCCTTCTCGACCGCGGAGATATGCACGAACACGTCCTGACCGCCGTCGTCAGGCTGGATGAAGCCGAAGCCCTTGGTTCCGTTGAACCACTTCACTGTACCGGTTGCCATAAGCGTATCTCCCTTGACGGATATGGGGTCTAGCCGATCCGGCGCCCCGCCGTCTCCTGAACATTTCGCGGTCTCGGGCTCGAAGCCGAGCCTTCCTCTCCAGGCGACCGCCTCCTCCACACGGACGCGGTCGCGCAGCGGCGCTCCCACGCCCATGAGGGCATCGCGAAGATCATCCGCGGCATGCGGGTAGATCAAGGCGGCGGTTTGGCCGAAGGCACTCCATACAGGAAGCGAGCCCTCTTGCACGAACATGGCGACGGCTTCGGTCGCCTCCCACCGATCGAGATCGTCCGGGCTGTGCACCGCCCGGCACACGATCCGGACCCGCAGAAACGGGTCGTCGGCGGCCGGAGCGGTTTCGAGGGAGAGCATCACGCCCGATCGGTCGGGCCTCAGCGCATCCGGCAGCGCCGCGATCCTGCGCCAGAGGCAATACCACGTGGCGCAGGCCCGCGGGCGATCGGGGTAAATGCCGCAGGACGCGCCCGTGCTGTGCGCGCAGAGCATGTCGGCCGGCTTCTCGAGCGCCGGAATCGCGAGAGCCCGACAGCAGGCGGTGCAGGAACCGCAGATGCGATTCGGCACGAGACCTTGCGACATCCGATAGCATCGGCCTGAAGGGTGGACGCCGGCTCTCGAGACGTTAGCCCACCGCCTCGTCGCTCTCCTCGATCCCCTCGCTCTGGAGCGGGGCCTCGGATCGCTGGGGATTGTGAACCGGCGGAAACAATTCGGCCAACCCGCCCGCGACCCCGTGCAGCACGGGGTCGTAGGCCGAACCGAGATCGAGCGGGGGGAGAGCGGCAGTCTTGAAGCGGCTGAGCATGACTTCGGACATGGCCTGTTAGGGAGCGAGGGGCAGCCATTCAGGACCGCTTGATCCTCGTTAATGCGGCAGATCGCGTCCGGTTCACGGGGCGCGCGCCTCAATGATGGACCCTGGCGGCGACCCTCCGGACTTCCGGCACAGCTTCGCGAGGATCGGGGTCCGGAGCCACGCCCCGCAGCCAGGGTCTGGAGCGGCGTCCCGCAGGCCATCCCGTGCCGCGACGAGGCAGGCCCCGGCGACCGAAGGCCCGGGGCACGCGGGGACCGAAGACCCGCGGCACGCGGGCCGAATCCTCATGCATCCCTGATACGAACGGCCGTCCGTCCGTCTCGAACCCTCACGCGGTTCGCGTCCACCATCGGCACCGGCCCAGGGCGGCCGCGGCCGATCGGCCGAACGGAGACGGGACGCACCATGCTCGACATCGCTTTCATCGCCGGCGGCCTCGCGGTCTTCGGCCTGGTCGCCGGCTACACCGCGCTCTGCGAGCGCCTCTGAGGCCGGCCGCCATGACCCTCGATCTCGCCCTCGGCGCCGTCGTGACCGCCGGGCTCCTCGTCTACCTCACCTACGCCCTCGTCCGCCCCGAGCGGTTCTGAGCGGCGGCGCACGGACCTCCCCCATGACACTCAACGGCTGGCTGCAGATCGCGCTCTACGGCGCGGTCGTGCTGGCGCTCGTGACGCCCCTGGGTCGCTACATGACCCGCGTCTTCGAGGGCGAGCGCACCGTCCTCTCCCCCGTTCTCGCGCCGATCGAGCACGGGCTCTACCGCGCCGCCGGCATCGATCGCCGCCAGGAGCAGACCTGGCTCGGCTATGCGGGCGCGATGGTCCTGTTCAACGGGGCCGGCTTCGTCCTGCTCTACGCGCTCCTGCGCCTGCAGGCTTTCCTGCCGCTCAACCCGGCCGATCAGGCCGCGGTGGCGCCGGACCTCGCCTTCAACACGGCGACGAGCTTCGTCACCAACACCAACTGGCAATCCTATGGCGGCGAGACCACGCTGTCGTACCTCGCCCAGATGCTCGGGCTGACGCACCAGAACTTCGTGTCGGCGGCCTCGGGCATGGCGGTGGCGGTGGCGGTGATCCGCGGTTTCGCGCGCGCCTCGACGACGACGCTGGGCTCGTTCTGGGTCGATATGACCCGCGCCACCCTCTACGTCCTGCTGCCCCTCTGCCTCGTCCTGGCGCTGTTCTACGTGTCGCAGGGCATGCCGCAGACGCTGTCGCCGTCCGTGGAGGCCACCACCCTGGAGGGCGCGCGGCAGACCATCGCGGTCGGGCCCGTCGCCAGCCAGGTCGCGATCAAGATGCTCGGCACCAATGGCGGCGGCTTCTTCAACGCCAATGCCGCCCACCCCTTCGAGAACCCGACCGCCGTGTCGAACCTCGTGCAGATGCTGTCGATCTTCGCCCTCGGCGCCGGGCTCACCAACGTGTTCGGCCGCATGGTCGGCGACGAACGCCAGGGCTGGGCGATCCTCGCCGCGATGGGCCTGCTCTTCGCGGCCGGGGTCGCTTTGACCTACTGGGCCGAGGCGAGCGCCCACGGCGTCCTCGCGCAGCTCGGCCTGACCGGCGGCAACATGGAGGGCAAGGAGGTCCGCTTCGGCATCGCGGCGTCCGCCCTGTTCGCGGTGATCACCACCGCGGCCTCGTGCGGGGCGGTCAACGCCATGCACGGCTCCTTCACGGCCCTCGGCGGCCTGGTCCCGCTCCTCAACATGCAACTCGGCGAGGTCATCGTCGGCGGCGTCGGCGCCGGCCTCTACGGCATGCTGGTCTTCGTCGTGGTGGCGATCTTCGTCGCCGGGCTGATGGTCGGGCGCACGCCCGAATATCTCGGCAAGAAGATCGAGGCGCGCGAGGTGAAGATGGCCATGCTCGGCATCCTCTGCCTGCCGTTGATGATGCTGGGCCTCACCGCCCTGGCGACAGTGGTGCCGGCCGGCCTCGCCGGTCCCGCCAATGCCGGCCCGCACGGCTTCTCGGAGATCCTCTACGCCTACACCTCGGCGGCGGCCAACAACGGCTCCGCCTTCGCCGGGCTGAGCGCCAACACCCTGTTCTACAACACGACGCTCGCCCTCGGCATGCTGGTCGGCCGGTTCTTCGTGAAGATCCCGGTGCTCGCCATCGCGGGCTCGCTCGCCGCCAAGAAGCGGGTCCCGGCCTCCGCCGGCACCCTCCCGACCCATGGCGGCCTGTTCGTCGGCCTCTTGGTGGGCGTGGTCCTCATCCTCGGCGGCCTGACCTTCTTCCCGTCGCTCGCCCTCGGCCCCCTGGTCGAGCATTTCGCGGGAACCGCCGGCCAGACCTTCGCGACGGGAGGCTGAGATGCCCCGCCCCGCCCCGAACCGGCGCCTGCCGCCCCATCCCCGGAGGCGGCACCGGCCCGTGCTCCACCGCGCGCATGGCGGCCCGATCCAGCCCCTGCGCGGCGCCGACCTCGGGCTGGCGCTTCTCGGCGTCGCGCTCCTCGGCGGCCTCGCGTGGGGGGCGGCCCTCCGCCTCGCCGCCCCCTGACCGGACCAAGACCCGGCGCCAGAAGACCCAGCGCCCAAAGCCCGGCGCCCAAAGCCCATCCCCCGAGAAAAAATTCCGGACACCCGCCCCATGTCCCGCACGCCCTCGCCGCTGTTCAGCGCCCCCCTCGTCGGGCCCGCGCTTCTCGGCTCCGTCACGAAGCTCGACCCCCGCGCCATGATCCGGAACCCGGTGATGTTCGTGGTGGAGGCGGTGGCGGCGCTGACCACGCTCCTGTTCGTCCGCGATCTCCTGACGGGCGGCGCCGATCTGCTCTTCTCAGGCCAGATCGTCCTCTGGCTCTGGTTCACCCTGCTGTTCGCGAACTTCGCCGAGGCGCTGGCGGAGGGCCGCGGCAAGGCCCAGGCCGACAGCCTGCGGCGCACCCGCACCGACATGACGGCCAAGCGCCTCACCGGCCCCGGCCGCACCTACGAGACGGTGCCCGGCACGGCGCTCGCGGTCGGGGACGTGGTGCTGGTCGAAGCCGGCGACCTGATCCCCTCCGACGGCGAGGTGATCGCAGGCGTCGCCTCCGTCAACGAGGCCGCCATCACCGGCGAGTCGGCCCCGGTCATCCGCGAATCGGGCGGCGACCGCTCGGCGGTCACCGGCGGCACGCAGGTGCTCTCGGACGAGATCCGCGTGCGCATCACGGCCGCCGCCGGCTCGACCTTCGTCGATCGCATGATCGCCCTGGTCGAGGGCGCGGCACGGCGGAAGACCCCCAACGAGATCGCGCTGACCATCCTGCTGTCCGGCCTCACCCTGGTGTTCGTGGTCGCGGTGGCGACCCTCCCGAGCTTCGCGCGCTATGCGGGCGGCGCGGTCCCGGTGATCGTGCTGGCGGCGCTGTTCGTCACGCTGATCCCGACCACCATCGGCGCGCTGCTCTCGGCCATCGGCATCGCCGGCATGGACCGGCTGGTGCGCTTCAACGTGCTCGCCCTGTCGGGCCGGGCCGTCGAGGCCGCGGGCGACGTCGACACGCTGCTCCTCGACAAGACCGGGACGATCACCCTCGGCAACCGGCAGGCCACCGCGTTCCGCCCCGTCCACGGCGTCGCGGAGCGGGACCTGGCCGACGCGGCGCAGCTCGCCTCGCTCGCCGACGAGACCCCGGAGGGCCGCTCCATCGTCGTGCTCGCCAAGGAGCGGTACGGCCTCCGCGCCCGCGACATGGCCGGGCGGAACGCCGCCTTCGTCCCGTTTTCCGCGCAGACGCGGATGTCGGGCATCGATCTCGACGGGTCGTCGATCCGCAAGGGCGCGGTCGAGGCCGTCATCGCGTCCGTGATCGCGCCCGTCGCGCCGCCGCCGATGGCGACCCGCGGCGCGAGCGCGGCCCTGGCCGTCCAGCCGGACGCCGAGACCGCGCAGGTCAGCGAGATCCGCGCCCTCGCCGAGGACATCGCCAAGGCCGGCGGCACACCGCTCGCCGTGGCGCGGGACGGATGCCTCCTCGGCGTGGTGGCGCTCAAGGACATCGTGAAGGGCGGCCTGCGCGAGCGCTTCGCCGCGCTGCGCCAGATGGGCATCCGCACCGTCATGATCACCGGCGACAATCCCGTCACGGCGGCGGCCATCGCGGCGGAGGCGGGCGTCGACGATTTCCTCGCCCAGGCCACGCCCGAGGACAAGCTGGCGCTGATCCGGCGCGAGCAGGCGGCGGGCAAGCTCGTCGCCATGTGCGGCGACGGCACCAACGACGCGCCGGCGCTGGCTCAGGCCGATGTCGGGGTCGCGATGAACACCGGCACGGTGGCGGCGCGCGAGGCCGGCAACATGGTCGATCTCGATTCCGACCCGACCAAGCTCATCGAGATCGTCGGCATCGGCAAGCAGCTGCTGATGACCCGCGGCGCGCTCACCACCTTCTCCATCGCCAACGACGTGGCCAAGTACTTCGCCATCATCCCGGCGATGTTCCTGACGCTGTATCCGCAGCTCCAGGCGCTCAACGTGATGGGGCTCGCCTCGCCCCAGAGCGCGATCCTCTCGGCGATCATCTTCAACGCCCTCGTCATCGTCGCGCTGATCCCGCTGGCCTTGCGCGGCGTGGCCTACCGGCCGGTCGGCGCGGCCTCGCTCCTGCGGCGCAACCTGCTCGTCTACGGCCTCGGCGGCGTCCTCGTGCCGTTCGCGGCGATCAAGGCCATCGACCTCGCCGTCACCGCCCTCCATCTCGCGTGAGAGCCCCGCCCATGTCGAACCCGCTGCGCCCCGCCCTCGTCCTGCTCGTCGCGCTCACCGCGATCACGGGCCTCGCCTACCCCCTCGCCGTCACCGGGATCGCCGGGGCGATCTTCCCGGCGCAGGCCGCCGGCAGCCTGATCGAGCGCGACGGCCGGATCGTCGGCTCCCGGCTGATCGGCCAGAGCTTCACCGGCGCCGGCTACTTCCACGGCCGGCCCTCGGCCACGACCGCCCCCGACCCTTCCGATGCGAGCCAGACCGTGCCGGCGCCCTACAATGCGGGAAATTCCATGGGCTCGAATCTCGGGCCGACCAGCGCGGCGCTCGCCGCGCGGGTGCAGGGCGATCTGGCCGCGCGGCAGGCCGAGAACCCCGGCGCGCCGGTCCCGGTCGATCTCGTCACCACGAGCGGCTCGGGCCTCGACCCCGACCTCTCGCCCGACGCCGCCCTGTTCCAGGTGCCGCGGGTCGCGCGCGCGCGCCATCTCCCCGAGGACCGGCTGCGCGCGCTCGTCGCCGCCCGGACCGAGGGCCGCCGGCTCGGAATCCTGGGCGAACCCCGCGTCAACGTCCTGGCGTTAAACCTTGCCCTGGACGACCTGTCCGGGCGCTGACGAGGCGACCGACCATGCCGGAGACCGGCCGCGATCCGCGCCGCCCCTCGCCCGACGCCCTGCTCGACGCGGCGCGCCGGGCGGAGCGGACGCGCGGCCGGCTCAAGGTGTTCCTCGGCGCGGCCCCCGGCGTCGGCAAGACCACCGAGATGCTCACCGTCGGGCGGGGCCGGCGCAAGGCCGGGACCGACGTCGTGGTCGGCGTGGTCGAGACGCATGGGCGCGCGGAGACGCAAAGCCTGCTCGACGGCCTCGAGACGATCCCGCGCCGCATTGTGCCCTATCGCGGCACGGTGCTGGAGGAGATGGACCTCGACGCGCTGCTGGCCCGCCGCCCGGCGCTGGCCCTGGTGGACGAACTGGCCCACACCAACGCGCCCGGCTCGCGCCATCCGAAGCGTTACCAGGATGTCGAGGAACTGCTCGATGCCGGCATCGACGTCCTGACCACCCTCAACATCCAGCATGTCGAGAGCCTGAACGACGTCGTCGCCGCCATCACCCGCATCCGGGTGCGCGAGACCGTGCCGGACGGCATCCTCGACCGGGCCGACGACATCGAAGTGGTCGATCTCAACCCCGACGACCTGATCGAGCGGCTCAGGGCCGGCAAGGTCTATGTCCCGACCCATGCCGAGCGCGCGCTGAAGCACTACTTTTCCCGCGGCAACCTCACGGCGCTGCGCGAACTGGCGCTGCGGCGCACCGCCGAGCGGGTCGATGACGAGCTCCTGAGCCACATGCGGGCCCACGCCATCGCCGGCCCCTGGGCGGCGGGGGAGCGCGTGCTGGTCTGCGTCAGCGAGGACCCGCGCGCGGCGGGCCTCGTGCGCTACGCCAAGCGCCTCGCCGACCGCCTGCACGCGCCCTGGACCGCCCTGTCCATCGAGGGGCCGCGCGCCGCCCCCCTCGGCGAGGCCGCCCGCGACCGGCTCGCCGAGACCCTGCGGCTCGCCGACCGCCTCGGGGGCGACGCCGTCACCCTGCCGGGCGGGCGGCGCATCGCCGAGGACATCCTGGCCTATGCCCGGTCCGCCAACGTCACCCATATCGTCCTCGGCAAGGCGACCCGCTCCTGGGCCTTCGAACTGGTGAACGGCTCGGTGGTGCACGACCTCGTGCGCCGCAGCGGCAACATGAGCGTCCATGTGGTGCCCGGCGAGGCCGCGCCGGCCGAGACCGTGCCGCGGCGGGGCGTGGCCACGGCCGCTCCGGCGCCGGCGCGCGACGCCGGCGCCTACGGCCTCGCCCTGCTCATCACGGGGGCGGGCCTGGCGACGGCGTTGCTGTTCCATCCCTATGCCGGCCTCGAGAACGCCGACCTGTTCCTCCTCGCCGCCGTGGTCGGGGTCGCGGTCCGCTTCGGCCTCGGGCCCTCGCTCGTCGCCGTGGTCGCCGCCTCGCTCGCCTACAACTTCTTCTTCCTGCCGCCGGTCTACACCCTTACCATCGCCGACCCGACCAACGTCGCGGCCTTCCTGCTCTTCACCCTCGTCGCCGTGCTGGTCTCGAACCTCGCCGCCCGCGCCCGCTCGATCGCGGTGCTCGCGCAGGGCCGCGCCAAGGCGACGGAGCGGCTGTTCGGCTTCTCGCGAAGACTCTCCGGCTGCGGCACCCTCGACGACGTGCTCTGGGCGACCTCCGCGCAGATCGCCGCGATGCTGCGCGTCCGCGTCGTCGTGCTGCTGCCCGAGGGCAAGGCCGTCACCGTCCGGGCGGGCTACCCGCCGGAGGACCGGCTCGACGCGGCCGACCTGGCGGCGGCGCAATGGGCCTTCGACAACGACCGCCCGGCCGGCCGCGGCGCCGACACGCTGCCCGGCGCGAGGCGCCTGTTCCTGCCGATGCGCACGGGGCGCGGCCCCATCGGGGTGGTCGGCCTCGACGCGGACGGCACCGGGCCGATCCTGACCCCGGAGGGACGGCGCCTCCTCGATGCGCTCGCCGACATGGGCGCCCTCGCCATCGAGCGGGTGCGCCTCGTCGCCGATCTCGACCGGGCCGAGCGCGCCGCCGAGACCGACCGCCTCGCCCGTGCCCTGCTGACCTCGATCAGCCACGACCTGCGCACCCCGCTCGCCTCGGTGCTCGGGGCCGCCAGCACCCTGCGCGACCTCGACGCGGCGCTCGGCCCCGAGGCCAAGGCCGAGTTGCTCGCCACCGTCATCGAGGAATCGGAGCGGCTGAACCGCTTCATCGCCAACCTGCTCGACATGACCCGCCTGGAAGCGGGCGCGGTCGCGCCGAACCTCGCCCCCCACGACGTGGCCGAGACGATCGACACCGCCCTGCGGCGGACCCAGGCGATCCTGGCGGCGCACCGGGTCGCGGTCGAGATCGCCCCCGGCCTGCCGCTGCTGCGCCTCGACCCGGTCCTGTTCGAGCAGGTGCTGGTCAACCTCCTCGACAACGCCGCCAAATACGCCCCCGAAGGCTCGACCGTGACCGTGCGCGCCCGGCGGGACGGCCCGTCGGTGTGCATCGCCGTGCTGGACGAGGGCTTCGGCCTGCCCGAGGCGGAGGTGGAGCGCGTGTTCGACAAGTTCTTCCGGGTCCGCAAGAGTGACCGGGTCCGCGCCGGCACCGGGCTCGGCCTCGCCATCGCGCGCGGTTTCGTCGAGGCGATGGGCGGCACCGTCACCGCGGGCAACCGCCCGGACCGGCTCGGGGCCGCCTTCACCGTGACGCTTCCGGTCCCGCCCCGACCCGCGCCGAGGGAGATCGCCGCATGAGCCCGACCGTCCTCGTCATCGACGACGAGCCGCCGATCCGAAGGCTCCTGCGCATGGGCCTCGCCACGCAGGGCTACGCCATCCTGGAGGCGGGAACCGCGGCCACCGCCCTCGATCTCCTCGGCCGCGAGCGCGCCGACCTCGTCATCCTCGACCTCGGCCTGCCGGACATGCGCGGCCACGATCTGCTGGCCGCGATCCGGGCGCGCCATCCCGGCCTGCCGGTGGTGGTGCTGTCGAGCCGGGACGACGAGGGCGGCAAGGTCGAGGCCCTCGACCTCGGCGCCGACGATTACGTCACCAAGCCCTTCGGCATGGCCGAACTCCTCGCGCGCCTGCGCGCCGCGCTCCGCCACCAGCTCGCGGTCCAGGGCGAGCGCCCGGTCTTCCGCATCGACGGCCTCTCGGTCGATCTGGTCCGGCGCGTGGTGCGGGTGAACGACACCGAGGTGAAGCTGACCCCGCGGGAATACGACTTCCTGCGGGTGCTGGTGCTGCATGCCGGCAAGGTGCTGACCCACGCCCAGCTGATGCAGGCGGTCTCGGTCTCCTCGGACCCGCAATACCTGCGGGTCTATATGCGCCAGCTCCGCCAGAAGCTCGAGGCCGACCCGGTGCGCCCGCGCCTCCTCCTGACGGAAACCGGTGTCGGCTACCGCCTCCGGGCCCCCGACGACGCCCCGGCCGCGCCGCCGCCCTGACGCGCCCGGCGACACGCAGGCTCATACCAAATCCGGTTGATCCCTTCGGGATGGCGGATTTGGGCTTCGCTCAAACGCCGCGCGGGCTTGCCTGATACGGGCTCCGCTTTGATCAAGCGGAGCCCGGATCAGAGGCGCAGCGCGATCCGCTCCCCGGACAAAAGGACCGCGTCCGGCCGGTGGCCGGTCTCGTCCTCGGCGTAGGCGACCGCGTCCTTCCGGCTGCGGAAGAGACCGCCCGCGCGCCCATGGATCTCGAGGGCGACCCAGCGGCCCTCGGGATCCTGGCCGATGATGAACCGGGACGCGGCCGCCGCATCGGCCTGGAGGGCGGTGTCGAGGGGAGGGGACATTCTGAATCAGGGGCTCACGCGGTCCTCGGGGGACCGCGCGCTTAAGCTGGGCCGGCCGGCGTGAGGATTCGAGCGGCACGCGACCCCGATCGCATCAGTGTTGCGTGAGGGCAGCGCGCAGGCGCGGTCCCGGGGGCGCCCGCGGAAGCAGGAGCGAGGTCCGCGACGGCGGCGGCCGGTTGGTCCGGAACCCATCGCGGGCACGGGCCGCGCCGGATTCATGGCAGGCCGGCGCCGGAGACCGGAGCGGCGGAGGCCAGGGTGGAGGGTGCATGCCTCCCAGCACGCCCGGTCCGCGGGCGCGGTGTTACGAGTCTCCCCGTTCGACCGGGAAACCGGTGACGGGGTCCAGGACCAACCCGTCCGAACGCCCCCCGACATCGCGCTATGCGATCCGCGCGTCATCGGTCCCTTCCGTGGGTCGAAGCTTAAAAAAAGCGCAAGAACAAAGGCCGTGTCACGCTCGTGCTTCGGGTTTCAAGCCTGCGCCGCAGGCCGAGCTCACTCTCACGTGAGGATGACCGACCGTATTCGAACAACTCCACGTACCCCCCGCTTAAAGTCTTGTTAACCATTATCGAAAAATGATCTTTCCCGCTGCTTCAGCGATGAAGCTGCCCTCATTGTATCCTCTCGCCCGGCAATCCCGTGAGTCATGGGCTTTTTTCCTCGATCCGCAGCCTGATCGCCTTGCTGCTCGCCCTGGCGACGGGGCTCGGCGGGTTCGTGGTGCTGGGAACCGGCGATGGCAGGACCGGCGACGGGTCGCGGCTCGAAGGCCGAGGCCGCGACAGCGCGGTCGTGATCGCGGAGGGGGTCGAGGACGCGCTCCTGTCGGTCGGACGGGATCTCACCCTCGTCGGGGAAAGCCTGGCCGCTCAGGGGCCGGAGGCCGCCGCGGAGGCCGCCGGCCGCCTCTTCGCCGCATGGCGCCGGCTGCGCCCGGACCATGCCGACATCGTGTTGGCCGATCGCACCGGGCGCGTCCTCGCGGCCTCCGCGCCCCGCCTCGTCGGGGCCGACCTGTCGGGGAGCCCCTGGTTCGCGAAAGCCCTGGTCGGGGGGGTGATCGGAGAGGCGGCGGAGGCGAGCCGGGCGGGCATCGCCGTGCCGCGCAACCTGATCGTGGCGGCGCCCCTGGGGAGCGGTCCCGCCGCCGGCGTCGTCGCGGTCCAGCTCACCCCGGCCTGGGTCGACGCCGTCGTCGCCGCGACCCGGCGAACGCTGCCGGAGGGGGGGCGGGGCCTGTCGGTTCAGGTGCTGAACGGATCGGGACGGGCGCTGCATCGGTCGGGTCCGGAGGTCCACGGTCCGGACATCAGCGCGACGGTGGGCGATGTCCGGAAGGGCGGCGTCGGATGGCTCGTGAGCGTCCGGGTGCCGCCGCCGCCCATGGCGGGGATCCCGGCCCTGGCCCTGCTCGGCACCGTGCTGCTCGTGGCGGGCCTCGGATGGCTCGTCGGCGGCCAGCTCCGACGCAGCCTCGCCTATGCCGCGGGGCTCTGTCGTCCGGACGACGCGCCGCCGCGGCCGGTCTGGTCGCTGACGCGCGACCTGCACGACCTCACGACGCTTCTGCGCGCCACCGTCGCGCTGAGCCTGAGCCGGAAGCGCCTCCTTCAGGAGAAGCGGGCCGCCCTGACCCGCAGCCGCGACCGGATCCGGGCCATTCGGACCCTGTCGGGCTCGAGCTGCTGGGAGATCGATCTCGCCACCGGGCAGGTGGTCTGGACCGACGGGGACGAGGCCGAGAGCGGGGCGGCCCCGGAGCGCGTCTGCGCCCTCGGCGACGTCCTGGCCCATCTCGAGCCCGAGGATCGCGCGGCGATCGGCCAGGCCCTCGCCACGGTCCGGGCGGATCGGGGCGCCGTGCGCGACGTGATCGTGCGGACCCGCGCGGGGACCGAGCGCATCTCGGGCCGCCGGCTGGCGTTCCGCGTCGCGGCGGGGGCTGCCGGCTCGACCCGGCTGTATGCCCTCAGCCGGGAATACCAAGAGCCCCTCCTCGGCGGGCCGCGCGGACTGCCGCGGCAGCTGTCAGCTTGATGCGCGAAACAGCATTCGATGCCTCGTCAGTCGTCATGGCCTGCGCCGACCGATGAATTAATGGACCGAGAGTGGCAATACAGCACACGTTTGTTTGAGCGGCGTGTTGTCGCGGGCGAGACTGGAACGACCCAGCATTTTACGTGACGTTAACTATGTTGATGCCAAATATTGCGGCGCGGTACGAACCGGTCCCGCGCCCGCTTTGAGGGATGAAGAGCGTGGACCAGCGCCTGAAGAAGCTGCCGGCCGTCCTGGGCTGGCTCGCGCTCGCGCCGGGCGGGGCCGGTGCGGCCGATTGGTACACGGGCGCGGAGCGGGAGGTCGCGGGCGAGGAATGGATCGTGGCGGTCGATGCCGGCACGACCGTGACGACGAACAGCTCCGCCTTCGGCACGGTCACGGCCACGATCGCCCCGGTCGCCACCCTGCTCGACAGCGGCCTGCGCGTGCGGCTGCAGGGTGTGGCCGGCACCTATTCCTATCCCGGCGCGGCCGTCGGGCAGACCGTCACCGGCGTGCAGCAGGAGGGGACCGTCCTGCTCGGCTACGAGTGGATCTGGCAGCAGGCCGCCCTCGCGGGCTATGTCGGCATGAACGTGCGCAGCAACGAGCTGTCGATCGTGGACCCGGGCAATCCGGTGGTCGGCACGGGTCTCGGCCTGAAGGTCGCGGCCGACCTCTTCGTCAGCCCCACGGACAACACGATGCTGGCGGTGAACGCGTCCTATTCGTCGCTGTTCAACGCCTATTACGCCCGCGCCCGGGCCGGCTTCGCCGTGGCGCCCGGCGTGTTCATCGGTCCCGAGGTCACGCTTCTCGGCGACAACTTCTTCAACGGCTGGCGGGCGGGCGGCCACGTGACCGGCTTCGCCGTCGGCCCGATGAAGTTCTCGCTCGGGGCGGGCTACGCCTTCGACCGGATCCGCAAGGGCGGATACTACACCAGCGTCGATGGCCGGATCGCCTTCTGAGATCGAACGGGGCGGACCGCTTTGGGCCGCCCTCTCCCTCCTCCGCATCGACTGACTGGGTCCGGCCGGATGCCTCCCTTCCTCGCCCGCGCCATCTGGCTGGCCAGCGCCGCGCTGACCCTGATGCTGCTGTCCCAGCCCCTGGGAACGACCGTGCAGCTCGAGATGAGCCTCGGCGCCATCGTCCTGATGGCCCTGCTGTGGCTGTTCGCGAAGGGGCGGGCCGGCCGGCTGACCTTCCTCGCCGTCGGCAGCCTCGTCGTGCTGCGCTACGTCTACTGGCGCCTGTCGAGCACGCTGCCGCCGGTCGGCGACCCGTTCAACTTCGGCGCGGGCGTGATCCTGATCGGCGCGGAACTCTACTGCTTCTACATCCTGGCGGTCAGCCTCGTGATCAACGCCGCGCCCCTGTCGCGCGCGGCGCCGCCCCAGGAGGAGGACGAGGATTGTCCCACCGTCGACATCTTCGTGCCGAGCTACAACGAGGACCGCCACATCCTCGCGACCACCCTCGCGGCGGCCAAGTCCCTCGACTATCCCGCCGACAAGGTCACCGTCTGGCTGCTCGACGATGGCGGCACCGACCAGAAATGCGCCGACGCCGATCCCCGCAAGGCCGAGGAGGCGTGGGCCCGGCGCAAGGTCCTGCAGGCGCTCTGCGCCGATCTCGGCGTGCGTTACCTGACCCGCCGGCGCAACCTGCACGCCAAGGCGGGCAACCTCAACAACGGCCTCCAGAACTCCGTCGGCGCGATCATCGTGGTCCTCGATGCCGACCACGTGCCCTTCCGCTCGTTCCTGCGGGACACGATCGGCCATTTCAGCGTCGATCCGAAGCTCTTCCTGGTCCAGACGCCGCACGCCTTCCTCAATCCCGATCCGATCGAGCGGAACCTGAACACCTTCGACCGGATGCCGTCGGAGAACGAGATGTTCTACGCGGTGGGCCAGTGCGGGCTCGACAAGTGGAACGGCTCGTTCTTCTGCGGCTCCGCCGCCCTCCTGCGCCGCACCGCCCTCGACGAGGCCGGGGGATTTTCCGGCATCACCATCACCGAGGATTGCGAGACCGCCTTCGAGCTGCATTCCCGCGGCTGGACCAGCCTCTACGTCGACAAGCCCCTGATCGCGGGCCTGCAGCCGGAGACCTTGTCCGACTTCATCGGCCAGCGCTCGCGCTGGTGCCAGGGCATGATGCAGATCATGCTCCTGAAGAACCCCCTCCTCAAAAGCGGCCTCAAGCCGATCCAGCGGCTCTGCTACCTGTCGAGCATGACGTTCTGGTTCTTCCCGCTGCCGCGGCTGATCTTCATGGCAGCGCCTCTGCTGTACATTTTCTTCAACATGAAGATCGTCGTCGCCAACGTCGATGAGGCGATCGCCTATACGGCGACCTACATCATCGTCAATCTGATGATGCAGAACTACCTCTACGGCCGGGTGCGGTGGCCCTTCGTCTCGGAGCTGTACGAGTACGTCCAGGGCCTGTTCCTGATCAAGGCGAGCGCCTCCGTCATCCTCTCGCCGCGCAAGCCGACCTTCAAGGTGACGGCCAAGAACGTCAGCCTGGACCACGATCAGCTGTCGCCCCTGGCGCTGCCCTATGTCCTCGTCTTCGCGCTGCTGTTCCTCGGGGCCGTGGTCTCGGCCTACCGCTACGCCTTCGAGCCCGGCGTCACCGACCTGATGCTGGTGGTCGGCCTGTGGAACCTGTTCAACCTCATCACCGCGGGCGCCGCCCTCGGCGTGGCGGCGGAACGGCGCCAGACCGAGAAGGCCCCGTCCCTGACGGTCGATCGGCCGGCGGTGCTGAACCTCAACGGCATGGCCCTCGACGTCACCGTCGAGCGCATCTCGAGCGCGCGGTGCCGGATCCGCCTGGACGCCGTCCTTCCCATGCGGCGGGCCGGCGACGGCGCCATCGGAACGCTGTCGGCGCTCCCGCAGGCGAACCTGCCGCTGCTCAGCCATGCCCGGACGATCCCGGTGCGGCTGGCCGGCGTCGCGGCGGCCGGCGAGGAATCGGTCTGCGATCTCGTCTTCGAGACCCTCACCCCCGGGAGCTACTTCGCGCTCGCCGACCTGATGTACAGCGATGCGGACGCGATGGTCCGCTTCCAGCAGCGGCGGCGGGGCCACAAGGACCTCGTGTCCGGGACGCTGCAATTCGTCCGCTGGGGCGTCACCGGTCCGATCCGGGCCTTCGCCTGCCTGATGACCCCCGCTCCGAGGACCGAGGTCGAGGAGCCCGCCGCCCGCCCGCGCGCCGCCGAGCGCCCGCGCTCCGGCGATCCGCGCCGGCGGGCCGAGGCGCAGCCCGCCGAGAGCCGCACGCCGCCGCCGGCGGAGGGCGGGCCGGGCTGGCTCCAGCTCATGGTCGAGGCCGAGGGCGCCGCCGAGGGGCCGGACCGCGGTCGCCGCTCGGCGGACCGGACCGATCCGAGCCTGATGCCGACCCGCGCCGGCTGAGCCCCACCCACGCGCCTGTCCTCGAAGTCGAGATCGAGCCCGACAATGCCCGTCCCCCGCTTGCGCCGGCTCGCCGCGCCCCGCCTTTCCCTGCTGACGCTGGCGGGGCTTCTGGCCGCCTCCGCTGAGCCGGCGGTGGCGCAGAGCTTCCTCGGCCGCGGCGCGCCCCAGGTCCTGACCGTCCCGGACGCCTCGGCCCCGGTCCGGCGGCTCGGCCCGGCGGTCGCGGAGCCCGCCCCCGCCCCGCCGCCGCAAGCGGCGACCCTGCCGCATCGCCCGTTCCCGGCCCTCGCGACGGGGCTGCGGCTCGCGGGCGAGGAGAGCAGCCTGCAATGGCCCGTCTACCTGACCGAGGCGCAGGCCCGGGAACGCCTGCGCCTGCGGGTCGGCTATCTGGCGGCGATCTCAGTGGTGCCCGACGCCTCCTACCTCACCGCGACCGTCAACGGCGTCGCCATCGGCCGCAGCGAGATCAAGGCGCCGGGGGCGATCCGCATCCTCGAATTCGACATCCCCGCCGACCTGCTGAAGTCGGGCTACAACGCCGTGGCGATCGCCGGCATCCAGAGGCACCGGGTCGATTGCTCCCTCGACGCCACCTACGAACTCTGGACGCAGATCGATCCGGCCTGGACCGGTCTCGTCGCGCCCCCCGGCGCCGCGGGCGCGGCCTCCCTGCGCGACCTGCCGGCCATCGCCCCCGACGGGCGCGGCGTGGTCCCGATCCGCATCGTCCTGCGCAACCGGCCGGGCTTCGCCAGCTTCGAGCGCCTGATCGGGCTCGCCCAGCGGGTCGCGCTCGCGGGCGGCTTCGCCCAGGCCTCGGTGGAGTTCGCCACCGAGCCGGGGGGGCCGGCGGGCCTGGACATCGTCGTCGGCGGCGCCGGCGAGGG
>NZ_CAKLBV010000019.1 GCF_920984675.1 Methylobacterium sp. Leaf118
GCCTCCACGGCCAGCCGCCGCAGGAGATGCTTGAGGTTCTCCGGCCCGCCCGCCCGGAAATAGGCGTCGAGCGTCGCGCAGGTCTCGGGCGGCAGGGTCGAGAAGGCGGCGAGCCGCGGGTCCGGCCGGTCGTCACCGGGCAGCACCGCGAGCCGCACCCCGTTCGCCCGCGCGGCGGCGCTCGCCCGTTCGATGCCGAAGCGCCAGTAATCGAGCCCGCCGAGGCAGCGGATCACGCAGACCTTCGCGCGCGCGATCACCGCGTCGACGTAGAGATCGACCGACATCGGGTGGCGCAGCTGCGCCAGCTTGGCGAGCCGCAGGGAGGGCAGGCCCGGCTCGGCCGCATGGGCCCGCGCGACCGCCGCGAGGTCGGTGTCGGTGAACGACAGGAACACGATCGCGCCGGGGGTCTGGCCGAGGTCGATCGCCGCCTCGCCCTCGTCGAGGGAGACCGTGTCGATTCGGATCAGGTGCATGGGCCCCCCGTCGGGGGCGGCGCCCTCACGGCTCGATCCGCATGCGGGCCGGACGCTGGCGCCTGCGGCGCAGCCGCCAGAGGACGCGCAGGAGCAGCAGGCCGAGCAGGACGACCGGCAGCCAGGGCAGGCTGACGACGACGACGCGCAGGGCCGAGGCCGCGCTCTCGCCGAGGATCGGGCCGCTGCGGGTCCAGACCTCCTGCACCGGGGCGAAGGCCCCGGCCTGCGCGCGCGTCGCCCGGAAGGTGACCGTGATGATCTCGGTGTCGACCCGCTCGTCGAGGCCGCGGCGGCGGCCCTCGGCGTCCTCGATCTGGCCCTGGACCTGGGCCAGCTCCCCGGCGATCCGGATGAGATCCTCGGCCCGGTTGTCGGGCTTCTCGGCGAGGGCGGTGAGGCGGTCGCGGTAATCCGTGAGCTGGCTCAGCCGCCGGCCGGTATCGGCGAGCGCCCGGGTCAGGTCCTCGGCCCGGGTCGACTGGTCCTGCAGGACGACGTCGCCCGCCGCCTCGCCCGGCAGGGGTGCGGTGACGGCGGCGATGTAGGGGGCGACGCCGGCATGGGGCAGGCGCACCTGTACCATCGCGGAGGGCTCGCGCGTGGCGCCCGCGCCCTCCCGGATCGAGGATTGCAGCAGCGTGCAGCCGGAGGCGGCCTCGTTGAGGCAGCGGTCGCGGGCGACGGCGAAGTGCGGCGCCACCTGGGCCGGGGCGAGGCCGAGGGTGAGGTCGTGGCGGTAGGCGAGCTTGGGCCCGCTCTCCGGCTGGGCGAGGTCGCCTGCTTCGCTGGGGCGGGCCTGCCGGGCCGCGGAGACGAAGGGCGCGGGCGCGGCGGGCGAGCTCTCCCGCTCCGACCGGTCGGAGCAGCCCGTGAGCAGCACGAGGGCGCAGGCGAGCCCCCGCAGGCGCGCGCTCAACGAAGCCGCCCGCCCGCTCCGGCTCATCCCCGGAGCGCGGCGGCGACCGCGTCCCTGTCGAACCCCTTGAGGCCGATGACGACGAGGCGCCCGTCGCGGGCCTCGGACGCCCGCCAGGGACGGTCGTAATGGGAGGCGACGCGCCGGCCCACGCCCTGCACCACGAGGCGCATCGGCTTGCCCGTCACCTCGGCAAACCCCTTGATGCGCAGCACGCCCTCGGTCTCGGCGGCCTTTTCCACGCGGGCCGCGAGGTCTTCGGGACTGCCCGCGATCCCGACGGGGAGCGCCACCGATTCGAAGTCGTCGTGGTCGTGATCCTCGCCCTCGCCGTGGTGGGAGGGGCGCGCGTCGAGATCGTCCTCGGCGCCCGCGCCGATCCCGAGCAGCACCCGCGGGTCGAGGCGGCCATGGGCGGTGGCGACGATCTCGACGGCGCGGGGCAGATGCGCCTCGATCTCGGCGCGGACCTTGTCCTGGGCCGCGGCGTCCATGAGGTCGGACTTGTTGAGCACCACGAGGTCGGCGCAGAGGATCTGGTCCTCGAACACCTCCTCCAACGGGTTGTCGTGATCGACGGACTGGTCCGCCGCACGCTGGTCGGCGAGCGCGTCCGGATCCTCGGCGAACAGGCCGGAGGCCACCGCCGGGCCGTCCACCACCGCCACGACGCCGTCCACCGTCACCCGCGAGCGGATCGCCGGCCACTGGAAGGCCTGAACCAGGGGCTTGGGAAGGGCCAGTCCCGAGGTCTCGATCAGGATGTGCTCCGGCGGCTCGGGCCGGTCGAGGAGCTTCGTGAGCGCCGGGACGAAGTCGTCGGCGACCGTGCAGCAGATGCAGCCGTTGGGCAGTTCCACCACCGAATCCTCGGTGCAGCCCTCGACGCCGCAGGAGGCCAGGAACGAGCCGTCGAAGCCGAGATCGCCGAACTCGTTGACGATGACGGCGAGCCGCCGGCCGCGGGCCTGCTCGATCGTGTGGCGCACCAAAGTGGTCTTGCCGGCCCCGAGGAAGCCGGTGACGATGGTGCAGGGGATCTTGTCGACGAGGCTCATGGATCGGGCGTCCGGTTCGGGGCCGGGGTCAGCGGCGGGATGCGGGCGACGACGCCCTTGCGAAACGCCTCCGGGCGCTCGCGCCAGGGCACGAGGCCGTCGGGGGTCTCGAGGTAGCGGCGCAGGCCCGCCAGGATGGTGCGGGCGGACTCGTCGGGAGCCGCCAGCGCGTCGAAATCGCCGTAGACATAGGTCCAGCGGCCGGCCGAGGCGATCGCCACCGTGCAGGGGCGCTTGCAGACCGAGAGGCATTCGGCCCCCTCGATCGCCAAGCCCGGCACGGGTGCGCGGTCGGCCTCCGCCACCAGCGCGGCGAGGAGACGGGCCCCGGCCCGCGGCTCGGCGCTGTCCCCGGCCGCCCGGCAGGTGGTGCAGACCGAGAGGACCGCCGCGTCCGCCTCAGCCATGGGCGCGGACGGGGGCGTCGGCGCCCGCGCTCCGGGCGAACAGGCCCCAGGCCCAACCATAGGCGAGCCCGATCAGCGCCCAGAACACGAAGCCGATGGCGAGGGAGCGGGCGGCGAACTGCGCGGCGGTGGCCGGGGGCAACGGCGAGCTCACCGTGTCGACCGAATGCGGCGCGCCGACGAGATGCGGCGCCACGATGAGGACGAGGCCGCCGAGGATCGTCAGCGGCACCCGCCGCACGGCGATCAGGTAGAGGCCGACGCCGGTCGCCGCGACCGTCATCAGCCACCACGACTGGCGCAGCGCCAGCGGCGCGGCGCCCATGCCCGGCAGTTCCGGCGGCAGCCCGATCGCGGGGGCGAGCACCACCGCGAGGAAGCCGGCGATGCCGATCCCGAGGCCGGCCTGCGGCGTCGGTTCGCGGCGCAAGGCCAGCATCACCGCGGCGAGCAGCAGGGCGTAGCCGACGCCGCCGACCAGGGTGGCGAGGCCGGTGAAGGCCATGCGCGGGAAGCCGGGCGCGGGCTCCCACGCATCGGAGGTCTCGCCGGGGGCCGCGTCGCCGTGCCCATGGGCATGAGAATGGGCATGGGCCGGGACGATCAGGGCCGCCAGCGTGACGGCGGCGGGCGGCGCCACGGCGGGCGCGCCCTGAGCCGCGGAGGCGTGGGAATGCCCGCCTTCGAAGGTCTCGGCCTGGAGGATCAGGGGCGAGGTCAGGGCGAGCTGCAGGCCTGTCGCGACGACGGCCGCGAGGAAGCCGGCGACGAGCGCCGCCGACAGCATTCGGACGATCATGGAACCGCTTTCGGGCGTCGGGAAGCGGTCAGTGGCAGGGGAAGTTCTGCGCGTGGCGGAAGTCGTGCGCCGCGTTGTGCAGGGCCGAGGCCGGGGCAAAGCCCGCCACGAAGACGAGACCGAGGCCGAGGAAGGCGGCGACGAGAAGCGCGCGGGCGCCTTCGCCGGAGCGGGTGGCGGCCTGGGTCTGAAGGGTCGCGGTCGTCATCGGGTCACGGGCTCCGGCCGCCCCACCGGCGGCGTTCGAGAAAGGTTTTACGCGCGGACGGCAGGTCTCCTGGCTCACGGCTTCGATCGCGCCTGCCGCCTTCCCGGGTGATCCCGGTGGCTCTCGGCAGGAACTCGCCGTTCACAGTTGCGGGGGCAGCCGCGGATTCGGGTCGCCCCTCCACCGCATTCCCTTTTCACCCCGTCGCCGGGGCACCGTCCTTCGCCGCTTGTAACGCGGAGTCGCGAGCCTTGCAAAGCGCCATTGCGTGAACGGGCCGGCCCGGTGCAAACGCAGCCGCATGACGGATGCCGCCCCCCGGATGACCCTGGTGCTCGGCGGCGCGCGCTCGGGCAAGAGCGCCTATGCCGAGGCCCTGATCGAGTCCTGCCCCGCCCCGTGGCTCTACCTCGCCACCGCGCAGGCCTGGGACGACGAGATGCGCGTCCGCATCGGTGAGCACCGGGCGCGGCGCCCGGCCGGCTGGCACACCCTCGACGTGCCGACGGCGCTGCCGGAGGCGGTGGCCGCAGCGAACCGGCCGGTCCTGGTCGATTGCCTGACGCTCTGGCTCACCAACCTGCTGCTGGCCGAGGCCGATCTCGAGGCCGCGACCGAGGCCCTGGCCCGCGCCTGCGCGGGGGCGCCGGGCCCGCTGGTGCTCGTCGGCAACGAGGTCGGGCTCGGCATCGTGCCGGACAACGCCCTCGCCCGCCGTTTTCGCGATGCGGCCGGACGCCTGCACCAGCGGCTCGCAGGGCAAGCCGACCGCGTGATCCTCACCGTCGCCGGCCTGCCGCTGACGGTGAAGCCTTCCGCCGACAATCCAGGGAACCTCCGATGACCGAAGAAGACGACGCGCGGCATCGCGAAAAAATGGCCAAGCGCAAGGCGGTGCAGGACGCCGAGGTCGCCTCGAAGAGGATCGAGAAGGGCCTGCTCATCGTCCATACCGGCCCCGGCAAGGGCAAGACGACCGCCGCCCTCGGCCTCGCCCTGCGGATGCTCGGGCGCGGCCACCGGGTCGGCGTGGTGCAGTTCATCAAGGGCGCCTGGGACACCGGCGAGGCCCGCGCGCTGAAGACTTTCGGCGACCGGATCGCGTGGCACGCTTTGGGCGAAGGCTTTACCTGGGAGACCCAGGACAAGGCCCGCGACATCGCCGCCTGCCGCAACGCCTGGGAGCAGGCCCGCGCCCTGATGGCGGACCCGAGCGTCCGCCTCCTCGTCCTCGACGAGCTGAACATCGCCCTGCGCTACGATTATCTCGACCTCGACGCGGTCGTTGCCGAACTCGCGGCGCGCCGGCCGGACCTCCACGTCGTGGTCACGGGCCGCAACGCCAAGCCGGCGCTGATCGAGGCCGCCGACCTCGTCACCGAGATGGGCAGCGTGAAGCACCACTTTTCGGCGGGGGTGAAGGCGCAGGAGGGGATCGAGTTCTGAGGGGACTTCGCGGCCGCGACGGGCCTCGTCCCGACCTCGCCCCGTTCCTCCTGTGACACGGCGCGCGGCACGTGGCCGATCGCCGCGAACTCGTCCGCCGCATGGTGTTCGACGTGACGTGCGGGAACCGGGACGACCCCCTCAAGAACCACGCCTTCGTCCGACGCGACGGCGGATGGCCCCTGTCCCAGGCCTTCGACCTGTCGCCAGGCGATGCCCGCGAGATCGCCGCCGGCCTCACCGCCCGCCTGCGGGTCTAGCGGCAGGACTTTGCCGCGGACGGCATCGACGACGCGACGCTCAAACGGTGCGCGCGCTGTCTCGAAGGACCTCGCCCGGCCGTCCGGGCGCGTGTGAGGCTCCGCCGCCGAGGCGCCCACGCGACGGCTCCTTGTCGAAAGCCGGGGGACGCGGCCCGAGCCGCGTCCCGAACAACCAAAAAGAATCAATACTCGATCAGGTCTTCGAGCGCGTAGTGCTTCACCGTCTTGCGGTTGGCGATCAGCTCGTCGATCGTCGGCTCGCCGCGCATCGCCCGGCCGATGGCGAGCTTGGTCGCCTCGTAATTGGTGCGGTAGAGGTCCTTGCGGTCGAGGTTCTCGTCCTTGGCGCAGCGCTCGTCGAGCCAGATCGTGATGATCATGCAGAGCTCCTCGAGGCCGTCCTTCGGCAGAATGCCCTCGATCACGCAATCGACGATGGCGTCGCCGGTGGCCGCCTGGACCACGCCGCCGAGAAGCTCGGCATAGTCCGCGGTGTGGATCGTGACCTTGGTGGTCATCATCGTGGCGGGGCGCACGAGCTGGTTGAGGTCGCGCACCACGAACATGCGGGTATGGCCCTGGACCTGGCCGAGCATGCCGGCGAAGGCGTGGCCCACGGGGCCGCGGGTGGAGCCGATCAGCACCTCCGGCATCGCGTCGGTGTACTGACCGTCGGCGGCGAGCACGGTCGCCTCGCCGGTGCGGAACCAGATCTCGGACATGGGCTTCGTCCCTGCTCTCTCGTAAAGGTTTTTGGACGTTTCTTGTCCCGCGGGCGGGTCGTCGCGCAGACATCATCCCCCGCCCCCGCCGTCAATCGTCGCGCGTCTCATCCCTGCACGGGCCGCGCCCCTGGTCTGCGGCGCGAAAACCGGCCATGGGACGGGCTGTGGAGCGGAGGAGGATTCGTCCCGATGAGCGAGTCCAGCCAGGACGGGGAGCGGGGCTGGAGCCTGTCCGTCTCGCCGGACGGGGACGGCGTGCGCCTGGAACTCGGCCTGCCCGATCTCGGCGGGCGCCCCGTCACGGCGGTGCTCAGCCTCGACCGGGCGCAGGCGCGGGCCTTCGCGCGCGCCCTGCTCGCGGCAGCGGGCGACGCGACCGAGCGGACCTTCGTCGGCCCGGCCGAGTCCTGACGCTCAGCGTTGCAGGTGCCGGCCCGGCAGGCGGGGCACCTTGGTGCCGCGGGGCTCGATCGGCGCGTCGCAGGTGTAGACGAACTCCGCCTGGAGGTCGCTGAACACGGTCTCGCCGGTGATCTTGCAATCCTCGCGCACGGTCTCGTCGAGATAGGTGCGCGCGGCCGTGCGGAAGCGGGTGGCCCGGGTCTCGGCGGGGCGACGGCCCTCGCCGAGGCGGCCGGTGTCGCAGCCCGTCACCTCGCGCACGGCGTTCGAGACGACGAGCACCCGCCGCTTCTGGCGGTTGTCGTAGATCTCGTAGGGCTCGTTGCAGCCGATCGTGACGACCTGCGGCACCTGCGCGACGTAGGTCTGGGAGACATAGGCGAAGCCCGTGCAGCCCGAGGCCGTGAGGCTCACACCGAGGACGAGCGCGAGCCGCGGATAAGTCGTCGCCATCTGCCGCCTCGTGCGCCTCGCCCCCCTGGACGGGATCTGCATTGAAACAGCTGAGCTTGCCCGGTCAAGCCGGGGCGCGCCGTGCGGGCCTCTCCGCCCCCTGGGACGCGGCGCGGGCGCCACGTCCCAGGGGGCGAAAAAGTCCTTCATGCCGGGCGGGCCGCGGGCAGAAGCAACCTCGCTTAAGCCCCTGAAGAACGGATCATTATTCCGTTGACCGGGCACGGGCGGCGCGGCGAGATTGGGGGTGCGGTCCGGGCCAAACCGGTCGTCCCCGAATGCGGTTCCCGTCAGGGAGCGACGGTTCGGGGCACGGCCGGGACGGCGCCGGACCTGCCCAATCCCCCCTGATCGAGACCCTGCCGGAGCGGCGCGCCGCCGCTCCGGGCGGTCCCCTGCGACCTTTTCGACCGTTTCTTCCCGGAGCCCACCCGTGCTGCGCCAATCCGCCTTCCTGTTCGCCGTCGCCGCGGCGGTCCTCGTGCCCCTGGGCCCGGTCGCCGCCCAGGAACCGGCCAAGGTGCCGGCCAAGGAGACGGGGGCGGCGCAGACCGAGGCCGCCCGGGAAAGCCCCCTCGTCTCGACGGAGTGGCTGGAGAAGAACCTCGCCTCCAAAACGCTCCGGATCGTCGAGGTCAGCGTCGAGCCCGGCGTGTTCGAGCGCGGCCACATCCCCGGCGCCCAGAACGTCGTCTGGCACACCGATCTCGTCGAGACGGTAAGCCGCGACATCGCCGGCCCGGACAAGTTCACGGCCCTCGCCCGCCGCCTCGGCATCGACCGGGACACCACCGTGGTGCTCTACGGCGACAACAACAACTGGTTCGCCGCCTGGGGCGCCTGGGTGCTCGCCCAGTACGGCCTCGTCGACAACGTCAAGCTCCTCGATGGCGGGCGCAAGAAGTGGGAGGCCGAGAAGCGCCCCCTCGACACCCGCAGCGCGGAGGTCCCGGCCTCGAGCTTCACGGCGCAGGCGCCCTCGCCCAAGCTGCGCGCCCGCTTCGTCGACGTGCTGGCGGTGGCCCGGAAGGAGCGCGACGAGCAGATCCTCGACATCCGCTCCCCCGACGAGTTCAGCGGCAAGGTCATCGCCCCCCCGGGCATCCAGGAACTCGCGATCCGCGCCGGCCACATCCCGGGCTCGGTCAACGTGCCCTGGGCCAAGGCCGTGAACCCGGACGGCACGCTGAAATCCAAGGACGAGCTGAAGGCCCTCTACGCCGCGGCCGGGATCGACGGCACGAAGCCGATCATCACCTCCTGCCGCATCGGCGAGCGCTCCAGCCATTCCTGGTTCGTGCTGACCCGCGTGCTCGGCTACGACGCCCGCAACTACGACGGCTCCTGGACCGAGTACGGCAACGCGGTCGGCGTGCCGGTGGTCAACCTCGCCGGCACCGTCTGGGGCGGCAAGTGACGCAGCGCGACGGTCTGGCGGAGCCGGTCGGCGCGTACGGCTTCTCCGCCGCGCCGGCCCGGCCGCTGACGGGGGGCGGGCTCGTCCCGGCCCTGGGGGCGAACCGGACCGGAACGCCCTCCGGCGTCGCCCAGCGGGCGGCGCTCGCCGCGCTCATCGCCGCCGGCCTCGCGGCGGCGGCCTGGCGGCTCTCGGGCGAGGCGGGCGGCACCCGGCTCGCCCTGTCGCTCGTCTTCGGCGCGCTGTTCGGCCTCGTGCTCCAGCGCAGCCGCTTCTGCTTTTACTGCCAGTGGCGCGACTTCCTCGTCCTCGGCGACCCGCGGGGGATGCTCGGCATCCTGGCCGCCCTGGCGGCGGGCGTGGCCGGCTACGCGATCGTGCTCGGCGCCTGGATGCCCGATCCGTCCGGCACGCGGCTGCCGCCGGACGCGCATATCGGCCCGGTCGGGCCGGTGCTGGTGCTGGCGGGCCTCGCCTTCGGGGCCGGGATGGCGGTCTCGGGCTCCTGCATCAGCGCCCATCTCTATCGGCTGGGCGAGGGCTCGCCGACGGCCCCCTTCGCGCTCCTCGGCACCGGGCTCGGCTTCGGGCTGGGCTTCCTGACCTGGAACCCGCTCTATCTCGCCAGCGTGTCCGAGGCCCCCGTCCTGTGGCTGCCGCGCCCTCTCGGCTATGCCGGCAGCCTCGCCGTGTCGCTGGCGCTGCTCGCCGCCCTCGCCTGGCCGCTGCTGCGCCGCCTGCCCGCGCCGGAGCCGCGGATCGGCGCCGATCCGCGCCATACCGTCTTCTCGGCCGTGTTCGTGGCGCGCTGGCCGGTCTGGCTCGGTGGGCTCGCGGTCGGGGCGCTCGGCACGCTGGCCTATCTCCGGGTCGGCCCGCTCGGCGTCACCGCCGAGATCGGCGGGCGCTCACGGCATGCGGCCGGCGCGCTCGGCCTGCTGCCGGACCGGCTCGAAGGGCTCGACACGTTCCGGGGCTGCGCCACCGCCCTGCGCGACGCGATCCTCACCCCCAACGGCCTGTTCGTCGGCGGCCTCGTGCTGGCGGCCTTCGCCGCCGCGCTGGTCGCCGGCCAGTTCCGCCCGGCCCGTCCGACGCCGGGACAGGTGTTTCGCGGCCTGACGGGCGGCGCCCTTCTCGGCTGGGGCGCGATGACCGGCCTCGGCTGCAGCGTCGGCACGCTGCTCTCGGGCATCATGGCCGGCGCCGTCTCGGGCTGGGTGTTCGGCGCGGCGATGTTCGCCGGCGCCGCGGGGACGCTGTGGCTGGGGCGGCGGACGGGCGCACTGGCGTGAGGGAGACGCCGCTCCGGCCGTGACGCGCCCCGCCCGCGGCGGGCGCCGTCGCGTCGGCCGACGCACCGGTCCGAACGACGGGTCGCCGGCTTTCGCAGCGATGGCAAGGCGACCTTGAACATGGTCCCGGACACGATCTCCGGGACGACGTCCCTACCGGGCCTGTCTGAGCCACAACTCGTAGCAGGCCGTGGCCTCGACCCGAACGAAATCCGGGTCGAGCGCTGGACGGAACGAGCGTTCGATCATGTCCCGCAGCTGTTGCTTCGGTGGGCAGAGTTGCACGAAGACGGCGTCGGCCTCCGCCAGATAGGCACGCGCCTGCTCGACCGTCAGCGTTCCGACCGTCCGCCAGGGATCGAGCCAGAGTCGGGTGCCGCGGACGGGCTCGGCCCCCAGGAGGCGGGCGAACGGCTCCACGTAACCGATCGTGGTCACGCGCGTCGACGGGCCGACGAGGGCGCGCCTCCGGACGCGCTCACCCATCGCGGCGACCGCGCGGGCCCAGGCGAGGCTCATGGCCGGTTCGGTCGCGTTGAGGCCTCCGGTGAAGGCGGTCTCGGCATCCCGAACGATCGCCTCGGTGCTCTCGGGACCGTGCCAGAGCGCCGCGTAACGATCGGCGGTCTCGCTCGTCTGTCGCGCTACGAGGGTACGGCCGATCACCGGATCAATCGCGGGCTCGCGCCTCATGAACGCGGCCTGGCGGAGGGCCATCGTGCCGGCCCGGCGCAGGACGGTCTCCATGAGGGGATACGCCGCCGTGACGACCACGGCGGCGGCCAGGGCCAGCGCGACGGGATCGACGCGCGACCGTTCCGGCGGCGCGGCCAGGCCTGCGGCGAGACTGGCGAAGGGACCGAACGCCAGGACGATCACCGGAAACAGGGCGAGATTGCCCGTCCCCTGGCTCTCGGTCGCCAGGACGGCGAGAATGACCGTCGCGGTCCAGAGCGGGCGCCGGCCGGCGCGCAGAAGGGCGACCGGGTGCTTGACCCGTCGCCGCCACGCCACCGTGGCCGGACGCGCAGGGTGCCCGGCGAGCCAGATGACGGCGAGCGCGCCGCAGATCAGCGTCGGCAGGGTGCGGATGGAAAGGGCGCTGAGAAAGTAGAGGCCGCCGCCGCGGTTGATCCGCGCCATCTCGGCGATGTCGCGGCCATAGGCCCTCACCGCGCCCGCGGTGACGAGATCGAGCCCGACGAGGGCGGCGATCAGCAGGGCGGCGGCGCCGAGACCGGTGCGGCGCGCGATCGGCGACATCAGCCCGGCGAGACCGAGCACGCCGAGCATGACGACGAAGTGGGAGATCTTCCAGCCGAGGCACAGCAGCAGCAGCCACGCGACGAGAACCGCGTCGAAGCGCGCGCGCTTGGGACCGAAGATCCAGACGAACAGCAGGAACAGGGCGGCCGAAGCCGTACGGTTGTAGACCGCATTGTAGTTGAACTCGGGGATGGGCTCCCATTCGACGACGTAGGGGACGAGCGCCATCCATCCCACGAAGAGCAGGAGTGCGACGGCCCGCGGGCGCGACGGTTGCCGCACGGCCAGCGCGAGAGACGCGGGCAGGAGCAGGAGCCAGGACGAGATCTGCAGAAGCCCGAAGGGCGAGGCGAAGGCCTCGAGCTTCAGCGCGATCCAGGTCTGGACGACGACGAGGCCGCCGAACGGGACCATGAAATCGCGGTGGGGGACCTGACCGTGTTCCAGGCGATAGGCGCCATCGAGCAGCGCCGTGAAGTCCTGGGCATAGCGCCCACTCGGGAAGCCGGGCAGCACGATCGCGACGGCGAGGACGGCGAGAGAGATTCCGATCGCGACACTCGGCAGAAACAGATGATCTTGGGCGAAAGCCAATCGGCGCGACTGCGATACCGAAGCGTTTCCGCGCATTATCAAATCCAAAATGCACATATCTGCATTCAAGAACTACGATCTCGGAATTAATATTTCTTAAAACTCAATTCCGCTTGAAGACGGTGGATGGAAGCCGCCCTCACCGGGGCTGCGCCCCCGCATCGGCAGGGCCGGGTTGCAGGGGCCCGTGACCGGGCTTCCCAAGAGAGCATCCCTTTGACGGGCTGTCGGGGCGGAGCCCGACGATCGCCGAGACTTCGCTCCGTCCCCGTGACAGGGGGCACCCTACCCCCGCGCGATCATCTCCCGGATGCGCAGGCCGAGCGTCTCGACCACGAAGGGCTTGGTGAGCACCGCCATGCCGGGCTCCAGCTGGCCGCTGCCGAGGGCCGCGTTCTCGGCGTAGCCGGTGATGAACAGGACCTTGAGGTCGGGGCGCGAGACCCGGCCGGCATCGGCCATCTGGCGGCCGTTCATGCCGCCGGGCAGGCCGACATCGGTAACGAGCAGATCGATCCGCACGTCCGATTGCAGCACCTTGAGCCCCGCCGCGCTGTCGGCGGCCTCGATGGCGGTGTAGCCGAGATCCTCCAGCACCTCCGTCACCAGCATCCGCACCGTCGGCTCGTCGTCGACGATCAGCACCGTCTCGCCCTGCTCGGCCCGGGGGGCGTCGGTCTGGGGCCGGAGCGGATCGGGCTCCTCCGCCGGGCCGTGATGACGGGGCAGGTAGAGGCAGAGCATCGTGCCCCGGCCGAGTTCGGATTCGATCCGCACCTGTCCGCCGGTCTGCTTGGCGAAGCCGTAGATCATCGACAGGCCGAGGCCCGTGCCCTGCCCCGTGGGCTTGGTGGTGAAGAACGGGTCGAACGCCTTGGCCTGCACCTCCGGGCTCATGCCGGTGCCGGTGTCGGTCACGCAGAGCGAGAGATAGGCGCCGGGCGACAGGTCGTGCCGGCGCGCGGCCGCGGTGTCGATCCAGGTGTTGCCGGTCTCGATGGTGATGCGCCCGCCCTCCGGCATGGCGTCGCGGGCGTTGAGGCAGAGGTTCAGCAGCGCGTTCTCGAGCTGCGGCGGATCCACCAGCGTCGGCCAGGTCCCGTCGGCGACGACCTCGATGGCGATGGTCGGGCCCACCGTGCGCCGGATCAGCTCCTCCATGCCCAGGACGAGACGGTTCACGTCGGTGGGCTTGGGATCGAGGGTCTGGCGGCGGGAGAAGGCGAGCAGGCGGTGGGTCAGGGCAGCGGCGCGCTTCGTCGCGCCCTGCGCCGCGCTCATGTAGCGGTCGACGTCCTTGAGGCGGCCCTGACCGATGCGGGTCTGCATGAGTTCGAGCGAGCCCGAGATGCCGGCGAGCAGGTTGTTGAAGTCGTGGGCGAGCCCGCCGGTGAGCTGGCCCACGGCCTCCATCTTCTGCGACTGGCGCAGGGCCTCCTCGGCCCGCATCAGGGCGCGGGTGCGCGCCGCGACCTGCTCCTCCAGGGTCTCGTTCAGCTCGCGCAGGGCGTCCTCCGCCGCGCGCAGGGCGGTGACGTCGGTGTTGGACCCGAACCAGCGCACGATCCCGCCGGCCTCGTCGCGGATCGGCACGATACGGGTCAGGAACGGCCGGAACACCCCGTCGGCGCCGCGCAGGGGGAAGGTCATCTCGAACCGCTCGCCGGTCTCGAGGGAATGCTGCCAGCGCTCGACCACCCGCGGCAGCACCTCCGGATCGTGCACCGCCCGCCAGCCCCAGCCCTCCATGGCCTCGGCATCGGTGCCGGTATAGGCGTACCAGCGCCGGTTGTACCAATAGATGTGCCCGTCGGCCCGGGCCATCCAGCACAGGGTCGGGATGTTGTCGGCCAGGGTCTCGAACTCGACCGCCTTCTCGCGCAGCAGCCCCGCCGTCCGGTCGCGCTCGGCCTCGACGGCGCGGCGGCCCTCGACGTCGATCAGGACGCCGGGAAAGTTCAGCGGCGTGCCGTCCGGACCGTGATCGACCCGGCCGTTGGCCTCCAGCCAGTAATACTGCCCGTCGGCCCGGCGCACCCGGTACTGGTGGGCGTAGGCGCCGCCGCGGGTGATCGCCGCATCGATCGCCGCGGCGAGGCCGGGACGGTCGTCCGGATGCACCGTCTCGACCACCTGGGCGAGGCTCAAGCCCGCGCGTCCGAGCGCCGGATCGAGGCCGAAGCTCTTGGCGAAGGCCTCGTCCACGGTGAAGCGGTCGCTCGGCAGGTCCCAGAGCCAGGTGCCGATGATGGCGCCGGCCTCGAGCGCCAGTTGCACCCGCTCGGCGTTGCGGCGGGCCAGGGCCTCGCTCTCGCGCAAGCGCCGCTCGACCTCGATCCGCTCGGTCACGTCGAGCTCGGCCACGACGCCGCCGACGATCGCGCCCGCCCCGTCGCGGATCGGTGCGGCGTTGTTGAGGAACAGCCGCCGCCCGGTGCCGTCGAACCGCTCGATCTCGATGAGTTCGTCGCGCACGGTCGCGCCGTGAAGGAGCGCGCGGGCCATGCCCCATTCCTCGGCGCGCAGGCGCGCCCCGGTCTCGGGCCAGTAGCCGACCCACTCGGCGTAGCCCTCCCAATCCGCGGTCTCGGGCGGCACCCCCCAGATCGCCCGGTTGGCGGCGTTGTCGCGCAGGATCTTCCCCTGCGCATCGGCCAGGATGACGCCCACGGGCAGGGCGTCGAGGGTGGCGGCCAGGAGCGTCTCGCTGCGGCGCAAGCGCTCCTCGGCCTCGCGCCGGGCGGTCACGTCCCGGTAGAACACCGCCAGGCCGGCATCGACCGGATAGGCCCGCATGTCGATCCAGGCGGAGCGGCCGTCGGGCCAGGTGTAGCGGTGCTCCAGCGCCACCGGCACGCGCTCGCGCATGGCCCGCCCCTGGAGCCGCACCAGCTCGGGATCCAGGGCGGGGAAGACCTCCGCCTGGAGCCGGCCGATGATCGCCGCCCGCGGGCGCGTCTCCATGCGCAGGGCCTCGGCGTTCATGTCGAGGATGCGGAAGTCGTGGTCGAGGAGCGCGAAGGCCTCGCCCATATTGGCGAGCACGCCCTGCGCCCGGTCGCGCTCGGCCCGCAGCTCGGCCTCCACCGCGCGCCGGAGCGCCTCGGCCCGGACGCGCTTCGTCGTCTCGTTGGTGAAGATGAACAGGCCGGCGACCCGGCCCTCCCCGTCGAGGACCCGGGAATAGGAGAAGCTCCACCAGGTCTGCGCCTCGCCCCGGTCGGTATCCAGCGCCCAGGGCAGGTCCTCGAAGCGGCGGCTGCGGCCGGCGAAGGCCTCCTCGATGATCGGCCTCGCCTGGTCCCAGCCGTCGGCCCAGACCTTGTCGAAGCGCTCGCCCATCGCCCAGGGCAGGCGCGGCCCGAGCAGGGGGAAGTAGGTGTCGTTGAAGAAGAAATGCAGCTCCGGGCCCCAGGCCAGGATCATGCTCTCGGGCGAGTTCAGCACGAGGCTGAGCGCCGTGCGCAGCGATTCCGGCCAGGTCTCGGGCCTGCCGAGCGGATGATCCGACCAGTCGCGCTCCGCGATCATGCGGGCGGCTTCGCCGCCGCCGGCCAGGAACGGAGGTAGGTCGGTCATCCTATGGGGATTACACGGGTTGGAGGGCCGCACGAAACCGCCGATCACGGAGAATGGCCCGTGACAGCGCGACGAAGCGGCCGAGAATGCAAGTCTTTCGGGCGGCGTCCGCTACGCCGTCCGCCCGCGCCGCCCCTCCACCAGCCACATCGCCAGCACGGCCGCGGCCAAGGCCGCGAGCGCCCACAGGCCGATACCGAGGGGATAGACCTCGACGCCGCGCACCGTGGCGCTGTCGCTCGGGCGAAACCCGATCCAGTCGGCGCCGCCCAGGCGCCCGCCGCGGGTGATCTGGAGGCGCGGCACGTCGAGGCCGCCGCCCGCGGCCGCCACGCGGCGGATCGTGCCGCCGGACGCGTCGGTCACGCTCTTCAGCCGCTCGGTGTCGCTGAACACGTCGGCGAGTTCGCGCGGGTTGGCCGGGCCGACGCTGACGAAGGCGACGAGATTGCCCGAGCGGAGCGTGTGGAGGCCGAGGCTGTCCGCCTCGAAGGTGGCGGTGAACAGGCCGGCCTCCGCCTTCGACAGGTCGAGGCTGCGCTCCTTGGCCGTAGGGCCGGTGATCGTGACGGGTCCGGCCTCCTCGGCCATGGTCTGGCGCTCGATCCGCACCTCGCGGCCCCGGCCGGTGGTCTGGGCGCGCAGGGCCTCCTCCTCCATCGCCGGCTCCTTCATGAGCCAGTGGGCGAGGCGGCGCAGCAGGTCGAGATAGGGCCCGCCCTGCTGGTAGCCGCGGGCCCAGAGCCAGGCCTGATCCGACAGCATCAGGGCGACGCGGCCCTTCTCCTCCCGCGAGAGCGCCAGGAGCGGCAGGCCGTTGGCGCCGGACAGGATCGGTTGCACGCCGGCCCGGGTCTGGGCCGAGACGATGCGCAGCCAGTCGCCCCAGGCCGGCGGGCTCGATTCGGAGCCGGGCAGCGCCCGGGTGACGGGGTGGCGCTGGCCGGTCTCGGTGAGGGTCGCCTTGAAGGGCTGCTCGACCACCCGGTTGCTCGGGTCCCCCGGCAGCACCGCGGCGAGCCGGGTGCGGGCGAGGCTCGCCGGCCCGGCGAATTCGGGCCCGGCCGCGATGAGGAGCGCCCCGCCCTCGCGCACGTAGCGGACGATGTTGTCGAAATAGGCCGACGGCAGCACGCTCTGGTTGGCGTAGCGGTCGAAGATGATGAGGTCGAAATCCTTGATCTTCTGAACGAACAGCTCGCGGGTCGGGAAGGCGATCAGCGACAGTTCGGAGATCGGCGTGCCGTCCTGCTTCTCCGGCGGGCGCAGGATCGTGAAATGGACGAGATCGACCGAGGCGTCCGACTTCAGCAGGTTGCGCCAGGTGCGCTCGCCCTGGTGCGGCTCGCCGGAGACGAGCAGCACCCGGAGTTTCTCGCGAATGCCCTCGATGGGCAGGACCGCGCGGTTGTTGACGGTGGTCAACTCGCCCGGCAGCGGCTCGACCTCGATCTCGACGACGTTGGGTCCGCCATGCTCGATCCGCGTGGTGAGCGAGAACGACATGCCGGTGGCGATGCTCTGCCGGTCGATCTCCTCGCCGTCGCGGCGCACGCTGACGGTCGCCGTGCCGGTGCCGCCGCGCTCCATCACCTCGGCCCGGAGGGTCACGTCCTTGCCGACGATGCCGAAGCGGGGCGCCTCCAGCATCCGGATCTGGCGGTCGCGCTCGTCCGGCCGGCCGGTGACGAGGACGTGGAGCGGCGCCTTGAGCCCGAGCGTCTCCAGGGAGGTCGGGATGTCGTGAACCACGCCGTCGGTGAGCATGACGACGCCGGCGATGCGCTCCGGCGGCACGTCGGCCAGGGCCTGGGTGAGCGCGGTGAACAGCTTGGTGCCGTCATCCCCCTCGGAGCCCTGGGCATCGCCGACATCGATGAAGCGCGGCTCGATGTTGGTGAGCGCGCCGAAACGGCGCTCCAGCTCGGCTTTCACCGCATCGGTCATGGCCGGGCGCTCGCCGAGCGTCTGCGAGCCGGAGCGGTCGACGATCACGGCCGCCACGTCCTTCACCGGGTCGCGGTCCTCGCGCACCAGGGACGGGTTGGCCAGCGCCGCGATGACCAGCGCGAGGGCGAGGGCCCGCAGCAGGGCGGTGCGCCCGCGCGCCAGCACCGCAACGACGACGAGGATCGCGGCGAGCACGCCGAACCCCGCGAGCACCGGCCAGGGGATCAGGGGGGTGAAGCTGAGGCTCAGCATCGGGCGGGGCCTTCAGAGTGAAGCGCGGGTATCCCTCCGCCCCCGGCGGGGGAAGGGTTCGATGCGCGGCGCGTGAAGCCGAGAGCCATCACTGCCCCAGCCGCTCCAGCAGGGCCGGCACATGGACCTGATCGGCCTTGTAGTTCCCGGTCAGGGTGTAGATCACGATGTTGATCCCGCCCCGGAACGCCATCTCGCGCTGGCGCTGATCGCCGCCGCTGACGGGGTAGAGCGGCTCGCCGCGCTTGCCGAGCGCCCAGGCGGCGGCCAGATCGTTGCCGGTGATGATGAGGGGCGTGACGCCGTCGCCCGCCCGCGCCGGACGGCGCTCGCCGCCCTCGCCCGCGGGGGGAATCGTCTCGACCCAGGTCTGGCCCGTGCTGGTGCGGCCGGGGAAGGAATCGACGAGGTAGAACGCCTTGGTCAGCACGTGGTCCGGGGGGACGGGCTCCAGTTCCGGCACTTCGAGGGTGCCCAGCATCGTGCGCAGATAGGCGGTCTCGGGGGTCGCCGGGCCGCCGGGCCGCGCGGTCTGGGCGTCGCGGGTGTCGAAGATCACCGTGCCGCCGTTGCGCATGAAGGCGTCGATCCTGCGGATCGCCGCCTCGCTCGGCTGCGGACGCCCGGCCACGATCGGCCAGTAGATCAGGGGATAGAAGGCGAGTTCGTCCTTCGCAGGATCGAGGCCCGCGGGCTCGCCCGGCTCCAGGGCCGTGCGGGCCGCGAGCATCTGGGTCAGGCCCGAAAGCCCGGCCTGGCTCGCGCCATCGACCCCGGCATCGCCCGTGAGGATGTAGGCGAGGCGGGTGATGAGGGCCGATTCGGTGCCGTTCGGCCGGTTGGGGGGCGGCGTCTGGGCGAGGGCCGGCGGCGGCGCGGCCAGGAGGGTGGCGGCGAGCGCGACGAGGAGCAGGGCGGCGGGCGCCGCCCGTCCCCGGGTGATCCGGGCCGGACCGCGCAGGAAGCCGCCGAGCCAGAGACCGGCGAGGGTGTCTAGGGCCAGCAGCGTCAGGGCGAGGCTGAACAGGAAGGCCCGCAGGTCGAGGGTCTCCGCCCCGGCCAGCGAGCCGATCCGGGCGCCCGCGAGCGCCGAGAAGTCGAGGGGATCGAGCCGGTCGCCCGGCCGCAGGGCGTTGACGGCGAGGCCGCCCTCGGCCGCGCCGTAGAAGCCCGGCGGGTGCTCGGGACCGGCGCGGTCGGCGAAATCGGCCGGCACGGCGGTGGCGCTCGCCGGCGGGGAGCCGAGCGCCCCGAACCCGTCGAGCGTCAGCCGCGGGGCCAGAAGCGCCGCCTTGGCCTGGCGTCCCTCGCCGTCGGTCAGCTTCGCCGAGGGGCCGGCGAGGCCGACGACCCGGCGCAGCATGTCGACGAACAGGCCGGACAGCGGCAGGTTCGACCACGTGGTGTCGGCGGTGACATGGAACAGCACCATCAGCCCCTGGCCCCGCTTCTGCGCCGTGACGATCGGGGTGCCGTCCTGCAGGGACGCCCAGGTCTTGCCCGGCAGGTCGCCATCGGGCTCGGCCAGGATCTGGCGACGCACGCCGATATCGGCCGGCGGGTTGAGCCCGGCGAACGGGCTCTCGGGCGCGAAGGACGCCAGCGTCTTCGGCCGGTCCCAGGAGAGCGTGCCGCCGAGCGAGCGCCCGCCCCGGCGCAGCCGCACCGGCACGAGCGGGTCGTTGCCCGCGGCAAGGCGCGGCCCGGCGAAGCGCAGGAGCAGGCCGCCCTCGTCCACGAACTGCTCGACCCGCGCGAGGGTGCGCTCGTCGAGCGCGCCGACATCGGCGAGCGCCAGCACCGAGACCTGATTGTCGAGCATCTGCCCGATCGCCTCCGCCGTCCCCTGGCCGCCGCGGGGCTGCTGCACGTCGGCGAAGGGCGAGAGCGCCCGGGCGAGGTAGTAGGTGGGGGCCAGGAGCGGCTGGGCCTGATCGAGGGTGCCGCCGAAGACGAGGCCGACCCGGCGCCGCTTGCCGCGCTCGTCCATCAGCACGACGGCGCCCGCCGAGCCCTCGCCCTCGATCTCCAGGCGGGCGATGGCGTTGCGCAACTCCACCGGCAGATCGAAGGCGACGCTCGTCTCGCGGGCCTCCGGCTCCAGGGTGAAGCGGCTCTCGGCCAGCGGCAGGCCCTTCTGGTCGAGCGCCCGGACGAGGCCGGTATCGCGGCCGTTGGGACCGGCCCGCAGCACCTGCGCGGACAGCCTCTCGCCCGGCTGCACGGGCACGCCCTCGAGGGCGAGCGCCGGGGGGCGCTCGGCCTTCAGCACCGTCAGCGCGCTGCCGTGGCGGGCGGCCAGCGCGCCGAGGGACGCGGAAAAATCTCCGTCGCCCGCGCCGCGCACGCCATCGCTGATCCAAACGATCGAGGCGCCGGGCATGCGCTCCAGGAGGGTGCCGAGGGCGGCCAGATGCGCGTCGCGGTCGGCGCGGTGCGGGCGTGGACGGATGGCGCGCAGGCGCTCCAGGGCGGCGGCCGGGGCCTTGGCCTCCAGGGGCGCGGCCGGCTCCGCGCTCGCCAGCAGGGCGACGGGGCGCCCGTCGCGGGCGGCGACCTCGATCTCATCGGTGGCCGCGCGCTGGCGGTCGCGCCAGTCATGGGCGGCGGTGAAGCCGTTGTCGAGGATGAGCACGAGCGGGCTGCGGCCCGCGACGGCGCCGAGGCCGCCGGGGTTCCAGACCGGGCCGGCCACCGCCAGGATCAGGCAGGCGGCGGCGAGGATGCGCAGGATCAGGAGCCAGGGCGGCGTGCGGGCCGGGGTCTCCCGCTTCGGCAGCAGGTCGGCGACGAGGACGAGCGGCGGGAAGCTGATGCGGCGCGGGCGCGGCGGCGTGACCCGCAGGAGCACCCACAGGGCCGGCAAAGCCACGAGGGCGGCCAGCGCCAGGGGGGCCGCGAAGGTGAGGGGGAGGCCGAACAATGCGGATCGCCTTTCAGCCGAGGCCGCGCGCGGCGGCGACGAGGGTGAGGAGGCGGAGCGCCGCCTCGCTCGCCGGCCGGTCGGTGCGGTGGATCGTCAGCGTCCAGCCCCGCTGCCGGGCGATCTCGGAGAGGCCGTCGCGGTGGGCGGCGATGCGGAGGCGGTAGGCCTCGCCCCAGGCGCCGGCCTCGCCGATATCGAGGCTCGCGCCGCCCTCGGGATCGTGGAGCACGGCCTGGCCCGTGAACGGGAAGGTCTCCTCGACCGGATCGGCGACCAGCACGAGATGGCCGCTTGTGCCACGCGCGGAGATCGACTGGACGGCGCCGCGCACGGCGTCGAGGGGAGTGAGGAAGTCGCTGATCAGGACGGCGTCGTCGAAGCGGCCCGGCGTGGCGGGGGGCGGCAGATCCTGGGTCAGCCCGGCCGCGTCGTTGATCAGCGCCTGGGCCAGCCGCTCGACGATGCCGCGCGCGGCGCTGGCGCGGGTGAGCCCGAGCAATCCGACGCGCTCGCCGCCCTCCACGAAGGTGTCGGCCAGCGCCAGTCCCAGCACCAGCGCCCGCTCGACCTTGGAGGTCTGGGCGAGTTCGGAGGAAAAGCCCATCGAGGCGGAGCGGTCGATCCAGATCCAGATGTTGTGGGCGGCCTCCCATTCGCGCTCGCGCACATAGAGCCGGTCGTCCCGGGCCGAGCGGCGCCAGTCGATCCGCGCCGCCGCCTCGCCGGTCACGAAGGGCCGGAACTGCCAGAAGGTCTCGCCCGGCCCGGCCCGGCGGCGTCCGTGCAGGCCATGCGCCAGCGTGCCGGAGACGCGGCGGGATTCGAGGACGAGGCGCGGCATCCGCCCGGCGAGGTCGAGCGCCGCCCCGGTCTCGGGCCGCCCGGGGCGGCGCTTCTCGGCCTCGACGAGCCGGGGGGGGGCCATGCGGGCGCGCCCTGTCAGAGTTTGGCGACGAGCTGGCCGATCAGGCCGGTCACGCTCTCTCCGTCGGCGCGCGCCGCGAAGGTCACGGCCATGCGGTGCTTGAGCACCGGCTCGGCCAGCGCCTTCACGTCGGCCACGGAGGGGGCGACGCGGCCCTCGATCAGGGCGCGGGCGCGCACGGCGAGCGTCAGCGCCTGGCTCGCGCGGGGACCGGGCCCCCACAGCAGTTTTTTCGAGACGCTCGGGTCGCCACCTTCCGGCCTCGCCGAGCGGACCAAGTCGAGGATCGCATCCACGACCGCCTCGCCCACCGGCAGGCGCCGCACGAGGCGCTGGGCCGTGAGCAGCTGCTCGGTGGTCATCGCCGCCCGGGGCTTGGCGTCCTCGACGCCGGTCGTCTCGATGAGGATGCGGCGCTCGGCGGCGCGATCGGGGTAGCCGACATCGATCTCGAGGAGGAAGCGATCGAGCTGCGCCTCGGGCAGCGGGTAGGTGCCCTCCTGCTCGATCGGGTTCTGGGTCGCCAGGACGTGGAAGGGCTTGGGCAGGTCGTGGCGCTCGCCCGCCACCGAGACGAAATGCTCCTGCATCGCCTGGAGCAGGGCCGATTGCGTCCGCGGGCTCGCCCGGTTGATCTCGTCGGCCATCAGCAGCTGCGTGAAGACCGGCCCCTTCACGAAGCGGAAGGAGCGGCGGCGCTCGGCATCCTCGTCGAGGATCTCGGTGCCGAGGATGTCGGAGGGCATCAGGTCGGGGGTGAACTGCACCCGCCGGGCGTCGAGCCCGAGCACGGTGCCCAGCGTCTCGACGAGCTTGGTCTTGGCGAGGCCGGGAAGGCCGACGAGGAGCCCGTGGCCGCCGGCCAGGATCGTCACGAGGGCGAGGTCGACGATCTTCTCCTGCCCGAAGATGACCCCGTGGATCGCCTCCCGGGCCTGCCCGATCGCCGCCAGGCAGGTCTCGGCGGTGGCGACGATCCCGTCGTCGAGGCTCGTCGTGCTGGCCGAACCGGCGCCCTGTGCCATGAAGCGAAATCCTGAAGAACGGGCCCGGCGGCCCGGGATGAAGGGCGGAGTCTGGCGCCGAAGTCCCATCGAACGCAAGCGCGGCGCTGCCGCGCGGCGGATCGGCGCTATATGGGCCGGGACGCCCGGAGGGCAGGACGGCCGCGACATCGTGCATCGTGTGGGACGTCCGCCCGGCCCCGGGGCGCGAAAAGGAGCCCAGGATGACGGATGACGAGCGCGCGGCGTTTCCCGAGGGGTGGGAGGTCTTCACCGATCCGGGCTTCATCAGCCTCGTCGGGCCGGTCTACCACCGGACGGTCGAGGGCCGGCAGGCGTTCGCGTTCCGCGCGGAGGCGAAGCACGGCAACCTCGTGGGCACCGTGCACGGGGGCATGCTGCTGACCTTCGCCGACCGGGCGCTCAGCATCGTGGTGCGCGACGCCGCCGAGGGCGCGCGCTGCGTCACCGTCGAGATGTCGAGCCAGTTCGTCGGCGCGGCTCGTACCGGCGACCTGATCGACGTCGAGCCGGAGATCGTGCGCAAAACCTCCTCGCTCGTCTTCGTGCGCGGCACGCTCATGAGCGGCGACCGGCCCCTGGCGGCGGCGAGCGGCATCTGGAAGATCCTGAAGGACAAGCCCGCCGGCTGACGGCCGGGGCCGATCCTGGACGTGCCCCAGGTCGCCTCGGGTTGACCTCTCTGTGCCAAACTCCGTCCGCTTGACCGTGCCAAGGACCGCTGAGGGTGGTTTGCAGACTCTGCCCGGCCGCCTGAGAGGGACGTTCATGCCGATGGCGAATGGTTCGCTTTGAGTACACTCATAGCGAACCGGAGCGCGCGGCCTGCCCCACCCTTACCAACCCAGCTTTGCAGTGCTGACGCAGAGATGACGCAAAGAATGTGATGCCTACGGCTGCGTCGAGCGCCCTGTCTCTGGCGCGATCATGTGCAAAGCCAAGGGTATCAAAGCGAGAAGCCGATCCCTAGGGATACCATCGCGGGCCTGGACAGAGAGTCCGTGGAGTAGGGCTGCATAGTGATCGCCGAGCGCGGCCACGTCGGCACCGGGCGACAGCTCGCCGGTTGCACTGGCCCACTCCAGGCGTTCGACGATCGAGGCGGTACGCCGGCGCCGCCGCTCGGCCAACCACTCGGCTAGGGCATCGTTCTCGACCGCACAATTGGTTGCAGCCGACACGACCATGCATCCTTTCGGACCATCCGCGCGCGTGTAGAGTTCAACAGCCTCACGTAACATCCGCCCGATCGCCTGCCGCGCCGTCGGCTCCTCATTCAGGGCACGCTCCGCGAAGCTACCATTCGTAGTCTCGTAGAGTGCAACTGCCTCTCGGAAGAGCGCCTCCTTCGAGCCGAAGGCCGCGTAGATCCGGGCTGAGGCGATACCCATCGCAGCCACGAGATCCGCCATGGACGTTCCCTCGTAGCCGCGCCTCCAGAACGCCTGCTGAGCTTTGACGAGCGCCTCGTCCCTGTCGAACTCCCTGGGTCTTCCAGCCATCGCCATCCATTCTTAGCCGGTCAGCAAATAATTCGCTTGACGGCGTAGGGCAATCACGACATTTCTTTGTCGATCGACAAAGAATGAGGCTGCAATGCGAACGATCAAGGGGCCGAGCCTGCATCTGGCGCAATTCAGCGGAGATCGGCCACTCTTCGACACCCTGGCCGCGCTCGCTGCCTGGGCTGCGGAACGAGGCTTCGCGGCGCTTCAGATCCCCGTCTGGGATGGGCGCCTGTTCGATCTGCGGACGGCGGCCGAGAGCGATATCTATTGCCACGAGGTCGCTGGCATCGTCGCGCAGCACGGGCTCGTGATCAGCGAGTTGACTACGCATCTCCTAGGGCAGCTCGTCGCCGTTCACCCCGCCTATGACGTGATGTGCGATGCCTTCGCGCCGGAGGCCGTGCGCGGCAACAGCGCCGCGCGCAGCGAATGGGCCGGACAGCAGCTCCGGCTCGCGGCCCGGGCGTCCCGGCGGCTGGGGCTCAACCGGATAGGGACCTTCTCGGGGTCGTTCGCATGGCCCTACGTGTTTCCGTTCCCCCAACGTCCCGAAGGCTTGATCGAGGCCGCGTTCGACGAACTGGCCCGGCGCTGGCGCCCCCTCCTCGACGTCTGCGACGCGCAGGGCGTCGATCTCTGCTTCGAGATCCATCCGAGCGAGGACCTGCACGACGGCACGACGTTCGAGATGCTGCTGGAGCGTGTCGACGGCCATTCCCGCTGCCAGATCCTCTTCGATCCCAGCCACTTTGTCTTGCAACAGCTTAAATATCTGGACTTCATCGACATCTATCACGAGCGGATCGGAATGTTCCACGTGAAGGATGCTGAATTCAATCCGACCGGACGTCAGGGGATCTATGGGGGATACCAGTCCTGGGCCGACAGGGCAGGCCGGTTCCGGTCGCTCGGCGACGGACAGGTCGATTTCAAGTCGATCTTCTCGAAGCTGACCCAGTACGATTTCAGCGGCTGGGCCACGCTCGAATGGGAGTGCTGCTTGAAGGATCAGGACGATGGCGCACGGGAAGGCGCCGCGTTCATCCGCGATCACATCATCAACGTTACCGACAAGGTCTTCGACGACTTCGCCGGGACACCTCTGGAACGGGCGCGCATCAACGCCCTCCTCGGCATCGCCTGAGCGGCAGGGACATCCAGCATGACGATCGAGTTTCGTGACGAGGACGTGCGGCACCGCTACGTCCGGATCGATGACACGCGCCTGCACTGCGCGATCCTGGGAGACGGGGAGCCAATACTGCTGATCCCCGGCTGGCCGCAGACCTGGTACGCGTGGCGGCACGTGATGCCGGTCCTGGCGGCGAACGGCTTCCAGGCCATCGCCGTCGATCCGGTCGGCTCAGGTCATTCAGGGCGCCCCGATACTGGCTACGATACGGGTGCGGCCGCTGCGACGCTCCACCGCCTGATGAGGGCGCTCGGGCACGAGCGTTATCGGGTAGTCGGTCACGACGTCGGCATGTGGGTCGGCTACGCGCTCGCCAGCGATCAGCCGGATGCGGTGAGCCGTCTGGCACTGACCGAAGCGGTCATTCCAGGCCTCGCACCGGCGCCCGGCATTTTCGCGCCCCCGGCCGAGAACATCTTTCTCTGGCACTTCATGTTCAATCAGGTCCGCGATCTGCCCGAGTTCCTGACAGCCGGCCGGGAGCAGGGCTACCTGGAATTCATCTTCGACAAATGGTCGTTCCGCCGCGACCGCGTCGCCGTCGATGTCTACACTCGGGCCTATGCCAGCCCGGGAGGGATCAGGGCGGGCTTCGCGTATTACCGCGCAATACCGGAGACCATCCGTCAGAACGCCGAGAGGGCGAAGCGTCCACTAACCATGCCTGTGCTGGCGATCGGTGCTGAACATGCGACGGCGGATGCGCCGATCGCGACGCTTCGTCCGCATGCAGCCAGCCTGCGCGGCGGCATCGTCGCTGATTGCGGGCATTTCATCATGGAGGAATGCCCCAAGGAATTCTCCGACCAGCTTCTCCCGTTCCTGCTGGAGGCAGGCGCGTAATGCCGCTTGATCCGGCCATCGCGGCCTTTCTTGCACAGGAGGCCGGCATCAAGCCGGCCTCGCTGGCCGAACTCCGGGTTCGGACGGATGCCGAGCTCATCGCAATGCAAGCACCTCCTGAAGCAATCGGGTGCATCCGCGAATTCCCGCCGGACGGATCAGACCTCGCCCCTCCTGTTCCGATCCGCGCGTACTGGCCGGGCGATCCGGAGATCAGGCCGGTGCCGGCGATCGTTTTCGCGCATGGAGGGGGATGGTGCCTGGGTTCGCTCGACGCCTATGACACCCCTTGTCGCTCTCTCGCGAAGGCGACCGGTTGCGTCGTCTTCTCGGTCGACTACCGTCTGGCGCCGGAGCATCCCTTCCCGGTGCCGCTCGATGACGTGTATGCGGCCTTGCGCTGGGTGGCGGACCACGCCGCCATGCTGGCAATCGATGAAGAACGCCTCGTCGTCGCGGGCGACAGCGCGGGCGGCAATCTTGCGGCTGCGGCGGCCCTCATAGCGCGGGATCGAGCAGGTCCGAAGATTGCCCACCAGCTTCACTTCTACCCCGCGCTCGATATCGACCTGGATACGCCTTCGTATCGAGAGTTCGCCGAAGGGTACTACCTGACGCGTGAGGTCATGCGCTTCTGTTGGGAGACCTATGTCGGCAGGCTGACTGAAAATGTCTCTGTCTATGCCGCTCCAGGCAGAGCCGACGTAGCAGCCCTACCCTCTGCTACGGTTCTCATTTGCGAGTTCGATCCGTTGCGAACTGAAGCAGAGAGTTACGTTCAAAAGCTGAAGCAGAGCGGCATTCCCGTGAAAATTGTTCTGCTCGAAGGCTTGATCCATGCCTGCCTGCACATGACCGGGCTGACCTCGGCAGCTAATGCCCTCTTCACAAAATCCAAAAAGGAATTGCGCGAGGTACTGTCCATCGGCTGATGACGGGCAAGTCGTAGCTAATCCGGCATGATCATGACAAACACTAACATACTGGAATGCTTCGTACTTGATGTATCAGTAGAAATCAGAGTGTTCACCGCAGGATATCGGTTAGCAGACTTGATCGAACTGGGGAAATGAAGATCTCTCCAGCCGTACAACTTTGATTGCGTGTTGATTATACTCCACCTCCCGACCTGCGTCCGCGCCGCAACATGGTGTGATTCGCGAAAATGGATGGACCGTCTTCTTGCCTGATAAAATTAGGGTGTACCCTCGGCGCATCATAACCTTTTGACTGTTCTGAATATCAGCTTTGACCATCCAAAACGAACTTTCTCAAGCGAACCACCCATAGAGAACCGGCATTGTGGAATGCCATGAAGCGGACATTGTGAGGGTCCGCAAAGGGTCGCGAGCCGTCCCTGGCATGCTCAAGCGGATCGGGTTGTGACCCTATGGCCGAGCCCGGCCCGGGCCGGGCCGAACCGGCCCCGTCCGATTTCCGTGGCGCGACCAGTCGCGGTAGGGTGGCGCCCACCGGTCCCGGCAACGGCGGCGCTTCTCTCGCGTTGCCCGGTTCGGACCCAGTTCCGCCCGCACAAGCCCCGCCGCACAAGCCCCGACGGCCCATGGACGACACGCCCGACCCCGCCCTCGCCCGCCTGAGCGCCGCCCTCGGCGACCTGCCCACGCGCGGTCCCCCGCCGGTCGAGCGGTGGAACCCGGAGCATTGCGGTGCGATCGACATCCGGATCGCGGCCGACGGGACGTGGTTCCACAACGGCACGCCGATCCGGCGACCGAAGCTGGTGCGGCTGTTCGCGTCGATCCTGCGCAGGGAGCCCGACGGCGCGACCGTGCTGGTGACGCCGGTCGAGAAGGTCCGCATCCAAGTCGACGACACGCCCTTCCTCGCGGTCGAGATGGCGGTCGAGGGCGCGGGCGAGGGCCGGCGCATCGCCTTCCGGACCAATGTCGACGACCTCGTCGCCGCCGATGCCGAGCATCCCCTACGCTTCCAAGACGGCCCGGACGGGCTCAAGCCCGAGATCCGGGTGCGCGGCGGCCTCACCGCCCGGGTGAGCCGGGCCCTCACCTACGATCTCGTCGACCTCGCCGAGACCCGCCGGATCGAGGGCGAGGACTGGTTCGGTCTGTGGGCCGGGGGCGTCTTCCACCGCATCGCCCCGGCCGAGGCGGCCCGGTGAAGCGCCCCGACGAGGCCGCCGATCCGGGCCGGCGCGCCGACGCCGAGTTCCGGCGCCCGGCCTTCCTGGCCCGGGCCCAGGCCGGCCTCGCCCGGCTGCCGCCCGGCCCCGGCGATCCGCTCGCGAATCCGCGCGGCGACCACGACCTCGATCCCGGCGGCCTCGCCATGGCGCCGGCCGCGCCGCATCGCCACGCCGCCGTCCTGGTGCCGATCCTCGACCGGCCCGAGGGGATGAGCGTGCTGCTGACGAAGCGCGCCGCCCATCTGCGCGACCATTCGGGGCAGATCGCCTTCCCCGGCGGCAAGGTCGATCCCGGCGACGTCTCGCCGATCGATACGGCCCTGCGCGAGGCGCGCGAGGAGATCGCCCTCCCGAGCGAGGCCGTGCGCCCGCTCGGCTTCCTCGACCCCTACCTCTCGGCGACGGGCTTCCTCGTGGTCCCGGTGGTCGGGCTCGTGGCGGGCGACGCCGTGCTGACCCCCAATCCCGAGGAGGTCGCCCTCGTGTTCGAGGCGCCGCTGGCCGGGCTGATGGATCCGGCGCGGCATCTCGTCCGCTCGCGTGCGTGGCAGGGCCGGACACGCTACTTCTATGCGATCCCCCACGGGGAGCATCTGATCTGGGGCGTCACCGCGGGGATCGTGCACAATCTCTACGAGCGCCTCTACGCCTGACGCCGCGGCGTCCTCGCGCGCCCCTCAGGCCTCCCCTGGCGAACCCCCTCGGCAGAAACCCTCCGGTCGCATGCTTCGCCTCCTCCTCGAACAGATCGCCCTGTTTTCGCTGCCGTTCCTGGCCTTTGCCGGATGGCTCCTGCTCGCCCGCCGCTCGCCGCTCGACGGGGCCGAATGGCGACCGCAATGGACCCGCCTCGTGCTGGCCGGGCTGTTCCTCGTCGTGGCCTCCCTGGTGATGCTCGGCCTGACCGGGGAGCGCCACAAGGACGGCTACGTGCCGCCCCGCTACGAGAACGGGCGGCTGATCCCGGGCCATTTCCAGTGACCCCCCTCCCGCCCGGGCTCGACCGCGCGGGGCCGGACCGGCTCCTGGCGCGCCCGGGCGTGCGGGCCTGCCTCGCGGCTTTGGCCGGGCCGGCCGAGGAGACCCGCCTCGTCGGCGGCTGCGTGCGTGACGCGCTGCTCGGGCGGGCGGCGAGCGATCTCGACCTCGCCACGACCCTGCGGCCCGAGACCGTGATGGCGCGGGCCCGCGCGGCCGGCCTCAAGGCGGTGCCGACGGGGATCGAGCACGGCACCGTCACCCTGGTGGTGGCGGGCGAGCCGCACGAGGTCACGACGCTGCGCGAGGACGTCGAGACCGACGGGCGCCATGCCGTGGTGCGGTTCGGCCGCGATTTTTCGCGCGATGCCGAGCGGCGCGACTTCACCATCAACGCGCTCTCGCTGGCGGAGGACGGGACGCTCCACGACACGACCGGGGGCGTGGCCGACCTCGCCGCGGGCCGGGTCCGCTTCATCGGCGACGCCGCCACCCGGATCCGCGAGGACGCGCTGCGGCTCCTGCGCTTCTTCCGCTTCCACGCCCGCTACGGCGCCGGCCCGCCGGACCCGGAGGGGCTCGCCGCGTCGGTGGCAGCCCGCGACAGCCTCGCCCGGCTCTCCCGCGAGCGGGTGCGGGCCGAATTCCTGAAGCTGCTGCTGGCGCCCCGGGCCCTCGCCGCGGTCGCGACCCTGAGCGAGACCGGCCTTCTCGCCCGCATCACCGGGAGCGTCGGCGAACGCGGCCGGCTCGCCCGGATCTCGGAGGGGGAGCCGACATCGGACGCGGTCACCCGCCTCGCCGCGCTCTGCGTGTCGAGCCGGGAGGACGCCGAGCGCCTGGGCGAGAGCCTGCGTCTGGCCAAGGCCGAGCAGGCCGCGCTGACTGCCTACGCCGTGGCCCTCGCGACCCTGCGGAGCCGGCCCGGTCTCGACGCCGAGGCGGTGCCGGCCCTCGTGGCGGATCACGGCGCGGCGCCCCTGCGCACGGTGCTGCAGGCGATCGCCGGCGAGCCGCGCCCGCTTGTGACGGAGGCCGCCCGGGCCGCCCTCGACCGGATGGCGGCGGACGGCGCGCGGCCGGTCCTGCCCGTGACCGGCGCCGATCTCGTGGCGCGGGGCGTGCCGCCGGGCCCGGCGGTGGGGGCGGGCCTGCGCGCCGCGCGCGGGCTCTGGCTGGCGGAGGGCTGCCCGGCCGATCCGGCGGCGCGGGAGCGGCTCGTCATCCACGCCCTCGCCGCGATCGGCCGCGGGGACAGGCGGGAGGCCTGAAACCAAAAGGGCGCCGGTTGCCCGACGCCCTCTATCCCGTTCCGAATCGCTTCGGAAATCAGAGGCTCAGCGTGTGCTTGGCCTCACGCAGCTGCACGATCTGCGCGTTGAGCGCCTCGCGCTTGGCCGGGTCCTGGGTCGCGTCGCGGGCCATCTCGGCCGCCTCGATCTCCCCGTCGATCATGGCGGGGTTGACCTCCTCGATCGGCGCGGCGCGCTCGGCGAGCACCGTCACGGCCTTGGGGCCGATATCGGCGAAGCCGCCCTGCACGTAGATGCGCTTGCCGCTGCCGGCCTTCTCGGTGACGGTGATGACGCCGACCTTGAGGGTCGTCAGCACGGGCGCGTGGCCCGGCAGCACGGTCATCTCGCCCTCGGCGCCCGGCAGCTGCACGGCCTCGACCTCGCCGGAATACAGCGTCCGCTCGGGGCCGACGAAATCGAAGTGGAAGGTGGCCACGATTTCAGTTCCCTCACGCTCACCGGCGTTTCACGGTGCAGACCAACAGATAGGGGCTTCGCCGACGAAGAGGACGTGGCCGACGATGCGAAGGCCACGTCCCGGTCTCGATCCGCGGCTTACGCGGCGGCGAGCTTCTTGGCCTTTTCCTGGGCGTCCTCGATGGTGCCGACCATGTAGAACGCCGCCTCGGGCAGGTCGTCGTACTTGCCTTCGACCAGGCCCTTGAAGCCCTTGATGGTGTCTTCCAGCGGCACCTGGATGCCCGGCGAGCCGGTGAAGATCTCGGCCACCGAGAAGGGCTGCGAGAAGAAGCGCTCGATCTTGCGGGCGCGGGCCACCGTCAGCTTGTCCTCTTCCGACAGCTCGTCCATCCCGAGGATGGCGATGATGTCCTGGAGCGACTTGTAGCGCTGCAGCGTCTGCTGGACCTTGCGGGCGACGTCGTAATGCTCCTCACCGAGGATCGCGGGCGACAGCATGCGCGAGGTCGAGTCGAGCGGGTCGACGGCCGGGTAGATGCCCTTCTCGGCGATCGAGCGCGACAGCGTCGTGGTCGCGTCCAAGTGGGCGAAGGAGGCGGCGGGCGCCGGGTCGGTCAGGTCGTCGGCCGGCACGTAGATCGCCTGCACCGAGGTGATCGAGCCCTTGGTCGTGGTGGTGATGCGCTCCTGCAGGGCGCCCATGTCGGTGGCGAGCGTCGGCTGGTAGCCCACGGCGCTCGGGATGCGGCCGAGCAGCGCCGACACCTCGGAGCCCGCCTGCGTGAAGCGGAAGATGTTGTCGACGAAGAACAGCACGTCCTGGCCCTCGTCGCGGAACTCCTCGGCGATGGTCAGGCCGGTCAGCGCGACGCGCGAGCGGGCGCCGGGCGACTCGTTCATCTGGCCGTAGACCAGCGCGCACTTGGAGCCCTCGGCCGAGCCGCCGTTCTCCTTGGGGTTCTTGTTGACGTTGGACTCGATCATCTCGTGATAGAGATCGTTGCCCTCGCGGGTGCGCTCGCCGACGCCGGCGAAGACCGAGTAGCCCGAGTGCACTTTGGCGATGTTGTTGATCAGCTCCATGATCAGCACGGTCTTGCCGACGCCGGCGCCGCCGAACAGGCCGATCTTGCCGCCCTTGGCGTAGGGGGCGAGGAGATCCACGACCTTGATGCCGGTCACCAGGATCTGCGACTCGGTCGACTGGTCGGTGTAGGGCGGAGCGGGCTGGTGGATGGCGCGCAGGGTGTCGGACTGGATCGGGCCGGCCTCGTCGATCGGCTCGCCGATGACGTTCATGATGCGGCCGAGCGTGTTGTGGCCGACCGGCACCCGGATCGGCGCGCCGGTGTCGGTGACCTCCTGGCCCCGCACGAGGCCTTCCGAGGTGTCCATGGCGATGCAGCGGACGGTGTTCTCGCCGAGCTGCTGGGCCACCTCGAGCACGAGGCGGTTGCCCTGGTTATTGGTCTCGAGGGCGTTCAGGATCTCCGGCAGGTAGCCGTCGAACTGCACGTCCACGACCGGGCCGATGACCTGGGTGATCCGGCCTTTGGCGTTGGAGGTGTTGGCGGCGGGGGAAGCGGTGTTCGCCATTGCGATGGTTCCTCTATGCGGCGGTCAGAGCGCTTCCGCGCCCGAAATGATCTCGATGAGTTCCTTGGTGATCATGGCCTGACGCGTGCGGTTGTAGATCAGCGTCTGCTTCTTGATCATCTCGCCCGCGTTGCGGGTCGCGGAATCCATGGCGCTCATGCGCGCGCCCTGCTCCGAGGCGGCGTTCTCCAGCAGCGCCCGGAAGATCTGGACGGTGAGGTTCTTCGGCAGGAGCGTCTCGAGGATCGTCTCTTCGTTCGGCTCGAACTCCATGGCCGCGTCGGAGCCCGCGCCGGTGGTGGTGGCGCCGTCGGTCTTGGGCAGTTCGGCCGGGATGATCTTCTGCGCCGTCGGGATCTGCGAGATCACCGAGCGGAACTCGGAATAGAACAACGTCGCCACGTCGAACTCGCCGGCCTCGAAACGGGCGAGGATGTCGTCGGCGATCTCGGCGGCGAAGGGGTAGTCGACCGGCTTGTTGCCGCGGATGTCGCGCGAGGCGATGATCTGATCGCGGAACTGGCGGCGCAGGACGTCGAGGCCCTTCTTGCCGACCGTCATGATCTTGACGGTCTTGCCCTCGGCCATGAGCCGGTTGGCGTGGTCGCGGGCCAGACGGGCAATCGAGGAGTTGAAGGCGCCGGCGAGGCCGCGGTCCCCGGTGCAGACGACGAGCAGATGCACCCGGTCCTGGCCGGTGCCGGACAGCAGGCGCGGGGCGCCGACGCCGCCGACCAGGTTGCCGGCGAGATTGCCGAGCACCTGGGCCATCTTCTCGGCGTAGGGACGCCCGCTCTCGGCGGCGTTCTGGGCGCGCCGCAACTTGGCGGCGGCGACCATCTGCATCGCCTTGGTGATCTTCTGCGTCGCCTTCACCGAGGTGATGCGGTTGCGCAGATCCTTCAAACTCGGCATCGGCGGATTTCCAGATCGCTCGCGGACGTCTCGGCGACGGCCGCTCTCCGGGGAGGGCGGCCGTCCGGCGTTACTCTTCTCAGGGGCCGCCTCGCGGCAGGCCGGCCTCAGGCGATGGACTTGGCGACGCTCTCGACCACGCCCTTGAGGGTGTTGGCGTTGGCGTCCGACAGGTCCTTGGAGTCGCGCACGGCGCTGAGCCAATCCTGGTGCTTCGAGCGCAGGGTGCTCAGCAGCTGGTCCTCGAAGGCGCGAACCTTGTTGACCGGCAGCTTGTCGAGGTAGCCGTTCACGCCGGCGTAGATCACCGCGACCTGCTCTTCCATCTTCAGCGGCGAGAATTGCGGCTGCTTCAGGAGCTCGGTCAGGCGGGCGCCGCGGTTGAGCAGGCGCTGGGTCGAGGCGTCGAGATCCGAGCCGAACTGGGCGAAGGCCGCCATCTCGCGGTACTGCGCCAGCTCGCCCTTGATCTTGCCGGCGACCTTTTTCATCGCCTTGGTCTGGGCCGAGGAGCCCACCCGCGAGACCGAGAGGCCGACATTCACCGCCGGACGGACGCCCTGGTAGAACAGGTCGGTCTCGAGGAAGATCTGGCCGTCGGTGATCGAGATCACGTTGGTCGGGATGTAGGCCGACACGTCGTTGGCCTGGGTTTCGATGACTGGCAGCGCGGTCAGCGAGCCCTTGCCGGCGGCGTCGCCCATCTTGGCGGCGCGCTCGAGCAGGCGCGAGTGGAGGTAGAACACGTCGCCGGGATAGGCCTCGCGGCCCGGCGGGCGGCGCAGCAGCAGCGACATCTGGCGGTAGGCGACCGCCTGCTTGGAGAGGTCGTCATAGACGATCACGGCGTGCATGCCGTTGTCGCGGAAATACTCGCCCATGGCGCAGCCGGCGAACGGCGCGATGAACTGCATCGGCGCGGCGTCCGAGGCGGTGGCGGCGATGACGATGGAGTATTCCATCGCGCCCTGGTCCTCCAGCACCTTCACGAACTGGGCGACCGTGGAGCGCTTCTGGCCGATCGCGACGTAGACGCAGTAGAGCTTGGCGTTCTCGTCGGTGCCCGAATGGGCCGGCTTCTGGTTGAGGATCGTGTCGAGCGCGATCGCGGTCTTGCCGGTCTGGCGGTCGCCGATGATGAGCTCGCGCTGTCCGCGGCCGACGGGGATCAGGGCGTCGATCGCCTTGAGGCCGGTGGCCATCGGCTCGTGCACCGACTTGCGCGGGATGATGCCCGGGGCCTTCACGTCGACGCGGCGACGCTCGGTCGACTGGATCGGGCCCTTGCCGTCGATCGGGTTGCCGAGGCCGTCGACCACGCGGCCGAGCAGACCCTTGCCGACCGGCACGTCCACGATGGCGCCGGTGCGCTTGACGGTCTGGCCTTCCTTGATCTCGCGGTCGGAGCCGAAGATCACGACGCCGACATTGTCCTGCTCGAGGTTGAGGGCCATGCCGCGCACGCCCGACTCGAACTCGACCATCTCGCCGGCCTGGACGTTGTCGAGACCGTAGACGCGGGCGATGCCGTCGCCGACCGCGAGCACCTGCCCGACTTCCGTGACCTCGGCCTCCTCGCCGAAGTTCTTGATCTGCTCTTTCAGGATCGCGGAGATCTCGGCGGCGCGGATGTCCATCGTCGGGCCTCTTTAAGGTCGGATGCGGTCTGGTTCGTGGGTCGGGATGCGCGCGAGGCTATAGCGCCTCAGCGGGCTTCCCGCATGGCGAGACGAATGTTGTTGAGCTTGGTCCGCAGCGAGGCGTCGACCATGCGCGAGCCCATCTTCACGACGATGCCGCCGATCAGGCTCGGATCGATCTGGAGGTCGATCTCGACCTCGGCCTTGGCGACCTCGCGCAAGGAGGCCTTGATCTCTTCGACGATCGCGTCGGAGGGCTTCTCCGCGACGCGGACCTCGGCGCGCAGGATGCCCTTGGACTCGCGCACCTTCTCACGATAGGCGCGCATCATGTCCGGCAGGGCGAACAGCCGCCGGTTGGCGGCCGAGAGCTTGATGAAGTTGGCGGCCAGGCCCGTGATGCCGGCCTTGTCGAGCAGGGCGCTGATGGCGGCCGTCTGCTCCTTGGCCGAGAAGGCCGGGCTCTTCACGAGACGGCGGAGATCCGCGCTTTCCCGCAGAAGGTCGCCGAACGTATCGAGATTCTTGGCGACCTCGTCGACCTGCCGCGCGTCGCGGGCCAGCTCGTAGAGTGCCAGGGCATAGCGGCCCGCTACGCCAGCCACCAAGGGACCTTCGGAACCGCTCTGCGCCACCCGTCGCTCTCTCTTGTCCTTGCCCACCCGCCCCGCGCGCGTCCCGCCCGTGACGGCGGCGGCATGAAGCCTGTGGGAGTTGGAATTGCACCGGGCACAGAAGGCGTTGAACGGTCCCCCCGCGGCGCGGCTGTCGCCTAGCATGGGCTCCGCGGGTGTGCAAGGCGAAGTCCAGGCGTGACCTTGACCGTGATGAGGGGCCCGCGCCGGGCGCAGAGCTTCAGGGCAGAGCTTCAGGCCGGAAGGGCCCGGCCGACCCGGACCAGCGTGCCGTCCGGATCGGACACGGCGAATTCCCGCATGCCCCAGGACTTGTCCTCGGGGCCGTCGGCACCGATGATCGCCGCGGGAAACCCGGCGGCCAGGGCGTCGATATCCTCGGCGTAGAGGTAGAGGCCGAAGGGATTACGCTCAGGCACGATCCAGCCTGCCTCCGCCTGCCGGAGATGGAGGCGCGCCCCGTCGGGCCGGCGCAGCAGGCGATACGTGGCCTGCCACGCCTCCTGGCCGGCCTCGCGGGTGAAGCCGAGGCGGGCGTAGAAACCCTCCGACACGTCGAGATCCCGGCAGGGCAGGATCGCGGCCAGGAGCGAGCGGGGCGCCACCGGATCAGATCCAGCCCTGCAATTCCCGCCGCACCACGTGCTCGATCACCCGCATGCCGAGATCGGAATCGTTCAGGCAGGGGATGAAGGCGTAGTTCTCGCCGCCGTTCTCCTCGAAATAGTGGCGGTTCTCGCCGTCGAGCTCTTCCAGGGTCTCCAGGCAATCGGCGGTGAAGCCCGGCGCCACGATCGCCATGCGCTTCACGCCGGATTTGGCGAGCGCCTGGACGGTCTCGTCGGTGTAGGGCTTGAGCCATTCCTCGTTGCCGAAGCGCGACTGGAAGGTGACCCGCATCCGCTCGGGGCTGTAGCCCATCGCCTCGCGGATGAGGCGGCCGGTCTTGAGGCACTGGCAATGGTAGGGATCGCCCTTGAGCAGGTAGCTCTTGGGCACGCCGTGGAAGGAGGTCAGGATCACCTCCGGTTCGAAATCGAGCTTCTGCAGGCCCTCACGGATCGAGTCCGCCATGGCTTGGATGTAGACGGGGTCGTCGTGATAGGGCGGCGAGACCCGCACCGAGGGCTGCCAGCGCATCTGCATCAGGGCCTTGAAGGCCTGGTCGCAGGCGGTGGCCGAGGTCGCCGCCGCGTATTGCGGATAGAGCGGCACGAGCAGGATGCGGTCGCAGCCCTCGTCGAGCAGCGCCTGGATGCGAAGGCTCACCTCCGGCTTGCCGTAGCGCATCGCCCAGTCGACGAGCACCGTGTCGCCCATCGCCACCTGGAGCTTCTCGCACTGGCCGCGGGTGATGGTCTTGAGCGGGCCCTCGTCCCGCTCGTTGTTCCAGATGCTGGCGTAGTCGCGGCCCTTGGGGCCCGGGCGCTTCGTCAGGATGATGAGGTTGAGCAGCGGCCACCAGATCAGGCGGGGCACCTCGATGACCCGGCGGTCGGAGAGGAACTCCTTGAGATAGCGGCGCATCGGCCAGTAGCTCGTGCCCTCGGGGGTGCCGAGGTTCATCAGGAGCACCCCGACCCGGCCGGTCCTCACGGCCGGATGGTCGGGCGGCAGCGCAGCGGGTGCCAGGCGCACCGGCTCGCGCAAAAGAGTCTCGGGTTCGACGCGTTCGTTCATCGGGCTTCCGGTCACGGGCGTTCCGCCTTCCGTCCGCTCTTCGCCCGCCGGGCGGGTGATCCGGTTGTGCGGTCCGGACGTTCGATCTAGAGCAGGCGGCCATTCAAGACCAAGATTCCGGTCGAGGATCTTGGGGCGAAGCGTAGGGCGAACCCTTCGCCCGAAATCGCTCCGGAGGCCAGCGCGACATGCCGTCCCCCCGCTATTTCCTGCAGCACTTCGTGCCGTTCACCGGCTATCCGTACAGGGGGGCGCCCGCCGCCTGCAACCTGTGCGGATGCCGCGAGGCGATCACCGTGGCCGAGACCGATCGACGGCTCAAGACGCTGCATTCGATCGCCTGCACGCAGTGCGGCCTGATCCGCACCGATCCGATGCCGACGCCGGAGGAGCTCGCCGAGTACTACACGAGCGCCTACCGGGCCGATTACCAGCTCGCCTTCGCGGGCGGTCCCCCGCGCCACCACCTCGTGCGCTCGCGCCGCGACGCGATCTCCCGCGCCACGCTGCTCGCCCCGAAGCTGACGGCCGGCGCGCAGCTGCTCGATTTCGGCTCCGGATCGGGCGAGTTCCTGGACGAGGCGAAGCGGCGCGGCTGCACGGTGATCGGCGTCGAGCCGGGGCGCGACTACGCGGATTATTCGCGCCAGCATTACGGCGTCGAGGTTCTGGACGAGGCCGAGGACCCGGGCCGCTTCCCGGCCGGTCATTTCGACGTGATCAGCACGAATCACGTGCTGGAGCACCTGCGCAACCCCGCCGAGACGATGGAGCGGCTCAGCCGCTGGCTGAAGCCCGACGGCATCCTCTTTGCCGCCGTGCCCAACGTGGTCGCCCCCGGCAAGCCGCCGCACGAGCGCTTCCACTTCGCCCATGTGCACGGCTACGTGCGCGAAACCTTCGACCTGCTGGCCCGCCGCGCCGGCCTCGTGCCGCACACCGACTACCGGCGCGAGGACACCACGGTGGTCTACCGCAAGACCGACGCGCCGCCGGTGCCGCTGGAGAATCCGGGCCTCGCCGAGCGCCTCGCCGTGCGGCTGAAGCCGATGTCGGCGCCGCTCTACCTCGCCTCCGGCGCCTGGATCTGGCCGGCGATCCGGCGCAACGCCAAGGCGGTGCGAGACGGCTTCGCCAAGCGCTGAGGCGCCGGTGCCGCCCGTCTCCCGGCCCCCTGCCCCGACCGCTGCCCCGCCCCCTGCCCCGCCCCCTGCCCCGACCCGGCGGGCGACCGTCGCGGGGCTCGGGGCGAGCCTGCTCGCCGCCGGCGCCGGGCCGGCGCTCGCGGGCGCGCCGACCTTCACCCTGCTCCTCGTCAACGACATCTACGCGATGTCGGCGGTCGAGGGCCGCGGCGGCTTTGCCCGGCTCAACGCCGTGGTGAAGGCCGAGCGGGCCCGCGGCGTGCCCCTGCTCTACGCCCATGCGGGCGACTGCTTCTCGCCCTCGCTGATGTCGGGCTTCGACAAGGGCGCCCACATCGTGGCGCTGCACAACCTCGCGCCCCCCGACATCTTCGTGCCGGGCAACCACGAATTCGATTTCGGCCCCGCAATCTTCGCCGAGCGACGGGCGGAGGCGCGCTTCCCGTTCTTCGCGGCGAACCTGCGCGACGGGGCGGGCCAGCCCCTACCGGGGGTGAAGGACGCGGCGATCGTCGAACTGGGCGGCGTGCGCGTCGGCCTCGTCGGGATCGCGCTCCAGGCCACGCCCGAGAAGTCGCAATCCGGCTCCCTGCGGTTCGGCCCCGAGATCGAGACCCTGGCGGCGGAGGCGGCGAAGCTGCGGGCGTCCGGCGCGCAGATGATCGTCGGCGTGGCCCACACCGCCCGGCCGGTGGACGAGGCGATCCAGCGGGCGCGCATCGTCGACATCCTGCTCTCGGGCCACGATCACGATCTCGTGGTGCGCGACGACGGGCAGGCGGTGCTGGTCGAATCCGGCCACGACGCCCAGTCGGTCACGGCCATCGACGTGTACGTCACCGATGCCGGCCATGGCCCGCTGCGCTGGCGGGCCGCCTTCCGCATCCACGACACCGCCGAGGTGACGCCCGATCCCGAGACCGCCGCCCTCGTGGCGCGGATCGAAGGGGAGCTGTCGCGGGAACTCGACGTGGTGCTCGGCACGACCCAGGCGCCCCTCGACAGCCGCATCGCCAGCGTGCGGGCGCGGGAGGCGAGCTTCGGCAGCCTCGTGGCCGACGCGGTGCGGGCGCAGACCGGCGCGCAGGTCGGCCTGATGAACGGCGGCGGCATCCGCGGCGACCGGCTCTATCCGGCCGGCACCGCGCTCACCCGGCGCGACATCCTGAGCGAACTGCCCTTCGGCAACACCGTGGCGCTGGTCGCGATCAGCGGGGCGCGCCTGCGCGCCGCGCTGGAGAACGGCTACCGGGATCTCGGCCGTACCTCGGGCCGGTTCCTGCAGATCTCCGGCCTCACCGTGACCCTCGACCCGAAGGCCCCCCCGGGCCGGCGCGTCGTCGCGGCGCGGGTCGGCGGGGTGCCCCTCGACGAGGCCGGCACCTACCAGGTCGCGGCCAACGACTTCATGCTGCGCGGCGGCAACGATTACGGGATGCTGGCCGACGGTCGCATCCTGATCGGCGACACCGACGGAACGCTTCTGGCCAATGCGGTGATGTCCTTCATCCGCGCCCATGCGCCGCTTCCGGCGGAGACCGGGCCCCGCATCGAGGTTCTGCCGTGACCGCCACGCCCGTCGAAGCCGCGCTCGCCGCCTTCCGGGCAAGCGGCTCGCCCTGGCTCGCCCTGCCCTTCTTCCGGGAGGGCGCCGCCGACGCGGTGGCCCGGGCCATCGACGCGCGCGTCGCGGCGGGCGCGCGCATCCTGCCCGAACCGTCGGCGATCTTCCGGGCCCTGACGCTGACGCCCCTGCCGAAGGTCAAGGCGGTGATCCTCGGCCAGGACCCCTACCCGACCCCGGGCGATGCCAACGGGCTGGCGTTCTCCTATGTCGGCGGGCGCCGCCTGCCGGCCTCGCTCAAGGTCATCCTGGCCGAACTCGCCCGCCCGGGCGGCAAGCCCGACCTCTCGACCGGCGACCTGACGCCCTGGGCCGAGCGCGGCGTGCTGCTGCTCAATTCCGCACTCACCGTGGAAGCCGGCAAGTCCGGGGCGCATCTGCGGCTCGGCTGGTCGGCGCTCACCGATGAGGCGGTGGCTGCGGTCTCCGCCGGGGAGGAGCCCGCCGTGTTCCTGCTCTGGGGCGCCCAGGCGCGGGCCCGCGAGGCGCTGATCGACGGACGCCACCACGGCATCGTCGCCTCGGGCCATCCCTCCCCGCTCAACCGCGCCCGGGACTTCCCCGGCTCCCGCCCCTTCGATCGCGCCAATGCCTGGCTCGAAGCCCATGGCCGGGCGCCGATCGACTGGCGCTTGGACTGAGCGACCCTTTCCGTCCCCTCGAACGCGAAAGGCCCCGCCACGGGGGCGGGGCCGATTAGGACGACCGAGAGACGGCCTCTGCGAGGCGGGATTACGCGGCGCGGCGGGCGCGGGTCGCGAAGGCGTTCTCGTTGGCCGGGAGGACGGCCGACCGGGTGGCGGCGACGGGGCTCGGGCCCTGCAGGCGGGTCATCTCGCCGGCGGAGACCTGACCGACACCGCCAAAGCGCTCGGCCAGCATCACGACCAGGGTGGTCTGGGCGATGGCGGCGGCGAGAACGAGGAGTGCGATCATCGGGGCAGGTCCGTTTGGTGCGTTGCGATAAAGCTTATATCGCACCGCACATTGGTATCTGGTATACCAGATACCTCCCTCCTGACATTCCGCCAACGCATGCCTCGCGGACCGCCGCCCCCGCGCCCGGCGCTGCCCGCTAGGGCTTCTTCGGATCCGCGGCCGGCGGGGTGGCGGCGGGCGCGCCCGGGCGATCGACCTTGGCGGCCTCGCGGAGCTTGATGATCGTCTCCTGCTGCGCCTTGCGCGAGAGGTACTGGTCGATCTGCTCCTTCATCTCGTCGAAGGTGGGCACCGGCTTCGTGCGCTTCTCCTCGACCCGCAGCACGTGCCAGCCGAACTGGGTCTTGACCGGCTCGGAGACCTGTCCCGGCGCCAGCTTGAAGGCGGCTTCGGCGAAGGGCTTGACCATCCGCTCCTGGGTGAACCAGCCGAGATCGCCCCCTTCCGTCTTGGAGCCGGGATCCTTCGAGACCTCGCCCGCGATCTTGGCGAAATCCTCGCCGCCCTTGATGCGCGCGGCGATCTTCTTCGCCTCATCCTCGCTCTCGACGAGGATGTGGCGGGCGCGCACCTCCTCCTCGGGCTTCATCGCGGTCACGGTCTGGTCGTAGAGGGCCTTGGCGGCCTCCGGGGTGACCGACTTCTTGGTCTCGCGCTCGAGGTATTCGTCGAGCAGCAGCTTGTCGCGGAAATAGGCGAGCTTGCGCTTGAAGTCGGGGCTGTCGCCGACCTTGGCGGCATCGGCGGCCTGGGCGCCGACCTTCAGGTCGACCATGTAGTCGATCAGCAGGTTCTTCTTGGCCGCCTCGTCCACGCCGGGCAGCGACAGGGCCGGGTCCTCGGCGGCGAGCGCGAGGTCGGCGCCGGTGATCGGCTGGCCGTTCACCTTGGCGACCACCGCGTCGGGGGCCGGGGCCGCCGCCGACGGACCGGCCGCGCCCGCTCCTTGTCCCGCTCCCTGCGCCAGGGCGAGCCCCGGCAGCGCCAGGAGCAGGGCGGCGGCGCCGGCGCGCCGGAGATGGGTCGGGATCGTCATCGGGAAGGCTCGTCCTTGGGCGAGGCCGCCGCGGGCCGGCATCTTGCGGCCGGTCTCGTGCGGAGGCGGTCTGTCTCGGCGCGGCGGGTGCCGCGGCGCGCCACAGGTGGAATCTCTTCCGGTCAAAGGCAAGCGTGGCGGCGGCCGGCACGCGCGCTCGTGAGCAGGGGCGCCGGGCGGTCTTGAAGCCGGTCACGGCAGAAGCCGCGAGGCTCGTCGATGCGGGCGGATGCGGCGCGCACGATTTATCTCTATAAGCCCGCCCAACGCGAGGCCGGCGGCGTTTCCGCAAACGCCGCCGCGCGACACTTTTCAGGACCGCAGGTTCACGATGCTCGGTGCCCTCAAGAAGATTTTTGGCTCGTCCAACGACCGTCGGGTCAAGGGGTATCGCCCGCGCGTCGCCGCGATCAATGCCCTGGAACCGGAGATCGCCGCGCTGACGGACGAGCAGCTGCGCGCCCGGACCCAGGCGTTCCGCGACCAGCTCGCCGCCGGCAAGCGCCTCGACGACCTGCTCGTGCCCGCCTTCGCCACGGTCCGCGAGGCGGCCAAGCGCGTGCTGGGCCAGCGTCACTTCGACGTGCAGATGATCGGCGGCATGGTCCTTCACGAATCCGGCATCGCCGAGATGAAGACCGGCGAGGGCAAGACGCTGGTGGCGACGCTCCCGGTCTATCTCAACGCCCTCGAGGGCAAGGGCGTCCACGTCGTCACCGTCAACGACTACCTCGCCTCCCGCGACGCGGAATGGATGGGCCGGGTCTACCGCTTCCTCGGCATGAGCGTCGGCACCATCGTGCACGGCCTCGACGACGGGCAGCGCAAGGACGCCTATGCCTGCGACATCACCTACGGCACCAACAACGAGTTCGGGTTCGATTATCTGCGCGACAACATGAAGTACGAGCTCTCGCAGATGGCGCAGCGGGGGCACCACTTCGCCATCGTCGACGAGGTCGACTCGATCCTCATCGACGAGGCGCGCACGCCGCTCATCATCTCCGGCCCCGTCGATGACCGCTCGGAGCTGTACGTCTCCGTCGACGCGATCATGCCGCTGCTCCTGCGCGAGCATTACGATCTCGACGAGAAGCAGCGCACGGTCTCGCTCACCGAATCCGGCAACGAGTTCCTGGAGGAGGCGATGCGCGATGCCGGCATCCTCAAGGAGGGCGACCTCTACGACGCCCACAACGTCACCCTCGTCCACCACGTGAACCAGGCGCTGCGCGCCCACACGCTGTTCACGCTGGACAAGGACTACATCGTCAAGAACGACGAGGTCGTCATCATCGACGAGTTCACCGGCCGCATGATGCAGGGCCGGCGCTACTCGGAGGGCCTGCATCAGGCGCTGGAGGCCAAGGAGCGGGTGACGATCCAGCCCGAGAACCAGACGCTGGCCTCGATCACCTTCCAGAACTACTTCCGCCTCTACAAGAAGCTCGCCGGCATGACCGGCACCGCCTCGACCGAGGCCGACGAGTTCGCCGAGATCTACAAGCTCGAAGTGGTCGAGATCCCGACCAACAAGGACATCGAGCGCGTCGACGAGGACGACGAGGTCTATCGCACCGTCGAGGAGAAGTACGAGGCGATCATCAAGGAGATCGACAAGGCGCATAGCCGCCTGCAGCCGATCCTGGTCGGCACCGGTTCGATCGAGAAGTCGGAATACCTCGCCGAGATGCTCCGCAAGGCCGGCTACACCGCGCTCGACTATTCCGACCCGAATGCGCTGACCGACGTCTACGCCGCCGCCCGCGAGGGTCGGGTGACCCGGCGCTTCGCCGTGCTGAACGCCCGCTTCCACGAGCAGGAGGCCTATATCGTGGCCGAGGCCGGCGTGCCCGGCGCCATCACCATCGCGACCAACATGGCCGGCCGCGGCACCGACATCAAACTCGGCGGCAACCTCGAGATGCGCATCGAGAAGGAGCTCGGCGGGATCGGCGAGGGCCCCGAGCGCGACGCCGCCATCGAGGCGCTCAAGACCGAGATCGCCGAGAACCGGGCCAAGGTGCTGGCCTCGGGCGAGCCCGCCGACCCGGAGGCGGGCCGCAAGAAGGCCCTGCCCGGCGGCCTCTACATCATCGGCACCGAGCGCCACGAGAGCCGCCGCATCGACAACCAGCTGCGCGGCCGCTCCGGCCGCCAGGGCGATCCGGGCCGCTCGAAGTTCTACCTGTCCCTCAAGGACGACCTGATGCGCATCTTCGGGTCCGACCGCATGGACGGGATGCTGCAGCGGCTCGGCCTCGAACAGGGCGAGGCGATCATCCATCCCTGGATCAACAAGGCCATCGAGAAGGCGCAGCAGAAGGTCGAGGCGCGCAACTTCGACATGCGCAAGAACGTGCTCAAGTACGACAACGTCATGAACGACCAGCGCAAGGTCGTGTTCGAGCAGCGCCGCGACCTGATGGGCCAGGACAGCGTGCGCGACACCGTCGACGAGATGCGCCACGGCGTCATCGACGACGTGGTCGCCGTCCACATCCCCGAGAATGCGTATGCCGAGCAGTGGGACGTGGCGGGGCTGAAGACGCGCACCCTCGACCTGCTCAACCTCGACCTGCCGGTGGAGGAATGGGCCAAGGAAGAGGGCATCGCCGACGAGGAGATCCGCGAGCGCCTGCGCAAGGCCTCGGACGAATCCTACGAGGCCCGCATCGAGAAGAACACGCCCGACGTGATGGCCTATATCGAGAAGCAGGTGGTGCTCCAGACCCTGGACCACCTCTGGCGCGAGCACCTCGTGACGCTCGACCACCTGCGGCAGGTGATCGGCTGGCGCGGCTTTGCCCAGCGCGATCCGCTCAACGAGTACAAGTCCGAGGCCTTCGAGCTGTTCAACGGCCTCGTCACGGCTTTGCGCGAGCAGGTCACCGCCCAGCTCGCCCGCGTCGAGATCCTGTACCAGGATCCCGAGGGGCAGGCCGGCGCCGCCTTCGAGCAGGCGGGGTACGGGGAGCCGCAGCTTCCGCCGATGTTCCCCGAGCACCGCGATCCGGTGACCGGCGAGAACGAGTTCGCCCGCACCGGCACCGGCAGCGACGGCGGGGCGGGCCCCGCCTACGGCTACGCCGCCCGCGACCTCGCGAGCGACGCGGCGGTGCTGGAGCGCAAGCCCGAGGACGCCTCGACCTGGGGCAAGGTCGGCCGCAACGAGCCCTGCCCCTGCGGTTCGGGCAAGAAGTACAAGCACTGCCACGGCCGCTTCGCCGCCGAGACGGACGAGGCCTGAGCCCCGGTGACCGTCGTCTACGCGCGGGAGCCGGATCTCGGCGCCGAGGCCTTCCAGGAGGTTCTCGTCGCCTCCGGCCTCGCGCCGCGGCGCCCGGCCGAGATCCTCGAACGGCTCGGGCGGATGCTGGCGGGCGCCGACCTGATCATCACCGCCCGCCTCGACGGGCGGCTCGTCGGCGTCGCCCGCACGCTCACCGACTTCGCCTTCTGCGCCTATCTCTCGGACCTCGCCGTCGCCCGCGACGTCCAGGGCCTCGGCATCGGCCGCGGGTTGATCGCGGAGACCCGCAAGGCCGCCGGCCCCGAAGCGAGCCTGCTGCTGACCGCCGCGCCGGGCGTCGAGGCCTATTATGACGGGCTCGGCATGCCCCGCGTCCCCCACGCCTTCCGCTACGAGCGGGAGCGGTGACGGGTCAGGGCGCCTCGGCGGCGAGCGCCTCCAGCACGGCGTGCGCCGCCCTCACCCGGGCAGGGATCGGGACGTTGCGGTTGGCCAGCATGACGAGGCCGATGCCCTTCGCCGGCACGAAGGCGACGTAGGCGCCGAACCCGTTGGTCGAGCCGGTCTTGTTGAACAGCGTCGGCCCCGAGGGCGCCTGCGGCGGCGCGAGCGGCGTCGCCGGGTTGGGCGCGAGGATCATCGCGGGGCCGTTGCCGGCGAGCAGCCGCTCGAGCGGGACCGGATAGGGATATTGCTCCCAGCCGAAGCCCTGCACCATGTCGCCGACCCGGACGCGCCCAAGCTGGGTCGCCTCGACCGCCCGCCGCAGCGGGTCGGGCAGTTGATCCGGCCGCAGATTCACCTCGACGAACCGGAGCATGTCCGCGACGGTGGCCTTGATGCCGTAGGCCTCGGCGTCGAGCGGCCCCGGAGCGACCCGGACGGGCCGGCCCTCGGCGGTCGTGCCCCAGGCGTAGCGATCCATCGCGCGCTCCGGCACCCGCACGACGCTGCCCGTGAGGCCGAGCCCCGGGAACAGCCGCGTCTCGATCAATTCGGGGAACGCGCCGTCGAGCGCCCGGGCCGCGGCGAGTCCGAACAGGCCGAGGCTCGGATTCGAGTAGAGCCGCTGCGTGCCGGGCGGGGCCGTGGGGCCCCAGTGCCGGAAATAGGCGATCATCGAGGCCGTGTCGGTGACCGTGTCGGGAAATTGCAGCGGCAGGCCGCCGGCCGTGTAGGTGCCGAGATCGGCCAGGGTCGCGGCGTCGAGGGGCGTGCCGCGCAGCTCCGGCAGGAACCGGCCCGGATGATCGGCGAAGGACAGCCGGCCGAGGGCCTCCGCCGCGCCGGCGAGCGTCGCGGTGAAGACCTTGCTGACCGAGCCGATCTCGAACAGCGTGTCCGGCGTAACAGGCCGGTTGTCCGGCCCCGCCCTGTGCCCGACCGTGAAGACGGCGCGCTCGCCGCCGACCGTCACGGCGACGGCGAGCCCGGGCGCGCCGTACTCGGTCCGGATCGGCCCGAAGGCCCGCTCCACCGCGGCGGCGATCCGGCCGGCCCGGTCGTCGGCCCGGTCGTCGGCCATGGCGGCCATGGCGGGCAGGAGGAGGATCAGAGCCCATGACAGCAGCGCCCGCGCAACGACGGTTCCCGTGACCGGCATCGGATGTCCTCCCACCCGTGAAGGGGCTCGGCCATGAGGGAGGACGAACCCGCCGGGAGCGTGGCGGCGCCGCTCGTGCGCCAGCTCCCCCTCGCGCTGACCGCGCCGTCCGGCGCGGGCCGGGCCGGGCTGGCTCTGGCCGCCGCCCCGCTCGGCTGGCTCGACGCGCACCGCGCCGGGATCCTGCACCCCGACGAGGAGGCCCTGCTGACCGACCGCCTGCATGCCCGCCGCCGCCACGGCCTCCTGGTCGGGCGCTACGCGGCCAAGCGGGCGCTCGCGGTGCTGCATCCCGATCGCGACCCCCGCGGGTTCGCGATCCGGCCCGGCGTGCTGGAGCAGCCGGTCCTGTCCGCGGAGGGCCTGGGCAATCTCGGCGTCAGCCTGTCGCATGCGGGTCCGGTCGCCGTGGCAATCGCCTTTCCCGAGGGCTGCCCGATGGGGATCGACCTCGAACGGGCCCGGCCCGACCTCGTGCCGCTGCTCCTCGACCAGACCTTGCCGGCCGAGCGGCAATGCCTCGCCGCCTGCCTCGACGCGCCGGAAGCCGAGCGGCTGACCCGGCTGTGGTGCCTGAAGGAGGCCCTGTCCAAGGCCTTGCGCTGCGGCCTGACGGTGCCGACGGCGCTCCTCGCCGTCGGCGGCATCGAGCGCTCGGCCCAGGGGCTCGTCGCCACCTTCGCGAATTTCGCCCAGTATCAGGGTCTCAGCTTCGCCGCGGGCGACCTCGCCGCCGCTCTGGTCTGGCCGCGCACCGTCACGCTGTCGATCGCGGCGGCGGACCGGGCGGGATGGCAGGCGGCCCTGGCGGAGGCCGCCGCGGGCTGGCCGGGGGATTAGAGCCTCGGCCCGAGAGGTGGACACCGGCTCTCGGACAGAGCCGGAGGCCGGGTCAGGCCCGATCGAGCGGACGAAGCCGTCGACCGCGTGGCGCCGCTGCGCCGACGGGCCGTTCAGGGCGGTGGCGTTCTGCAGGACCATGTCCGCCGCCCGGCCCGTGGCACTGGCCGCGCCGATCACGGATTCGATCTCCCCGGTCGCCGAGCGCATGCCCTGCGAGGCGGCGGCGATGTTGCGCGCGATACGCGATCGCGCTGCGCTCCCAGGGGGCAGCGTCGGTCTCGCCAGCGATCGTCAGACCGTCACGCGAGAAGGATCTGGAATCATAGAGCATCGGTCCGATAGGTGGGAACCGGCTTTCGGAAAAAAGCCGATGCGGCACAAGAACCTAGCGCATCGTCCTGGATACGATATCCAGGACGATGCGCTAGTGTGATTCACCAGGGTGAACGATTCGATGATTGTTCACCGCGGCCCGTTCCGGGAGGCAGGAGCGGGTTCCGAACCGTGTGCCTCCGGTGGGACTGTCTGGGTCCGCTGCAACGGAGTGCGCTCTGCGCCGTCCGCACGCTCGCCCGGAAACGCTCGAGCGCGTGCGGGATGGGTTCGACGTGTCGCGACATCGCGGAGGCCAGGGCCCCAGCGGGTCGGCCGGTCGCCCCGTGAAGGCGCGTGGACCCCGACCGTCGGTCGGGATCCGCGCCGATTGCGATCAGGCCTGACGGCCGGGCAGGGTGTGGCTCAGGAAGAAGTCCAGCATCGCCCGCGAGGCGTTCGGGCCGCCCGGATCGGTGAAGCTGCCCTCCGAGCTGCCCCCGGCCCAGGCATGGCCCGCGCCCTGGACCGACCAGGACTCGACCTGCACGCGGCCTGCCTCGTCGGCGTAGCGGGTGCGGGTGTAGGAATGGCCGTCGCTGCTGCCGCGCTCGCGCTGCGGCGTCAGGCCGGCGGCGCCGGCCTGGGCCAGCACCTCCTCGGCGTTGCGCGGGTTGACGGTGCCGTCACCCTCGCCGTGGAAGACGATGGTGGGCACGCGCAGAGCCTGCGCGACCGAGCCCGCGCCGAAGCCGGACGCCCCGCCCGGCGCCTCGGAGCCCGGTGCGCCGACCCGCATGGCCGAGAGCGCCGACGGCAGATCCCGGGCGCAGCCCGCCGCGAGGCCCGAATGCACGCCCACCGCCGCGAACAGATCCGGATAGGCCCGGGCGATGTTGGCCGCCGCGGCCCCGCCCGCCGAGAGGCCGGCAATGTAGACCCGGGCGGGATCGATCGGGTGCTCGCTCGAGACCGCGCGCACGATCCCGGCGATGATGCCGGTCTCGCCCATCTCCCGGCCCTGGTCGGAGGGCTCGAACCAGTTCCAGCACTTCTGGGCGTTGGCCCGTCCGGACTGGCGCGGATAGACCACGTAGATCCCTTCCTCCTCGGCCAGGACGTTCATGCGCGTGCCCGCGGCGAAGTCGTCGGGCGACTGCGAGCAGCCGTGCAGCATGACGACGAGCGGGCGCCGCCCGGAGCGGTGGCTCGGGACGAACAGCTTGTAGTCCCGCGCGCCGGCCGCGTTGGAGAAGCTGCGCTCGACGAACTGCCCGTCCTCCGAATTGCCGCCGCCCGGTGCCGAAGTGCCGGGAAGGTCGCCGACGAAGTCCTTCAGCGAGGGCGCCAGGGTGCGCAGGCTGCGCATCATCTGGTCGATGCCGTCCCGGAGCCTGTCGGGGATGGGCGCCGTATGGGCCTCGGATCCGGCGCCCCCCGCGGGGCCTTCGAGGCGGCGCGACGGATCCGCGGGCGGGTGGGCGGTCGGCGCCGAAGAGCCGCCGCCGAGGCTGCGCTGGATCAGCGCGGTGGCCTCGGCGAATCGGCCGTCCCGCGTCAGCCGGGTCGCCTCGGCCATGTCGGAGAGTCGGGAGGAATGCTCGGTCATTGAAAGTCTCGCTTTCCGGGTCGGCGACGGGCGTGCGCGAGCACAGCGGGTCACGAGGAAGGTGTGGGAGGCAGGGTCGAACTCAGCGGAGGCGGTCGGCGAGGGCCTGCTTCACGGCGGGGCTCGCCTGAAGACTGCCCAGCACCTCGAGGGAGGCGATGGTCGCCCGGGCGAGTTCGGCGGAGACGTCGGCCTCGATCACCGCGAGGCCCAGCACGCGGATGTCGAGGGGCGTCCCGGCGGCCTGCGCGGCCTCCAGCTCGGCCCGGCCGTAATGGCGCAGGCCCAGTTCGAACGCCTTTCGGGCGACGGACTGGCGGGTGATCTCCGCATGCCGCTCGATCTGGTTGCGCACCGCGGTGCGGATGAAGTCGCTGCGGTTGGCGTAGGCGCCCTCGGTGACCAGAAGGTCGATGTGACCGAGGTCGACATAGCCGAGATTGACGGTGATCTTCTCGCTGTCGCCCGGTTTCACGCCGAACCGCACCATGATCGGCGCGTCCCGGGCGCGCTCCAGCCTCGCCTCCGGCCGCACATCCATCATCGAGTCCATCCCTGCGCCATCCATGGGGATGGTATGGGATCGTTCATGCTGCGCCGCAAGATAGAATTTTTTGCAATGCAGCAATGCGGACCCGGGATCGCGACAACGTGTTGGGTCAGCGGTCCGCCCTGGGCGCGCCATGAGTGCAACCCATTGCCGGCCGCGTCCGGCCGGCGGCGGTCAGGCCGTCTCCGAACCGCCGAGAAAGTCGCGCCAGACGGCGTTTGTTCCCAGGCTCTCGACGAAGGCGGCGTGACGGGCGCGCTCGTCCTCGCTGAGGCGGTTGCGCAGGGGACGGGGGCCGGCGGGGGCCGAATCCGCCACCGCCCGGACCGCGGCGTCCTCGCTCGGCTCGGCGATGCTGAGCCCCAGGCTCGTCTGCTTGCCGCCGAGCAGCTCGACATAGACCTCGGCGAGGATCTGCGCGTCGAGGAGCGCGCCGTGCTTGACCCGGCGCGTGGTGTCGATGCCGTAGCGGTTGCACAGGGCATCGAGGTTGTTGGCCGCGCCCGGATGCCGCCGCCGGGCCAGCAGCAGCGTGTCGACCACATCCTCCAGGACGATCCGCGGCGGCGCGGCGGGGCCGAGCCGGCCGAACTCCATGTTGAGGAAGCCCACGTCGAAGGGCGCGTTGTGGATGACGAGCCGGGCATCGCCGCAGAAGGCCACGAAGGCGTCGACGATGTCGGAAAAGAGGGGCTTGTCGGCGAGCATCGCGTCCGAGATGCCGTGGACCGCGAAGGCCCCCTCGGAGACCGCACGCTGCGGGTTCACGAGCTGGTGGAAGACCTTGCCGGTCTGGACGTGGTTGATCAGCTCGACGCAGCCGATCTCGATGAGCCGGTCCCCGCCCTTGGCGTCGGTGCCGGTGGTCTCGGTGTCGAGGACGATCTCGCGCAGCATTTGTTTCCGATCCGGAGAAGCAGCAGCCTTCTCCGGCGAGCCTCGTACCGGAGGCCGAACAATCCGTTAACCGGCAGCGCGCAGCGGCGCATGCGAGGGCTGGGGAATTGCGTGGCCGAGTTCGTGCGCCTTCTCGATCCACGCCTCGATCGCGTCTCGCACGTTGCGAAGCGCCTCCTCCGGCGTCTCGCCCTCGGACATGCAACCCGGAAGATCGGGCACGGTCGCCGCGAAGCCGCCTCCGTCGGCGGCGGTCAGCGGTGCGATCACGACCGGATAGGTGAGGTCGTTCATGGAGCGTCTTCGACCCTGTCGATGAACCGAACGAGGTCGCGGATGCAGCCAAGGTTGTTCGCTCACCGATCAAACCCCGACAGGGCCTCGGCCACCTCGGCCACCTCGGCCATGAGCGGCCGGGCGGCGATGTCGGGCCCGGTGCAGGCCTGCTCCAGGGCCCGCAGCCGCTCGTACGCCGCAGGTTCCTCGGCGCAGCGGTCGAGCATTTCGCCGAGCAGGAGGCCGAAGGCGCGGGTCTCGATCCGCTGCCAGCGCTCGCCCGCCGCCCCCGTGGGCAGGGGGGAGGCGGCGCCGAAATCGCTCAGCACAGCCGCGCCCGCAGCGCCGTCCCAGAGGGTGTTGTGAGCGTAGAGGTCGCCGTGCAGCCAGCCGAGGGCATGGAGATGGGCGGCGGCCCGGGCGACCGAGCCCGCGATCCGCAGCGCCACGTCGGGAGCGAGGCGCAGGGCCGGATCGTAGACGTCGCGGCTGCAGCTCGCGGGGCTCGGCGGCCCGGCCAGCGCCCGCCAGGACGGGGGCAGGAGCGGCATCAGCAGGCCCTGCGCCCCGTCCGGATGGCCGACGACCCGCCCCAGGGCGCCGGTGAGGTGGGGGTGCCGGCCGGCGGCGAGGCAGGCGGCCATCTCGCGCTCGGGCAGGCCGTCGCTGGTCATGGCTCCCTTGAACAGCTTCAGGGCGACGGGCCGGGCCGCTCCGTCCTCCCCGCGCCAGAGCGCCGCGACGATCCGCCCGGAGGCGCCCTCCCCCAAACCTTCGCCGGGCTCCAGCTGGTCCCACGGCAACTCCGGGACGCGGGCCGGCGCCGTCTCGCCCTCGGCGGGATTGCCGGCCCAGGCGATCCAGGCGAGGCGCGGCCCTTCGGCGAGCCAGGGCGGAAGCGCCGCGAAGCGGTTGGCGGAGAGCCGGATCAGCTCCAGGTTCCGCGCGCCCGCCAGGGACTCGGGCAGGGCAGAGAGGGCGTTGCCGGCGAGCATCAGCTTCTGGAGCCGGGGTCGCGCGCCGAGGGCGTCGGGCAGCCGCGCGATCCGGTTGTCGGTCAGGGTGAGCCAGCGCAGGGCGGGGGGCAGCGCCTCGGCCGGCACCTCGCGCAAGCCGGTGCCGCGAAAGCCCACCTGTTCCAGCGCCGGGCAGTCGCCGAGGACGGCGGGCAGCCGCTCGAACCGGTTGCCGGAGCAGAACAGCACCCGCAGGCGGCGCAACCGGCCAAAATCCTGCGGCAGCGCCGTCAGGCCGCACCCGCTGAGGTCGAGCCATTCCAGCGTGTCGGCGAGGCCGAACACCTCTTCCGGAACGGCCTCAAGCGGACCCGTGAGCCGCAAGGCGCGCGCGCCGGCATGGTCGCCGCGGCGCAGGGCCTGGAGCGTGGGCGAGGCGTCCATGGTCGCGGGTCTCCCCTCGCGCCGATCGGTCGTGTCAGGCCGGGCGGCGGGTGAAAGCCGCCCGGGGTCTCAACGGGTCCGCGATGCGGCGTCCGCATCCGCGTCGCGGGGGATCAGGCGCGGCCGGGATCGGTCAGTTGGGCGACGAGCCGCTCGACCTCGGCCTCCGCCGCCGCGAGGCCGTGGCTCGTATCGATGACGTAATCCGCCCGGGCCCGCTTCTCGGCATCTGGCATCTGCTGGGCGAGGATCGCCGCGAAGGCCTCCGGCGTCATGCCGGGACGGGCGAGCACGCGGGCGCGCTGCACCTCCGCCGGCGCGGTGACGACGAGGACCGCGTCGCAGCGAGCCTGCCCCCCGGTCTCGAACAGGAGCGGGATGTCGAGCACCACGAGCGGCGCCGCGTGGTGACGGGCCAGGAAGGCGCGGGCCTGCGCCCCGACGAGGGGATGCACGATCGCCTCGAGCTGGCGCAGCCGGTCGGCGTCGCCGAGCACCGCCGCGCGCAGGGCCGGCCGGTCGACGCCGCCCTCCGGCGTCAGCGTGCCGGGAAACGCCGCGCCGATCGCCTGCGCCGCCGCCCCGCCCGGCCCGTAGAGAGCGTGGACCGCCGCGTCCGAATCGTGGACCGGCACCCCGCGGGCGGAGAACATCGCCGCGGTGGCCGACTTGCCCATGCCGATCGAGCCGGTGAGGCCGAGCACGAACGGGCGGTCGTTCGGGGGCGCGCTCATGTCGCCACGAGGTCCGCGACGATGCGTTCGCGCAGGGCCGGCGTCACTTCGGGGCGCAGGCCGAACCACGCGGCGAAGCCCGGCACCGCCTGGTGCAGCAGCATCCCGAGCCCGTCGACGGCCGCGAGCCCCCGCGCCCGCGCGGCCGCCAGCAGCGGCGTCTCCAGGGGCACGTAGACGATGTCGGCCACCGCCGCCCGGTCGGGCAGGGCAGCGAGGTCGAGGGCGAGCGGCGGGTGCCCGGCCATGCCGAGCGTGGTCGTGTTGACGAGGAGTCCCGTCCCGGCCAGCGCCTCCGGCAGGGCCTCCCAGGGCAGCGCGCGGGCGTGGTCGGGATCGAGCGCGGCGAGCGCCCGCGCCCGTTCGGGGCTGCGGTTGGCGATCACGACCGAGAGGCCCCGCTCGATCAGCCCGACGACGATGGCGCGGGCCGCCCCGCCCGCGCCCAGCACCACGGCCTGCCGCCCGGTGCGCGCCGGCCAGTCGTCGCCCAGACTCCGGTCGAGATGGGCGATGAAGCCGGGGGCGTCGGTGTTGTCGCCGCGGAGGCGCCCATCCTCGACCACGAGCGTGTTCACCGCCCCGATCGTCCGGGCCCGGTCGGTCAGCGTGTCGGCGAGGCGGAACGCCGCCTCCTTGTGCGGGATCGTGACGTTGCCGCCGGCGAAGCCCGAATCCGGCAGGCCGCGCAGGAACGCCTCGAAGGCCTCGGGCGCCACGTCGAGGCGCTCGTAGGTGCCGTCGATCCCGTGCTCGGCGAGCCAGTGGCCGTGGATCAGCGGCGAGCGGGAATGGGCGATCGGGTGCCCGACCACGAAGGCTTTCCGGGTCATGCGACGCAGTCCTTCGGGAGGGTGCAGGCCGTGCGCCCCTCCAACTCGACCTGGAGGGTCGTGTGGGCGATGCCGAAGCGCGTCCGCAGCAGGTCCGCACTGTCCCGCAGGAAGCCGTCGCCGGGCGCCTGCGCCAGGACGAGATGGGCGGTCAGAGCCGATTCGGTGGTGCTCATCGGCCAGATGTGGAGATCGTGCAGGCCGGTGACGCCGGGCTGGCCGGCGAGGCAGGCGCGCACCGCCGCCGGGTCGATGCCCGGCGGGACGGCGGCGAGCGCCATCCGCAGGCTGTCCAGCAGCAGGCCCCAGGTCGCCGCGATGATGATCCCGGCGATGATCAGGCTGACCACGGGGTCGATCCCGTTGAACCCGGTCGCCAGGATCACGAGCCCCGCCAGCACCACGCCCGCCGAGACCGCCGCGTCGGCGAGCATGTGCAGGTAGGCGCCGCGGAGGTTGATGTCGTCGCGCCCGCCCGAGGCGAAGAGCCAGGCGGTGAAGCCGTTGATGAGGATGCCGATGCCGGCCACCACCATCACGGTCGTGCCCGCCACCGGCGCCGGCTCGAAGAAGCGCCCGATCGCCTCGGCGATGATGGCGCCGGTGGCGACGAGCAGCGTCACCGCGTTGAACAGGGCGGCGAGGATCGAGGAGCCGCGCAGGCCGTAGGTGAAGCGGGCCGAGGGCGCGCGCTTGACCAGCACGGAGGCGATCCAGGCGGCGACGAGGCCGAGCACGTCCGAGAGGTTGTGGCCGGCATCGGCCACGAGGGCCATGGAGTTCGCCAGGATCCCGTAGGTCGCCTCGACGACGACGAACCCGGCGTTCAGCGCGATGCCCAGGGCGAAGGCTCGGCCGAAATCCTTCGGCGCATGCGAATGCCCGTGGCCGCCGTGATCGGGATGGGACCCGTCGTCGTGCGGGTGGGAATGCCCGTGCATCGCCTCCTCCGGGTTTCAGAACGTCAGCAGGCCCCCGGCCCGCAGCCGCTCCAGCAGGGGCAGGAGCGGCAGGCCGAGAACCGTCGAATGGTCGCCCTCGACGCGCGCGAACAGGTGGATGCCCGCGCCTTCGAGCTGGTAGGCGCCGACCGAGCGCGTGACCGCCGGGCCGGCGATCCGCAGATACGTGTCGATGGCCGCCGTATCGAGGGGGCGCATCGTCAGCCGGGCGGTCTCGAGGAAGGTTTCCACGCGGCCCTCGTGCACCAGCGCGACGGCGGCGTGGAGGGCGTGGGTCCGGCCCTGGAGCCGGGCGAGATGCACGGCCGCCGCCGCGGCGTCGGCCGGCTTGTGGAAGAGCGTGCCGTCGAGGTCGAGCACCTGATCGGCGCCGAGCACGATCCGGCCGGGATGGCGCGCGGCCACCGCCTGCGCCTTGACCGCGGCGAGGCGGAGCGCCAGCGCCGGGGGCGGCAGGGCGCCGGCCTGCGCCTCGACCGCCCGCTCATCGATATCGGCGGGGCAGGTCTCCACCGGCAGACCGGCGCTGGCCAGCAGGTCGCGTCGGGTGGGGCTGCCGGAGGCGAGGAGGAGGGGTTCGGCGGGGCGCCAGAGCGGATGGGTCACGGGGCAATCCCTCCGAGCGGGGCGCGCCAGTCGAGCCAGTCGAGGGCGTAGTCGATCTCCGCCGGGCGCACGGAGAAGATTCCCTCGGGGGAGCGGGCCGAGCCGAACACGTAGCCGCTGGCATGGCCGAGGGCATGATCGATGGAGCTCTGCAGGAAGCCGAGATCCAGCCCGCCCTCGCGGAAAGCCAGGACGGTCGCCCCGGGCGGGGCGAGGAGCGAGCCGTGCAGGCCGGAACCGTATTCGCCGACCAGGATGGCGGCCGAGCGGAACAGGGCGATCTGCTCGGGGATGGTGAGGCCCTCGGGCTGGACGACCTCGAAGCCGCGGGCCCGCGCCCGGGCCTCCAGCTCCGCCCGCTCGGCCAGGATGCGGCGGTTGCGCGTGTCGGCGTTCTCCGAGCGGGAGATCAGCAGGCGGCGGGTGGCGGGCGGCTCGCGCCGGCGGCCGAGGCGCCAGCGTGGCGCAGGCGCGACCCGGTCGAGCAGGAAGCGGCGGGCCTCGGCCATCAGCGGCGAGGCGCGGCTGGCGAACCGCAGGGCCGACGGCACGAGGAGCTGGCGGCAGGCCACGAGGTCGCGCTCGCGGTCATAGGGGACGATCTGCCCGCGCGCGATGCCGAGCAGCGCGAGCCACACCATGGCGAAGTCCGGCGTGTCGGCGGGCAGGAGATAGCGCAGACGGGTGATGTCGTGCCCGGCCCGGTCGAGCAGGTAGAGCTTGGGCAGGAAATCCACGAGCCAGTGGCCGTACATCTGGTGGCCGCTGCCGGCGAGCAGCACGACCGGCTCCTCCACGCTCACCCGCTGCAGATCCCGGCGCCCGCGGGCCACCGCGCGAAAATGCCCCTCGCTGCTGGCGGCGTAGGCGTTGAGTTCGTTGGCGTATTGGAGGACGCCGTCGAGGCCGATCACGCCCTCGGCGGCGATCTCGGCATCGGGCAGCGCGTAGAGGCAGGCGCCGAGCACGATGACCTGCTCGAAATAGACCCGCATCAATTCGGAATCGACCGCGCCGATCATCAGATCGGGCGGACGCACCCAGTCCCGGTAGGACAGGCTCAGATCGGTGCGCTGGCCGCGCCCGGCCGCGACGGTCTCGCCGAGCTCGGCCGCCGCGAAATCCTCCTCCGACTCCGGCATCAGGTGGCGATGAACTTCAGGCGGTGCTCGCGATAGAGATCGAGGATGGCGGCGGCCGTCTCCTCGATGGAGCGGCGGGTCACGTCGATCGTCGGCCAGCGATACTTGGCGCAGAGCCGGCGCGAGGCGGTGATCTCGTCCGCGACCGCGTCCCGGTCGACATAGGAGGAGTTGTCGTCCGCCTTGAGGCTGAGCAGGCGGTTCTGGCGGATCTGGACGATGCGCTCCGGGCTCGCGATCAGGCCGACGATGAGCGCCTTCTTGACCCGGTCGAAGCTCGGCGGCAGCGGCATCGACGGGACGAGGGGGAGGTTGGCGGTCTTGAGGCCGCGATTGGCCAGGTAGATCGAGGTCGGCGTCTTCGAGGTGCGGCTGACGCCGACCAGCACCACGTCCGCCTCGTCGAGGTCGGCCGGCAGGTTGCCGTCGTCGTGGGCGAGCGTGAAGTTCATCGCGTCGATGCGCTTGAAATACTCGGCGTTGAGCATGTGCTGGGCGCCGGGCCGCTCGGTCGAGGTCGCGCCGAGATAGGAGCGCAGCAGCGCGTGCACCGGCTGGAGCACGTTGAGCGTCGGCGAGCCGGTCTCGCGGCAGGCCGCCTCCAGGCGGTCCGTCAGCTCGTGGCCGACCAGGGTGTAGAGCACGAGGCCGGGCGCCGCCTTGATCTCGGAGATGACCCGTTCGAGCTGCGGCCCGGAGCGCACCAGCGGATAGACATGCTCGATCGCCGAGATGCCCTCGTACTGCACCGCCGCCGCGCGCCCGACATTGATGAGCGTCTCGCCGGTCGAGTCCGAGACGAGGTGGAGGTGAAAGTAGCTGCGGCTCATCGTGTCGTGATCGGCTTTCGATGACGCATCCGGGGCGCGCGAGGCCGCTCCCCTGCGCGATGCTTAGAGCCGCCCGGGCCCGCAGGGAAGCCGCCCCGCCCGGCGGCCGGTCGGGCGGCGTGTGATCGATCCGCGGGATCGTCACCGGACGGCGGCGCCGGAGGCTCCCGCGGATCGCCCTCCCCGCCCCGCCTGCGCCCGGGTCCCGGCCAGCGGGTGGGTAAGGCGGGGCCAGGCCGGAATCGCCTGCGGGCGGGCCCCGCCGCAGGCGCACGAGGGCACCGTTGGCTCGAAGAAATCTTTTCCGGGAACGGCTTACGGACTCGGACCCCTGATTCTGTCCCCAGGGGGCGCGGCAGGAGTCGATGACTGGGGATAAGCCGGCTCCGGATCGGGTCGGCGGCCGGGCGCCCCGCAATCCATCGACTCCGCCCTCAACACCGCGTCCATCGCGTCTCCCTGGACTCACCGAGATGGGAGAATCCGGGACGGACGGCCGCAGGGCCAGCGGGGTGGCGTGCAAGCCCATGGCAAGCTTGGGCTATCCAGGAGATTAGAGCCAATCCGTTAAGAGGCGCTTAACGCCGCGGCTGTGGGGAGGGGCTGTGGACGCGCTTGCGGCCCCACGATCCAACGTCCAAGAGAAAAAACAGAGATTCTAGAATCTCTCTTTCTTTGAAGAGGGCCGGGGTGGGGATGGCGCGGGCGCGGGCCTTCTCCCTCGGCTCTCGGGGCAAGCGGCAGGATACGGCATGGCGGACGCGACGACGACGGACAGGCCGGTGCTGCGCGTCCTCTCGGGGGAGGCCCTCTCTCCACCCCCCGCCTGGATGATGCGCCAGGCCGGGCGCTACCTGCCGGAATACCGGGCGACCCGGGCGGAGGCGGGCTCCTTCCTCGACCTGTGCTACAACCCGGCCTTTGCCACCGAGGTGACGCTCCAGCCGATCCGCCGCTTCGGCTTCGAGGCCTCGATCCTGTTTTCCGACATCCTCGTGGTGCCCCACGCCCTCGGCCAGGACGTGCGCTTCGTCGAGGGCGAGGGGCCGCGCCTCGATGCGCTCGAGGGCCGCGCCCAGTTCGAAGCCTTGCGCGAGGCCGGTGACCCCGCGATCTTCACGCATCTCGCGCCGGTGTTCGAGGCGGTGGAACGGATCCGCGGGGCGCTGCCCCTAGAGACCACGCTGCTCGGCTTCTGCGGCGCGCCCTGGACGGTAGCGAGCTACATGATCGGCGGGCGCGGCACGCCCGACCTCGCCCCGGCCCGCGCCCTCGCGGCCTCCGACCCGGCCCTGCTCGACGCGCTGCTCGACCGGCTGGTGACGGTCCAGACCGAATACCTCGTGCGCCAGTTTCGCGCCGGCGTCGACGCGGTGCAGATCTTCGAGTCCCATGCCGGCGTGCTGCCGGATTCCCCCGACGGCGACGCCCTGAAGCGGTTCTCGCTCGACCCCATCGCCCGCATGATCGCCGGCATCCGGGCCGAGGTGCCGGGGGCGAAGATCATCGTCTTCGCCCGGGGCTCCGGCCTCGACGGCCACACCCGCGTCGTGCCCGAGACCGGCGCGGATGCCGTGGGTGTCGATTGGGGGGTCGATCTGGCGGCCCTGCGGGCCCGCCTACCGGCCACGACCGTCACCCAGGGCAACCTGCACCCGGAAACCCTGATCGCCGGTGGCGAGGCTCTGGACGCGGCTGTGGATGCCATCCTGGCGGCGACCGAGGGTCTGCCGCACATCTTCAACCTCGGCCACGGCATCACCCCGCAGACGCCGGTCGCCCATGTCGAACGGATGCTGGCCCGGCTCAGGGCCGGCCGGTGAGCCGCATCCGCGTCGCCGCCCTGGCCCTGGTAAGGCCGGACGCTGCGGGTGCGGCGTTGCGGGTGGTGCGCAAGCGCGGCAGCACCCGCTTCATGCTGCCCGGCGGCACGTTCGAGGACGGCGAGACCGACGCGGCCTGCCTCGCCCGCGAATTGCGGGAGGAGGTGGGCCTGACCTTCGATCCGAAGGCCGCCGTCCGCCTCGGCCGGTTCGAGGCGGAGGCCGCCAATGACCCCGGCCACGTCGTCGGGGCGACCGTCTACCGGCAGGAGGCCGCGCCCGGCCTGAACCCGGTCCGGGGCGCGGAGATCGAGGACGTCGTCTGGCTCGCCCTGGACGACATCGCGGGCGATCCGGCGATGCCGCTCGCCCCGCTCCTGACCCGAGAGCTTCTGCCGCGTCTGCGTGCGGCGTCCCCGCTGCGGAGTTCCTCACCCGGTGCTTGACAGTCTGTACCCCTGGATCAAGGCCCTCCACGTGATCGCCGTGATCGCCTGGATGGCCGCGATGCTCTACCTGCCGCGGCTGTTCGTCTACCACGCCGCCCTGCCGGCGGGCTCGCGGGTGCAGTCCGAGACCTTCAAGGTGATGGAGCGGCGTCTCCTCAAGGCGATCATGACGCCGGCCATGATCGCGACCTGGCTGCTCGGGCTGTGGCTCGCGTGGCAGAGCGGCTTCTACGCCGCGCCCTGGCTCCAGGCGAAGTTCGCCCTGGTGGTGGCGATGAGCGGAGCCCACGGGTTCCTGGCCCGGGCGGTCAAGGACTTCGCCGCCGACCGCAACACCCGCAGCCAGCGCTTCTACCGGGTCATCAACGAGGTGCCGACGCTCCTGATGATCGGCATCGTCATCCTGGCGATCGTGAAGCCCTGGAGCTGATTTTTTTTCGCGAGGCCCGGCACCGGGGCGACGACCATCCGTTGGAAGGGCAAAGCGTGGCCGTTCGCCCGCGATGGAGCCCGTCCGATGCGTCTCCCCCTTCTCGCCCTCGCCCTGAGCCTCGCGGCGGCGTCGCCCGCGGCCGCCGCGAGCTTTCCCTGTGCCAAGGCCGAGACGCCCGACGAGAAGACGATCTGCGACACCCGCAGCCTCAACGACCTCGATGTCGAGATGGGCGTGCGCTTCGAGATCCTCAAAGAGCTCCTGCCGATGGGCAACCGAACCAAGATGCAGGACGACCAGGAGACCTGGCTCCAGGAGCGCCGCGCCTGCGGGACGGATGTCGCCTGCCTCGGGGCGGCCTATGAGGGCCGGCTGAAGATCCTGCGCGGGGTCCTGTCGGAATTCGCCAAGCAGGGCGGCTGATCCGGAGCGTCACGCCCCGCCGGAGGGCGGAGCCCGACGCGGATCACAGCCGCGCCAGGAGCCGCTCCGCCAGGGGGTTCTCCGCCGAGAACGCGTAATCGACCCGCCGCACCGTGACCGCCCGGGCGCCCGCCTGCACCAGCGCGTCGGAGAGGTCGAACACCGCATCCGCCGGACAGCGCATCACGATCTCGCCGTCGGCGCCGCGCGGGGCGCCGTAGGGCAGTTCCGCCTCGTGCAGGCCGGCGATCGTGGCGAGGTCGATCGGGCCGGTCTCGGGCAGAGCGGCGCGCACCTCGCGGGTGGTGCGGGCGCGCTCCTCGGCGGCGATGCGGCCGAGCACCGTGCGAAGGGCGGCCCGCGCCTCCTCGCCCCATTGCGCCCTGAGGGAGGCGACGAGGTTGGCCTCCGAGCGCAGCATCACCCCGTCCTCGAGCACCTTGAGGGCGTTGGCGGCCAGCGTCGAGCCGGTGGTGGTGATGTCGACGACGATCTCCGCCGAGCCGGCGGCCGGCGCGCCTTCGGTGGCGCCCAGGCTCTCGACGATCCGGTAATCGGCGATGCCGGCCTGCGCGAAGAAGCGGCGGGTCAGGTTCACGTATTTGGTGGCGATGCGCAGCCGGCGGCCCTGGCGCAGGCGCATCTCGCTCGCGACCTCGTCGAGGTCGCTCATGGCGCGCACGTCGATCCAGGCCTGGGGCACCGCCACCACCACGCTGGCATGGCCGAAGCCCAGCGGCGTCAGGAGTTCGACCCGCGCGGCCGGGTCCGGCAGGGTCTCGCGGATCAGGTCCTCTCCGGTGACGCCGAGATGGGCGGCGCCGCTCGCGAGCTGGCCGGCGATCTCGGAGGCCGAGAGGTAGCGCACCTCGACGCCGGGAAGCCCCGCCAGCGTGCCGCGATACTCGCGCCCGCCCGCCTTCTGCACGAGCTTGAGCCCCGCGCGGGAGAAGAAGGCGCTCGCATTCTCCTGAAGCCGGCCCTTGGAGGGCACGGCGAGGACCAGGGGCTGACCGCTCACGCCTGAACTCCTTCCGAAACCCCGGCCGACGGACCCTCCGCGGTGCAGCGCGACAGCCAGAAGGCGCAGCCGACCGCGGGCAGCGGCACGGGACTGCCGAGCTGCTGCAGCAACCCGTCGTAGCGCCCCCCGCCGACCAGCGTCGGACCGCCCCCCTCGGCCGTCACCTCGAAGATGAAGCCGGTGTAATAGTCGAGGTTGCGCGCGAAACTGCCGCTGAAGCGGAACCGTTCGACCGGGAGGCCGCGGGCCGCCATGAAGCCGGTGCGCTCCTCGAACAAGGCGAGCGCGGCATCGAGCCCGGTATGGGCGAGCCCCGCCTCGGCGGCGAGCGCCCGCACGGCGGCGGCGGCGGCGTCGGGGTCGCCCGCGATCGCGCAGTAGCGCTCGATCAGCGCGCGGTTGCCGGCGTTGAGGCCCGCGCCGCCCTGGGCCTGCGCGGCGGCCTTGGCGAGGAAGCGCTCGGCGATGGCGCCCGCGCTCCGTCCGCCGACCTGCGAGATGCCGGCGATCGACAGAACGTCCTCCACGAAGGCGCGCACGGCGCCCGCGTCCTGGCCCTGGATCGCCGCGAGCAGGCCCGCATGCGGGTCCTCGGCCTGCGTGCCGTTGGCGACCTCGTCGAAGGAGCGGCCGGCGGCGATGGCCCGCAGGGTCCGCCGCTTAGCGACCGGCGGCACGGCGAGCGCGTCGAGGAAGGCGTGGGTCAGCCCCATATCGCCCAGGCGCAGGCTCACGTCGTGCCGGCCGAGCAGCTCCAGCCCCTCGAAGGCGAGCCCCAGCACCTCCGCGTCGGCGGCGGGCGTGTCGGCGCGCCCGATCGACTCGATGCCGCCCTGCACGAACTCGTCGGGCTCACCCGCCGCGAGCCGGAAGACGGGCCCGAGATAGCTGTAATCGGCCGCCTCGCCCGGCCGCGTGGCCTGATGCAGCCGGCAGACCGGAATGGTGAATTCGGGGCGCAGGCACAGCTCGGCGCCGCTCCCGTCCTGGGTCACGAAGATGCGGCGGCGAATGTCCTCGCCGGAGAGTTCGAGGAACGGCTCGACCGGCTGCAGGACGGGGGGCGAGGCGGGGACGTAGCCGCAGGACGCGAAATGGGCGGACAACCGCGCGTGCCGCACCGCCTCCGCCCCGCTCGGGCCGCCTGCCTCCGGTCTCGTCATGGGTTCTGCCGTCGCGCCTGATCCGGGCCCCCATAGCAACCGCCCGCCCTGTTGGCGACATGGGGACAGACTTTTGATGACGCAGGGATAACGGCGGCTACCAGACGAGCCGCTCGATCACCGCGTCGGGCCTGACCTCCTGCCGGGCGAGCCATTCGGCGATGTCGCCGAGGGCGTGGTGGTCGGCGGTGACGCCGAGTTCCTCCGCGTGGATGCCGCGGGCCACCAGGATCGAGGGGAGGCCATAGGCCGACGCCCCGGCGATGTCGGTGCGGATCGCGTCGCCGACCGCCACGACCCGGGCCGGATCCGGCGGGGCCATGCCGTCGAGTTCGCCCGCGATCGCCAGCGCCGTCTCGTAGACCGGCCGATAGGGCTTGCCCGCATAGACGACCGACCCGCCGATCGCCGCGTAGGCCTGGGCGATCAGCCCGGCGCAGGGAATGAGCTTCTTGTCGCGCTCGACCACGAGGTCGGGATTGGCGCAGATCATCGGCACGTTCTTCTCGCGAAACGCCGCGAGGGTGTCGCGGTAATCCTCCTCCGTCTCGGTGTCGTCGTCGAACAGCCCGGTGCAGACGACCCGCTCGGCCGCGTCCGCCGGCACCAGGGTGAGGTCGAGCCCCGCGAAGATCGGCGCGTCGCGCGCGGGACCGAGATGGTGCACCCGCGCGCCGGGATGCTCGGCGATGAGCCGCCGGGTCAGATCGCCGGAGGTGAGGATCGCGTCGTAGGCCTCCCGCGGCACGCCGTAGCCGTCGAGGATGGTCTGCACGCCGGCCCAGGGCCGGGGGGCGTTCGAGACCAGGATCACCCGGCGCGGCCGGGGGCCGGGCAGCGCCCGGAAGCGGATCAGCGCCTCGCCCGCGGCGACATGGGCCCGGCGCCCGTCATGGAGCACCCCCCAGACGTCGCACAGGATCAGGTCGTAGCGCTCGGCCACCGCCGCGAAATGGTGCAGCGTCGGGACGGGGGGATGGGACATGACGGGATCCGGGCGGGTTGGCCGTGGTGCGGGCTCTATACCCGTCTTCACGCCGCGCTGAAGACCAATGCCGCACATCCCCCTCCCCTCACGGATCCCCGGGGGGCGCCTACCCCAAGAACCGCCCGACCAGCAGCCGCGCCAGCGCCCGCGGCGGGTCCGGGGTCAGCACGGCGAGCTTGCCCGAGGTCGAGAGCGAGGCGAGGCCGTGGAGCGCCGCCCACAGCGCCGCGACCGCCCGGCGGCGCTCCGCCCCGTCCGCGATCAGCGGCGCCAAAGCCGCGTCGACGAGTCCGACCGGGCGCGCCAGCGCCCCCGCATACCAGTCCGGGAAGGCTTGGTCGGGGGCGGCGAGATGCTCGAACAGCAGGCTCCAGACCCGCGGGTCGGCGGCGACGAAGACCAGATAGGCGTCGGCCAGCGCCAGGGCGTTGTCCCGCGGCGACCGGCCCGGATCGAGGGCGGCCTCGAGCGCCGCGTGCAGGCGCTCGAGGGTGCGGGCATTGACCCGCAGCACCACCTGATCCAGGTCGCCGACCGCGTTGTAGATCGAGTTCGGCGCGTAGCCGATGACGGCCGCCAGCCGCCGCATCCCGAGGGCGCGGAATCCCTCGTTGCGCACGAGGCGCTCGGCGGCGCCGGCCACCAGCGCGAGGAACCCCTCGCGGTCGTGCTCGCCCCGGGGGCCGCTGCCGCGCGCCTTTCGGGTCCGGGTCGTCTCCTGCGGGTCCTTCATGGCGTTCCGATTGCGCGTCCTGCCCGGGGGATGCGGCCGGGGAGACGGGAGCGGACCGGGCACCGGGTCAGGGATCGGCGTGCCGCCTCGCACGCCCCGCCCCGATAGATTGCACGTCGTGCAAAATCAAGCTTGCGGGGGGGTGCCGACGGGATAATTTGAACGCCGTGCAAAAGCATGATTTGACGCATCGCCCCCAGGCGGGCAGTCATGCTCGAAGCCGGGAGACCACGATGTTCCGCACGCTCATGACGACGCGGCGCTTCGCGCCGCTGTTCTGGTGCCAGTTCTTTTCCGCCTTCAACGACAACTTCCTCAAGAACGCGCTCGCGCTGCTGATCCTGTTCCAGGTGAACGCCGAGAGCGGGGAGAGCGGCAGCGTGCTGGTGACGCTGGCGAGCGCCGTGTTCGTCGGGCCGTTCTTCATCCTGTCGGCGTTGGGCGGGCAGCTCGCCGACCGCTACGACAAGGCGCTGCTCGCCAAGCGCCTGAAATTCGCGGAAATCTTCGCGGCCCTGCTCTCGGTGCTGGGCTTCTGGCTGCATTCGGTGCCGCTCTTGTTCGGCGCGCTCGGCCTGTTCGGCATCATCGCGGCGCTGTTCGGGCCGATCAAGTACGGCATCCTGCCCGATCACCTGAAGCGCGAGGAGCTGACCGCGGGCAACGCGCTGGTCGAGGCCGCGACCTTCCTCGCCATCCTGCTCGGCACCATCACGGCCGGCCTCGCCATGGCAATGGGCGGCCACGCGCTCGGGCTCGGTGCCGGGCTGATGGGCATGGCGGTCCTGTGCTGGCTATCCGCCCGCGCGATCCCGAAGACCGGCGAGGGCGCGCCCGACCTCAGGGTCGATCCCAACATCGCCCGCTCCACCGCCGATCTCCTGAAGGATCTGTGGGCCGACACGCGGCTGTGGCGCGGCTCGGTGATCGTGAGCTGGTTCTGGCTCGTCGGCGTCGTCGTGCTCTCGCTGCTGCCGACGCTGGTGCGCCAGACGCTCAACGGCACCGAGATCGTCGCCACCACCCTGCTGGCGATTTTTTCCGTGGGCATCGCGGTCGGTTCGGGGCTGGCCTCCTGGCTCGCCAGCGGCCGCATCGTGCTGCTGCCGACCCCCGTCGGCGCCGTGCTGATGGGCCTGTTCGGCCTCGATCTCGCCTGGGCGGTGTCGCACGTGCCCCCGCCCGCGGCCGAACCGGTCGGCGCCTGGGAGTTCATCACGAGCCCGTCGGGTCTGCGCATCGCCCTCGACTTCGCCGGGCTCGCGACCGCGGGCGGCCTCTACGTCGTGCCGTCCTTCGCCGCGGTGCAGGCCTGGACCGAGAAGGCCAAGCGCGCCCGGGTCATCGGTGCGGTCAACGTGCTCACCGCCGCCTTCATGGTCGGCGGGACGCTCGCCCTCGCCGTGCTGCAGGGGCTCGGCGTCTCCATGGCGCAGCTCCTCGCCCTGGTGGCGGTGCTGAACCTGATCGTCGGCGCGGTCATCCTCGCGACGCTGCCGACCAATCCCCTGCGCGACGCCCTCTCGATCCTGTTCCGCGCCTTCTACCGGCTGGAGGTGAAGGGCCTGGAGAACGTGGAGAAGGCCGGGCCCAACGCGATCATCGCCCTCAACCACGTCTCCTTCCTCGACGCGCCGCTCGCGCTCTCGCTGCTCGACCAGGAGCCCGTCTTCGCCATCGACCACGGCATCGCGCAGCGCTGGTGGGTGAAGCCGTTCCTGCGGGTGACGAAGGCGATGCCCCTCGATCCGACCCGGCCGCTGGCCACCCGCACGCTCATCAACGCCGTCAAGAGCGGCGAGACGCTGATCATCTTCCCCGAGGGCCGGCTCACGGTCACGGGCAGCCTGATGAAGGTCTATGACGGGGCCGGGCTGATCGCCGACAAGTCCGGCGCCATGGTGGTGCCGGTGAAGATCGACGGGCCGGAGCGCACGATCTTCTCGCGCCTGAAGCGCGATCAAGTGCGCCGGGCGTGGTGGCCCAAGGTCACCGTGACGATCATGCCGCCGGTGCGGCTGACCGTCGATCCGGCGCTCAAGGGCAAGCACCGCCGCCGCGCCGCGGGCGCCGCGCTCTACGACATCATGTCGGACCTCGTCTTCGAGACCGCCGACATCGAGCGCGGCGTGTTCGAAGCCCTGATCGAGGCGGGCGGGCGCCACGGCTGGCGGCGCACGGCGCTGGAGGACCCGGTCACCGGCACCATGAGCTATGCGCGCCTCGTGATGGGCGCCAACATCCTGGCGCGGAAGCTGCGAACGCTCCTGCCGGACGCCCGGAAACCCGTCGGGCTGATGCTGCCCAACGCCAACGGCGCGGCGGTGACCTTCTTCGCCCTGGCGAGCGCGGGCCGCGTGCCGGCGATGATCAACTTCTCCGCCGGCCCGGCGGCCGTGCTCTCGGCCTGCCAGGCGGCGCAGGTCGACACGATCCTGACCTCCCGCGCCTTCATCGAGAAGGGCCGCCTCGGCGCCCTGATCGACGGCATCAAGGACACGGTGCGCCTGATCTATCTCGAGGACGTGCGCGCCAGCGTCGGCACCGGCGACAAGATCCGCGGATTCTTGAGCCCGCGCCGTCCCCTCGTCGCCCGCGTCGGGCAGGACCCGGCCGCGATCCTGTTCACCTCCGGAAGCGAGGGCACGCCCAAGGGCGTGGTGCTCGCCAACCGGGCGATGCTCGCCAACACGGCGCAGGTCGCCGCCCGGATCGATTTCGGGCCCCGCGACAAGGTGTTCAACGTGCTGCCCGTCTTCCACGCCTTCGGGCTGACGGCGGGCCTCGTGCTGCCGCTGGTCTCGGGCGTGCCGGTCTACCTCTATCCCTCGCCCCTGCATTACCGGATCGTGCCGGAGCTCATCTACGGCTCGAACGCCACCGTCCTGTTCGGCACCGACACCTTCCTCACCGGCTACGCCAAGATGGCCCATTCCTACGATCTGCGGAGCCTCCGCTACGTCGTGGCCGGTGCCGAGGCGGTGAAGCAGACGACGCGCAAGACCTGGGCGGAGAAGTTCGGCCTGCGCATCCTGGAGGGCTACGGCGTCACCGAATGCGGGCCGGTGCTCGCGCTCAACACGCCGATGTTCAACCGCTTCGGCACGGTCGGGCGGCTCCTGCCGGGGATCGAGGCGCGGCTCGAGCCGGTCCCCGGCATCGACGAGGGCGGGCGCCTCTCGGTGCGCGGCCCCAACATCATGCTGGGGTATCTCCGGGCCGAGAAGCCCGGCGTGCGGGAAGCCCCCGTCGACGGTTGGCACGACACCGGCGACATCGTCGCCCTCGACGCCGACGGCTTCGTGACGATCAAGGGCCGGGCCAAGCGTTTCGCCAAGATCGCGGGCGAGATGGTCTCGCTGGCCGGCGTCGAGGCGCTCGCCGCCGACCTCTGGCCCGACGCCCCGAGCGCGGTCGCCGCCGTGCCCGACGCCCGCAAGGGCGAGCGCCTGATCCTGTTCACGCAGGCGAAGGGAGCGACGCGAGCCGCCTACCAGACCTTCGCCAAGGGCCGCGGCGCCCCCGACATCGCGGTCCCGGCCGAGGTGGTCGTGCTGGAGCACCTGCCGATGCTCGGCACCGGCAAGATCGATCAGGTGAGCGTGGCCAAGCTCGCCAAGGAACGGGCGGCGACCGCGGAAGCCGCGTGAGGGGAGGAATCCGTCGATAAGATCGCACCGAGTGCGATCTTATCGGATGACCGACGGTGATGCCGAAATACCCTCGCGCGCCTTCAAGACCGCCGTCTTCGCCCGGTTGGCCTGCGAGGCGCGCATCGATGATGCCGCGCTGTGCGAGGCGCTTCGGGAGGTCATGCTCGGTCCGGTTGATGCAAAAATAAACCACGCTCGGCGAGGATGAGGGGACATGCGCGGTCGGCTCAGGCCGCGCCCGACCAGGGATTCGCCCATGAGCCTCGACCGTCGCCGCTTCCTCGCCTCCTCGCTCGGCCTCGCGCTCGCCGGCCCTGCCGCCGCGCAGAGCTACGGCCAGTTCTTCAAGGTCGAGAACGACGAGGGCCGCCCGGTCGCCAACATGCGGCTGCCGGGCGAGATCACCGGGCAGATCCAGGAACTGCGGGGCGTGACCTATCTCGGCCCCCGCGAGGCCGAGGTCACGCTCTACGAGTTCTTCGACTACAACTGCCCCTGGTGCCGCCGGGCCGCCGCCGACCTCACCGCGCTCTCCGCCAGCGATCCGGGCCTGCGCATCGGCCTCGTGCACAACCCGATCCTCTCGCCGATGTCGGCCCAGGCGGCAAAAGTCTCGCTCGCGGTCCAGCGCAAGCTCGGCTCGGCCGCGGCCTTCGCCTTCTACGGCCAGCTGCTCGCCACCAAGGGCCAGATCGACGGACTCAAGGCGCTCGACCTCGGCGCGAAGGCCGGCGTCGCCCGGGCCGAACTCGAGCAGATCGCCGACAGCGACGAGGTCCGCCAGGCGCTGCGCGCCCATATGGGCGTCGCGGCCAATCTCGGCCTGACCGCGACCCCGTCCTACGTTCTCGGCAATACCGGCGTGCTGGGCCATCCCGGCGTGAAGTCGCTGGCCCGGATGATCGCGGCGGTGCGGCGCTGCGATCAGATCGCGTGTGGGTAGGGCCGGCAGCCGATCGGCGTCTGCGCGCACCCGAAGCCCCGGAACCCTGGCAAAGCTCGTGCCTGACGCCCATGCAACCGGTCGTGGCGTTACGGGTTGCATTTCCCAGGGCGATCGATTGATCTGCGCAATGATCTCACCCCGATCTTGAGATGCATTCGCGACGATCAGGCGCGATGCTCTGGTGGGGCTCCTGGCAGCGATGCTGTGGGGCGTGGCAGTCTGGGCGCGAACCCGGCGCGGCGCGTGGGGCGCTGGCCGGCCGGTATCCTCGCCGCGCTGGCGGTCGCCGCCCCCGCCGTCATGATCCCGAAGGCCCTGACCGAGCCGGACCAGGCAACAAGCCGAGCGCTGCGGGCGCAGGACAAGGAAGCCGCAGGCCCGATCATGGTGCCCGAGACGATCCTCTATCGGGTGAACGGCGCCTCCCATCGCGATGAGGAAGCGTGCGGACGCCGTAGGCCTTCGCCTGCTCGACAACGGGCCGGGCAAGATGGTGATGGGTGCAGCGGTCAGGCCGCCCGACATGCCCGCGCCCTGACCTCGATGTCCGCTTCCCACGCGAGGACGGGCCAGCCGATGGGCACGCAGAACGATCGAATCGCGATCGCCCAACCTCGCCTACCCCTCCTCCGCCTGCAACACCCGATACTCCCGCCCGAGCGCGCAATAGCCCTCGACGATGTGGCTCATCATCCCGCGCTTCTTCGCGTCGAGGGTGCCGAGGATGCGCGCCGGGCGTCCGCCCCAGAGATGGCCGCCTTCGAGCAATTGGCCCGGATCGGTGGTCGAGCCGCCGGCGAGCATCACGTCGTCGGCCACCACCGTGCCCGGCGCCAGCACCGAGCCGATGCCGATGAGGGAGCGCGCGCCGATCCGGCAATCGTTCATGCGGACGTTGTGGCCGATGGTGGTGTCGCGCCCGATCACCACGCCCTCGCCGCGGGTGCGGATCACGGTGTTGTCCTGAATGTTGGAGTCGGCCCCGACCACGATCGGCCCGACTTCGGCGGCGAGTTCGCAGGAGAACAGGACGGTGGCGCCGGCGCCGAGGGCGATGCGGCCGGAGAGGCGGGCCGTGCGGGCCACGAACACGCTCTCCTCCACCTCCGGCGGGGCCGCGTCCGGGACGGCGGGGCGCTCGTCGGCGGCCTCGCGCAGGCGCTCGGCCCGCTCGTTCAGCTCCTCGATCGTCACCGGGCGCAGGCGCTTGGCCGGGTTGCCGCCATAGGCGTGGCCGGCCTCCAGCCGGGAGCGCGGGAAGATCGTGGCGCCCGCCTCGATCAGCACCCGGTCCTCGACCACCGCGCCGTCGAGGATGATCGCGTCGTCCTCGATCACCACGTCCGAGCCGACCGTGCAGGCATGCACCACCGCGTTGCGGCCCACCGTCACCCGGTCGCCGATCCGCGTCGGCAGCGATTCCGTGGCGATGTGGACGGTGGAGCGGTGCCCGAGCCAGAAGCGATCGCCCGCGCTCACCGGCTGGCCGTCGCTGCGGATCACGCTGTCGTCGCCGAGCCAGGCCTGGGCCCCGAGGGTGGCGGTGCCGATCACCGTGCTGCCGCGCCCGCACCAGACGGGCCGCGAGGCGAAGACCGGCAGGACGCCAGCATAGGGCAGGATCAGGTCGGGCGTCACGGGCGGCTCGCATCTCGAAGGCGGGCACGCCGTGGCGCGCCGGGCTTGGTGAGCCATATAGGCGCACGGGCCCGCGGGGTAAGTCGAGACGTGAGCGCCCCCCGCCGGGGCCCGGCGAGGTTTTACCGAACGTGGACACCATGAACCCGGTCAGCATCCAGTCGGAGCCGTTCGACACCGCCGCCGAGATCGCCCGGGTCGAGGCGGCGCTCGCCGGCCGTGCGGGCGCCGTCGTGACCTTTTCGGGGCTGTGCCGGAACGAGGACGGTCGGCTCGCCGCGCTGGAGCTGGAGCATTACCCCGGCATGGCCGAGGCCGAGATCGGCCGGGTGGTCGCGGAGGCGCGGTCCCGCTGGCCGGTCCAGGCCCTGCGGGTGATCCACCGCCACGGCCTCGTGCGGCCGGGCGAGGGCATCGTGCTCGTCGTCACGGCCTCGCCCCACCGCAAGGCGGCCTTCGCGGCGGCCGACTTCCTGATGGACTATCTCAAGACCCGCGCCCCGTTCTGGAAGCGCGAGCACCTCGCCGACGGCACCACCGGCGGCTGGGTGGAGGCGACGCAGGCGGACGCCGCCGCCGCCGAATCCTGGGCGTGACCCCCCAACCCGAAAGCCGACATCCGATGAGCGCCCTCTCCTCCGCCGGGACGCGCGGCCTCGCGGCCGCCGGCATCGCCGTCGTCGCCTTCGCGGCCGGGCTCTGGCTCGCCTGGACCGCCGCGGCGACGCTGCTCCTGATCTTCTCCGGCATCCTGTTCGCGGTCTTCCTCGACGGGCTGACCCGGGGCCTCGGCTACGTGCTGCCGGCGCCGCGCTGGCTGCGGCTGACCCTCGCGACCCTCACCCTGTTCGGGCTCGCGCTCGCGCTCACGGCCTTCGGCGGCGCCACCGTGGCCCGGGAGGGACGCGACCTCGGCACCACCGTGCGCCAGCAATCCGAGACCGTGCGGACCTGGCTGAAGGACCACGGCATCGAGATCGACCTCCTCCAGAATGCCGCCTCCGCGACCGACAAGGGCGGTGACGGGGCCGGGGATCCGGGCGGTGGCAAGACCGGAGAAGGGGCTGGCGCAGGGAGCGGTGCAGGGAGCGGCGAAGGGAGGGGGCAGGACGGGAGCCGAGAGGACAAGGGCCAGAAGCAGGGCGGCCTCGCCGGCCTCGCCTCGGGCGCCCTGAAAAGCCCCGGCTCCCTCCTGTCGGATGCCGGCAGCGTGCTCGGGCCGGCGGCGAGCGTGGTGCTCGGGCTGTTCAACGCGCTCGGCAACGTCCTCGTCATCGCCTTCCTGGGCATCGCGGTCGCGGCCGATCCGGGCGGCTACCGCTCGGGCGCCCTGCGCCTCGTGCCGCCGCGCCACCGGGAGAAGGGCGCCCGCGTTCTCGACGGGGCGGGCGAGACCCTGCGGCACTGGCTGTTCGGCCAGCTCCTGACCATGCTGGTGATCTTCCTGCTCACCTGGGCGGGGCTCAGCCTCCTCGGCATCGGCGGGGCCTTGATCCTCGGGCTGCAGGCGGGGCTACTGGCCTTCGTGCCGACCATCGGCCCGATGATCGCGGGCGCCATCATCATCCTGAGCAGCCTCGCCTCCGGGTTCAACGCGGCGCTCGGGGCGACGGGCGTCTACCTCGCGGTCCAGGCGGTGGAGAGCTACGGGCTCACCCCCTTCATCCAGCGCCGGGCCCTCGACATCCCGGCGGCCACGATCTTCGCCGGCCAGCTGCTCCTCGGGGTGCTGTTCGGCCTGTGGGGCGTGGCGCTGGCCCTGCCCCTCGTCGCGCTCATCAAGGTGCTGCTGGACGAGCTCTACATCGAGGACGCGCCCGGCGAGCCGGGGTGAGCGTTTTCGGGAAGCCGGACGCGGTCGGCGGGATCGCGGTGCACCGCGGTCCCGCCCCTACGGCCCCGGCATGGTGAGAACCAGCGGTCCGTTGCGGGTCGCCACGACGGTGTGCTCGTACTGCACCGTGAGGGCGCGCGGCCGGCTGTAGAGGGTCCAGGGATCGTCGCCATCCTCGGCGAAGGTGGCGCCGAGGGACAGGAACGGCTCGACGGTGAACACCATCCCGTCGGTCATGATCCGACGCTCCGACGCGTCGGGCCAGGTCGCGATCTCCTTCGGCTCCTCGTGCAGCGACAGGCCGACGCCGTGGCTCGCGAGATTGCGCACCAGCGTATAGCCGTTCTTCTCGGCGAAGGCGCCGACGGCCCGGCCGATGGCGGAGAGCGGCTTGTTGGCGCCGACCTGCCGCAAGCCCATCCACATCGCCCGGCGCCCGTCCCGGCACAGCCGCTCGACCGCGCGCGTCACCGGCGGCACGGCGAACGACGCGCCGGTATCGGAGAAGAATCCGCCCTTCTCCGCCGAGACGTCGATGTTGACCAGATCGCCCGGAGCGATCCGGCGTTCGCCCGGGATGCCGTGGGCGATCTCCTCGTTCACGCTGATGCAGGTCGCTCCGGGAAAGCCGTAGACCATCTCGGGGGCCGAACGGGCCCCGGCCGCCTCCAGGACCTGTCGCCCGATCCGATCGAGTTCGCGGGTGGTGATGCCGGGTTCGATCGCCGACTTCATCACCTCGAGCGTGTCGGCCACGATGCGCCCGATCAGCTTCAGTCCGATCAGGTCGTCCTCGCTCGACACCGTCACGTCGGTTCCTTTCGCCAAGCCCTCGAAGACCCAGACCCGACGGTGCCGGACCGACGGGACGCCTTCAAGCCTCCCCCGGGCCGTCCTTCGCGCGCCCGGCCTCCGCGATGGCCGCGGGCGGGCCCGCGGCCCATCCGGACGAACGCCGCGGCACCGTTCGGGCCGAGGCGCTAATCCGCGGTCTGGGCCGACCAGGTCGCGTGGCGGATGCCCGGCTGCGTCTGCAGCTCGCCCGTCACGGCATCGAGCTCCTTCGCCAGCACCGTCGTGGCGGTGAGCGTGGCGATGACGTCGACCGCCTCCTCGCCGCGTTCCTCCACCTCGATGGCGCCGACGGGATAGCCCGCCGCCTCCAGGCGCTCGACCAGGAGATCGCGGGCGGGCCCCGAGCCGTCGGGCGCCACCGTCACCTGGACCTCGTAGGTCGCCTCGGTGGCGCTCTCGTCGATCGGGATGCGGTCGATCAGGTTCACCAGCGGGCGCAGCAGGGTGTTGCCGGCCAGGACCGCCACGGTCACGAACCCCGCCTCCAGGGGCAGGTCGGCCCCGGCGAAGGCGCCCACGGCGGCCGAGCACCAGAGCGTGGCGGCGGTGTTGAGGCCGCGCACGTTCATGCCCTCCTTCATGATGACGCCCGCGCCCAGGAAGCCGATGCCGGAGACCACGTAGGCGACGATCCGGGTCGCGCCGTCGCCGCCGGTCAGCCGCATGCCGAGATCGACGAAGGCCGCGGCCCCGAGCGCCACCAGCACCGCGGTGCGCAGACCCGCCGTGCGCTGCCGGTACTGCCGCTCGGCCCCGATCAAGGTGCCGAGGCCGAAGGCGACGGCGAGGCTGACCGCGGAATTGAGGGCTTCGGGGGTGGGAACGGGAAAGGGGCCGGGCATCGTCGTCCATCGCAAGGAAAGGCTCTGGCTGGCCGAGGAGCGTGACGGTTGCGTGACGGATCCCGGCGGCCGGCCTCGCGCTCTGTTGAACGGCGCGCTCCGATCACCCCCCGGGCAAATCGCCCGACCCCGCCGCTGCGGCACGCCGTGGGATTGACGGCGCGTGGCGCCAGCGGGCACACGGGAAAGGTTGAGGGCAACCTAAGAATAAGCCCCGACGAGGAAATGTGCGAGGAGAAGCGCATGAGGCAGGTGGCTCACCCTGCGAACGTCGCCCCGTGTCCGGGCGCGGCCGGCCGCGCGGCGGTGCGGGCATGAGCGGACCGGCCCTCGCCGAAGCGCCCCCCCGGCGCTCCGAGACCCCCGCGGCCGCCGGCATCCGCGACCGCATCCTCCAGCTCCGCGACGGGCTCGCCCACGGGCTGATCGGCGCCGACACGCTGGTCGAGCGCCTGCTGATCGGGCTCCTGACCGGCGGCCACCTGCTGATCGAGGGCGCGCCCGGGCTCGCCAAGACCCGCGCGGTCAAGCGCCTCTCCGACGGGCTCGACGGCTCCTTCGCCCGCGTCCAGTGCACGCCGGACCTGATGCCCGCCGATCTCACCGGCACCACCGTCTGGCGCCAGGATGCGGGCACGTTCGAGTTCCTGCCCGGCCCCCTGTTCCACTCGCTGATCCTCGTCGACGAGGTGAACCGCGCGCCGCCCAAGGTGCAGTCGGCCCTGCTGGAGGCGATGGCCGAGGGCCAGATCACGGTGTCGGGCCACACCCACCGCCTGCCCGATCCGTTCATGGTGGTGGCGACGCAGAACCCGATCGAACACGCCGGCACCTTCCCCCTGCCCGAGGCGCAGCTCGACCGCTTCCTGCTCCACGTCGTTGTGGAGATGCCGGACGAAGCCTCCGAGCGCCGCATCCTCGATCTCGTCGAGGGCGAGCTGAACCATCACGCCGAACAGATGCCGGTGCGGCTCACGGTGGCGGAGGTGATCGCGGCGCGGGACGCGGCGCTCGCCACCTACGTCTCGCCCGCGCTGAAGGACTACCTCGTGCGGCTGGTCGCCGGCACCCGCACCGACAGCGTGGCCCCGGATCTGCGCGCCGCCATCGAGCACCCGGCCTCGCCCCGCGGGACGCTCGCCCTGATGGTGGCCGGCAAGGCCCGTGCCTTCCTGCGCGGGCGGGACCACGTGGTGCCCGAGGACATCGCGGCCCTGGCCGCCGACGCCCTCGCCCACCGCATCGGCCTGACCTGGCGCGCGGCGGCCGAGGGACGCACGACCCGGGGCATCGTCGCCGGGCTGGTCGAGCGGACGCGGGCGCTCTGACATGCGGGCCTGCTGACATGGCCGGCTCCGCGACGCCCGCGACCGACCTGCTCGAGACCCCCGGCATCCACCTCTCGGGCGCCGGGCTGATGAGCCTGCGCCACCTCGCCCGCCGCGGCGTCTCGCCCTCGACCCGCACCATCGCGGGGCTGCCCGGCGGCATCGTCACGCGCAAGCGCGGGCGCGGCTCGGAGCCGGACGATGTGCGGCTGTGGTCGGAGGGCGACGACCGCCGCTTCATCGACCGCAACGCCACCGCCCGCACGGGCGAGCTGCACGTGCGCACCCACCACGACGAGCGCGACCGCGCCGTGGTGCTGATGGCCGATTTCCGCCCCTCCATGCTGTTCGGAACGCGCCGGGCGCTGCGCTCGGTCGCGGCGGCGGAGGCGCTGGCCCTCCTCGGCTGGCGCATCGTCGGCGATGGCGGGCGCATCGGCCTGATCGTGGCCTCGGCCGGCGAGCCCGCGGTGGTCCGGCCGGCGGGTGGCGAGCGGGCGATGACGGCGGTGACCGGGGCGCTCGCCCACGCCCACGCGGCGGCCCTGGCGGGCTCGGCGAAGGACGATCCCCCCCTCACCGACACGCTGGCGCTCGCCCGGGCGCTGCTGCCCTCGGGCGGCCATCTCGTCATTGCGAGCGCGCTGGACGCCCCCGGCCCCGACCTGGAGGGACTGATGACGGCGCTCGCGGAGCGGCTCTCGATCCGGATGCTGCTCGTCAGCGACGCCTTCGAGCGGGCGCGGCCCTCGGGCTTCTACCCCTACGCCCTGCCGGACGGCCGCCGCGGCACCGTGCAGGACGACCGCGCCGCCCATTCCACCGCCGACACGCGCCTCGCCCGGCTCCATGCCTGGGGCGTCGAGGGCCTGCGCATCGACGTGGAGGCCGGCCCGGAGAGCTACGCCCCCCTGATGGAGCGGCTCGATGCGGTGCTGTGACGGGCGCGGAACCGCCGCTCCCCGCAGGCGGGGAGAGGCACGGCACGGAGGGGATGCGGCTTGACCGATAGTCCCCCTCCCCTCGACCTCACCGCGCTGCGCGGCCTCCACCTCCCCACCGGCGGCGGCGGGGCGGCGCAGCCCGAGATGGTGGCCGCCCTTGCCCTGGGCTTCGGCCTCGCGCTCCTCCTCGGCCTGGTCCGGATCGTCCGGGCCCGGCGCGGCGCTTCGGTGCGGCGGGCGGCCCTGCACGCGCTGCGGCAGGCCGAGGCCCTGGAGCCCGAACCCCGCCGCGTGGCCCAGGCCCGGCTGCTGCGCCGCCTCGTGCGCACCCTGAAGGGCGAGGAGGCCGCCCGCGCCCGCGGCGGCGCCTGGGCCGAGACCCTGGACGCCACCTTCGCCACCGACTTCTTTCGCCGCGGTCCCGGCCAAGCCCTGACGGACGGGCTGTACCGGCGGCCCGGGGGGGCGGATCAGGCCGCCCTGGATGCCGGGCTCGCCCGGCTCGTCGCGCGGATCAGGGCCTGAACCGATGTCTGCGTGGTTCACCGCCCTTCTCTCGGCCTTCGATTTCGCCGCGCCCCTGGCGCTGCTGCTCCTGCCGTTGCCCCTTCTCGCCGCCCGGCTGATCCCGCCGGAGCGCGAGGGCGGCAGCGGGGCCCTGCGGGTGCCGCCCACCCTCGTCGGCGGAGCCGAGAGCGCGGAGGCGGTCGCGGCGCGGGGACGGCGCCGGCTCTGGCTCACCGGCACGCTCTGGGCCGCCCTCGTCGTGGCCCTGGCCGGCCCCCGCCTCGTCCTGCCCGCGACGGCGCTCCCCGCCTCGGGGCGGGAGATCATCCTGGCGCTCGATCTCTCGGGCAGCATGGAGCGCAAGGATTTCGCCCTCGACGGCGAGACCGTGAGCCGGCTCGCGGCGGTCAAGCGCGTCGGGGCCGATTTCATCCGCCGCCGGGCCGGCGACCGCATCGGCCTCGTCGAGTTCGCCGATCAGGCCTTCGTCGCCGCCGCCCCCACCTTCGACACCGCGAGCGTCGCCCGGACGCTGGAGGAGGCGACCATCGGCCTCGTCGGCCGCTCGACCGGGATCGGCGACGGGCTCGGCCTCGCCCTGAAGCGCCTCGCCCCGGCCCAGGTGGCGAATGCGGAGGGCGGCGGCCCGCCGCCCGCCCGCGACAAGGTCGTGGTGCTGCTCTCGGACGGGGCCAACAATGCCGGCCAGACGGCGCCCAAGGACGTGGCGCAGCTCGCCCGCGACCTCGGCGTGCGCGTCTACACCATCGCCCTGGGGCCGACCGACATGGCCGACAACCCCAACAACGAGCAGGACGTGGTCGATGTCGAGACCCTGCGGGCCATGGCCGAGGCGAGCGGCGGCCGCTCGTTCCGCGTGAAGACCACCGACGACCTGGAGACCGTGGCGAACGCCATCGACGATCTGGAGGGCGGGCGGGCCCAGGCGCCGCCGCTGCCCCTGCGGCGCGACCTCTGGCCCTGGCCCGGGGCGCTGGCCCTGCTCTGCGCCTGCGCGCTGCTGGCGACGAGGCGCCGGACATGATGGATGCGTTCGAGAGCGTCACCCTGCTGCGCCCGCTCTGGTTCCTCGCCCTGCCCGTCGTGGCGGCCCTGGCGCTGCGGGCGGCGTGGCGCTCGGCGCCGCTCGGCGATTGGAGCCGGGCGGTCGATCCGGCCCTGATGGCGCTGGCGACCCGGCGCGGCCTCGTGCTCGGCGGGCGGCGACAGGCCAACTTGGCCGCTGCCCTTGCAGCGGGCCTCCTCGCCGTCGCGCTGACCGGCCCGGCGGTGGAGCGCCCCGAGGCCGCGACCTTCCGCAACCTCGACGCCACCGTGATCGTGCTCGACCTGTCCCGCTCGGTCACCGAGGGCGGGCGCTTCAAGGAGGCGCGCCAGACGGCGGAGGCGGTGGCCGAGGCCGCCGGCACCCGCTCGGTGGCGCTCGTGATCTATGCGGGCGACGCCTACACCGCCGTCTCGCCGACGACCGACCGCGAGGCGATCGGCACGACCCTGTTCGCGCTCGACGCCGACACCGTGCCCGACCGCGGAACCCACCCGGAGCGCGGCCTCGCCCTGGCCCGCCGGATGCTGGCGGAGGCCAACGTCGTCGCGGCGGACGTGGTGCTGATCTCGGACGGCGACGGGATCGGGCAGGCCGCCGAGCGCGAGGCCGCCGCGATCCGGGCCCGGGGCTGGCAGCTCCACGGCCTGTTCGTGCCGGCCGCCAAGAGCCTGCCGCCCGGCGCGCCGGCCACCGACCGCACCGCCCTTGACC
>NZ_CAKLBV010000020.1 GCF_920984675.1 Methylobacterium sp. Leaf118
GCCGCCTGGGCCGGCGTGCGGCCGCGCCGGATCCGCCTCTCCGCCGGCTGGTGGCGCCGGGGCGGGCAGCCGGTGCTCGCCACCCGCAAGGCCGACGGCACGCCGGTCGCCCTCCTTCCCGGAACCGGCTGGCGGGCCGGTTACCGCCTGTGGGACGGCGGCGTCCTCCGCCGGGTGGGGGAGCGGGAGGCCGCGACCCTGGCCGAGCACGGCACCGTGCTGCAACGCCGCCTGCCCGACGGGCCGATCGACGGGCGCGCCCTCCTGCGCTTCGCCGGGCCGCTGGCCTGGCCGATCCTCGGCGCGGTGCTGCTCATCGGGCTCGCCGGCAGTGCCCTCAGCCTCGTCCTGCCGATGGCGACCGAGATCCTGTTCGAGACGGTGATCCCGTCCTCCTCGCGTCCGGAATTGCTCCAGCTCGCCGCCGGCATCGCCGCCCTCGGGCTCGGCGGCATCGTCTTCGAATTGGTGCGCAGCTTCCTGCTGCTGCGCCTCGCCACGCTCCTGAACGTCGATCTGGAAGGCGCCGTCTGGGACCGGCTGCTGCGGCTGCCCGCGGGCTTCTTCCGGCGCTACGCGGCCGGCGACCTCGCCATGCGCGCGGCCGCCGTCAACCAGATGCGCGATGCGGTGGGCGGCACGGTGATCAACAGCCTGCTCTCGGCCGTCTTCTCCCTCTCGAGCCTCGCCCTGATCCTCTATTACGAGTGGCGCCTCGCCCTGGTGGCGATCGGGTTCGTCGCGATCCAGCTCGTCCTGATGGTGGCGATCAACCTGCGCGTCCTGGCCTGGAGGCGGCGGGCCCTGGAAACGGAGGGGCGGCTGCAGGCCACGGCCCTTCAGCTGATCCAGGGCATCGCCAAGCTCAAGGTCGCGGGGGCCGAGGCGCGCGGTTTCGCCCGTTGGGCGCCGCTCTTCATCGAGCGGCGCTCCCTCGATTTCCGGCAGCAGAGCCTCTCGGCGGGCTTCTCGGCCTTCGGGACGGCCTTCGGCATCGCCGCCACGGCGGTGATGATCGGCATCGTCGGTCTCGGCGGCCTGGAGATCGGCATCGGGCGCTTCGTCGCCTTCAACGCCGCCTACGGGCAGTTCATGGGCGCCACCCTGGCGCTGGGCGGGGCGCTGCCCGCGCTGATGGCGCTGCGCCCCCTCTACGAACGCGCCGCGCCGCTGCTCCAGGCGACCCCGGAGAGCCCCGGCGGCACGGGGGCCGTGCGGACCCTGCGCGGGGGCATCGAGATCAGCGACGTCGTGTTCCGCTACCAGCCGGACGGCCCGACGATCCTCGACGGTGTCTCCCTCACCGTGCGGCCCGGCGAGTTCGTCGGCATCGTCGGCACGTCGGGCTCGGGGAAATCGACCCTGATGCGCCTGCTGCTCGGCTTCGAGACGCCGGCCAGCGGCTCGATCTTCTTCGACGACCAGGAGATGGCGAGCCTCGACCTGCGCGCGGTGCGCCGCCAGATGGGCGTGGTGCTCCAGAGCAGCCGCGCCATGACCGGCACGCTCCTGGAGAACATCCTGAACGGCGCGCCGCTGACGGAGGCGGAGGCCTGGGAGGCCGCCCGCATGGCCGGACTCGATGCCGACATCCGGGCCATGCCGATGCGCCTGCACACCTTCGTCGGCGAGGACGGCGCCCTCCTGTCCGGCGGCCAGCGCCAGCGCCTGCTGATCGCCCGCGCGGTGGTGCGCCGCCCGCGCATCCTGCTCTTCGACGAGGCGACCAGCGCCCTCGACAACCGCACCCAGCAGATCGTCTCCGAGGGCCTGGAGCGCCTCGACGCGACCCGGATCGTCATCGCCCACCGTCTCTCGACGATCCAGAACGCCCACCGGATCTACGTCCTCGATCACGGCCGCGTCGCCGAGGAGGGGCGCTATGCCGATCTCCTCGCCCGGAACGGCCTGTTCGCCACGCTCGCGCGCCAGCAGCTCGCCTGATCGCGATCGAGGCGAGCGCCCGCAGCGGCCGGGCGGCCTTCGCCCGCCGCAGGCGAGGGATGCGGGGGAGGGAGAGGAGGGGGCCCGGCGTTTGTGCATTCCCGGCCGCGCCGCTATGGCTGGTCGGGTCGATCGCGTCCTTGGGCTCTGCCGCCGCCCCATCCGCGGCCGATCCGTGCGCCGGACGAGAGGGTCGAAGGCGTGTCCGGAAGAGATCCGCGGGATGAGTTCTGAGCTGGCCCAGATGCGACCGGTGCCTGTGTCCTGCTTTCTGATTACCCTCAATGAGGAAGACGTGATCGAGGCCTGCCTCGCGAGTGTCGCGGGGCTCGTCGACGACATCGTCGTGGTCGATTCCGGCAGCCGCGACCGCACCTGCGAGATCGCCCTCCGCTACGGCGCGCGCGTCGTCCAGCGATCCTGGCAAGGGTTCGGCCCGCAGAAGCGCGCGGCCGAGGCGGAATGCGTGCACGACTGGGTCTTGAACCTCGACGCCGACGAGGTGGTGACCCCCGAGCTCGCCGAGGAGATCCGCGGCCTCTTCCGGTCCGCGCCGCCGCTGTCGTTCTATGCCCTGCCGCGCGCCCTGGTCTATCCGGGCCGTTCGGCGCCGGCGCCCTCGCGGCGGGACCGGGCCGTGCGTCTCTACCATCGGGCGCGGGGCCGCTTCTCGGACAAGCCCGTGCACGAGAGCGTGGAGACGAAGGGCGAGCCGGTCGGGACGCTCACGCATCCGATCCACCATTACTCCGCCCGCTCGCTGCGCCATCTCACCGAGAAGAACATCCAGTATTCGGTGATGTCATCGCCGAAATCGCTCGGTCTGCGGAGCCGCTGGGCGCTCTACGGCCGCTTGGTGTTCGGCGGTCCGATCGTCTTCCTGCGCACCTATCTCGTGCGGCGGCATTTCCTGGGGGGCAGCCAGGGCTTCGCCATCGCGATGTCCGTCGCCTTCGCCGACCTCATCAAGACCACCACCGAGATCGAGGCGCGGGGCCTCTGGACCGACCGGACGGGCTTCCGCCGCGGGCTCTCCCCTTGAGTTCGCCGCCGTGATGCAAACCTGAACCCTGCCCGCCGAGCCCTCGCCCCCCGTCATGTCCCTCCTCAAGCACTTCCGGTCCTCCGAGACGCGCACGGCCCTGCGGCTGCAGCGCGTGGCCCGCTGGGATCGTCCGATCGAGGGGATGCGCGGGCGGATCAGTGCTTGGTTCAACATGCTCTTCGTCGATTACGGGGTGTTTCGCCTCGCCTATCTGAACCTCCATACCGTGTGTGAGGGCCGGCTCTGGCGTTCGGCGCAGCCGGCCCCGCACCATATCGCGCAGTTCGCGGCGAAGGGCGTGCGCACGATCGTCAACCTGCGCGGCGTGCGCGATCACGGCGCCTGGCAGCTCCAGAAGGAAGCCTGCGACCGGTTCGGGATCACGCTGGTCGAGTTCATGCTGCATTCCCGCGACGCCCCGAAGAAGGAGACCCTGCTCGCCGCGCGGTCCTTCTTCGACAGCATCGCGTATCCGGCGGTGATGCATTGCAAATCGGGCGCCGACCGGGCCGGCCTCGCGGCGGCCCTGTTCCTGATCCTCCATGAAGGCCGTCCGGTGCGCGAGGCGGCCGGCCAGTTGTCGTTGCGGTACGGGCATTTCCGCTTCGCCAAGACCGGCATCATCGATGCCTTCTTCGCCGAATACCTGAAGGCCGGCGAACCGAAGGGGCAGGACTTCATCGATTGGGTCGAGCACGACTACGACCCGGACCGCCTGAAGGCGACCTTCAAGACGGGCTTCTGGTCGACGTTCTTCGTCGACGGGCTGATGCGCCGCGAATAGGGGCCGATCCGGCCCCGCACCATCGCCGCCGAAGGTCGCCGCCGAAGAGCGAGGCCGGCGGCGAATGTGCGCTCAGCACCGGGGCGATCGCACGTCCGGGGTCGAGGCCACCCACCGGACGGGGCGTCAACGGCCGCGCGATGTGCCTCGTCCGTCACGCCGTCACAGAATGCCCCGGCAACGCTTTTGCCGCCATCTTTCAACCACAGGTCTACGACACCGGAGCGATGCGCCTGAGAGCGCCAGGAAACGCATTGCTTCGGGGACGAGATGATTATCATCCGTAAGGATACGGTTTGGGGCCCGGGCGTGAAGACGCTCACCGATGACGTGCAAATTGCTCCTGGAGTAACTCTGACTATCATGCCCGGCGCTCAGATTGAGGGAGGCGGTCATAGCATTGCGACATACGGACGATTCATCGCTAAGGGAACATCCATAGATCCGATACTTCTCGACAATACAATAATAAATCTGAGTGATAATTACGCATTTACCGGCCGGTTAGAAATAGAATTTGCACAAATCAATGAAGGTGGCTTCGGGAGCACGGGATATGGATCGCTTGATCTTAGCAATTCTGTTATATCAAATTCGCGTGAGAAAGTTGGAGCATGGTATCCAGCTGGCGGAAACACTGTAATTAGCAAAAATTTGTTTTTGGATAGCGGCGGCATATATGCTGGAACGATGGACAATAGTGAATTCGGATCTATTATTGTCAATAATAACGTTTTTGATCGCTACCATACCTACAGCGGAAATCATGAGCCTGGGTATCAGGGTCTTGCTCTGCAAGTTTTCAATGGCGGAGACGTGAATAGGGTAATTTCTTCTGGCAATGCATATCTCGATACGAGCCATATTGCGATCGACTTGTATCAATCTGGGCGCGTCACATCTCAGAAAGATTATTTTGGAACTTCTAGGTATGATGAATACGTAAAATATGTATACGACAGAAATGATGACCTATCCGTTAGCAATTACGCTTTCGTGCAAAACCCCACATGGAACATTGCTGCGGGCATAAAGACAGAAGCATTTTCTTTCGTATCCATGAGGCTTCCTCGGGACGCGATCATAGAAGCCAAATTGTTTGGTTCGCTCAATGCGAGTCTTGTGGGCAACAAGCTTAACAACAAGTTGTTCGGCAACGTGGGCAACAACACCATCGACGGCGGCCTCGGCGCCGACACGATGTCCGGCGGCTTGGGCAGCGACACCTATCGCGTCGACAATGCGGGTGACCGGGTGCTCGAGGCGAAGGGCGGCGGCAAGGATTTGGTCATCACCTCGGTGTCCCACACCCTGACCGCGGGTCAGGAGATCGAGGAACTGCGGACGGTCGACAAGGACGCCAAGACCACCATCGCCCTGACCGGCAACGACTTTGCGAACAAGATCGTGGGCGATGCCGGCAACAACCGCATCGACGGCGGCGGCGGGGCCGACAGCCTCCACGGCGGCGCCGGCAGCGACACCTACTTCGTCGACCACGCCGGAGACCAGATCGTCGAGAGCAAGGGCGGCGGCTGGGACTCGGTCGTGACGACCGTGAACTACACGCTGTCGGTCGGCCAGGAGATCGAGGAACTGCGGATCCTCCAATCGGCGGGCGATGCCCCGATCCATCTGACCGGCAACGCGCTCGCCCAGAACCTGATCGGCAACAATGCCGCCAACGTGATCAACGGCGGCTGGGGCAACGACGTGCTGACGGGTCGGGGCGGGGCCGACACCTTCGTCTTCGCCAACGCGCCGGGCACCGGCAACATCGATCGCATCACCGATTTCGCGACCGAGGACACGATCCAGCTCTCGAGCAGCCTCTTCACGACGCTCGCCCCCGGACCGCTCGACCCGAACGCGTTCAAGAACGTCACCACCGGCACGGCGGATGCCGACGATCGCATCCTGTACAAGCAATCGACCGGCGAGCTGTTCTACGACGCCGACGGTTCGGGCAGCGGCGCCAAGGTGAAGATCGCCATGCTCGACAACAAGGCCGCGCTCACGTTCGACGACATCTTCCTCGTGTGAGGGAAAGGGCCGGAGCGGGGTCGAGCCTGCTCCGGCTCAGGCGGCCTGCATCAGCCCGAAAGCACTCCATCGCGGCTTTCAGGCATCCCGCGGCATGAGTCCGACGAGCGTTCTGCGGGACCTGCGACTGGAGCGGGTCCACGACGAATTGCGGGCCGCTGTCGCTGGGGCATGGTCCGTCACGGACGCGGCCCTGCGATAGGGCTTTCCCCATCTCGGCCATTTCGGCCAAGCGTACAAAGCCCCGGTTCTTGGCCCCGGGGCGGACGGGCGCCCGGTTCGCTTCCGGGGAGCGCTCGACGGACAGCCGCCCGGGACGGACCACGGCGTCGACATCACGCCGGACGGCGATGGCATCGTGACGGAAACGCGGCTTTACCCGCCGATCCGCCAGTCCGGGTCGGTTGCGGAGCGCAGCGTCGCGATACAGTTTCAAGACCCTCCTGTGAAAGCCTCTGCGTTCACGTTCGGATAAGGGATGAAATCGCGATCAATCCGCGAGGATCCGCGGCGAGAGCGGGTCCGACGACCGTCGAGACTGAGCCAAGGGACAGACGACGATGTTCACGCACATCATGATCGGCAGCAACGACCTCGATCGGGCCAGAGACTTCTATGACGCGACATTCGCGGCGTTGGGCGGCAAGCCCGGCAAGATGGATGCGAGAGGCCGGTTGATCTATACCCACGACGGCGGGCGGCTGATGATCACGAGGCCGATCGACGGCAAGCCGGCGACCGCGGCCAATGGGGGGACGATCGGTCTCGCCGCGGCAAGCCGAGACGACGTTCTCGCGTGGCACAAGGCCGGCCTTGCGCAGGGTGGGATCGCGATCGAGGGCACACCCGGCGAGCGCCCGAACGGCGCCTTCGCGGCCTATCTGCGCGATCCGGATGGCAACAAGCTCACCGCGCGGTGTCCCGCGGCGAAGTGACGGGATCGGCCACGGTCGCGCTGGACGCCCAGTGTCCGCTCTCAGGACGGAGTGGGTTGAACGGTCAGGGCGGCTTCGGGCGGCGGGCGGCCGAAGTCACCGAGGAAATCCCGGCGACTGAGAGCAGAGACCGGCGCGTCGCGGGCGCTCGCTCCGGAAAAGCCGCCCTGCGTCGATACGGTGGCGCCGGTCCGGATGTTCGGCGTTGTCCCTCGCCGCCGCCGCCGATATCCACCCGAATGACCGAGGAGGGCCATGAACGCCGAGATCGAGAGGCTGCAAGGACGCGAGCGCGCGCTCGAAGCCCGCGTGGCGATGCTGGAGGCCGAGCGGCGAGACGGCCTGCGCCGGCCGGAGCGGGAGCAGCGCACCTCCGCGGCCTCGACCGACCTCCTGTTCACGGCGGCGGAGAAAACCCGCATGCCGCAGATCATCACCGACCCCCACCTGCCCGATAACCCCATCGTCTTCGCCAATCGTGCCTTCCAGAACCTGTGCGGGTACGACGCCGCCGCGCTGATCGGGCGCAATTGCCGCTTCCTTCAGGGGCCGGGCACCGACCCGGCGGACGTGGCCAAGGTCCGCGACGCCATCGCGGGCCGGCGCGACGTCGTCGTCGAGATCCTGAACTACCACCGCGACGGGACGCCCTTCCGCAACGAGCTCTACGTCAGCCCGGTCTTCGACCCCGACGGCCATCTCCGGTACTTCTTCGCGAGCCAGCTCGACGTCACCCGCTTCCGGACCGCCCAGGGCGTGCTCGCCGAGAGCGAGGCGCGCTACCGTGCCCTTTTCAACGCCGTCGACAGCGGCTTCTGCATCATCGAGATGCGCTTCGACGTGGAGGGACGGGCAGTCGATTACCGCTTCGTCGAGGTGAACCCGGCCTTCGAGGCCCAGACGGGTCTGCGGGATGCCGTCGGCCGCTGGATGACCGATCTCGCGCCCGGCCATGAACGTTCGTGGTTCGACACCTACGGGGAGGTCGCCCAGACGGGCCGGGCCGTCCGGTTCGAGAGCGGCGCCGTGGCCCTCGGGCGCTGGTACGACGTCCACGCCCTGCGCGTGGGCGAACCCGAGCAGCACCGCGTCGCCGTCCTGTTCAACGACATCACGGACCGGCGACGTCTCGAAGCCCACCTCGAGGCCGCCGCGCAGGAACGCGCGGACGAGCGCGACATGGTCTGGCGCGCCAGCCGCGACCTCTTCGCGGTCTGCGGGCTCGACGGCATGTTCCGGAAGGTGAACGCCGCCTGGACCGAGATGCTCGGTTGGGACCTCGGCGAGGTCGTGGGCGCGCGCTTCGACGCCTTCGTGCACCCCGAGGACCTGGCCAGTGCCGCCAGGGCCTTCGAGCGGGTCGGGTCCGGCCTTGCCCTGGACGACGTCGACGTGCGCCTCCGCCAGCGGGACGGTGGCTATCGGTGGGTATCCTGGAACGCCATCCCGAGAGGCGACCATTTCTACGCCGCCGGTCGCGACGTCAACGAACGCCGCGCCCTCGAGGAGCAATTGCGGCAGTCGCAGAAGCTGGAGGCCGTGGGGCAACTGACAGGGGGCGTGGCCCATGATTTCAACAACCTGCTGACGGTCATCAAGTCCTCGACCGACCTCTTGAAGCGGCCCAACCTGGCCGAGGAGCGACGGCAGCGCTATGTCGGCGCCATCTCGGACACCGTGGACCGCGCCGCGAAGCTCACCGCACAGCTCCTGGCATTCGCCCGTCGGCAGGCGCTCCGGCCCGAGACCTTCGCGGCCGATCGCGCGGTGGTCGCGGTGTCCGACATGGTGAGGACGCTCACGGGTGCGCGTGTCCAAATCGAGCTCGACCTGCCGCGTGGAGGGCCGCAGGACCTCCATGTCAGCGCCGACCCGAGCCAGTTCGACACCGCGCTGGTCAACCTCGTGGTCAACGCCCGCGACGCCATGGACGGCGAGGGCCGCCTGCGCATCCGGCTGGCTCGCACCGACAGGATCCCGTCCGTCAGGACGCATCTCGCCCGCTGGGGCGACTTCGTGGCGGTCTCGATCTCCGACACCGGCGCCGGCATCGCGCCCGAGAACTTAGAGCGGATCTTCGAGCCCTTCTTCACGACCAAGGGGGTCGGACAGGGCACGGGGCTCGGGCTGAGCCAGGTGTTCGGGTTCGCCAAGCAGTCCGGCGGCGAGATCGTCGTCGAGAGCGAGCGTGGCAAGGGCACGACCTTCACGCTCTTCCTCCCCCGCGTCTCGGCCGATGCCGCCGATGCCGCGGGGCCGGTCGCGGAACCGGAGGCGCTTGCCGAAGGCCACGGCACCCGCGTCCTCGTCGTCGAGGACAACCTCGACGTCGGGGCCTTCGCGCAGCAGGCCCTGCGCGAACTCGGATACGCCACGGTGTGGGCGAAGGACGCTGCGGCGGCGCTCGAGGAAATCGAGCGCGCGCCCTCCGGGTTCGAGGTGGTGTTCTCGGACGTGGTGATGCCGGGCATGAACGGGGTCGAACTCGCGGCTGAGATCCGTCGCAGGTACCCTGCGATTCCGGTCGTGCTGACCTCCGGATACAGCGACGTGCTCGCCGCCGAGGGCACGCACGGCTTCGATTTGCTGCGCAAGCCGTACTCGGTGACGGACCTGTCCCGCGTCCTGCGGCGGGCCGTGCACGAGGCGCGGGCGCGCAACCCCTGAGCGTCGCGCTCCGGCGCCGCGCGTGCCGGCCGTCTTGCGGATGGCCAGCATCCGCGCCCAGCGGGAAGGGCCGGCCCGGGCATGGCTTCGCAGGAGCGGCCGCTCCCGGTCCTAGGGACCGTTGCGCGCGGCGGCCCCATAAGGCTGGAACAGGACCCGCAGGGCGGTCAGGCCGCGAAAGCCCCCCGACGGGGCGCGCCAGCGGACCGATTGCCTTCGGACAGGCCGATGAGGGCAGCCCCGACCGGCGACAGGACCGAGACGGCATGGTCGTCGGCGTCCTCCTCGCCGTGATAGACGCGCGTCACGCATCCGATCGGGTCGGTGACGTCGTTCCGGTGGGAGACCGTCGCGTGCAGGGTCACCACGCGCGGCGGCAACACCTCCGGCGCGACCACCGCGGCGCGGTCGAGTTCCTCCGCCAGCCAGGCCGCGACCGCAGCCTGGGGATCCGGCGGCCGGGTCGCGGTGACGACCGCCCGCAGCGACAGCAGGTCCGTCGTCGGGAGGATCAGCGGCGGGCCATCTTCGAGGCTTGCGGGCTCGGGCATCGGACACTCGTCGGGAGCGGTGGCAGGAAGGGCGGACCCGCGCGGTTCAGGCGAAGGCCGGCTCGCGTATGTCGAGCACGGTCAGGCGCTTGGCCGCGCCCGTACGGGTGGCCCAGTCGATGGACTGACCCGTGCTCAGGCCGAGCAGGGCGGCGCCGACCGGCGTCAGCACCGAGATTCTCCCCTGCGCGATGTCGGCCTCGCCCGGGTAGACCAGGGTCACCGCCTGGACCTTGCCCGTCGTGTCGTCACGGAACTCGACCGCGCAGCCCATCCGGACGAACCCGGTGGTCGATCGTCCGCTGCGCACGACCTGCGCCCGGTCGAGTTCGTCCGACAGGTAGCTCGCCAGATCCGGCATGCGGTCCATGGCGGCGGATGCCAGGCCGGCCAAGCGCTCGCGGTCCTCCGCCGTCACCTTGATCTTCGGCAGGCTCCTGCCGCCTGCGGCCTTCCTCATCGTGTCCATCTCGCCAATCCTCGCTCAGGCCGCGCGGGGGCCAGGGTCGTCATCGTCCGTGCCCGCCGGCACGGGCGGGGGGGTCGGTTGCGGCCGCCGCAGAGGGACGATCGTCCGCTCCCGCGCGTCCGGGGTGTCCGGTTCCGGGCTGGGCCGTGGTTCGGGTCGGTCGTCGGTCATGGAGGGGCCTCCTGCGCGGCCACGAGGCCGGCGCCGCGGCTTCGTGGCCGCGCGGACGCGGAGGTCCGACGGCATCGGGCGCCGCGGACCTGCGTTCCATGGTTCTGGATGGGATGGCGTCGGGCCTCTCGGCCGACGATCGGGCGCTTCGCTGAAGCCGTCCCGACAACCCCGAGCGGGACGGGCGGATACGCGCCGTCGGCTCGGGGCTACTGGCCCGCGATCAGGTTGCCTGCCCGGAGCAGACCGCGATTGTGGATCACGTAAAACGGCATGATAGATGGAGGATCGGCCAAGCGGTCACGGTTGTCAAACCGCCGTCCACCGATGCGGAAAGGCTCGGCTTGGCGCACTGGTGCTCCGCCTGAATTTTCGCAGGCCAGGGACGATCGCCCGCAATCCTCCCGTCCCTTCGCCCGGCGGCCTCCGGGACGCCGCCGGGGTGTCGTTGTGGGCACCGTCCATGCGGGAGCACCGCCGCGTGCATCCCCTCGACCGGCGTTCGGCGGCCCGGCGTGAGCCTCAGTCCCGACCCGTCGTCGCGCCTCCGCGACGCGGCCGGGGGCGATCCCGTTGCCCCGGTGCCGATACGGCAAGCCGTTCTCGGTCGATGGCTATTCGGGGTTCATGCGGGACGCCATCATCGCCGCGGTTTTGCCGCTCGACCTACAGCCGCATGGCCTTCGCAAGGCCGCCGGGCGCCGTCTCCCCGAAGCGGGATGCACTCCCCACGACATCATGGCCATACTCGGTCACAGCACCCTCGCCGAGGCCGAACGCGACACCCGCGAGGCCGACAGAGCAGGCCTATCGACGGGCGCGATCACAAAGCTGGAGGGGTGGACGACGAACAAACCTGCCCAAACCACATCGTGAAGGTTTTGGGATTGTCCCGAAAGTCAGAGGCAAGGCAATGACTTGTAAAAGCCGGTGGCGCTCCCAAGGGGAATCGAACCCCTGTTTTCGCCGTGAGAGGGGGGTATCAGGGGGTAAATCGGACGTTGGCGAACACTGGCGGACGGACTAAGGCGTTGTAATTAAACGGAATTAGTTCTTGCCTGTCCGCGTGCATTCGCCTACATCTCGTCCGTATATTTTCCGTACGGAGGCGGAGGCATGGCCCGCGCCATCGACAATCCGAAGATCAACACCCGGTCGGCCCGCTCCAAGCTGCCCGTCCGACCCGAACCATTCTGGACCATGATCTCGACTGGCTGCGCCATCGGATATCGGAAGGGAAAGAAGGGGGGCACGTGGATCGCGCGCATGCGTGAAGGCACCCAGCAGCACTACGAGTCGCTGGGTGCTGCCGACGACAGCCGCGACCCAGACGGCCTAACCGTCTTCTCCTTCACGCAGGCCCAGGAGCGGGCTCGGGAGTTCTTCACCCGTAAGGCTCGTGAGATCGCCGGTCACATCGAAGCAAGCGACGGCCCATACACCGTTGCTATGGCTATCGACGATCACCTCGCCGCCCGCGAGCGGCGCGGCTCAAGTGGCGTTCGGGCCGACCGCTATGCGGCGGCGGCCCGAATCACCCCCGAACTCGGTAAGATCGAGATCGGCCGCCTCACGGCCAAACGCATCAGTGCGTGGCACGCGCACGTGGCCGACGCGCCAAAACTTCGAAGGACGAAGGCAGGGGCCCTACAGCGTGTCACAGAGCCGGTTGATCGTAGCGACCGGGAGGCGGTTCGGGCGCGATGCTCTACCGCCAATCGCTTGCTCACGATCCTAAAGGCCGCGTTGAATCATGCGTTCCAAGAAGGAAAGGTTGGGTCGGACGAACCGTGGCGCCGCGTGAAGCCGTTTCGCTCAGCAGACTCAGCCGTCGTTCGGTATTTGAATCCGGCGGATTCACTACGCTTGGCTAATGCCTGCGAGCCCCCCTTTCGCGCCCTCGTGCACGGGGCTCTTATGACGGGTTGCCGGTACGGTGAGTTGATCCGTCTGCGCGTTTCCGATTTCGATTCCAAGGCAGGAACGGTTGTCATTCGGCAGTCGAAGTCGGGTAAGCCACGTCACGTGACGCTCAACGATGAAGGGCGGCAGGTGTTTGCCGACCTGATTCAGGTCAGGGCACCGGGTGAGTTGATATTCGCCCGTTCGGATGGCAAGCCGTGGGGCGCATCCCACCAGCAGCGGCCGCTCATAGCAGCTTCGAAAAGCGCGGCAATTGAACCGCCGGTAACTTTTCACATCTTGCGCCACACCTACGCCAGCGCCCTGGCGATGAAAGGCGTGCCCATGGGCGTCATCGCCAAACAACTCGGACATTCCGACACCCGGATGACCGAGCGCCATTATGCGCACCTTTCACCCTCGTACATCGCAGACACCATAAGGGCGGCGCTGCCCGCGTACGGTATCGTGCCGGTGCAAATCGCGAATTGCATAAACGAAGCGCGGTAATTAGATAACATGGCGCAACGACGGTCCGCGACCTGTCCGTGCATGTCACTAGCGGATGCGAAACTTGAGGATACGTACTGCAGGGCGCAACGAATGTCACAGGGTCATTCAGCCCACGAATCAGTGCTGCTTCTGGGGAGCATATGACAATAGCAGCATGGCCGACTTCTGCGGTTGGTGCCCAGGAAAGGACTAGCCTCCACGCCAAGAAAATCCAACGATAACAACGCAATGCAGGTGCCCCGAAGGCCCCATGTGTTCCACTCCGGTGTCCGCGACGCAAGAAACGTGGTTTTGCAAAAGTCTGTCGTGTAGTACGCTAGTGTGTGCACTTATTCTCATGAAACTGCTCGCATCGCCGGATCAAGCTTCAGCTGCCAGTTCGCAAAACGCTTATTCCCGACAAGCAAGACTCGCAGAGTCAACGCTGGTTCCGCGCTTATATACGGGAAATTTGCCTTAGCCTAATTGAATTACAGCAAATTCAAGCCGATTTATTGCGATTCTATCAGACTAAAGCAAAAGTTTTTCAGTGTCGCTGTTTGCGCGCACTTTCAAGCACGCGCTCTTTGTCAAATTCATAGGCTCTTTTTATTTTATAAGTAAACATGTCTTCCTCTGGCATCCCTAACGAATACGACTGTTTTTCACGAGATTCCTCCTCAGCAAGATACTCAATGAAATTGCCAACTCGCTCAACGCGAATTTTTACTCTCTGAAGTCTTTCCCTTCTCATAAACATTCCAAACTCAATTCGAGCATCTTCAATAATTGAGTTGGCGGCAAGCTCAGAATAGAGTCCGCAGTCCGTCGAGACCAAGTCGAGATATGTCATATCTGAAAACAGGCTCTTGAGCATATACAGGCCGTAATTTGTGATTTTTACAGCGTCAACGTTTTCTGTATAAATATCAATTCTATTACTCGCCTCAACAAAGCCGTGCTTAAGCAAGACATCGACATTCGCAGTGAAATCATCGGGCATTGAAAACGTTTCGATGAAGTATGAAAGCAGCTCAGATATTGGAACGTAGGAATAATTCACAGCGTTCGTAGATTTAGCAAGCCGTCTCAATATGCGAAGTGCTGTATAATGGGAGCCATTGCGTGCGTGGCGGATTTGGTAGATATTTGGTATGTTACTAAAACCTTCATCGTAAAAGTACCTTGTAGGTATCATGACAGGCTTGATGACTTGATGAATTTGAAATACCCAGTGTCCGGAGGCTAGCATCTCATCGACGTTCGTGTAGCCTGATAAAACAAAACTCCTGAATAAATCCAAGGACAAACGAGTATCCCCGTGGGCGCAAGCAGTTAGAAAGCTGCCAAGCGGCGACCTTTCGCTGCCGAACTCGCGCAAAATGATACGAAGATATTTGGTACATTCAGCCGCATGCACACTATCAATCTCGCCAAATCGGTCACCCCTTCTTCTTGGGCTTTCTAACAAAAATATCGTATACTCAAGGCGTTTTCTAAATACTTCGGAAGGACGTGGCGAACTAATATGGAATCCTGAATTTTGGAAAGCGTCAAGCAACCCGTGAATTTTAGAGTTGTAAAATCTTTCTTCTCGCATCGATATGATCGTCATGCACTTGAGCATATCGGATATTTCCTGCGCAGATGAAAAGCAGTAGTCCTGAATGTTGGACGAATATTGATCCGTATTATCTACAACAATTACTGCGCCGCAACCTTTTGCTTCCCAATATTTTATGAGGCACATCGCGCAGTACGCATGATCCGCCTTCCACCGAGAAATCAAATCGTTTAATTTCATATTATAGCGTTCAGATTCATGGGACAATCCAAATAGTTCTTGGTTGCTTGCAATTTTGAAGCGATCTTTGAAAAGCTCGATGAGGCGCTCTCTAGTATCCGAAAGTATACCGTCTTTATCAAGCTGATTAACGAGATTTGTCCAAATATGCGTCCGTATCAGCTTTCTATCTTCTGGGACATTAAGCAAATCAACAATTGCGATTACAGCGTGATCATGCAGCCACCGCGGTGTTTTATGGAATAACAAACGCTTTAAGAAGGTAGACTTTCCCGATCCCTTACCTCCGAACAAAACCAGAACCTCATTTCGGCGGCTGTGCTTGAGATTTTTAGTAATACGTCCACCAATTCGGCCACCTTTTCCAGTATCGTCTAATTGCTGGACGCCATATTCGGCAAAGTAAGGAGTCAAAGAGTCATGTAAGATCGTACGCATTCCATCGGAAGTCTGCTGATAATCCCTTTGAGAAACATAACATTTATCCATAAATTCAGTATCATTGTCGCTAATAACGCCAAAATAATAGTTAACAATTGGCCTCAGTGTCCCCGCCAGCTTATTTGCGCTGATCGAATGGGAATACGAATTGATTTTATCTTTCGGAAAATAGATCGGCCTATCCGAGGATGGGCTAGCATTTAAAAGTGATGAGAGCGATAGCTTTTCAGTGATTGATGTAAAGGAAAAGGAGTTATAGGCTCTTATTGGCTCGGCAACAAAAAAATGTAGGCTTCTGATGACGAAGGCATTGGATTTATCCCATTTTTTTCCTTTTTCGAACGTTTTAAAAAAAATCCATTCGTGTCCATTCGTGATGCAGGCATGTTCACAACCAGTATCGAAGCAGTAAGTTCTCACTTGATTGATGGCGGCCTTGATATTAGCATCAGATAAGAGTTTTGAAATACTGATGTAACAACACGTCTCATGGTCCGTATAGGCGTGTGGCAGCTCGAAATAAACACCTTCTTTTTTTGCCTCGATAAATAGCATATCATCTCCATTGCTTTTTTTCAAAACGTAATCCGCATAACCAGGGGCAATAAACTCCTCTGTAGCCGTTCTATTGCGCGGCCACTTTAAATAATCATGCAAAACCACGTCAATTATTCGATGGCGGGTGGTTGCTTCGTTCTGATCTCTATCTTTACACTCAGCGATGATTTGCTTGATCGCTTCAATGTCTTCGGTAGACAATGACTTGCTCCAACTCGGTCTAAATTTGTATCGCTAAGCAACTTATAGATTGGCTACGCTCCCCGTGCAAGCTGCACTCTCAATGACATCGAAGCCGGTTGAAAGCCCGTCTTGGGACGTATCGGTTCGGTTTTCCTGCATTTCGCGGCATTGCTGTGTATATATAAATACTAGTTCCTTGGATTCACTGTATTATTTCAATAAAACACCTATCTGAACTTGAATTTCCCAAATGACGCAAATTTCCAAAATCAAATCGAAATACGCTCAATTTCGTCTAAGTTCACATCGTTGGATCGTCTATCATAAAGTTGGGTGGTGCGCGTCGAGGCATGATTTGCGATCACAGCTGCCCGCTCCAATGTGCCGCCGTTTTTAAGATATGCGGTAATCCCGGTTGCCCGAAAGGTATGATTGCCGACTTTTGTTTCTATCCCGGCTGCTTTCGCTCTTCGCTGAATCATCGCATATGCATTGGCGCTGGGCAGAGCTGAACGGGTCAGCATTCTCGTGCCTCGACCGACCGTACGAAACAACGGCCCGTCACCGTCGCTCGCGATCCCGGCCCCATCCAAGTAGGCGTGCAGGTATGTTTCGAGATTGTGGTGGCAGGGGAGGTCAACCGCCTTGCCGCCCTTCTCGTGAAGGCGCACCCATATGCGGCGCTGCTGGATATAGACGTCCTCGACCCGCATCGCAGTGGCGGCCCCGATCCGCGCGAAAGTGTAGACCATCAATCCGATCAACGCACGGTCTCGAAGCCCGATGGGCGTGCTCGTGTCGATGGCATCAAGGATCGCGCGGGCCTCATCCGGCGCAAGGACCGGCGTCTTTCCCCGTTTGACCACATGCTTCGGGCCGCGTACCGCAGTCGCCGGGTTGAACGGCAACACGCCACCGGTCGCCAGCCAGTCAAACATCATGCGGATTGCGGCGAGACGCAGCTTGACGGTCGGGGCACTTTGGGTGCGCCCCAATTCCTCCACGTAGGCGGCGATGTGGACCGAGGACACGGCGGCAATCGACGCAAGGCCGTGTCCCTCCATCCAGGCGCAGAACTCGACAACCGCTTTGGCGTAGGCCCGGCGGGTGTTGGAGTTCCTGATCTGCGCCGCGAAGAATTCCAGGAAGCGGTAGGCGGCGTGGTCGCCCGCCGCTGCCACCAGGGCAGGGGCGGGGTAGCTATTGAAAGTGGCGAGCTGATTCATCCTTTGACTGCCGCCGCCAATTCACCAATACTCATAAATCTCACATGATATATTTTAGAAAGCCAGTCTCGATTTTGTTGATCAAAAACAGACGGCCGCCCTGGCTTTGCCTTATCATGCGTACAGAACACATCCAATTCATAGCCTATATGCAAAGCAACACTATCACCATCCGCCCACTCTGAGAACGCGAGTGCGATCTTTCCCTTTTCAGCTTCGTCACGCGCACGATTCAAGCCATCAAACCAAGCTACATCTTGCATATTGAGACGGGCTTGTATCCTTTTTGCTATCTCAACAAGTTGAGACATGCCGACACCTCGCCTTTCGATGGCGCTACAGGCATCATCTATCTTTTGCATAAGCACCCATATATTTTTGCGATGTTCATCCGTAAGCTCAATGCGATGCTCTTCGCGCTGCAATTCGGGAGGACGCAACGTTCCCAATCTGGTTGACGGTATTATTTTGAAGCCGAGCGCAAAAGCCTCGGATAATCTATCCTTTAGAATAGGCATCAATCCCGGATGGGCATCAGGATCAGCAATAATAGATATGGTGCTATTTATGCGACGCTCGTCGCTTTTCTCATGTTCAATTTTGATCGGAATAGGACGGTCCTCTAGGTACTCAAAGCGAACTCTGCGCTTAATTGCCTCAACTGTTGCAAACGTTTCAGAAATAAATGGCTTGATACGTCCCGACTTAATAGCGCCGTGGACAGTGGAAAAATCGTCATAATGCGGGTTTTTTCGGTGCGCCTCAGGTCGCACGATAAACTCCCATACGTTGCTGTCGAACGTGACCCGCATGCCCCCTCCTTACGTATGATAAAGGACATTATCATACATAAGACCGGCGTGCATCCTGTGTGCCTGCGGCGGTTCTCTTCGACTGGGTGGGCCCGCCGGCCGGCGGGCGGCGCGCTAGGACTGGCTGTCGTCGGTCAGGTCGAGGCGCGTGCGCTCGATGCCGCCGATCTTCCAGTGCGAGTGCCGGACCGTGCGCACGTGGCGCTGGTTCGATTTCCGCAGGACCGGAAGGAAAGGTAGCAACAGAGCCACGACCCCGATGACGACCTGAAGCCAGCCCGTAAGCTGCTCGGACATCGTTCGGTGCGTTTCGCCCAACGAAAAGCCCGCTCACAGCGAGCGGGCTCATAAAGCAGTCGGCTCGCGCCGCTGCGGGTCCGCTCCGGTCGAGTGCCGGAGGCGGAACTTTGACGTTCCTCAGAACGAAACTGGTGTTAGCGAAAGCCCAGGAATTTGGGCAAAACTTCCCTCTCAGGGTAAAGCGGCCTTTTTTGTAGGCCCAACACCCGAGACCCATCGGTGCCTTATCGGCTCTTGCGACGGTCACTTTCCCCGCCTGATCACACGCGCTCGTGGACGCCGGCTGCGGCTGAGGACTGGACCCCTAGCATGACGACGTTCAGGATGCCGGGCAACAAAAATCCGTCTCTGGCGCCGGCTACCTACACAACAATTCGGTTTCGATTTTGGTGGCCGCTTTAAATCATCTTGGTGTAGCGTGAAATCGGAGGTCTTAAATTTCGACCGGACGAACGCGGGTGCTGTTTTGGTGCAGGCACCGCCGCATGGCAGGGTAAGGAATGAATAAACGCTCTGCCCCAACTTGTGAGGTCAAGATCGACAGCACCTGGGTGAGGGTTCCAGCAGATAAGGCCCACCAAGCTCATCGAGACAGCCTGAAACGGTGTCCAAGCTGTCACGGCATGGTGGTAACGACCGGCAGCTACACGAGCGAGTCTAGGATCAGCCTACAGCACCGGAAACTGCACGATGGCTGTCCCCTTCTGCCTCGTAGCTTCAAGGGAACGGTGTACCCACACCCTGACGCACTCACCTAGCATGCAAAAGGCCCCGTGCCGCTTGCGGCACGAGGCGAGTGATGATGGAGAATCCTTGGGAGGATACGCATCATTCTGCATGATGAATGCCACCCCGCAACGTTTGGTAGCTCAACCACCAGCCTAAAGCCAAGCTCGTGTGCGGTCGCGCACCTCGATCTCGTTAATGTAGCCGGGTAATTTTGCTAGACGGCTGAACTTCGAAATTTATGATTGTCCGCATGACACCCGTGAGCCGCTGCCTCCGCAAGGTCGATTATCTCTCCGCCGTGCCTGACAGCACCGCCGCAAGCCGGGTCGATGCCGCCCTTGACGAGCTGGAACAGGCGTACCGCAGACCGAGCGAGCGCATCGTGGCGCTGGAAACGGTTCTACAGGAGGTCTCCCGCAACCGCAGGACCGGCAGCACACCCTTTGGCTGGTTTATCCGGGGGAGCGTCGAGCGCCGCCAGGAGAAGCTGGCACGCTCCGCCTAACTGCGCTCGCAGTGCCGCTCTCAATGAGCGGCTTTGCTCTCCGGCGAAGCCTTCTGGTCCTTTTTCTTTTTGCGCAGCTTGGCCGCCTTCATCGGCTCCTCATCGTCTACGGCCCGTTCCGTCAGGGCGAAGTTGTGCAGGTCGCCATGGTCGCCACTCTGACCCTCGGCCAACGCGTAGAACGCAGCCCGGACGACTTCCTTTTTGGTCGCCTCAGGGTGTCGCTCGCGCACAGCGGCAAGGAGCGTCTTGGGTTTCATACCGCTGGCGGCGACGCCGCGCAGGGTCTTCGCGAGTACTTCAATCGAGGCCATATCGCACCTGTTGCCCCTTGTACCGCCTGGGCGGCGCGGGGGGGGGGTCGAAAGCCTAGTTTAGCATGACAGTCAAATGACGGTCTTCCCGGAGTGAATTGTGGCCGGAGGAGCACGCTTTTGTGTGCCCTGATCGCCTATGGAGGCTCCAGTTCCTTTCCTGAGACCGGGAACCTACTTGCGGCGCGTCGCGGCCTCTGCTGCGCGCGCCGTTTTCACGTTAGGTCCGAGGGTCTGCGCTAGGCTCTCGCGTCGTAGCGCACCACCGGCAAGCCGCTGCACCGCTCCGGCCCGTCCGAGGCGAACGTGGCGATGACGGCATAGCCGCCGGGTTTGAGGAAGCGGCTCAGCCGGGACAGGTAGGCCGCCCGGTCGGCGTCCTCGGCCAGAAAGTGGAACGTCGCCCGGTCATGCCACACGTCATAGCTCTGCGGCGGCTGCCAAGTGGTCGCGTCGGTGGCGATCCAATGGATACGTACACCAGCGTCGCCTACACGGTGCACAGGCTATAAGACGGGTTCCCCGAGTGGAAGGCTGTCGGTCTGACGCAAAATTTCCGCCCGCAACGCTTCGGGCTGCGGTGTGCCCGAAAACAGCCGGTTGCCCACGGCAACCGAAGGGACAGCACGGATGCCGACTTCCTGCGCCTGCTGCATCGCTGCATCATGGCGTGCGCCGTGGACCGGCGAGGCCAGCACCGCATCGAGGCCGTGAGGATTTAGCCCAAGCCTTTGAGTGATGGCTCTTAGCACATCGATGTCCCCGATGTCGCGATCCTCTTGGAAGAAGGCGCGCAGGACGGCATCGACGTAGGCATCTCCCTGCCCCTGCTCGACTGCGTATTGCAGTCCCAGGAACGCCTTACGGGTGTAGGGCTGCGGTGAGATGGTCGGCAGGCGGATGGCAACGCCCATCCGCTCGGCAGCGGGATAGACGCCCTGTCGCCACGCCGTGGGCAGATAGTCGTCCTCGGGTCGCAACGTCGGGGTTGGATAAGGACGCAGCTCGAACGGCATCCAGGTAATGGCGCAATCCAAGCCCTCGATAGCTGTCTGCACCACTTGCTTTCCAAGCAGGCAATAGGGGCAGACAAAATCAATCCAGATGCGGAGGTTCGCGCGCGAGCTTGCCGCGACGGTTTGCTGAGTACCTTCACTCATGTGGATCACAAGCCTCCTTATTTTTCTACAGAAACGCTGCTGCGAGCTACATCCGTTCGGCTCACCTCAGGAGCTTGATTGGGCTGCGCAACAGCCGGAGTTTTATTTTTCTGCTCGGGCGGCGTATTAGCCATGCGGACAGCGCCGATTACCTCAAGGGTGATTGCCTCCTGCGCTACGGCTGGCGTGATTACCGCAACTGATGCAAGCAACGCCGCAGCAGCAAGCGTTGCGGAAGATTGCTTTCCACCGTGATTTGACATGATGTGCTGATCCTTGCTGACTTGTGCTCTGGTGCAAGCACAAGCAGGGGATGTCCGAAGCGGGCACTCCCTCCTGATGGTCTGCTAGGCCGCCAATTCAATCGGCTTGATGTTGGCGATTGGGCCGAGGATGGCGGGATCGAACGCCGCCACGTCGTGGGCGGCCTGGATGCGGTTCGGGAAATCGGGGTTCGCCAGCGCGGCCTTGCCGAGCGCCACGAAGTCTGCGCCCGCAGACAAGACCTCCTGCGCCCGCGCCGCATCCCCCACGCCGCCGTTGGCGATCAGAGGGACGTGGGGTGCGTAGCGGCGAGCCAAGGCCACAAGGCTATCCTGGCCGCCCTCGAACGCAGGCTCCCACGCCTTGTGCTCAGTCACATGGATGTAGCTGACCCCGGCCTCGGCGAGCGTGCCGAAAATGGCTTCTGCATCCTGCTCACGACCCGCCCACTTGTGGGTAAAGTCGTTGACCTTGCCCTGCGAGATACGCACGCCGACCGGCACCTCCACCTTGGCCCGCACCGCCTCGAACACAGCCCGCACGAACGCCGTGCGCTGGCGGGTGTCGCCGCCCCAACGGTCGCTGCGCTGGTTGGCGTAGTCGGTCAGAAACTGGTCGATGAGGTAGCCATTCGCGCCGTGGATTTCGATGCCGTCGAACCCAGCCGCGACGGCCCGTGCGGCCGATGAGGCAAAGCCCTCGATGGCCTCGGCAACCTGCTCCTCGGTGATAGCGGCAGGCATCGGGTAAGCGCCCTTGCCGTAATAGAACTCCATTTGGTTCCCTTTGGGCTGCACGGCCGAAGGTCCGACGGAGGTATCGCGGAAGCGGTTGCCTTGGCTGATTGCTCCGGCGTGCATCAATTGCGCGAAGATACGCGCACCGTGCCGGTGTACGGCGTCGACCACCGGCCGCCACGCCTGCGCCTGCGCCTCGTCGGTGATGCCGGGCTGGTGGATGTAGCCCTGCGCAAACGTCTGATCGGTGTAGATGCCTTCGGTAATCAGCAGGCCGAAGCCGCCACGGGCGAACCGCTCATAGTAGCGTGCCATCGTCTCCGTGGGGGTGCCGTCCTCGGCCGCACTCACGCGCGTCATCGGTGCCACCGCGAAACGGTTGCGGAGCGTCAGGCCATGTATCTCGGTGGCCGTGAAAAGGTTCTTCGCGTCCGTGTTCATGCTTGGCCTCCAAACTGCCGTTACCTGTCTATGGGCACCAAGGTAGCGGGCAGGCGGCTTGTGCATTAGCTGAGATGAACGATAAGGATTTTATCACTCAGTGTTATACCGATGAATCTCGCGGACGTGGGCTTGTTCAGTGCAATCGTCACGACCGGCAGCCTCTCGGCGGCCGGGCGGCAGGTCGGCATGTCCCCGATGGCGGTCAGCCGCCGCCTTGCGGCGCTGGAACAGGAGCTTGGCGTGCGCCTGCTCCACCGCACCACCCGCTCCGTTGCTCTGACAGCGGACGGTGAGACGTTCTTGCCACTCGCCCAAACGATGCTCGGGGCGCGAGAAGCCGCCACAGCGGCCTTCTCCGAACAGCATGAGGGGCTAAGCGGGGTGCTACGCGTGACCGCGCCTCACCGCATCGGCCGCGCTCTTGTCGTGCCGCTGGTGGTCCGCCTGATGGCTGAAAACCCACGGCTCAAAGTAGACCTGACGTTTTCAGATGGGATCGTGGACATTGTGGCCGCCGGGATCGACGTAGCTCTTAGGGTAGCGACCTTGCAGGCTTCGGAACTGGTTGCTGTGCGGTTGGCGGATAATCCGCGCATCCTCTGCGCCGCGCCGAGCTATCTTGCGGCGAACGGCCACCCTAAACAGCTCGCCGACCTCGACGCACACTCTTGCCTGACGCTGCATGCGATGGACGCTTGGTGCTTTCGGCAGGACGGACAAGCAGTTACCAAGCGCATCGAGGGACAGCTTGCTGCCAGTAGCGTTGATACGGTGCATGCCGCTTGCGCCGCCGGAGCGGGACTTGCCCTGCTCACCTACTGGGATGTGGCACAGAACTTAGCCAGCGGCACCCTCAAGAGCATTACCCTCACGGATGCCGAGCCTGAGCAGTTGGCCATCTGGGCCGTTCTCCCCACCCGGCAGCACATACCGCCGCGCGTCCGGCAATTCATCGACGGACTTAAATCCGCGCTGATGATGTCTCTGCCCGCTCAGAACTCATGATCTATGGACGGTCCGCTAAAGGGTCGGAAGCGGCCGTTCACACGGTCGAGCCAACTGAGTTTTGACCATAGCATGGGCAGCGGCCCGGCATATTCCCGAATTTACAAAGTGACGCGGTTCTCCGGACGCTTCATCTCGCGGTTCGGCATTTGCCGACGAATACCCAACTCGACATCAAGTCTGCGCCGTGCCGTAGGCCCAAGGTTGCGGCTCGTATCCGCGCGTCGTCCAATAATGATGCCTTGCGGCTCTGGTTCTTGGCCGCGCCCGTAGATTTTTAGGACAGCGGCCCGAGCACCTTTGATGAGGTAGCCACCCATTCCAGTGCTGATCGGTCGGATGTCGATTACCCGCGCCGGATCGAGGACGCCGCCAGCGCGTACCTCAACCCACCGGAAAAGCTGGTGCTGGAAATCAAAAGCGCGTGCCGCAGGGATGTGAACGCTCCAGTGCACATGCACATTGTGATCGTCACCCGGCTCTATGGTCTCGAAGGCCATGCCGTCTCGTGCGTTTTCAAAGGCATAGGCGTAGGTCGGCGGAAATGCCGGGCCGCTGCCCTTGCCAGGGCGCGTTGCCCATTTGTTGAAGTCGTTGCGTCTGAGCACCGAAAAACAGGCCACAGCTGCGCGTGGATCGACGACCGTGTGGGCAAAATTAATCGTCACAAAATGCGAGAGCGGGAAGCCGAGGCGAGCTGCCTGCTGCGTGGTGTAGTAATTCGTCTGACAGGCTCGTTGCCCGACGTGCCTCGACGCTGTGCTAGCCCCCATATCTTGTCCCAACCATGACCATATTTAACTAAATGTGGGCGCCCCTCTCTCGGTTCCGGTCACGCACCCCCTGAACAAATCGCGAACATGGTGAGGCAACTTTCGCCACGCGTCAACTTCGCAGCGCAAGCTCGGCGCTACAGTCGGTCCGCCGGGAAAGGCTCTGTACTGATACTTCGACAAAGGCAGCAATCTACCCGGGCATTGGCGGCAGGAAATTCGCCTCGCCAACCATTGCCCGGTGCGTGGTGCCTCAAATATCTTCCATCCATTCGACCTGACCGTCAGAGAAGCTGTACCGGGCCCCTACGACTTTCACCTTCCCCCCGGTGAGCGCATCTTTGATCACCAAGCTTTGGGTTGTCAGCCGTTTCGCAACGCGGCGCGCATTGCTCCGCACGGACGCTTCGAGAAGGTCACCCCCTTGGCTTTTGGCCTCAAGAACGGCGGGGACAATGGGTTGAACCATCTCGCCGATCACACCTGGGAACGTCGCATTTTTCTCAACGACATCGACGGCCGCGGCGACAGCACCGCATGACTGATGACCCAGCACGACGACGAGCGGTACCCCAAGGACGCCGACGCCATATTCGATACTACCCAAAGCCGCTGTATCAACCGTATTGCCCGCGTTCCGGACAATGAACAGCTCACCGAGACCACGCCCGAACAGGATTTCTGGCGAAACTCGGCTATCGGAGCAACCCACCAGCACACAAAACGGAGCTTGACCGCGGGCGAGTTCAAGGCGGCGTTCGCGCCCATTTGCGGCGAGGGACGGAGCTTCGTTCCTGAAATTCTCGTTGCCTTCCTTCATGAGCTTGAGCGCATCGACGGGGGACAGAGAGGTTTTCGCCGCTGGTGATGCAGCCTGTGCAACACCGTTCGGCAGAGCGGTCGCGGCAAAAATGCCTGCTGCCCCGAACAGGAGACGTCGGCGGCCGATCCGCGGCACGCCCGTGTCGGAACAGCAGTCGCAATTCGCATGCATGGAGCTGGACCTTCCTGCTTTCAGAAAGTGTTTTACCGTGCGTCGGTCTGGGAACGGGATGTCAGACCACCATGCCTCATTTAATTCTTCGTCGGCCGAAGGAAATGGCGGCCGCCTACAGGAGTGGGTGATCGTCGATAAATGCGCTGCCTCGGATGCGGTAATTTTTCAATTTTTACGTCGTTCGTGCAGTGCCACAAGCGCCCTAAATTTCAACAAAAAATGGGGCGCCACTCATTTCCGCGCGGTTTCCAGTCCGCAACCTGAAAATTAGTTGCGATTACTTTCAGGATCATTTGGCCCGCCGCATGTCAAATGGTGCTCTGTAAAAACTGAACTGTAAAATCATGGTGGGACGCTAATTTGCGGCGTCGAGCCTGTGGGTTTCCAGGGCATCGGCGACGTAATTCGGAATTAAAAAGGCGGCGTTAATAACAGCCGTTAAATCCCCCTCTTATGTCTAATCGGGATTTGTTGGCCTGAATCAAGCCGTCACCCGAACGCGAGCCCGATGAACGCCGCGGGGTATTTCGAAGCAGCGTCCCCTTGCCCCCGACCTGCGGTCGAAATCAAGGGATCATGCATCATGAAACTGATACTCCCCCGTGGATATGCGGACGAAGGCGCGGATCGCCGAGTTCAGCAGCCAAGCCGAACGATAACGGAAGCAAGCTCGATCATCACTCCCGGCTCCCACAATTACAGCGAGGACTTCCGAAACATTCTGGACGACTATTACGGTCTCGGCGAATTGCGCCGGGAACCGAAATGGGGGCCGCGCACAGACGTGGACCGCGGCTTTGCCGACTTCATTCAGGACCGCCAGCACTCTGGATGGCAGGGGTTGTTCGGCACAGCCTTGTTCAACCAATTATCTGGCGGTCCACGAGCGCGAAATCAGCAGATGTGCCGGCGAATCATGGAATTTCATGAAAAGGTATGCCATCACATCCTGCGGTACCCGAACAAGCCAAAAAATAGGGAATGGCGACCGATCTTGTTGGGCGTGCCTGAAACGGCGTGGCGAGGAGTTTTGCGAGAAATCGGACTTGCTCCAACTCGCCCCAACGACGGCGAACACTGGCATTTTGTTTTGTTGACGCCGCCACCCCGCGTTTCCCGACTACCCGATGGATTCCTTGCGCATTTTGAAGCTGAAAAACACCGCCTATACATTTGCCCCGGTGACGGCCGGCGGGACATACTTCGTGATATTCACTTCAGACCCATGGACCGGAGTTGGGGAACGGTGTGGGGCTACATGACAAAGGAAGGCGGTCGCAATCGACGGTTTGCCGACGACCTCTTGGTTTTATGAGCCAATGAATTGGGCTCTGCCTGAGTAAAACCAGCGTGGCGAATCGCAAGATCGCCACGCTGGTTGGGCCGCACCGCGGTGCGGCCCACAATCGCCCACATCAATTGGGATTTCCAGGAGCGTAATGCGCTCGTATGGCCAGTCCAAAGCCACGACGGTCGTATTTCGAGCGTCTGTAAAGTCAGAGTGCAACCGAAGAGAGGTGCACCGATGACGACGCAGAATCCCCAACTCGCCCCGAATTCGAATGCCAGCGTTGCTGCTGAGGCCGCAGTGACGCCTCGGTCAATTGGGCCGCGGTTGCCGTCCCAAGTGGGACGGTCATTATTGCCCTTCGGTCCGTACCCAGGGCCGCAAAGTCCCAGGCCCGTAAGCGTGCCAATGCCAACCGTGCCTCCGCGACGCCCAAGCCCAACACCCCACTTCGCCCCGACCAGGGGAGCGAATGATGGCCCCGAGCACAGGCGAAAAGGCATCGATTCACGCCCGCCCCAGCTCAACATTGCCGACAAACGCGCCACACCGGTTCGAGGACGGGAGGCCGCCGGGGCTTCCGGTAACTCTCCGCCATCCGAGGATAAGCCAAATCCCGAAACCGCCACAGTGGTGCAACGTCCCGTAGCGTTGGCTGAATACGAAACAGAGGCGGAAACTTTGCTCCTGGCTTGTTTTCGGCGCTTCGCCGCGTTTGCCGCCCAGGAACGGACCGGCCGTGAAAATATGGCCCAAGCGCAGAAACACCTGTATGCCGTACTCGGCAACGCGTTAGGTCTATATTGGCACACAAAAGAATTTCCAGATGTATTGGATCGCCTTTACAAACAGTACGAGGTGCCTGAGGTCGAGTTGGGGCGAAATCCGTTTATGCGACTTGCGCGTTTGACGCTACGGCAACCGAACGCCACTGCGGAAGTTGGTAAGTCGCAATTGCAGCGTTGCGCCGCTGTTCTTCGATACGCTGCCGAGTGCGATATCCAAGCGGACGCTTTTTTGACCTTCATTTCGGAGCAAGGCGGTATGGTTCGATGCGCTCGTTTGGACGCAGAGAATCACCCAAGTCCTGAGCGCAATCGAGCCGAACGCCAGGATCGAGAGCGTCTCGCGAAGATGCGCCAATGTGCGCGGCAGTTGCGTGATCGAACGCTGACGCAGCGCCTGACCGACCCCGGGCTTTACATGGTTCTCATTGAGGTTGCGGAAGGCGGCCCACGGATGTTGGGCTACAGCCCAACGGATGAGCGCGGCGCGCGGCGGATTCCGATGCCTCGCCAGGACTTATAAGAAGGGCGTTGAATCACTCTTTTTTCGCTAAACATTCGGCGGCGGTGACAATCACCGCCGCCCATCATTGAGCCGGCTTGTTACATATCGATTTGGCATTACAAAAGTAATCCAGCAACACTCTGGACGGCGGATCATCTTGAATTAGAGCGCAACAGTGCTGCACTTGCATTGCGACTTCAAGTCCAATGCTAATTTATATTGCGGATTTAGCCGTAGGCTAATCTAGGATTTTTTGTCAGGACGGTCCGAGTGCTGGTCAAAGGGTTTTATGAGAGCGGCAACGCGTTAGTCATACTGTGCGTGTCCCAATGTGGCCTCTCGCCTTTTGACGAAACAAACAGTACCCTTTGTTACAACGCAGGGTGTGGGCATCGGCGCATGACGCTTACCGAGGTTTTGCAGCGGTTCAACCGAAAAGAGCGTCATTGGCTGGTGCGTGACGCACTTGGCAGCGCATCTCGGCACCTCGACCGCGATTTCCTGCGCCGTGTCGAAATCGCGGTCCGGCAGCGCGATCCTAATTTTAGGATGAAGCTCGATGCTTTTTGGGCGACCGATTTTCATATCGACTGGCTGGTAGCAGCGTTGCACGTTCTTCATTCGAAGACGGACGCGACGGCGCCTCAGCCAAATGAGGACGGACAGGTGACCGGCAGCCAGCAGGACATCGATCTGGTATTAGCCTCAGGCTCCACCCTTATCCTCATTGAGGCGAAGGGGGTTGGTTCGTGGGCGAGCCAGGGCCTGCGGGACAAAGTTGACCGGCTGAGGCACCTTACCGGATCAATCCTCGACGAGAATGGCCGGGTTGGATCAATTCAGGCGCATTTCCTGACGTGCTCGCCCGGCACCGCTCCTGACACCAGCCAATCAGAATGGCCGAGCTGGATGACGGCTCATGGACAGCCGTTGCATATTCCAATGCAAGTGGTTGCCGAGGCCGGACCGCTTTATCGGGTTGAGCGGTGCAATGAAGCGGGCACGCCAAATGCAGCCGGTCATTTTTGGCACGCGGTGCCCGACAGTCAGGCCAATAAACTCGTGCAAATCGTCGCGTTAAGTGATGGGTCAGAAGGGGGAGCCGAACTCCATGGCTCTCTCTAGCCGCCCGTGGCACCGGACTTCGGCTGAAATGCTTCGAGTCGGCGCTTCAGTCGCCGGAGTGCTCATTTCGTGGATCGGCCCCACGCCCCTTGTTGCTGCCGAATTCGCGCTGAACGGCACCGCGCGTTGGGTCGTGATCGCCTCACGTGCCGACCTCGACGAGGCGGTCGGCATCGCCCGATACCATCGCTGGCAACACCCAGGCACCCGAGTGATGCGGGCTGCCAACGGGTGGTTCGCTGTCGTTTTCGGCCCGGAGACCGTCGCAAATCCGCGGGCAGTGCGCGAGCGGTTGGGCCGAGAAGGCAATCTGCCGAAGGATTTCATTTTCTCCCGCGGGGAAAGCTACGTCGAGCAGGCTTGGTCGCCGAAGCCTGCTTCTCAGATCGGGAGCGAGAAATACGACGGGCGGCGCGACAGCCTTATGCGCCAGGGCGACATTGCCGTCGCAATCAGCAGCTTGCCTGATCCGGACGGGGGCGGCCGATTTCCGGTCGCGGTCGGGCGCCAAGGCGGGCGCCAAATTTTTCGCATGACCCTGGATCGGTCCGTACGCGAAACCCCGGACGAGCCCGGCTCCGAGATCGCCGAAATGAAATCCGTTCGGCTTGATCCGGCCTCCTCGCGACCGAGCCTCGTTTTCTCGTCGTTCTGGGGTGGTGCCCATTGCTGCACGGTCACGAAGATCGCGACCGAGGATAGTGGAACCGGCCGCTGGACCTTGGTCGAAGGGGATACCCTCGACGGCGACGGCGGGTACAGCTTCGAGGACCTCGACGGGGATGGCGCCCTCGAATTGCTGAGCAGCGATCAAGGCTTTTTGTACGCCTTCGGGCCGTACGCTTCGGCCAACGCACCGAGCAAGGTCCAGCGTGTGCGCGGCGGTCGCATTGAAGACGCTACCCGTCATCCGTTCTTCGGTGCCTATCTTCGCCAGGAATTGGCGATGATGGAGCATGGGGCTGATCTCAACCCTGACCGATGGCGCGACAACGGCTTTTTGGCCGGTTGGGTCGCTCAGAGCATCCTTGTCGGGCGCGGCGACGCGGCCTGGGTGCGCATGTTGCAACTCTACGACCGGAACGACGAATGGACCCACGAGGTTTGTACCGTCGCCTTGCCGTTGAACAAATGCCCGGAGAACAAGCGGCGCAAGATCGATTTTCCGACAGCCCTCCGACGTCACCTCGACGAAAACGGCTATGGCTCGGCAATCGGCGGATCGCGCCCGCCCCCGGAGCCTGCGGAGCCGTCCGGGCCTTCTGTTTATGAAAATGCGGCCGCCCGCTTCGACCACCTCAGCCTGGACGAACGCCTCCGGCTTCAGGTACTGCTCACGGCCGCCGGCCATCAGGTCGCGGTTCCGAACACGGCATTCTCAAAACGGCTGTTTGAAACGCTGATGCGCTACCAAGCGCAGGCCGGTCAGCCGGTGACGGGTATGCTCGACGCGGGTGGCACGGCCGCGCTCCTCGACGAGGCAACGCCACTCCTTCGCCGCTGGGGCTTTCGTGAGGTTCCCCATCCGAGCCGCGGTCGGCCGATCTGGATACCGGTCGGCCTCGGTTTGCGTGAAAGTCGAAATGCCGACAGCGTGTCGTGGAGCGACCCGGCCGGAAAAGTCGTCCTAAATTACACAAGCGTCGCCGACAGCCTGGAGACGAGCTACCGCAGCGCCCTAGCCCGGTTCGAGCGGGACGGTGCTCGCGTCAATTACAAGGTCATCCGCTCGGACTTTTTCGCGATCTCGGCCTCGGGCGCAGACGGCAACGATTGGTACCTGCGCTTCCATCGCGACGGCGGGAATGCCCTCGGCTTTTTCCTGATTTGGAAATCGGCTGAATCCGACCTGCATATGGAGCGCGTTGCCGTCCTCGTCTCCGGCTCGCTCGGTGCGGCAATGACTGGATCGCCGTTCACGAGCCCACCGACGTTCACGGCGCCTCCCGCAGCCGTCGCCGTCGCCCGCCCGCCTGAGCCCGTGGTCCCGACGCCGTCGGCTGTCGCCCCCAAGGTGCCGGAAGATCGTCCTCGGGCCTCGTCCGGCACAGGCTTTTACGTGAGCCGCGACGGTCACCTACTGACGAACGCGCATGTGGTGAAGGACTGCACGAGCATCGAGGTGAACGGTCCGAACGGTCCGGTGCCGGCGCGGGTCGCCGCGCGCGATGCGAGCAACGATCTCGCGTTGCTGAAAACCGAGATCACCCCTTTGAAGGTTGCGGCTCTGCGGTCAGGCGTACGCCTCGGCGAGGCCGTCGCGGTCTTCGGCTATCCTTTGTCCGGCGTGCTCGCCACCTCCGGCAACTTCACCCTCGGCAACGTCACGGCGTTGACCGGGATTGGGGATGACACGCGTTACTTCCAAATTTCGGCACCTGTGCAGCCGGGTAATTCCGGTGGCCCACTGATGGACACCAACGGCAACCTCATCGGGGTGGTAACGGCCAAGCTCAATGCGTTAAAGGTGATGGTCGCGACAAACGGTGACATCCCGCAGAACGTCAATTTCGCGATCAAAGGTGCGGTTGCGGGCACGTTTCTGGAAAGCAACGGGGTGAGCGTCGCGGTCGGGACGGACACCACGGCGTTGCCACCCGCAGACTTGGCCGACCACGCCAAATCCGTCAGCGCCTTTGTTGCATGCCGATGAACGTGACTCGCCGCCTCTTCGCACCAAAGCCAGGGTTTATGGAAGGCCCAGCAACAAGGTTCGGTGGCCGTAGACGGCGCGTTCGGGCCGCGCTCTTCCTAATCGCGATAGCCAGTACAGGAACCGCATCTGCCAACGACAGCGCCGCCTATTTCGGTGCAGGTGGACTTGAGTTTACAGCCACGGATGCAGTCACGATGGAGCGTGAGGACCTTCGTGTATCTCAGGAGCTTATCGAGGTTGAATACCGCTTTCGCAATGTGACGGCCGATCCGGTGGAATTGCGCGCTGCCTTTCCTCTACCGCGCCTCGACATGAAAAAGGTGTTTGGCTGCTCAGATGTCAGCATCCCTTTCCGAGGCAAACCCGATTTCGTCGGATTTGAAACCCGTGTGGATGGGCGACCAGTCCAACTGGAAAGGCAAGAACGCGCCTTCGTCGGTGAACGCGATATTTCTCCGCTCCTGCGCGACCTGAAGCTGCCCTTCGCCTCGACAGGCGACGACCTTCCGGCGGCGTTGAAGCGATTGAGCCCCAGTTCGCGCGAGCGATTGAGGCAAGCCGGAGCGGTGACCGAGGACAGCTGCACCGATGGAAGTGATGGCCCCGCCTGGAACCTTGAGGTCGTCTACCACCGACCGCAGCGGTTCGAGGCAAAGGCCATCAAGCGCGTACAGCATCGCTACACGCCGTCCGTGGGAGCGTTCTTCCTCACGCCCAGCGCAAAGCTCACGGGCCCGTCCGACCGACGGGTGCCCGAGTTCGACACGGATTTGGCGCGCTATTGCATCGATGAGGGCACATGGCGCGCATTGCGGCGGATGAACGGGGGCCGCGAGGTCGTAGCCCGGCCGCTGGAATATATCTTACGGACCGCACGGTCCTGGCGCGGTCCGATTGGCGAATTTGTTCTCGTCATCGACAAGGGAAGCGCCGATGCGCTCGTATCACTCTGCACAACGGGCGTGCGTAAGACCGGTCCTACCTCCTTCGAGGTTCGACGCCGCGATTACCGACCGGACGTTGATCTTGAAATCCTTTTCATTCCCCCGCCCGGCAATTGATCGGCCGGTTACGGCGCCGTTGATCACATTGATGCGCCCGTTCACCGCGCTCATGGCAGGCTTTCTCGCATGAGAATTTTTCGAATGCCCGGCCCGGTGAGGTGATAGCCCCGCTCAACCCCAAACTGCTGCAATTTCTTATATGAAAAATTTTGAGCGCGCATCTCGTGAAGTTGCATGATGAATGTCTGCTCATCCGCAACTTCTTCGAGCACGCCAGCGGGCCCAACTTGAAATCCAAAAGGCGGTCGTCCACCACGGTATTTCCCGAGCGTGGCCTCATTGGCCTTCACGGCTTTCCGTTGGAGGGATTGCCCGTACCGAGTGTAGCCCGCGAACGCGATCAGGACAGTGTTCAGAGCGCGGCTTTTTGCAAGGCACCAGCGTCCTGCATCAACGTCGAGCGCATGAACCTCAAACTTCCGCTCTCGTGCCAGCGTGAGGCTTTCATGGGCATCCTCAGGCAGACCGAAAAGGCGGTCGAAACGGGCCGCCACTAGCCAATCGCCATCCTGCATCCGTTCGAGCACCGCCTTCCCTTGCGGGCGCTTGAAAAGTGGGACGTGTACGTCAGAGCCCTGCTCGAACATCACCTCAAAAAACACGAGGCCCCGCCGTCCGGCCCAAGCGGTGAGTTCGTCACTCTGTTGCTTGAGGGAGTCTTTCGGGCTGCGTGGGCGCTGCTCCCTGCTTCGAACGTAACCATAGAGTCGAGGGTGACGCTGGACAGATGGATTACGGATCGTAGGCGGTGACGGATGCGGGGCAGAATGAATTCGGGGTGCCTTCATCGCGGTTCGCCTTCAGAAACACCCGCCCGGCTTCATGCGAGCCGTAAACGCGCGGATGAATTGGCCCTTGGAGATTTCTCGAGGAAAAACGACGTTTTCCATCGGTTGTAAACGTGCGGTTGCCGATGCGAAAGGACGAGTTTTGGCCGTTTGTAAAGCCATAGCGGAGCAACAAGGAGACCTCCGCTATGTCGTCGTACACCCACGCCAAGATGCGCTACACGGTCGATGAAGCCTGCAACTTGCTGTCGCTCGGCCGGACCAAATTCTATGAGGAATGCGCGGCGGGACGGATCGAATTCATCAAGGTCGGCCGGCGCCGATACGTCACGGCCGAGGCGCTCGATGCACATGTGACGCGCCCAAGTGCGAGCACACCGGGCAAGCATGGCCATAAAGGTAGTTGATTGTCGTAGGCCGAAATCGCCAACACGATGGAGGTGATGACAGGGTGCTCCCGCCGGTAGGCGGGAGCCTCGCCCTAAGGTCAAAACTCAATCAGCTTGACCATGCAAGGGGCTGCTTTCGACCACAAGCGGGCCGTTCATAGATCAAGACTTTTGCGCCACGCCGTCAGGCAACCTGCTCGGCAGAGCTTAGCGGTGCTGCCTTGCGCGGCTGCGATAGGGTCGTGCCCACCGACGCCAAGACGATGCAGCCAACGGCCAGCCACTCGACCGCGCTGAGCTGTTCGCTCAGGAGCACCAGCCCGGCCAAAGCGCCCACGGCCGGTTCCATGCTCAGGAGTACGCCGAACACCTGTTTGGGCAGGCGCTTCAAGGCGACCATTTCCAGCGAGTAGGGCAACGCACTCGACAGGATGGCGACGCCGAGGCCGATCAGCAGAAGGGACGGGCTGAACAGCGTCGCGCCTGCATGGGCAACGCCGAACGGCAGAACCGTCAACGCCGCAATGCTCATCCCGAGAGAAACCGCCTGCCCGCCGTGCAGCCGCCCGGCTCGCTGGCCGAAGATGATATAGAGCGCCCAACAGGCAGCAGCGCCTAAGGCGCACGCTACGCCGGTCGGATCGAGGGCGGTTGCGCCCTGCCCGATGGGCAGCAGCAGGCCGAGACCCAACACGGCCAGCCCAACCCAAGCGAAATCGAGCACGCGGCGTGAGGCGCAGAGGGCAACCCCCAACGGGCCTATGAACTCGATGGCGAGGGCAATCCCGAGCGGAAGGGTGCGCAGCGACATGTAGAACAGAAGGTTCATGCTACCGAGCGCCACACCGTAGGCAAGCAAGGTGCGGATGTCGGCAGGCTGCAACCGCATCCGCCACGGCCGCCACAGCCCGACGAGGACCACGGCCGACAGAAACACCCGCAGCGCCGTGGTGCCTTCCGCCCCGATTAGCGGAAAAAGACCTTTGGCGAGCGACGTACCAACGCCCAGGGCGATGATGCTCGAAAGCAGGGCCGACACGGCGAGGAGGGTCGCGGCCGGGCCGGACTGCGGGAGCTGGATCGAGGAGCGCATGCTCGGATCATGCGCGAATTGCCTTGACGGTTGCCGCCTATCTCCGCCAGCTTAGCCCCTGTTTCCGGCAAATAAACTATCGAAATGACGAAATCCGCCACACTCGACCGCTTTGACCGTGCTCTGCTTGCGGCCGTGCAGCAGGACAACCTGACCCCGGCTCGTGTGCTGGCGGAGCGTGTAGGGTTGTCGGAAAGCGCGGTTCTCCGGCGGCTGCGACGGATGCGGCAGGAGGGGGTTATCTTAGCGGATGTGTCAGTGGTCAGTCCCGAAGTGCTTGGGCTGCCCGTGACCCTGCATGTTCTGGTGTCCCTCGAGCGCGAAACATCGGCCAGTCTCGATGCCTTCGTAAAGACGTTACGCGCACGCAGCGAGGTCGTCGCCGCGTGGTATGTCACCGGGGACGCCGATTACCTCTTACAGCTCCGCTTGCCGAATATGGCGGCCTACGAAGATTTTAGTCGCACCGTTTTTCAGGATGAGCCGAACGTGCGCAGCTTCCGCACGATGGTCTCAATGCGCCAAGTCGTCGGTGAAAAGACTGTGCAGAACCTATTACTGCCCACCCTTTAGTATCCAGAAATCATGAGTTTCGACCGCCTCCCGGCCGGTGTGGTTTCAACCCCTTGCCTGTTGCGAACGCTCGGTTCGGTTTAGGTGTGGAGAGGAGAACCGGCGCTGTTAGTCCGATATGGGTCGCCTTTGACGAACCGGCCCTGACAGCCGCTTTCGACCCATGGCAGAATCTGGCGGCATGTTGTCAAAGCGCCTGGAACATCACCAATGCATCGACATCGCCGTGTGCGGGATGGTGGAAGGCGAGTGGCAACCGCCCGACGATCTCGAACCCAAGCTTTTGCCAGAGGCGCACCGCCCGCTCGTTCGTGCTCACCACGAAGTTGAACTGCATGCCTCGGTATTTGCGAGACCGGGCGTGAGCTAAGGCATGCTCGCCCATGCGTCCTGCAACGCCGCGCCCGGTGGCAGCGGCGCTTACCATGAAACCGCAGTTGCAGACGTGGCGACCACCGCCCGCTTGGTTCGGACGCATGTAGTAGGTCCCGAGGATGATCCCGTCCTCCTCGGCGACGAAGGTCTCCTTATCCGATCCCATCCAGTAGGTGAGCGCCTGCTCCTCGGTCATGTCCCGATCAAGCGTGTAGGTCTCGCCAGCGCGAATGACCGGCTCGATGATCGACCAGATACGTGGGGCGTCTTCGGACAGGGCAGCACGGATCAGCATGGCGACGCGCATAGCGGTAACCGCGAGGGTCGGAAAGCCATGAGGCTGTAGGTCTGCATCCTACCCTGAGAAGGCGTTCAATACGGCATCAACGAAGGTCCGCTCGCAGCGGCATAGCGGACCTTCGCGAGGTACTTCGTCAGCGACGGCAGGTGCGCCTCGGCTGTTCCAATAGTTCATAGGCTTCAGAGGATTGGACGTTCCAGATTGTCGAACCATCCATTTGGGATGGGCTAAGCCCCCCCACTGGACCGTTCCACATGGACAAGCCCTTTAGCAGCGCCGAAAGCGTACCGGCGCGCTGGTGCCGGCAATGGGGTGGGCACCGTAACATCTTCGCTTGAGATCATTGCAGTCGGCTTCGACAACTAGGCCGTTGGCATAAATAATCAAACATTTTTTCGGCAGCGTGTTACAGTGATGGCTGCCATGATTCGGCATAGTACATTTGACGTAACCAGCCGGCAACGCGCGGAGGGTCTGTCATGAAGTACGTCTTGGTCGCTTTCGGTCTCTTTGCAGGCCTGCTCGCATACGTCCCGACGGAGGCCAATGCCCTCGTCTGCGCTCGCGGCGTCTATCGAGGCGGCTGCGTCGGCCCTCGTGGCGCGGTTGCCGTCCGGCGCGGATATAACGGCCCGCGTGCGGTTGGGGTTGTGCGACGCGGATATTACGGACCGCGCGCAGTAGGGGTCGTTCGGCGCGGATACTACGGGCCGCGGGCGGTCCGTGTGCGACGCTGGTGACACCTACTGCCGCCTCTATGGGCCGGCCACACTTGTCCGAATGGCTTAGTCGTTTTTGCTGGGGGCCGCATGACTGCCTCGCTGAACCCCGCCGCACCTCATCACCTTCCAGCGTTCATCGCCGCTTCTGGGGAGACAGACGTCTTCTTGATGGCAGCGGCCGTGATCCTGGGGATCGCCGTACTTGCAATTGGGCTCTTGTTCCTGCGCCTGCATACGCTGCCGGAGCGGATTGCCCATAAGAGCCACAAGCTCCAGTTCGAGATTGTCGCCGTGCTCGGACTGCTGGCCCTCTTCACGCACATCCATCTCTTCTGGGTGATTGGCCTGCTGTTGGCGTTGATCGACATCCCCAACTTCGGGGGGACGCTCGGCCGGATCGCGGGATCGCTTGAACGGATGGCAGGCATCCCGCGTGGCGAGGCAGCGGGTGACACGCAAGGACAGACCCCTGCAGTGGTCGCGCTCCCTGAAGCGCAGCCACTGTCACGGCCTTTACCGAAGATCGTTCCAACTAGCACGGGGAGCTGACCATGCTTGAGCTTCTGCTCTGCTCCCTCCTGACGATCCTGCCGGACTATCTTTTCCGACGCTTCGGCCAGGGCAAACGATTTGGCAAGGAGATCACGCTTTACTCGGTGTGGTTCGAGCTTAGGTGGGGTATCGTTACATGCCTGATGCTTACGGTTGGGCTGATCACGATGATATTCTATTACCATCCTTCTACGAGCAGCGCGACGCTATACTACAGAACCGTACCAATCGTTCCCGAGATCAACGGACGTGTGGCTGAAGTCTACGTGCAAGGCGTCAGCGGCGAGGTCGAGCAGGGCAAGCCGATCTTCAGGCTGGACAGTTCGACACAGGAGGCCGCAGCGGAGTCGGCGCGGCGCAAGATCGCCGAGGTTGAGGCGGCGATGGTGGCGGCACGATCCGATATCGTGGCCTCCGAAGGAAAGGCCCAGGAGGCCCGGAGCGCCCTGCAGCAGGCCATCGACGAACTGGAGACGAAGCAGGAGCTGAACAGGCGTGGCGCTGGCATCGTCGCCGTTCGCGAGATCGAGCGGCTCCAGAACGTCGTGAAGGGCCGGCAGGGCTCCGTCGCGGCGGCAACCGCTGCCAAGCTGAGGGCCGAGGCACAGGTCAGCACGCTTCTCCCCGCCCAGAAAGCCAGCGCCCAGGCGGCGCTTGCGCAGGCTGAAGTAGAGATCGCCAAGACCACCATCCGGGCTGGCGTGAAGGGGCGGGTGGAGCAATTCACCCTGCGGCCCGGCGACATCGTCAACCCGTTCATGCGCTCGGCCGGCGTGCTGATCCCCGACGGTGCCGGACGCAAGGCAATCGCGGCAGGCTTCGGACAGATCGAGGCGCAAGTGATGAAGGTAGGCATGCTGGCGGAAGTCACCTGCATCTCGAAGCCCTGGACCGTCATCCCGATGGTGGTGACGAGCGTGCAGGACTTCATTGCCGCCGGCCAATTCCGAGGTGGCGAGCAACTCATCGACGCGCAGCAGGTTGTTCGACCGGGAACGATCCTGGTCTTCCTTGAGCCGCTCTACCGAGGTGGCCTGGAAGGCGTGACGCCGGGAAGCAGCTGCATCGCCAACGCCTATACGAGCAATCACGATCTCATCAAGTCGGGCGAGCTCAGCACCACCAAAAAATTGGCTCTTCACGCGGTCGATGCCGTCGGGATTGTGCATGCCATGATCCTGCGGCTCCAGGCGCTCGTCCTGCCGATCCAAACCCTCGTGTTCAGCGGACATTAGGGGCATGAGCCTGTTTCAGCGGAACGCTCCATAACGCTCAATCACCGAATGTCCGCTGTCAGAGGAGAAGTAGCCTCTTGCGATGGCTTGGTTGAATGCGCGCTTTCCACCCCATCCGGACCTTGAGCGGCTGCGCCTCGGATGTCCGGAAAGGAGTGGAACTCCCATTCCATCAGGAATGCCGGTGTGTCAGGACACCGGAGAGCCCCGCCATGCCTCGACTGTCTGCCCGCCGAAGATGATCGGCATCGGCAGGTCGAAGATGAAGTAGGGGTTAAGGCCCGGCGGTCGCCCCGCCGCATCCAGGCGGCTCTGCTGCTCGGGGGACAGCGTGACGTCGAGCGCGGCGATGTTCTGAACGAGTTGCTCCGGGCGGCTCGCGCCCACGAGGACCGAAGAGACCCCCGGTCGACGCGCGACCCAGGCGAGTGCCACCTGTGCCATTGGGCGGCCGGTCTCTTCCGCCACGGCCCGCAGCACGTCCACCACCGCGAAGTTGGCCTCCGTAAACAGCATGCTTCCGAATGGGTTGTCGCCGTTCAGCCGCCCGTCGCTGCCGCCGGCAGCCGCGTCGCCCGCGCGGTCCGGGAGCGACCGCGCTGAGCCGGCTTCGGCGAGCTTGTCGCGCCCGTACTTGCCCGTCAGCAGACCTGCCGCCAGGGGACTCCATGGCACTAGTCCCATGCCGAGCGCCCGGCCAGCGGGCAGCACGTCGAGTTCCACCCCACGGTCGACCAGCGAGTAGGCGTATTGCAGGCCGACCGGCTCCGGCAGGCCGTGGGAGCGAGCCAGGGTGGCGATCTGCGCCGCGTACCACGCCGGCGCGTTCGAGAAGCCGTAGTAGAGGATGTCGCCACGCGTCACGGCATCGGTCAGGGCGCGCAGCACCTCTTCGGGCGGCGTGGTCCGGTCCCAGACATGCGTCCAGTAGAGATCGATCCAGCCGGTCTTGAGGCGGCGCAGCGAGCCTTCCAACCCTGCGCGGATGTTGCGGGCACTGTTGCCACCGGCGAGGGGCGTTCCCTGCTCGCGGGAGAAGCCGGACTTCGTCGCGACAACGAGACGGTCGCGCAGCCCGCGTTCCGCGACCAAGTCGCCTAGCATCGTCTCGCTCGTGCCGCCCGAATAGACGTCCGCCGTATCGACGAAGTTGCCGCCCGCCTCGACGTAGCAGTCGAGGATCGAGCCCGCGGCCGCCGCGTCACAGCCCCACCGGCCTGCACCGAAGGTCATTGTGCCGAGGGCAAGCGGACTCACCGCCAAGCCCGAGCGTCCCAGGGTCCGATACTGCGTCAGGTCCATCGTCTCGCCTCGCTGTTGAAGGGCAAGAGGTAATCCGCGACCGGCACCGCAATTAGCGGCTATGGATCGCAAGGGGTTATGAGCTTGGCTCAGGAATGCGACGCGGCACACTCGACGATTTGGCGGCATTCGCGGCGGTGGCGCGCCATCGCAGCTTCACCCGGGCGGCGGCCGAGATGGGGCTCTCGGCCTCCGCTCTCAGCCACGCGATGCGGGCGCTAGAAGAGCGGTACGGCGTGCGGCTCCTCGCGCGCACCACGCGCAGCGTCGCACCGACCCCTGCCGGCGAGCGGCTGCTGCGCTCCGTCACCCCCGCCCTCGACGAAGTCGTCCGGGGCCTCGACGCGCTGGCCGACTGGCGGGGCGAGCCGTCGGGCAGCCTGCGTCTGACGACGTTCCCTTACGCCGCGCGGACTATCCTCGAACCGAGGCTGCCCCGCTTCCTTATCGACAACCCGGCGGTCTCGGTGGAGGTGAACGTCGATGACCGGCTGACCGACATCGTGGCGGCGGGGTTCGACGCCGGTATCCGGTTCGGTGAGACGGTCGAGCGGGACATGGTCGCAGTGCGCGTCGGGCCCGACCTGCGCACGGTGGTGGTTGCGACCCCGGATTACTTCGTGCGTCACCCACGACCGGACACGCCGGCAGACTTGGAGGCGCATCGCTGCGTGAACTACCGTTTGGTCGGCGGAGGTGGCCTTCTGCCGTGGGAGTTCGCCCGCGACGGCCGGGAGGTTCGGGTCCGCGCGAGCGGGCAGTTGATCGCGAACGACGGGAACCTAGCAGCGGCCGCCGTCAGGGGCGGGGCCGGGCTCGGCTACATGCTGGAGGACGAGGTCGCCGACGACATCGTGGCTGGCCGTCTCGTTCAGGTGCTTGATCCCTGGTGCCCGCCGTTCCCTGGCTGCCACCTCTACTACCCGGACCGGCAGGTCACCCCGGCAATGCGAAGCCTGATCGAGGCCCTTCGCTGGAGAGGCGGGGCGATCCGGTGAGGCCGCCCCGCGTATTCTGGCACTCAGACATACCTATTGATGTCGTGGCCGCCGCTTATAAATCCGCTTCCCACCCATTGCGGCCATTCACAGAAGCAACCTGATCGGGTTTTGACCCTAGTCCCCTACGTTTCCAGATGCAGGGTCGGCCCTAGGCTTCCGAGCGATCACGCGTTCGATATCGGCCGCGGGCTTGCGCCGCTGTTTGGCGGTCATCGCAATTCGACGCTGGGCTGACGGAAAGGATTATCGGGCTCGTCCGCCGCAACCGAAAGGCTCGTCAGCTCGCGCTAGCGGCCAACCGTGGTTTCCGTAAAATTTCCGTACAAGAGAATTTCTCGGCGCCTGCCGCAAGCTAAGTGCTTGATCCGGCTGGCGCTCCCAAGGGGAATCGAACCCCTGTTTTCGCCGTGAGAGGGCGACGTCCTAGACCGCTAGACGATGGGAGCTTCCGGGCCGGCGAGGGGTGCTATAGCGAGGCCTCCGCGGCCGGGCAAGCCGTTTCCGGCGACGCGGCGCGAAAAGTTCGGGGCGAGACATCCTGTGCGAGACATCCTGTGACGGACGAGACGACCATCCACAGCCTCGTGGTGGAGCCGGGGGCGGCGCCGGAGCGGCTCGACCGCGTTCTAGCGAGGGGCTTCGAGGATCTCTCCCGGGCCCGCCTGCAGGCGCTGGCGCGCGACGGCTTCGTGGTCTGCGACGGCGTCGCGATCCGCGATCCCTCGCGCAAGGTCGCCGGGGGGAGCCGGATCGAGGTGCGGGTGCCGGCTCCGAAGCCGGCCGAACCGCAGGGTGAGGCGCTGCCCCTCGCCGTCGTCCACGAAGACGACGACCTCATCGTCATCGACAAGCCCGCCGGGCTCGTCGTGCATCCGGCGGCGGGGCACGAGGACGGCACCCTGGTCAACCGGCTGATCGCCCATTGCGGGGCGAGCCTGTCGGGCATCGGCGGCGTGCGCCGGCCCGGCATCGTCCACCGCCTCGACAAGGACACGAGCGGGCTCCTCGTCGTCGCCAAGAACGACCTGGCCCATCAGGGCCTCTCGGCCCAGTTCGCCGATCACGGCCGCGGCGGAGCCCTGGAGCGGGCCTATCTCGCCCTGGTCTGGGGCGTGCCGGAGCCCCGGGCCGGCACCGTCACGGCCGCCTTGGCCCGCTCCCGCCACAACCGCGAGAAGATCGCCGTGGTCCGCGACGGCGAGGGGCGCCACGCCGTGACGCATTACCGGGTCGAGGGCGTGCCCGACGCCGCGGGGCTTACCGCATTGCTGCGCTGCCGCCTCGAGACCGGGCGGACCCATCAGATCCGGGTGCATCTCGCCCATCGCGGGCATCCGCTGCTGGGCGACCCCGTCTATGGCGGCGCCTTCAAGACCAAGGCGGCCCGCCTCGCCGAAGCCCCCCGCGCGGCGCTCGGCGCGCTCGGGCGGCAGGCCCTGCACGCCGTCGAACTTGGCTTCCTGCATCCGCGCACGAGCGAGCGCCTGCGCTTCGAGAGCCCGATGCCGGAGGATTTCGCCGGCTTGCTCGCCGCGCTGAAAGGGTGAGGGCGGGGCGTTCCGGACGCGTGCGTTTCAGCACCGCGACGGGTGCGCCCGCGTGACACGTTAAACCCGGACTCCGCTTCGCGCGTTGGACCCTGCGTGACAGCGTTGGTCGCTACCGGGCACGGCGGATTCCCCCTAAGATGGGGAGCGGCGTGGCCGGCTCAAGAGGAGCGGCCAGGCGTGGAGCCCGCCCGTCTGGGGGGCTGTTGAAGGAGGTGCACATGGCCGGCGCTCTGCCCGTGCTTGCCAACGAGGGAGGCCTTTCGCGCTACCTCGATGAGATCCGCAAGTTCCCGATGCTGGAGCCGACGGAGGAATTCACCCTCGCCAAGAGCTGGCGCGAGCACGGCGACCGCGAGGCGGCCCACCGTCTCGTCACCTCGCATCTGCGCCTCGTCGCGAAGATCGCCATGGGCTATCGCGGCTACGGCCTGCCGATCAGCGAAGTGGTGTCCGAGGGCAATGTCGGCCTGATGCAGGCGGTCAAGCGCTTCGATCCGGACAAGGGCTTCCGCCTCGCCACCTATGCGATGTGGTGGATCAAGGCGGCGATCCAGGAATACATCCTGCGCTCGTGGTCGCTCGTGAAGATGGGCACCACCGCCAACCAGAAGAAGCTGTTCTTCAACCTGCGCAAGGCCAAGGGCCGCATCTCGGCCCTCGACGAGGGCGACCTGCGGCCCGATCAGGTCAAGCAGATCGCCACCTCGCTCGGCGTGCCCGAGCAGGACGTGGTGGACATGAACCGCCGCCTCTCGGGCGATACCTCGCTCAACGCCCCCCTGCGCGAGGAGGGCGAGGGCGAATGGCAGGATTGGCTCGTGGACAACAGTCCGAGCCAGGAAACCGTGCTGGCCCGCGACGAAGAGGGGCGCAACCGTCTCTCGGCGCTCCGCGACGCGCTCGGGGTGCTGAACCCGCGGGAACGGCGCATCTTCGAGGCGCGGCGCCTCGCCGACGACCCGATCACCCTGGAGGATCTCTCCGGCGAGTTCGGCGTCTCGCGCGAGCGTGTCCGACAGATCGAGGTGCGGGCCTTCGAGAAGGTGCAGGAGGCGGTCAAGCGCAACCTCGCCACCCGCGAACTGCCCCGGGCCGAAGCCCGGGTCTGATCCCGGCTGTCGTCTCGGCCCATCGTCCCGGCTTTCTGTCCGGGACGATGCGGGGCCGTTGCGACCTTCTCAGGTCGGCGGGGTCAGGCGCCCGAAAGCCGCCGGGTTGTGCAGGGCGGCCGTCAGGATCTGTGGCAGGTCGCCGACGGGGCGCGCCAGCGGCGGCAAGAAAGGCGGCAGCGGCGCGGCCGCCTGAGCCGAGCGCGGCCGCTCCAGCACCCGCTTGAGCGTCTCCGTCACCCGGATGCCGATCCCGAGGCCGGGCCAGGCGAAATCCGGATTGGTGCTGTGCCACGCGAACGGCACCACATGCTCCGTTCCCAGAACCGGGCGGGAATTGAGGGCGCCGAAGCCGTCGAACTGTCCCATCACGTCGATGACGTCGGCGAAGGGCAACGGCATCCCGATCTTGGCGCTGACCGTGACGATGCGCGTCGCCTCCGCCCGTTCTTGCGCCCGGGCCGCATCATCCGAGACGAGGGCGTAGAGCGCCTCCGACAGAACGAGGTTGCCCTTCGAGTGGCCGATCAGCAGACCGGCCGCGAAGGTGGGCGCCTTGAGCAGGGCGAGGACGGTCTGCGTGTCCCGGCTGGTCCGCGCCCAGGTCAGGCGGCTGCCCCGCTCGAGATCCGCCGCGAGGGCCCGGGAGGCGACGTCGAGATTCTCGAACAGGTGCCGCAGGCTGTTGAGCGCCCCGAAGAAGAAGAAGCCGCCCAGGGCCTCGGTCAGCACGTCGGCGAGGCCGTAGCCCGAGACGACGGCCGCCACGGGCTGGCCCAGGGCATCCGCCACGTTGCGGGCGAAGGCCGCGGCGCCCACCGACGAGCTGCCCACGCCGGCCACCGCCAGCGCGCCGACCGCGGTCCCGTCCCGGAGGAAGTCCTCGACGCTGCCGAAGTGCCGCAACGGTCCGGACCCGCTCGGCGGGACGAGGAGGATGTCGCCCTCGCGGACCGAGGCTTCGGCCAGCGCCTCGGCCTCGTCCGGGGTGACCCGGGCGATGTCGTAGAACACCGCGTCGAGGGCGGTGTTGCGGCTGTGGAAGGCCTCGAGCGCGAGGGTGCGCAGCGGATTCTTGATGAGCTTGGCCGGCAGAACCTTGACGCGTTCGGCCTGAACGGTCCCGAGGCTCGCCAGGGTTTGTGCGACGGGCGGAATCATCGTCCGGTTCTCCATGGTGCGCCGCAGCATGGCACGTCCCTGCAACCGGGAGAAAGCCGCCTCGATTTCAAATTGTAACGAATGTCGTGCCGCCGGGCGGGCCGCGTCCCGGGGAGGCGGCTCGTGCCCGAGGCACCGGCATTGGGGTCGGCGGTCCTCGGCCGATGGTCTGGACCGCATGAACCGTCTGACCGGCGGGGAGCATCGGCCCGACGGAGGGACGCAGGCTCGCGATCAAGGTTGAGGCGTCACGGGATCCGAACCTTCGACCGGGCCTCTAATCCCGCCACTGGTCGAAGGCCGCCTGCATGGCGTTCGCGCCGGCATTGCCCTTCTCGAAGGTGAGAATCGCCCGCGTGCCGCTCGTGTAGGAGATCGGCAGATCGAACCAGTTCCGGTGCAGCATCAGGTCGGTGTTGCGATCGACATCGCTCTTCAGCGACGACAGGCCGATCAGGAACAGGTTTTCGCGGACGCGAACCGGCAGGCCCGAGACGGGCGCGCCGCGGCTCGATTCCTCCTCCTTGGGCTGGAGCAGGCCGATATTCTGGACGGCGCGCTTGGCGCCGGGACCGTAATTGGTGAAGGCCAGCTCGATCGTGTGGGAGGCGGGCAGGGTCGTGTCCCGGTTCCGGCGCATGGTCATCGTCAAGGTGAGCCCGGCCTCCGGGTATTCGATGGTGGTGCGCAGGGCGTTCTGCAGGGGTTCGCCCTGCTGGCCGTTCACGGCTTCCAGCCGCCAGACGGCATGGCCGGTCACGGACGCCGGCGGGGAGCGCGGATCGGCGGTGTTCTCTTCGTAGAGCACGGCCCGCTGCGAGACCGTCACCTCCGGCTGCGTCGGCTGAGCCGGTGCCACGGTCCTCGGGCGTGCCTCGGACTCGCTGCGCTCGCCGCCGACCCGATCCGCGAACTTGGCGTCGGGCGCCTCGGGCGGGTTCTCCTGCGAGGTCGCCGCCGAGCGCTGAAGGTCGCCGGGTTGATCGCGCAGGAAGAAGGCCGCGACCGCGATCAGCGCGATCACGGCGGCGAGGACGCCCCCGACGAACAGGTTGCGCAGGAAGCGCGAGCGCTCCGCGGGCGGGGCCACTACGTCGATGCGGGGCCGCTGGCGGCCGTTGGCGGCCTCGCCGAGGGTCGCGTCCTCCCCCTCGGCGGGGGGCGGCGTGGGGGGGAGGGCGCCCGGTTCCTCGGGACGCGCGTCGCCCTCCGGCGATTCCCGGCCGTCCTCGGGTCGCGGGCGCCGGGGCGGCGGCACGAAGGGCTCCGCATCGACCGGCGGTCCGGGCTCGGGCAGCATGTCATCCGGCAGCGAGGCCGGCGGCATGAACGGCTCGGGCGTGGGCGCCGCGGGCGGCGGCGCGGGGGGAGGCGGCGCAGGGGGGGGCGGGGCGACGGGGGGCTCGGGCTTGGCGATCGAGACCGCCGGGGTCGGCGGCTTCGCGGCCTCGGGTTCCGCGGCGGCCGGGGGTTCGCCGTACTCGGTCTCGAGGCGCTGGATCGCCTTATCGAGGGCCTTGCGCTCCAGCTCGATATCCGCTTCCGGAACCGGTGGGTCGAGGGAGCGCAGCTGCGCGATCAGGGCGCTGCGCGCCCGATCGTAGACCGCCTTGCGCAAGGCCGGCGTGCGGTCCGGCAGGGCGCCGAGCGCGCGCGCCAGCAACGGATAGTAGTCGGCCATCGTGCCCGATCCGCCTGTCCTGTCCGCCGGCTCTATCGGTCCATCCTGACGCTCAATCCTCGAAGGGGTTGTGCATCAGGATGGTGTCGTCGCGCTCGGGCGAGGTCGAGAGCAGCGCCACCGGTGCGCCGATCAGTTCCTCGATCCGACGGACATACTTGATCGCCTGGGCCGGCAGGTCTGCCCAGGAGCGGGCGCCTGCCGTGGTCCCCGACCAGCCGGGAATCGTCTCGTAGACCGGCACGGCGCGCTGCTGGGCGGCCTGGCTCGCCGGAAGATGGTCGAAGCGCTGCCCGTCGATGTCGTAGGCGGTGCAGACCCGGATCTCCTCGAAGCCGTCGAGCACGTCGAGCTTGGTCAGGGCGATGCCGTCGATGCCGGAGGTCTGCACGGTCTGGCGCACGAGGCAGGCGTCGAACCAGCCGCAGCGGCGCTTGCGTCCCGTCACCGTGCCGAATTCGTGGCCGCGCTCGCCGATGCGCTGGCCGATCGCGTCGTGCAGTTCGGTCGGGAACGGGCCCTCGCCGACGCGGGTGGTGTAGGCCTTGGCGATGCCGAGCACGTAGCCGATGGCGCGCGGGCCGAGCCCCGAGCCGGTCGCGGCCTGTCCCGCCACGGTGTTGGACGAGGTCACGAACGGGTAGGTGCCGTGATCGACGTCGAGCAGCGCGCCCTGCGCGCCCTCGAACAGGATGCGCTTGCCGCCCCGGCGCGCCTCGTCGAGCAGGTGCCAGACGGTGTCCTGATAGGGCAGCACCCGGTGGGCGATCGCGGTCAGTTCGTCGAGCACCGCCTGTTCGGAGATCTCGGCCAGGCCGAAGCCGCGGCGCAGGGCGTTGTGGTGGGCGAGCAGCCGCTCGATCTTCGGCGGCAGGGTCTCGGGCTCGGCGAGGTCCATCACCCGGATGGCCCGGCGGCCGACCTTGTCCTCGTAGGCCGGTCCGATGCCGCGCTTGGTCGTGCCGATCTTGGTGCCCGGCGCCCCGTCCTCGCGCAGGGCGTCGAGCTCGCGGTGGAGCGAGAGGATCAGCGTGGCATTGTCGGCCACCCGGAGGTTCGCGCGGGAGATCGCGACGCCCTGGCCGGCGAGCCGGTCGATCTCGGAGGCCAGCGCGTAGGGATCGAGCACGACGCCGTTGCCGATGATGCCGAGCGTGCCCTCGCGGACCACGCCCGAGGGCAGCAGCGACAGCTTGTAGACGGCGTTGCCGACCACCAGTGTATGGCCAGCGTTGTGGCCGCCCTGGAAGCGCACCACGATGTCGGCCTGCTCCGAGAGCCAGTCGACGATCTTGCCCTTGCCCTCGTCACCCCACTGGGCGCCTACGACGACGACGTTCGCCATGCGGTCTGACCTGTCTCGCAAACGCGGGCGCGGGCGCCAAGCGGTTGCGCCACGCGCGAAAACCCCGGCATTGCGCCGGGGATCGAGCATACGGGGCCTCTTCGGCGATCAGGACAGGTCCGTCAAGCGAAGCGGCCGTACCCGCTGGGGACGGTCCGCCGCGCGGGCCGCATGGCGTGCGGCCCGCTCGCCCTACCGGGCGTTGCTCGGCGGCGGAATCACCGGCGTCGAGTTCGGGCTCGGGTCCGGCGGGATCGTCTTGATCTCGGGGTCGACATCCGAGGGCGGCTTGATGACGCCGTCCGACTTCTGGAGCTTGTCGCTCAGGGTGCTGCCGGTGGTACCGCCCTCCGGCCGCACCTTCTCCGGTACCCGGTCGTTGGGGGCCGGCAGCTTGAGGTCGCTGTCCTGGCCGCGCTGGGGCACGGAGGGATCCTGAGCGAACGCCACCGTGCCGGCGGAGGCCGTCAGCAGCGCAGCGGCCACAAGCATGGTCTTTCCAAACGTCATCATATCCTCGGTCGGTCCTTCCCCAACCAACGGGCGCCAGCGGCTTCGCGTTCCTGTCAGGCCGCGGGTCGAGCTCCGATGCGCCTCGCTCTCGTAGGAAGTGAGGGGGCCTCACGACCGTTCGTCTCCCGCCCACGGCCCTATCTCGGCTGGATTCAGCGGCCGCCCAAAGCCGGGCCCTGGGTGGAACAGGCCTCATGGGCCTCTCGCATCGGGTGCCGCTACCGGGCCCGAGCCCCCTCGGCGAAGGCGAAGTAGAGCTCGCGCAGGCGCCGCGCCACCGGACCGGGCCGGCCGTCGCCGAGGATCGTCCCGTCGATCTCCACCACCGGCATCACGAAGGCCGAGGCCGAGGTGTAGAAGGCTTCCGCCGCCTCGGGCAGTTCGTGGGCCCCGATGGTCCGCTCCTCGAACGTGATCCCGGTCTCCTCGGCCAGCGCCAGCACGGCGGCGCGGGTGATGCCGGGCAGGAGCGCGTGCGAGAGCGGGCGCGTCACCAGCGCGCCGGCCTTCGTCACGATGAAGACCGATGAGGACGAGCCCTCCGTCACCACGCCGTCCTCGATCATGAAGGCTTCCGCCGCGCCGGCCTCCGCCGCCTGCTGCTTGGCGATGACCTGCGCGAGCAGGGCGACCGATTTGATGTCCCGCCGCTTCCAGCGCAGGTCCGGCACGGTGATCGCCCTGGCGCCGGTCTCGGCCAGCGGGTTGGCGAGGATGCTCTTCGCCTGGGTGAACATCACCACGGTCGGCGCGACATCGCCTTTCGGGAAGGAGAAATCGCGCTCGGCCACGCCCCGCGTCACCTGGATGTAGACGAGCCCCTCGGTCAGACCGTTGCGCTCCGCCAACTCCGTCTCCAGCCGCTCCCACGCCTCGGCCGTGTGGGGATTGGGGATGCCGATCTCGGCGAGCGAGCGGTCGAGACGGGCGAGATGGGCCGCGTTGTCGACGAGCCGCCCGTGCAGCACCGCCGCGACCTCGTAGATCCCGTCGGCGAACAGGAAGCCGCGGTCCATCACCGGCACGCGGGCCTCGTCGAGGGGGAGAAAACGGCCGTTCAGGTAGGCGGTGCGGGACATGGGATCGGGACGCTGGTTCCGGCGTGGGGGTCGGCTGTCACCCCTGCGACAAGCAGGTTTCGTGCGCAAGCATGTCCACGCCCGGGCAAGTCTGCGGTGCCGGTCTCCGATGCCGTGGCCGGAGAGGGCCCGGGCGGGGCGGGCGCCTTCAGGACCAACACCCGGACTCGTGTCGGACGCGCGCGCCCCGAACCGGCACGGTCCCACTCGGGTCGATCCCGTTCATGTGGGATTTCTTTCAGTCAGTGTGCTTTGCGTATTGCGACTCGCTCTTGACTGATCCAATCTTGTGCAGATTGAGCTTGTCGGTATGGAGAGATTGCGCTGCGATGGAACATGATTTGAATTTGTATAAAGAGTATAGAGATTACATCAAGCATGAAGATACGTTGATCAACCAGAGGCTCGCCTGGGCCCTGACGGTGCAGGGGTTTCTTTTTGCGGCCTATGCGTTGGTCCTGAACAAGATGATCGAGATCGAACGATGCACGGAAACCGGTGGCCGGATACCGATCCTGGCCCCGTTGCACAACCAAGCCGGCCTCTTCCTCGTCCTTCTCTGCGTCATCGGCGTGACGATCTGTGTCTGTGCCTACGGCTCGATCCGGGCGGCGGAGAGCGCCGTCAGCGCCGTGAAGGCGACGTTCGAGCGGATGCGGCCGGCCTCCGCGGAGGGGGACCGCTTCTTCTACTGTTTCGATCACCCGTCGCCCGCGCGGCTTCCGCGGCTGACAGGGGGCGGCACCTTGTTCGGGGAGGTGAGGGGGCGGCGGCTCGCCTCCGCCATCCCTGCGGTGCTCGGATTGGTCTGGACACTTTCACTCGGCGCAACCGGTTACGCCGTCCTCAAGCCCATGGCATGTGAGGCCGGCGAGGCGCCGCCTTCGCCGGCGAGCGCTCCCTCCTACCCCAAGCCGAGGGGCTGAGCGCCGCGAACCCGCGTCCGCAGCCCGGTCTCACGGCGCGGCCTGCGACCGGGCTCCGAGGCAGCCTCGGTCTGCCCCACGAGCAGCGCTGCGCCCGACCGGCACGGCGCCAGGCACAAGGTCCGGCGCTCAGGCGGCGCCGAACACCCGCGAAAAAATCGTGTCGACGTGCTTGAGGTGGTAGCCGAGATCGAAGCATTCCTCGATCTGCTGCGGTTTCAGGACGGCGGTCACTTCGGGATCGGCCTTCAGCAAGGTCAAGAAGTCGCCCTCGCCGCGCCAGACCGGCATCGCGTTGCGCTGGACCAGCCGGTAGGAATCCTCCCGCGAGACGCCGCCCTGGGTCAACGCCAGCAGCACCCGCTGCGAGTGGACGAGGCCGCCGAGCCGGTCGAGATTCTTCTGCATCTGCTCGGGGTAGATCAGCAGCTTGTCGATGACGCCGGTGAGCCGGGCCAGGGCGAAGTCGAGGGTCACGGTGGCGTCGGGGCCGATCATCCGCTCGACCGAGGAATGCGAGATGTCCCGCTCGTGCCAGAGCGCGACATTCTCGAGCGACGGGGTGACGTAGCCGCGCACCATCCGGGCGAGACCGGTGATGTTCTCGGTGAGCACCGGGTTGCGCTTGTGCGGCATCGCCGAGGAGCCCTTCTGCCCCTCCGAGAAGAATTCCTCCGCTTCCAGGACCTCCGTGCGCTGGAGATGGCGCACCTCCGTGGCGAGGCGCTCCATCGAGCTGGCGATCACGCCGAGGGTCGCGAAAAACATGGCGTGGCGGTCGCGCGGGATCACCTGGGTCGAGACCGGCTCCGGCTGGAGGCCCATCTGTTCGGCGACGTATTCCTCCACCCGCGGGTCGATATTGGCGAAGGTGCCGACCGCCCCCGAGATGGCGCAGGTCGCGACTTCCTTGCGCGCCGCGACCAGCCGCTCCCGGGCGCGGGAGAATTCCGCATAGGCCTGGGCGAGCTTGAGGCCGAAGGTGACGGGCTCGGCGTGGATGCCGTGCGAGCGGCCGATGGTCGGGGTCAGCTTGTGCTCGAAGGCGCGCCGCTTGAGCGCGGCGAGCAGGGCGTCGAGATCCTTGAGGAGGATGTCGGCGGCCTGGGTCAGCTGCACGTTGAGGCAGGTGTCCAGCACGTCCGACGAGGTCATGCCCTGGTGGACGAAGCGCGCTTCCGGGCCGACGATCTCGGCCAGATGCGTCAGGAAGGCGATGACGTCGTGCTTCGTCACCGCCTCGATCGCGTCGATGCGGGCGACGTCGAACACGGCGTCGCGGCCCTTTTCCCAGACCTTGTCGGCGGCCTCCTTCGGCACGACGCCGATCTGGGCCAGCGCCGTGGTGGCGTGCGCCTCGATCTCGAACCAGATCCGGAAGCGGCTCTCCGGCGACCAGATCGCGGTCATCTCAGGGCGGGAGTAGCGGGGGATCATCGGCGGGCCGGCTCCAGTGGGACGGACCGAGCCATATACGGAAGCCGGGCGCCGCGCGCTACGGTGCGGGCGGCATGTCCGGCCCCCGCGCCGAACGCCGTCCAGCGGCAGGGGCACGCAGGAAGTGCATGAGCGCGGATACGGGCCCCGGCGGTCGGGGCCCGTATCCGGACTACTTGTCGAGGGCGTTCTCGACGGTGTCCTTGGCCCGGCCGCGATCATGCTGCGCCTCGCCCTTCAGCTTCTGGGCGCGGCCCTCCGCCTTCAGGGACTCGTCCTCGGTCAGGTTGCCGACGCCGCGCTTGGCGCTGCCGACCGCCTCGTTGGTGAGGCCCTTGAGCCGGTCGACCGCGCCCGCCGTCGTCGGGGTGTCGTCGGCCAGCGCCGGAGCTGCGGCCACGAGGGTGAGGCCGAGGAGGGCGCCGCGAAGCGCCGTCATGCGGGAGCGGTCCATTGTCATCCTCCTGTGGAGATTGGGATGGTGAGGGAGCGGGGCGCGGCGGGGCGAGCCCGCCCGCTCACTTCTTCGGCTCGGAGCCGAGATACACGTATTCCGGCGCGGCCCGCAGCTGGTCCTTATCGGTCTCGATGACCGCGTCGAGGCCGCCGCCGTCCTTGCGGGCGAGCGTCAGGGTCTCGGGCGCGACGGCGACGTATTTCGCGTTGAGGCCGAGGAAGCCGCCGACGCTGACGACGTAGGATTTCACCGACCGCTTCTCGTCGAACACCACGTCGGCGACCGAGCCGATGGACTCGTTGGCGCCGTTGCGGATGCTCAGCCCGATCAGCTTCGAAGCGACCACGTCCTCCGGCGCCTGGGCGACGAATTTCGCCCGCAGGTCGTCGTTCAGCGTCGCCGGCGCGGCGGCAATGGGCGCAGGCTCCTGGGCCAGGGCCGGCGCGCTTGCCAGAAGCAGGGCGGCGCAGAACAGCGGGCGAAGCATCATGGGGTCGGGATCCTCGTTCGGAATGGCGTGGCGGGAAGGGGGCAGCACGGGAAGGGGCAGTAAGGCGTGCGGGCCGGACGGTGCGCCCGGCCCGAGACGATCAGGCCGGCAGGCGGCCGTCCGGGGTGTAGCGGTCGATGGCCGAGGGCAGGTCGCGGGAGAGCCGGGCGAGCAGCTCCGAGCGGCTCAGGCCCGTCTGCTGCGCGAGATGATCGAGCGTCTCGGGGCCGATGACGCGCTCCAGATCGGCCGCCGGGAGATCACGGTTGGCGCCGGATCCGACCCAGGACTGGGCCGCCTCGCCGTGGCCGCCCTTGGTGAAATGCTCCACGAGTTCGCTCAGCCCGCTGGCGATCAGGCCGCCGACACCGGCCGCGCCGACACCGCCGAGCAGGTTCGACAGGTTGCCGAGCCCGCCCGAACCCGCGGTGCCGGAGGCCGTGTTCGGCACCGGCGGGACCGGCGAATGGCCGACCTGCGGGGCGTCATGCCCCTTCAGGAACTCCGCGATCTTGTCCCGGTTCTGGTAGCCGGCGACCGCCAGCAGGCCCAGCAGGGCGGTCATCGAGGGATAACCCTTGCTCATGGCGTGGTCCTCTTCGTTGGATGGGGGCGGGCGGCGCGACGGATCGGGGCGTCCGATCCTGCCGTGCGAGAGCGGGGGGTCAGTAACGGCGGGGCGGTGGGGCCGCGGTCCGGCCGGTGAGGCGGCGGCTGACGAAGGCGATCAGGCGCGGCAGCACCAACGCGGTGAGAAGCTTGCGGATCATTCGGGTCTCCCGAGTTGAAGGGCGTCAGCGTGACGGCCGGGCGAGCCAGCCGAGAGCGAAGGCCGCCGCGACGACACCGAGCAGCGTCGAGGTGCGGTTGGCGTCGGCGTAGCGGACGGCGCGTCGGCCGACGTCGCGGCCCCGGCGCCGGGCCTCGTCGGCGAGGTCGCGCCCGTCCTCGAGCCAGTCGTCGGCGCGCTCGCGGGCGGCATGGGCGAGGTGGCGCCCGTCGCGGGCGAGATCCTCGGCGCGGTCGCGGGCACGGCCGTAGGCGTATTGCGCACCGCCGGCCACCTGGTTCGCGGCGCCGCGCAGCTGACGGCCCGGGTCGCCGGTGATGCCGCCGAGGGCGGTCTCGGCGCGGCCCTTGAGGTGACGGGACGCGCCACGGAACTGGTCGCGGTTCATGCGCTACTCCTTGGTTGTGCGGGGAATCCAGTTGGGTGTTCGAGGGATCCGGGACCGCGGGGCGCGGTCCCGGACAACGGTTCAGTGCTTGCCGGTGACCTTGTCGGCGAGGGACTTGGCGCCGTCCTTGACGTCGCCGACGGTCTTCTGCGCCTCGCCCTTCAGCTCCTGCGCCTTGCCCTCGGCCACGAGCTTGTCGTTGCCGGTCGCGTTGCCGACCGCCTGCTTGACGTTGCCGGCGGCTTCGTTCGCCAGGCCCTTGATCTTGTCGGTGGTGCTGCTCATCGGGTGTCTCCTGTTGCGAGGTTGAGAGAGGCCGGTCGGCGCCTGTGCCGGCCGGAGCGGCGTCCGCGCGGACGCGCGGGCGCCTTGGGTGACCCGGGGCCGGAGCCCCGGGGGCAATCAGACGCGGCGGGCGTCGTAGGCGCCGAGGAGCGTCGCCGGCTTCGGGGCGCCGAGGCGGCCGCCGAGGAAGGCGGCGAGCGCCCCGAGGAGCAGTGCGAGCGCGGCGTAGAGGGCGCCCTGGGTGGCGGCCGACTTCGCGGCGACGGCCGTGGCCTCCGCCTTCTGCTTGGCCGTCGCGACGGCCTGCTCGTACTGCTTCTGGTAGTCCTTCAGCTGCTGGCGGGCCTGATCGGCCGGGATGCCCTGCGCCTTGGCCAGCGCGTCGGCGGCCCGGTCCTCGGCCTGCTGGTTCTGGGACGCATCCCCCGACAGCAGGGCCCGCACCGCGGCGACCGCGGCGTCACGGGCGGCCTGCGGGTCCTGGCCCGCCGACTGCTCACGGACCTTCTGCTCGATCCCGTCGAGCGGGTTCGAGATCTTGGACAGCGAGGGCGCCGCCGCCTGGGCGGCGGTCTGGACCGTGCCGCCGACGAGGTTGCCCGCGCCGCCGAGGGCGCCCGAGACCGTGTTGAGGGTCCCGCCGATGAGGCCGCTGGCGGCGGAGGTCAGGAGGTAGAGCACGATCAGGGTGGTCACCGCCCAGGAGACCAGACCGTGCAGGCCGGCGACGCCCGGAAGCGGCTTGCCCGACAGACGGCCCGCGACGGCACCGCCGATCAGCGAGGCGAGAATGCCCGAGGCGACGAACCACACGCCCGCGCCGATCGAGAGCGTGGAGGCGTCCGGGTTGTCGGAGGCGTTGACCCCGACGCTGGCAAGCCCCGCGCCGACGCCGACGAGGTTGATGACGACCTGGGCCACGAGGGCGGTGACGGCGCCGGCGAAGATGGCGCCCCAGGATACCTCGTTGAGGAGAACCGCCCGGGTGTCGCCCGCGGCGATGGGGGAAATGCTGGAAGTCGAGGTCACTCTGATACTCCGATGATCAAGGCGGGGAAGGACGGGGGTCAGAGCTTGCTGACGAGGAGGCCGAGGCCGAAGCCGACGAGACCGGCGACGACGAGCGAGGTGTGCGGCCACTCGGTGGAACGCTCGTGGCCCTCGCGCAGGGTGCGGCGGCCCTGCTCGTAGGCATCCTCGGCGTAGTCGTAGGCCTCGTCCGCGGCGTGGCGGACGGCGTCCTTGGCCTGGCCGTAGAGGTTCTCGGCGGTGCCCTGGGCTTCGCGGAAACGGCCCTCGACCGAATCGCTCTTCGAGCCGGTGAGGTCGCCGACCGCGCTCTGTACCCGGCCGCCGATGTCCTTGGCGGCCCCGGTGATCCTGTCCGTATCGACCATGTCGTTCTCCTGAGACGTGTCGGTTTGGGGAGCGGCGCTCTTGGATGGCGCCGGTTGGGTTCGTCAGTCGCTGCGCGGCGTCGCCTTGGGCGGCGGCTCCTGGCGCTTCTGGCGCTTGCCCTCGGCTTCGATCCGGGCGTCGCCCGTCAGCTTGCCGATGGCTTCCTTCACCGAGCCCTTGAGGTGTTCGGTGGAAGCGGGTTTCGCTCGTTCGGTCACGGGCACCTCGCGATGGCTGCAGGACAACCCTGAACGCCTCTCGAGATGTGGGTGACCGCGCAGCGATCAATGATACGGAAGTACTGGTAGAGCATGATTTAGCTACCAGATGCCTGGATGGGGAAACCGTTCTCGCGACCCCAGATCACCGCTTCCGCGCGTTTGTGGACGCCGAGCTTGCGGTAGAGCGCGGCGCCGTGATTGCGCACGGTGTTGCGCGACAGGCCGAGCTTCCGCGCGATGGCGTCGTCGTCGAGGCCGGCACAGATCAGGTTCAGGATCTGGCGCTCGCGCACGGTGAGGCTCGGGCTCGTCCCCTCCTCGCCGCGATCGCCGGGCTGGCGCAGGTTGGCCAGCTTCTCGATCAGGCCGCGGCTGAACCACGAAGTGTCCGCCATCACCGCCTCGACGGCCTGGAACAGCTCCCGCTCGCTGCGCTTGCGCTCGGTGATGTCCTGGAGGACGAGCAGGACGAAGGTCTCCTCGCCGATCTCGACCCGCTCGGCGGAGACGAGGCAATCCATCTCGGACCCGTCCTCGTGCCGCAGGCAGACTTCCTGCCCGGGCACGAAGCCGCTGCGCCTCACCGCCTCCTCGAAGCGCTCGCGGGCCGTCTCCACGACCCACAACCCGGTCTCGGCGGGCGAGCGCCCGACCACCCGGTCCTCGCCATGGCCGAAGACGCGGGTGAACGCCTCGTTGATGCCCGTGATCGTGAAACCGTCGAGCCGCGCCAGCAGGGTCGGCACCGGGGTCAGCCGGAACGCCTTGGCGAAGCGCTCCTCGCTCTGCCGGAGGGCCGTCTCGGCCTTTCGGCGCAGGTCGAGATCGGCGAAGGTGAACAGCATGCAGGGCTCGTCGCCCATCTCGATGGGCTGGCCCGCCACGATGACGAAGCGGGTGCCGCCGCCGGGCAGATCGAGGCAGGCCTCCATCTGCGGAATGGTGCCGCCCTCGTTCAGGCGGGAGATCGCGAGATCACGGTTGCGGGCGCCCGCCAGCACGTCGACCTCGTAGACGCTGCGCCCGATCACGCCGTCGCGGATATGCCCGGTCATCTCCAGGAAGCCGGTATTGACCTTGACGTGGCGCAGGTCCGACAGCCGCGTGATCACGGCGGGGGCCGGGTTGGCGTTGAAGGTCTTCTCGAAGCGCTCCTCGGCCTCGAACTGGTCGGACACGTCCTTGATGATCAGGGCGAGGCAGCTCGGCCGGCCCTCCCGGTCGGTGGCGACGAGGCTGCGCAGCGAGTGGACGAACTCGGCCTCGGGCTGGTCGGACCGCCGGACCTCGACGATCACGTCGTGGAAGCGCTCGCCGGCGACCACCCGCTCGATGGGGTAGGGCTCCGGAGCCCGGTTGTTGCGGTAACGCAGGGCGAACCGTCCGCGGTAGGCGTCGACCGTCGCCCCGAGTTCGGCGAGGCTCTCGACGCCGTGCATGGAGAGCGCCGCCTCGTTGGCGTAGGCGATCGTCTGGTCGGGCTCCACGAGGATCACGCCCTCGCTCAGCCCGGCGATGATCTGCCTCAACTCATGTCGGTCGACATCCGCCGTCACCGTCCGGGACACCTTTCATGCTCGCGCTGCGTCGCGGCATGAACGGATTGCGCACAAACGAGTTCCGGCCCCGCTCCGAGAAAAGTTGGTAGCCGAGCATCATTCACGTGATCTTGAGCGACCGGTGCGACCGCCGGTGCGCGCCCGCCCCTGGCCGGCGCAGAGCACAAAAAAGCCCGGCGTCGCTGTCGCGCGCCGGGCTGTCCCGTGCCGTGCTCGACGCCCCGCCGCGGCGGGGCGCGTCGGCGATCAGGTGTTCATCGAGTCGAAGAAGTCGCTGTTGCTCTTGGTCTGGCGCAGCTTGTCCATGAGGAACTCGATCGCGTCGGTGACGCCCATCGGGTTGAGGATCCGGCGCAGGACGTAGGTCTTCTTGAGGGCGTCCGGCGGCACCAGCAGCTCTTCCTTGCGGGTCCCGGAGCGGGTGATGTCGATGGCCGGGAAGATGCGCTTGTCCGAGACCTTGCGGTCGAGAATGATCTCGGAATTGCCCGTGCCCTTGAACTCCTCGAAGATCACCTCGTCCATGCGCGAGCCGGTATCGATGAGCGCGGTGGCGATGATCGAGAGCGAGCCGCCCTCCTCGATGTTGCGGGCCGCGCCGAAGAAGCGCTTGGGCCGCTGCAGGGCGTTGGCGTCGACACCGCCGGTCAGCACCTTGCCGGAGGACGGCACCACCGTGTTGTAGGCGCGTCCCAGGCGGGTGATCGAGTCGAGCAGGATCACCACGTCGCGGCCGTGTTCCACCAGCCGCTTGGCCTTCTCGATCACCATCTCGGCGACCTGCACGTGCCGGGTGGCGGGCTCGTCGAAGGTGGAGGCGATGACCTCGCCCTTCACCGAGCGGATCATGTCGGTCACTTCCTCCGGCCGCTCGTCGATGAGCAGCACGATGAGGTAGCATTCGGGGTGGTTCAGCGTGATCGACTGCGCGATGTTCTGCATCAGGACGGTCTTGCCGGTGCGCGGCGGCGCGACGATCAGCGCGCGCTGGCCCTTCCCGATCGGCGAGACGATGTCGATGATGCGCGGGCTGAAATCCTTCTTGGTCGGGTTGTCCAGTTCGAGCTTGAACCGCTTCGTCGGGAAGAGCGGCGTCAGATTGTCGAAATGGACCTTGTGCTTGATCTTCTCCGGATTCTCGAAGTTGATCGTGTTGACCTTGAGCAGCGCGAAGTAGCGCTCGCCGTCCTTGGGACCGCGGATCGGGCCCTCGACGGTGTCGCCGGTGCGCAGGCCGAAGCGGCGGATCTGCGTCGGCGAGATGTAGATGTCGTCCGGGCCCGGCAGGTAGTTCGAGTCGTGCGAGCGCAGGAAGCCGAACCCGTCCTGGAGCACCTCGACCGTGCCGGCGCCGATGATCTCGGTCTCGTTGGCCGCGAGCTGCTTCAGGATCGCGAACATCAGCTCCTGCTTGCGCATGGTCGAGGCGTTCTCGACCTCGACCTCCTCGGCGAAGGCCGTGAGCTCGGTCGGCGACTTGGACTTGAGGTCCTGGAGGCGCACCTCGCGCCGGGCGGCGACATCGGCGGGCGCCAGGGCATCCTCGGCCGAGGCTTCGACGGGGGCGAGGGCGTCGTTCTGTGACGTCATGTGGGGGGGTGCAACCAACGAAGGGCGGGGAGGGGGGCGGCCGGTCGGGGAGCGGAGACGGGCGTCGGGGAGACACCCCGGGTCCGGTCACGGCTGCGGGCGCAGCGGTCCGGCCCGCGCATCGGATCCTCTCGGCCTCAGCGGCTCGAAGGATGCGACACGGCATGCAAACGGAGGGTAGATGTCAATACCCCCTTTCTTCGGCTGGCTCAAGAGGCAGGTCGACCCGCACGTCTCGGGCCCTCCGTCGCGGATGGATCCCGCTTTCGCCCCCGAGGCCATGTTTACCGTGAGGCCATGTTTACCGTGAGGCCATGTTCAACCGCGAGGCCGCCGAGAGGTGGGGCGGGCGCACGCGATGCCACTTGGCATCGACGCCTCGAACACCCACGGCTACCGGCGCCGCAGCCGGACGTAGAGGGCGCCTTCGCCGCCATGCTGGCGGGCCGATTCCTCGAAGCCGAGGACGATGCCGCGCAGGTCCGGCCCGCGCAGCCAGTGGGGCACGCTGCGGCGGAGCACGCCGCGTTCCGAGAGCCCCTCGCCACGGCCGCGCAGGGCCGGATCGCCGCCTTTGCCGGTGACGACGAGCACCCGGGCATGGCCGGCGGCCCGTGAGCGCATCAGGAAGCCGACCAGAGCCGCGTGGGCCTCGGACTGGTAAAGGCCGTGCAGGTCGATCCGCGCCTCGATCGGCAGCGTCCCGCGCTCCAGGCCGCGCCGTTCGCGACGCTCCAGGCCGGGCGGGGCCGCGGGCCCAGGCGGGCGCGGGGGCAGCGTCCGGATCGCGACCGGTGCGCCCGTGAGATCGCCGAGCTTGACCGGCTTGGCGGGTTTCGGCGCCTTCGCGGCCGGACGGGCGGGCGCCGGAACCTTCGCCGGGAGGGGCGTCGCCGGGAGAATCTCGGCCGCAAGCGCGGGCACGGCCGGGGCCATGGAGGGAGGCAGCAAAGCCTCGGGCGCCGCGGGTTTGATGCGGGCGCGGTCCCGCAGGGGCGTGATCAGCTTGGCGATCTCACCCCAGAGATGGGCCTCCTCGCGGGTCAGCCGGCGTGGGCGCCGTGGGAGCCTCACGGCGGCGCTCCCCCGCGTCCGGCCTCCGGCGCAGTCGATCCCCGGGCGGCGGCCGGCTTGGGCAGCAGCACCACGAAGCCCATCCGGTCATGCAGGTCGCCCGCGGCGACCCCGGCCGTCGCGCCGGTGCCGACATAGAGGTCGCCCCGGGCTGGGCCGACGATGGCCGAGCCGGTATCGGCCGCGATCACGAGATGCCCGCGCCCGGGCTGGCCGGGCAGCTTTCCTTCCAGAAAGAACGGCAGGCCGTAGCGCCACAGGGTGCCGTCCACCGCCATGCTGCGGCCGGGGCTCAAGGGGGCGCCCGCGGCGCCGGGCGGTCCGAGCTTGGGATCCGTCACCGGCTCCACGCGGAAGAAGATGTAGGATCGGTTCATCCGCATCAGCCGGCGGGCATGGTCGGGGTTGGCTCGCAGCCACGTCGTCCAGCGCTCCAGGCTCAGCCCGTTGAGCGGCAGGTGGCCTTCCGCCACGAGGAGCTTGCCGATGGAGGTGTAGGGCTGGCCGTTCTTGCCGTCGTAGAGCACCCGCATGGAGCGCCCGTCGGGCAGGCGGGCGCGGCCCGACCCCTGCACCTGCAGCACGAACAGATCGACGGCATCGCGCAGCCACAGCACGGGCTTGGTCTGTGCCGCGATGGCCCCGTCCTCGATGGCGGCGCGGTCGGGATAGGGCTCCAGCCCCGTCGCGGTACGGCGACCCGATTTGTAGATCGGATCGAGCCCCGGCGCGGTCTCACCGGGCGCCAGCGTCACGAGGTCGTCGGGGCGCGCCAGCACGGGCGCAGTGGCGCCGGGTCCGGGCTCCAGGGCTCCGGTCAGTTCCGGCTCGAAATAGCCGGTGAGGAAGCCCACACGCCGCTCGGGCTCGCCGCCTGCGGCCGGCCGCACGATCCGGTAGGCCGAGAAATGCGCCGCGAAGAAGGAGTGGGCGGCACCGGGATTCGCTCCCGCCGCCGCCGCGCAGGCCGCCGCGAGGTCGACCGGATCGCCGAGGACGCCCTCGGCCTGCGGCGGATTGGGGCCCGGGGCGGCGCAGGTGCGACGAAAGGCGTCGAGGGCGGCTGCGGCGTCATCCGCGCCCCAGCCGGGCAGGCCGGCGAGCGCCACCGGTTCCAGCACGGCCCCGGGCAACCGCGGCGGCGCATCCGCCCGGGGCTGATCCTGCCCGAGGGCGGGAACGGAAAAGGCCGCAGCGGCGAGGACCGCTGCGGCCGGAAGGAAGACGCGTCGGAACGACATCGCGCTGTGAAAGAATCAGCCGCCGGCGTCGGTGGCGACGAGCTGCCAGTTCGGGTCGCGGGCGCCCAGGGTGCGGGCAAAGGTCCACACGTCCGGCACTTCGACGCCGGTCTCGGCATTGCCGTCGATCACCTTGCCCTCGGCGTCGCGGGTGGCGGTGATGAGGTTCGACAGGAAGCGCACGGTGACCTGCGCGGCACGGTTCTTCACATCGATGGCGATAATCTCGGCCTTGTCGATGGAGATGAAGGTGGTCTCGGCGGTCTCGTGGCGCTGCTCGCGCTCGGAGATCGCCCGCTCGAAGCCTTCGCAGACCTCCCGGGACAGCAGCGCCCGCAGGGTCTTGCGATCACCCTTGGCGAAGGCGGTCACGATCGCCTCGTAGGCGCCCTTCGCGCCTTCCAGGAAGACGCGCGGCTCGAAGCTCGGCTCGGCCTGGACGATCTGTTCGAGACCACGGGCGACCGCCGAACCCGGCTCGGCGATGCCGCGCCAGTCGCGCGGGGCGTTCTGGGCCGCGGCCGGCTGGGCGCGGTCCGCTCCGGGCAGGCGGACGACGTTGTCGCCCTCGGCCCGGCCCGCCTGCGGCTCGGTGCGGTTGCGGTCCACCGGCCGGAAGGGCGAGCGCTCCGCCCCGGTCTTCTGGCCGAGGACCGAGCGCAGCCGCCAGATCACGAAGACGGCCAGCGCCAGGAAAATGAGGGTGGTTACGTCGAAGGAATCCTGCATCACCGATCCGAATCGTGACCGTCGCACGCGTGAGGCCGACGCCCGAAGGCCGCCGGAGAGAGGGACCCGCTCCCGATCGCCGCGTCCTCGAACCCGAGAAGCGACCTGCCTCGCGGGCCCCGGCCGGTCCGCGGAGGTATCTCGCCGGACGCTCTTAGCGGAGGCCGGCGCGAGGATCGAGCCGCGAGCGGCTGAGGTTGAGGCGAATGTCTCCGAGGTCTGGCGGGAAGTTCGACAAGTCCACGAGCTTATCGTCATATGGGCGCCTTCGCGAGCGATTCCAGGCGCCGGCGGCGCGTTCGAACCGCGCGGGAGGCCGCCGCGTCCGCGCGAGACCGCAACCGCCGTCGTCCGGACGCGTCAGGGAATGCCCGCGGGCGCTCCCGGAACCGGCCTCCGCTTGTTCGCGGGAAGGCGGCATGTTAGCGCGCAGCCCGCGTCGGCGGGCTCGCTCCACGAGCGCCACGGCGCCGCGTGGATGGGCGTCGCCCCCCGCGCAGGAAGACCCCGAGGAGGAGAGACACGTCATGGCCGACACCGCGGCACCCAACGGCAACGGCGCCCAGGACGGCGACCTCGCCCCGGCGATCAACGCGCTGGCGCAGTACGCGAAGGATCTCTCCTTCGAGAACCCGAACGCGCCGCGCTCCCTGCAGCCGCAGGAGGGCGGGCCTCAGATCAACATCCAGGTCAACGTCAACGCGCAGCAGATCGCGGAGGCCGATTTCGAGGTCGAGCTGACGCTGGAAGGCGACGCCAAGATCAAGAACGAGGTGCTGTTCGCCTTCGAGCTGAAATATGCCGGCATCTTCCGGATGCGCAACATCCCGCAGGACCAGATCCACCCCGCCGTCATGATCGAGTGCCCGCGGCTGCTGTTCCCCTTCGCCCGTCAGATCGTGGCCGAGGCGGTGCGCAATGGCGGCTTCCCGCCCCTCTACATCGATCCGATCGACTTCGTCGGCCTCTACCGGCAGAAGATGATGGAGGCGCAGGCCTCCCAGGGCGGCCAGGGCGCGCCGCTCGCCTCCTAAGGGGCCGGCACGAACGGAATTCGAGGGAAGGCCCCGGTGCGGATCACGCGCCGGGGCCTTTTTCAATCGGCGCCCGTCTCGTGGCGGGCAGGTCCCATTCTTCCCGGAGGGGTTGTGATCGCGGGCGCCCGGCAGGCGCTCACAGGCCCTACGGTCCGCGCCGCCATCGCCCCGAACGTCCTGTCTCTGCGGGAGACCGCCGACCTCCCGCTCCCGCGCCTGCAGGTTCCGCCGGAGACGCTGATCCTCTGAAGTTCGGCCGAGGACGCTAACGATCGCAGCGGCGCCGGCACCCCGTGGGCCGCCCGGGCATCGGTGGCGTCCTGGGCGATGCGCTGGTCCCGTCGATGGGCGCCAAGGATCTCCATGACCGGGGCCGCCCATGCGGACGCCAGCGGCTTCGAGGCTCGCTCGCGCCGCGCTGATCCTCGCCGCCGGGTCGCTGGCCGACCGGCGCGGGCGGCGCCAACTCCTCATCGCCGCCTGTCTGGGCTTGCCCGTCCCGGCGGCCCTGTCGGCGTTCCTGAATGATCCCATCTGGCTCTTCACCGCCGAGATCCTCGACGGCGCGGCGTCCGGCATCATCGGCGTGGCGGTTCCGGTGGTGGTGACCGACCTGACCTGGGGGTCGGGCCGCACCCAGACCGCGCTCGGCACCGTCAACGCCGTGCGGGGCGCCGGCGGCGCGCTCTCGGCCTGGCATGGCGGCCTCGCGCAGGGTTGGCTCGGCTGGTCCGGCGCTTTCCTGGCGCTGGGCGCGGTGGGCATCGGGGCGCCCGTCCTGGTCGGGTGGCTCGCCGCCGCCACCGAGGAAAGTGCGTCGCCCCGTCGCCGCAACCGCCGCGCGTGAGAGGCTGCGCGCGACCGGAATGCCGGCCTGATCGCGGCGCGAGCCCCGGGAACAGGCTGGCGCCCCGCCGGTTCACCGGGCGAATTTTTCCGGCTGCGAGGAGCGTATGGCCCGAGCGCAGGATGACGGGGCCGGTCGCACGATTCGGGCCTATGAGCCGCGGGCAGTGCCCTGGCTCAGCGTCGTGTTCGGCTATGGGCCGATGCTGCCCTTCCTGGCCGGGGCGGTGCTGGTCTGGCTGCTCCCGGGACGAGCGGCCGAGACGGTCTTCACCCTGACCCTGCTCTGGGGCTGCGCGATCCTGCTGTTCCTGTCGGGCGTGCGCCGCGGCGTCAGCTTCCGCACCGAGGGTGGGGCGACGCTGGCGCAGATCGCCACGATGCTGAGCCTGTTCCTACTGGGCTACGGCGCCCTTCTGGCGTTCGCCCTGGGCAAGCCCGCCCTCGCCCTCGGCCAGCTGATCGTCGGCTTCACGGCGATCACGATTCTCGATCCCATCGCCGCCCGCCGCGGCGAGGCCCCTCTCTTCTTCGAGCGCCTGCGACCCGCGCAGATTCCGCTGGCGATCCTCGGCCTCGGGGCTCTCCTGGCCTACCGCCTCACGCTCTGAGCGTCCGTTCGGGATGAGGTCTGGATGGGGGACGGCCGTCGGTCGTAGATCGTCGCACCGCCACGCTCCGCGAGCGACCCCATGCATGTGAGCCACGATCCCACCGCCCCGGCATCCGAGAGAATCGGGTTCGACGCCTTCCTCGCCGTCGACATCCGCATCGGCACCGTCGTCTCGGCGGAACCCTTCCCCGAGGCACGCAAGCCCGCGCTCAAGCTCGTCATCGATTTCGGGCCGGTGATCGGCGCCAAGCGCTCCAGCGCGCAGCTCACCGAGCATTATACGCCGGAGCGCCTGGTGGGTCGGCAGGTCGCGGCGGTGGTGAACTTTCCGCCCCGCCAGATCGGAAAGTTCCTGTCGGAGGTGCTGACGCTGGGCTTCGCCGACGCGGCCGGCGCCGTGATCCTGTTTCGCCCCGACCACCCGGTGCCGGACGGCAGCCGCCTGTTCTGAGGTGTCGCATGAGCTCCTCGGCTTGCCGCTTCGCCGCCGCCTGCGATAGAGCCGGGACTCCCTGACAAACCCCTCTCCGCAAATCCCTCTCCGATCGGCGACGACATGGCCAAGGCCGAGACCCTCAAGCCCCGCCTGCCGCGCGGCTTCCCCGACCGCACCGAGGCCGACATCCTGGCCCAGGGCCGGATGCTGGAGACGATCCGGCAGACCTTCGAGCTCTACGGCTTCGAGGCGCTGGAAACGCCCTTCGTCGAATACACCGAGGCGCTGGGGAAATTCCTGCCCGACCTCGACCGGCCGAACGAGGGCGTGTTCTCGTTCCAGGACGATGACGAGCAATGGCTCTCGCTCCGCTACGACCTGACGGCGCCGCTCGCCCGCCATGTCGCGGAGCACTTCGACGCCATTCCGAAACCCTATCGCAGCTACCGGGCCGGCTACGTCTTCCGCAACGAGAAGCCGGGCCCGGGCCGCTTCCGCCAGTTCATGCAGTTCGACGCCGACATCGTCGGGGCGGGCTCGGTCGCGGCGGATGCCGAGACCTGCATGCTGATGGCCGACACGCTCGAGCGGCTCGGGCTCGCCGGCCAGTACGTGGTCAAGGTCAACAACCGCAAGGTCTTGGACGGCGTCATGGAGGCGATCGGGCTGGCCGGCGCCGACAAGGCCGGCCAGCGGCTCACCGTGCTGCGCGCCATCGACAAGCTCGACCGGCTGGGTGCGGACGGCGTGCGCCTGCTGCTCGGCCCCGGCCGCAAGGACGAGAGCGGCGACTTCACCAAGGGCGCCGGCCTCGCGGACGACGCCGTCGAGCGCATCCTGGCCTATGTCGGCTTCGAGGCGAGCCCCCACGAGGGCGCCGACCGGCTGGCCTTCTGGGAGAAGTTCTTCGGCTCCTGGCAGGCGGTGGTGGGCGAGTCCGAGACCGGCCGCGCGGGCATCGCCGAACTCCACGCCATCATGCGCCTGTGCGAGGCGGCGGGCTACGGCCACGACCGGATCCGCGCCGACCCGTCGGTGGTGCGCGGGCTGGAATACTACACGGGGCCTGTCTACGAGGCGGAGCTGACCTTCCCGGTCACCAACGAGGACGGCCAGACGGTGCGCTTCGGCTCGGTCGCGGGCGGCGGGCGCTATGACGGGCTGGTCGGGCGGTTCCGCAGCGAGCCGGTCCCGGCCACCGGCTTCTCCATCGGCGTGTCGCGGCTGTTCTCGGCCTTGCGGCTGACCAAGAGCCCGCTGGTCGAGGGGGCGGCCAAGCCCGGCCCCGTGGTCGTCCTCGTGCTCGACCGTGAGAACATCGCCGAGTACCAGGCCCTCGTGGCCCGCCTGCGCGCCGAAAATATCCGGGCGGAGCTTTATCTCGGCGCCGCCGGCATGAAGGCGCAGATGAAATACGCCGACCGGCGCCGGGCGCCGGCCGTGGTGATCCAGGGCTCGAACGAGCGCGAGGCCGGCGAGGTGCAGATCAAGGACCTGATCGAGGGCGCCCGCGCGTCGGACGCGATCGCCAGCAACGCCGAGTGGAAGGCCGCGCGCCCGGCCCAGGTCTCGGTGCCGGTGGGGCGCATGGTCGAGGGCGTGCGGGAGGTGCTCGCCCGGCATTTCGGGTGAGGCGCCGCCCGCGCGGTGCCGGCCCGGATCCGCGATCCGGGCCGAGGTCCTAAAACCCCGCCGCCATCCGGGGCGGCGGCGCGGCGGCGCGGGCCGTGCTGCCCTGGCGGTAGAGGCCGCGATGCTGGCTGTCGGGCACCAGGGATTCGGTGAGGCCGATCACGGTCTCGGCGGCGCCGAGGAGCACGGCCCCGTCGGGGGCGAGGGACTTGGCGATGCGATCCAGCACGTCGGCCTTGGTCGGCGCGTCGAAGTAGATCAGTACATTGCGGCAGTAGACGATGTCGAACTGCCCGAGATGGTCGAAGGGGTGCAGCAGGTTCAGCGGCCGGTAGCTCACCATGCTGGCGATCTTTGGACTGATGCGCCACTGCTCGCCGACTTGCGTGAAATGCTTCACCAGCAGCTGCACCGGCAGGCCGCGCTGGACCTCGAAATGGCTGTAGAGCCCGAGCCTCGCCTTCTCCAGCACCTCGGTCGAGAGGTCGGTGCCGACGATCTCGACCTGCCAGCCCGCGAGCTGGGCCGCGGCCTCGTGGACCATCATGGCGAGCGAGTAGGGCTCCTGACCGGTCGAGGCCGCCGCCGACCAGATCCGCAGCCGCCGCACCGCGGCGCGGGCGGCGATGGCGCGGGGCAGCAGCACGTCGCGGAACAGGTCGAAGGGCGCGCGGTCGCGGAAGAAGAACGTCTCGTTGGTCGTCATGGCCTCGACCACCGCCCGCTCCAGCGGACCCTCCCGCGACAGGCGCAGGGTGCCGACGAGGTCCGACAGGGTGTTGACGCCGAAGCGCCGGCAGACCGGCGAGAGCCGGCTCTCGACGAGGTAGCGCTTCTCGGGGCCGAGGCTGAGCCCGGAGCGCCGCTTGAGGTAATCCCGCAGGAAGAGGAAATCAGCCTCGGTCATGCCACGCCCCCGATCGCGTTGCGCAGGGCCGGCCCGATCTCCGGGAGCGGCAGGACGGCGTGGCACAGACCCGCCTTGGCGACGCTTCCGGGCATGCCCCAGACCGTGCTGGTCGCCTCATCCTGGGCGAGAAGCACGCCGCCGGCCTCGACCAGCGCCCGCGAGCCCGCGGTGCCGTCCGAGCCCATGCCGGTGAGGATCACGCTGAGCGTGGCGCTCCCGTAGAGGGCGGCCGCGTCGAGGAACAGGACGTCCACCGCCGGTCGGCAGAAGTTCACGGGAGGTCCGTCGTCGAGGCGGATCACCGGGTCGGCGGCCGAGCCGGCAAGCCGCATGTGGCGCCCGCCCGGGGCGACGTAGATGCGGCCCGGCTGCACCCGCTCGTCGGCCTTGCCCTCGGCGGCCGGCAGGCCGACCCGGGCGCCGAGATGCTCGGCGAAGACGGCCGTGAAGACCGGGGGCATGTGCTGCACGATGAGGACGGGCAGCCGGCGCAGGGTCGCGGCGCCGATCTTCTCCAGAACCTCGCCGACCGCCTTCGGACCGCCGGTCGAGGAGCCGACCAGCAGAACCCGGGGGGCGCCGTGGGTGCGCGGGCGGGGGCGCAGGGTCACGGTGCCGGACAGGCGCGAGACGGGGGGCGCCGCCGAGGGGGTGGCCGGGGAGGGCGTCTCGACGGCGGTCGGCACCGGGCGGCGCCGGGCGCGGGCGGCGCCGAACACCCGGATGCGCTCCAGCAGGTCGGCGCGAAACCCATCGGAGGTCGTGACCCCGCGGTTGCTCTCGGGCTTTGGAATGTAATCGACGGCGCCGAGGGAGAGGCAGCGCAGCGACACGTCGGCGTTGCGCTGGGTCAGCGTCGACATCATCACGACCTGCACGCCGGGCTGGCGCGCGAGGATCAGCGGCAGGGCCTGGATGCCGTCGAGCTCGGGCATCTCGATGTCGAGGAGGATCACGTCCGGCGCGCAGCGGGCGAGGGCGTCGACGGCGGCCCGTCCGTTCGAGGCGGTGGCGACGACCTCGTGGCCCGCCTCGCCGAGCCAGCGGGAGACGAGGCCGCGCACCACCGCGGAATCGTCGGCGACCAGCACCTTCACGGGGCTGCGCGCCGCCGGGGCATGGGCGACGGCGGGAATGGCCGACATGCGTTTCGTGCCTCTGGAAGAGAAACAGGGGGAGGGATCGTGGCCTCCCCGGATCGGCGCGGCGGGGCTGGGACCCGCCGCGGACGGGACGGTGTCAGACGAGCTCCGACAGCCGCGCCGCGAAACCGACCTGATCGAGCTTGGCCATCATGATCTCCCGATCGAAGGGCTTCATGATGTACTCGTCGGCGCCGGCCCGCAGGGCGCGGGCAATGGCGCCGACGTCGTTCTCGGTGGTGCAGAACAGCACCTTCGGCCGGTCGCCGTTGTGGCTCTGGCGCAGGAGCCGCAGGAAGGCGTAGCCGTCCATGTTCGGCATGTTCCAGTCGAGCAGGATCACCGAGGGCATCTCCTCGGTGCACAGGGCCAGGGCCTTCTCCCCGTCCTCGGCATCGCGCACGGCGAAGTCGAGGGTCTCCAGGATGCGGCGGGCGACCTTGCGGATCACCGCAGAGTCATCGACGACGAGAGCGGACCTCATCCGGTGTCTCCTCAGGCGACCTTGGCGTCGCGACCGGCATCGCCGAAGGCGAGCAGCGCGTCCACGTCGAGGATCACCAGCAGGCGCCCGTCGAGGCGGTGGACGCCGAGCGAGAGGTCGCGCCAGCGGGCATCGAGGTTGATCGGCACCGGCTCGTGGGTCTCGGCGCCGAGCTTGAGCACCTCGCCGACGCCGTCGACGATGAGCGCGAAGGTCTCGCCCGCCTGCTCCAGGCCGATCGCCATCTGGGCGGCGCCGGCCTCCCGGTTCGCCAGGCTCAGGCGCCGGCGCAGGCACAACGCGGTGACGACGCGCCCGCGCAGGTTCAGCAGGCCGACGATCTCCTTGGGCGCGAGCGGCACCGGGGTGATGCCGGCGGGCACGAACACGTCGTGCACCCGGTCGATGGTGAGACCGAACATCGTCTCGCCGACGAAGACGGTGACGTAGTCGGTGGTGTCGGTGGGGGCCGTGTTGGCGTTGGCGGCCTGCATGGGCGGCGTCCTCTGTCGCGGTTCGTTCGGGCGGGCGGGGGTGGGCCCGCTCAGGCGGCGCGGGCGAGGCCGGGCTCGCCGATCTCCGTCAGTGCGGCGAGCAGACCCGAGCGGTCGAACTTCGCCACGAGGTCGTTGATCGCGAGCTTGCGGGCCTGCTCGATCGCCTCGGGGCCGACCGTGCCGGTCAGGGCCACCACCGGCATCTCGGCCAGCCGGCCGCCGGCCTTGCGCATGGCGCCGACGAGGTCGAAGCCGCTGCGGCCGGGCATGTCGAGGTCGCTGACCACGAGGTCGATGCCGGCATTGTTCAGGAGGATGGCGATCGCCTCGTCCGCGCTCGAGGCCACCGTCACGCCGTAGCCCGCCGCCTTGAGGACGGGGGTGAGCATGTCGCGGAAGAAGGCCGAATCGTCCACGAGCAGGAGGGAGGGCGCCTTGACCGCGGCCTTGCGGGGTCCGCGGGCCCAGTCGTCGTAGGCGAGCGGCAGGAAGTGGGCGATGTTGATGATGTCGGTGGCCCGGCCCCGCAGCACCGCCGAGCCGATCAGGTCGGAGCGATCGGCCGAGATCTCGATGTCGAGGCGCTCCTCGACGATGTCGACGATCTCGTCCACCACGAGACCCATGGCCCGGTCGCCGTCGGAGAACACGACGAGCGCCTGGGTGCCTTCCGTCCGCAGGGCGACCGACGGGTCGGCCGGCACCAGCGGCATCAGGCGGCCACGGTACTGGATGAGCGGGCGTCCGCCCAGATGCTCGATCTTGGAGGCGTCGATCTCCTCCAGGCGGGTGACGAGGGAGAGCGGCACCGCCTTGAAGCCGCCCGCGCCGCCCTTGAACACCAGCAGCGTCGACTTGGCGTCGCCGGCCTCGATCTCCTCCGCTTCCGCCTCGGCGGCGGCGCCCGACTGCGCGCTCTGGCCGACGAGCTTGGCGACCCCGTTGGGATCGACGATGAGCACCACGGCGCCGTCGCCGAGGATGGTGTTGCCGGCAAAGAGCGGGATGTGCCGCAGCTTCGACGACATCGGCTTCACGACGATCTCTTCCGTGTGGAAGACCTCGTCGACGAGCACGCCGAAGCGCTGGCGGCCAACCTGGGCCACCACCACGAAGCCCGACTCGACGATCTCGCCCTCGTTCACCGTGGCCTGGCCGCGCATCAGCCCGTCGAGGGTGACGATCGGCAGAAGCCGCTCGCGCAGGCGCAGCACCGGCGCCCCGTGGATGCGCTCGATGGCGTTGGCACCCTCCTTGGCCCCCCGGGCATCGACCCGAACGAGTTCCAGAACCGCGATCTGCGGCACCGCGTAGCGTTGGGCGCCAGCCTTGACGATCAGCGCCGAGACGATGGCCAGAGTCAGCGGGATCTTGATCGTGAAGGTCGTGCCCTTGCCGAGCTCGGTCGCGATGTCGACCACGCCGCCGATGGTCTCGATATTGGTCTTGACGACGTCCATGCCGACGCCGCGGCCGGAGACCGAAGTGATCGCCTTCGCGGTCGAGAAGCCGGCATGGAAGATGAACTTCGCGACCTGCGCATCGGTCATCCGCTCGATCTCGGCGGCGGGCGCGAAGGAACGCTCGATCGCCTTCCGGCGGATGGCGGCGAGGTCGAGACCCTTGCCGTCGTCGGCGATCTCGATCGTGATCGTGCCGCCCTCGTGGTAGGCGGAGAGGCGGATGGTTCCGCGGGCGGGCTTACCCGACTTGAGGCGCTCGTTGGTGGCCTCGATGCCGTGGTCGGCCGAGTTGCGCACCATGTGGGTGAGCGGATCCTTGATGACGTCGAGCACCTGACGGTCGAGCTCGGTCTCGGCACCGGCCATGACGAGGTCGATACCCTTGCCGAGTTCGGCCGAGAGGTCGCGCACCACGCGGGGCAGCTTCTGCCACGCATTGCCGATCGGCTGCATGCGCGTCTTCATGACGCCTTCCTGCAGCTCGGCCGTGACATGCGACAGGCGCTGCAGCGGCACCTTGTAGCTGGAATCCTCGTGGCGCCGGGCGATCTCGAGGAGCTGGTTGCGGGTCAGCACCAGCTCGGACACCATCGTCATCAGGTGCTCGATGGTGTCGACGTTCACGCGGATCGTCTGCACCTTGGCAATCGCCCCTTCGCCCCCCTCGGACGGACCGGCGGCGGCCCGCGGCTCCGGGGCGGCGGCGGGCTCGAGCGCCTCTTCGGCCTCGGCGACCGGCTCGGGCAGGGCGGGGGCAGGCGGGGCGACCGGCGCCGCCGGGGCGAATTCCTCGGGGCCGGGCGCCTCCATGAAGGCGCGCTCCAGGTCCTCGAGGGACACTTCGCCGGGCTTCAGCTCACGCTCGACCGGCGGCGGCAGCACGATGGCCGCGGGGGCGGGCGCCGGCGCGGCGACGGCGGACTCGTCCGAGGACATCAGCTCGAGGGCGCCGATCAGATCCTCGTCGGTGCCCGTGGGCTCGGAGCCGCTGGCCTCGAGATCGGCAAGGATCGCCTTGAGGCGGTCGAGGGTGGCCAGGATCAGGGTGACGGAGGCGCCGCTGACGGGATATCCGTCGCGAAAGCGGCCCATCAGGGTCTCGGCGGCGTGCGCCAGGGCTTCGAGCCGCGGCAGCCCGAGGAAACCGCAGGTGCCCTTGATGGTGTGCACCAGTCGAAAAATATTCCGCAGGATCTGCTGGTTGTTCGGATCTTGCTCGAACCGGACCAGTTCCGCATCAACTGTATCCAGGTGTTCTGCACTCTCGACCAGAAACTCGCGCAGCAGATCGTCCATGACAGGTACTCGTCAAACGCGCACGAACGGACGTGCGACGAGCAGTCTCGCCTTGGAAAGTTAGTGAAGCGTTGCGGGAGCCAGGAAAAGCCCGAACAACCCATTGGTTTTTCGGGCTCGGGAACCGGCCAAGAGGGCCGGCGGCTCAGGCGAGCTGCGTGTCCGAGGGCGACGGGCTGTCGGAGGGGCGGTCGTCCTCGACGCTCGGGCGCGGGGCGCCGGGCAGGCCGGTGCCGGCCTCGGTCGGCGTCGCGGTGATCGTCACCTCGTCGCCCTGGAGCACGAAGCGCACGTCCATGGCGGCGGCCCGCGCCACGAGACCGGCATAGAAGGGCAGGATGCCGTGCGCATCGACGACGCCGCCCTCGGGCCGGCCCGCGATCAGAGCCTCGGCATGGGTGGGAATGCGGGCGTGACTGCCCTTGGAATGCAGGGTGAAGGTCGGCGCCTCGCCGGTGCCGGTGACCTTCACATCGATATGGCCGCCGCGGGGGATGGCCGTCGAGGCGATGACGACGAGGTTGAGGAGGAGCTTGACCGCGTTCTTCGGGAACAGGGCCTGCGGCGCGCTCCAGGCGATCTGGGTCTTCTCGTCGCCGAACATCGCCCGCGACACTTTCTCCGCGTCGGCAAGGTCGATCGAGGCGCCCGCCGAGCCCGCCGCCCCGAAGGCGATGCGGGCGAACTGGATCCGGGCCGAGGCGGTCTTGGCGCTCTTGCGGATGAGATCCAGGGCGAATTCGCGCATGGAGGGATCGTCGTCGTCCTCCAGCACCTCGAGCCCGTTCACGATCGCGCCGATCGGGCTGATCACGTCGTGGCACACCCGCGAGCACAGCAGGGCCGAGAGATCGAGCGCGTCGAGGGTGACGCTGGTGGGAGCAGGGCTCTCGCTAGGACTGCTCTCGATGGGACTGCTCATGGCGCACTCCGGTGCCGGATGGCGGGGATCGCGGGTCCGAGTTCGGCGTGGGCCTCGGATGTCGGCGCACCGATAGTCACGGAATCCGGCTTTGGAAAGTCGCGTCGCGTCAGGGGGGAGGCGGCGAACGCGATGTCGCGACGCCCGGCGAAGTCGAAAGTTGGGAGCGGATCGCCCCCGTCCCGCATTGATTCAGGGGACGTGGCCCCGGGCACGCACCGCCATCCGCGGGACGCTGCACTGAATTTGCGTCTCTGCCGATCGACAGACCGGCGTCATCGTAGCAAAACGAACCAATGACCGTTTCCGACCCGATTCCCGCGCCCGCGCTGACGGCGCCCGTCCCGGAATCGGCGCGCGACGCGATTGCCGAGGTGCTCGCCTGGATCGCGTGCGAGGCCGGATGCATCCTGCGCGGCTATCATGGGAGCGACTGCCCGCACGTGGTCAAGCCGGACGGCTCGCCCGCGAGCCTCGCCGACGAGCGGTCCGAGAATCTGATCGTCACGGCGCTGGCGCGGCGCTTCCCCGGCATCCCGGTGATCGCCGAGGAAACCTCCGCCGCGGAGCGCCCCGCGCCGCTGTTCTTCCTCGTCGATCCCCTCGACGGCACCCGCGACTTCCTGGCCGGAAGCGAGCAGTACTGCGTCAACATCTGCCTCGTGCAGGGCGACCGGCCGGTCGCCTCGGCCCTCGCCGCCCCCGGCGTCGGCCGGGTCTGGGCCGCGGGCATCCAGGCCCGCGAGGCCCCGATCCGCGAGGGCCGACCCGGCGCCTTCCGCCCGATCGCGGTGCGCCGGGCGCCGGAGGACGGGCTCGTCGCCCTGGTGAGCCGCCTGCACGGCGACAGCGACACCGATGCCTGCCTGCAGCGCGTCGGCGTCGGCGAGCGCCGCGTCACCTCCTCGGCCCTGAAGTTCTGCCTGATCGCCGCGGGCGAGGCGGATATCTACGTGCGCTGCGCCCCCACGATGGAGTGGGACACGGCCGCGGGCGATCACGTCCTGACCATGGCGGGCGGGCGCGTGGTCGGGCCGGACGGCGGCGCGGTCACCTACGGCCACCACGCCCGGCACTACCGCAACGGCCCGTTCGCGGCACTCGGATCGCCCGTCGGCCGCGACGCGCTCGGCCTGCCCCGGGAGAGCGCGATGACCTATTTCGACCGGCGTCGCGCCGGCGAGAGCGTCGAGCCCGTCGCGCAGAATTGAAGCGCCATGGAACCCGCCGCGCCCGCGCGCCGGGCCGGGCGCGGGCGCGCTTAACCGGCCGTTAACCCAATCTTGCCTTGATCGGGGCCGTCACTGCGCGCCGCCCATGGGCTCGGATCGCATGGTCCGGGTCCGTCCGGGCGGGAGCGTCCGCCGCGCGCCGACGGTCACCCGCCCCGTGCGGGCCGTCGCCGAGGGAGACCGATCATGCCGCACCAGGATGCCGGGCGCCTGCCCACCCGCCGCACCGCCCTCCTCGGCCTGGCCGTCGGGCTCGCCGCCGCTCCGCTCGCCGGGGCGGGGACCGCCCGCGCCGTGGACGACGCCGTCCGTCCCGAATCCTTCCGCGCCGCGGAGGTTGTCGACAACGGCCACCGCTTCTTCGGCAGCCTGTCGCGGGGCCTCGCCCTGACCGTCGAGGAGGCGACCCGGCGCTGGGGCGAGCCCAACGGCTATATCCTGGGCCAGGAGGCCTCGGGCGCCATCGTCGGCGGCCTGCGCTACGGCGAGGGCACGCTCTACACCCGCAATGCCGGTCAGCGCCGGGTCTACTGGCAGGGGCCGACCCTCGGCTTCGATGTCGGCGGCGACGGCGCCCGCACGATGATGCTCGTCTATAACCTTCCCACCGTGCGCGGCCTCTACCGTCGCTTCGGCGGTGTCGACGGCTCAGCCTACTTCATCGGCGGCTTCGGCATGACCGCGGTCACCGATGGCGGCGTGGTCGTCGTGCCGATCCGCTCCGGCGTCGGCGCCCGACTCGGCATCAATGTCGGCTACCTGAAGTTCACGAGCCGCCCGACCTGGAACCCGTTCTGAGACCGCGATCACCCCGGGCGGTCCCCTGCGGCATGTTGGCCCGGCCCTTCGGCCTCGACGGGGCGGATGCCGTCTGCGCAGTGGGGCCTCCAGGCCTCGGATGCCGCTTCAGCGGGTTCGGGGTGAGCGCGCCCGCGCGCGACGCGGGCGCTTGCCTCCACGGCGGCAACACGGGCAAAAGGCCCGGCGGCCGAACCGATCGGCCGCGCGCCGCACGAGGGCTCCCCGCGTGATCGAGACCGTGATGATCTTCGGGCTCGGCTTCCTGCTGGCGAGCCTCTGTGCCCTGATCGCCCTGCCCACCGTCAACGCCCGCGCGGCCCGCTTGGCGCGTCGGCGCATCGAGGCGACCCTGCCGGTCAGCGTCGCCGAAGTCGCCGCCGAGCGCGACCACCTGCGGGCCGATTTCGCTGTGGCCCAGCGCCGCCTGGAGCGCAAGGCGGACGCCGCGGCGGCCCAGCGCCACGCGGCCCTCGCCCAGATCGGCACCCGCCTCATGGAGGTCGAGACGGCCGTGGCGGCACGCCTGCGCAGCGAGGCCGAGACCGCCCGCGCCCTGGACCGGATCGCCGGGCTCGACGCCGACCTCGCCACCGCCCGGGCCGAGGGCGAGGCGGGTCTCGCCACCTTGCAGGCGCTCGAAGCGGCCCACCGCACTCTCCTCGACGACCTCAAGGCGGCCCGCCGCGCGGCGCGGGAGGCCACCCCCGGTCCGTCCGCGGCTCATGGGTCGGAGACCGTGTCCGACGCCGAAATCGAGGCCGAGATCGAGACCTTGCGTGCCGAGCACGCAGGGCTCCGGTCGGAGCTGCAGGCCGCTCAGGCCGCGCTCGCCGCCCGCGGCGGCGAGGAGACCGCCGAGCTGCGCCGCCGCATCGCCGACGTCGCCGACGCGCTCGCCCGGCGTGATCGCCTGCCGAATGTCGGCGCCTTCCCGGCCCCCGCCCTGGCGGAGAACTGACGCACGGCCCCCGGCGGGTGCGGTGGCGCATGGGGCGGCGGGCGCCCGGGCCGGCCTCCCTTGCGAGCCCGAGCCCGAGCCCGTAACACGAAAATCATCCCGTGACGGCCGCGCGGACGCCTTGTTTCGAACACGCCACGGGCCCATCGCGCCCGCCATCCGACCGTCCTCACAACCGTGATCGAGCGAATATCATGGCCTTGAAGCTGACGACCCTCGTCGTTGCCCTGTCGGGCGCGGCCGTTCTTCTGGCCGCACCGGCGCAGGCGCAGCAGACGAAGCGCGGCAACGAGACGCTGAAGAAGTACTGCACCGGCGACTACCTGACCTATTGCGGCAACCTCGATCCGGACGATCCGGCCACCGACCAGTGCTTCAAGACCAACTGGGCCAAGCTCTCCGAGAACTGCCGCCGGGCGATCGACGCCTACACCCCGCCCAAGGACACCCGCAAGAAAGGGTGAGTGGCCGCCGGCCTGGGGTCGCGGCGGGCTCGCGCGGCGGGCCGCCAACGGCTAAGCTGGCGCCACCGACTGCCGGCCGCTGGGCCGGCGCCCTGCCGGAACCGCCGATGCCCGCCCGTCCGCGCCGCCTCAACCTCCTGCTCGCGATCGGCCTCGTCGCGCTCGCCGGCTCCGCCTGCGGACGCCGCGGCAGCCTGGAGCCGCCGGGCTCGACCTCTGCGACCTATCCGTCCGTGCGGCAGGGGGTGGCCGTCACCCCCCGCGCCGTGCCGACCACGGGCGTCGGCGTCGGGGACCGCGCCGCCGCGCCGGATACCGACGCGGTGCAGGCGGGCGACGAACTGAACCCCGCCGCGATTCCGCCCGGGGCCGACGGCGTCCCGGTGACGACCTCCCGGGGCGGCAAGCGCGGCTACCGCATCCCGCGCGAACCGTTCATCCTCGACGCGATCCTCTAGGGATCGATCCGAAGGGGTGGGCGCCGGCTCTCGATCGGGAGCCGATGCGGCACAGACATCTGGAGTCTCGTCCCGGATACGATATCCACGACGGAACCCCGGGCGCTCGTTCCGAACCGCCTCGTGGCCCTTACGCCAAGCGAACCATGCACCACTTCCACTACCGCGACGGGCGCCTGCACGCGGAGGACGTCGATCTCGCCGCCCTGGCCGACGAGGTCGGAACGCCGTTCTACTGCTACAGCACCGCCACGCTGGAGCGGCACTACCGCGTCTTCGCCGAGGCCTTCGCCGGCGACGACGCGCTGGTCTGCTTTGCCATGAAGGCGAATTCCAACCAGGCGGTCCTCGCGACCCTCGCCCGTCGGGGGGCCGGCATGGACATCGTCTCCGAGGGCGAGCTGCGCCGGGCGCTCGCCGCGGGCGTGCCCGGTGAGCGCATCGTCTTCTCCGGCGTCGGCAAGACGCGCGAGGAGATGGCGGCGGCGCTCTCGGCCGGCATCCTCTGCTTCAACGTCGAGAGCGAGCCGGAACTCGCCACGCTCTCCGAGGTCGCGGCCTCCCGCGGCGAGACCGCTCCGGTCTCGATCCGGGTGAATCCCGACGTCGATGCCCTGACCCATGCCAAGATCTCGACCGGCAAGTCCGAGAACAAGTTCGGCATCCCGATCACGGACGCCCGCGCGGTCTATGCCCGGGCGGCGCAGATGCCGGGGCTCAGGCTCGTCGGCGTCGACACCCATATCGGCAGCCAGATCACCGATCTCGCGCCCTTCGCCAGCGCCGCGCGGCGGCTCTGCGACCTCGCCCGCGATCTCCTCGCGGACGGCCACCCGCTCCACCACGTCGATTTCGGCGGCGGGCTCGGCATCCCCTATCGCGACGACAACGCGCCCCCGCCGGACCCGGCGGCGCTCGCCGCGATCCTGCGCCCGCATTTCCAGCCGCTCGGCCTGCGCCCCGTCTTCGAGATTGGCCGGATGATCGCGGGCAATGCCGGCATCCTCGTCACCCGCGTCGTCTATGTGAAGCCGACGGCGGGCAAGACCTTCGTCATCGTCGACGCGGCGATGAACGACCTGATCCGTCCGACCCTCTACGAGGCCTTCCACGGCCTGCGCCCGGTCGCCGAGCCCGCGGCGGACGCCCCCCGCATCACCGCCGACGTGGTCGGCCCCGTCTGCGAGACCGGCGACTATCTCGCGCTCGCCCGCGAAATGCCTCGGCCCGCTCCCGGAGACCTCCTCGCGGTGATGAGCGCGGGCGCGTACGGCGCGGTCCAGGCCGGCACCTACAACAGCCGCCGCCTCGTGCCGGAGGTGCTGGTGAACGGCGATCGCGCCGCCGTGGTCCGTCCCCGCCCGAGCTACGACGACCTGATCCGCCTCGACCGCGTGCCGGACTGGCTCGCTTAGACGATCGCCGGGGATCCCGGATCCGGGAGGGTTCTCTCGCGTCCTGTTCCGCATCGTCGTTGTCCCGGAAGCCGGACATTGCCGCTCGGGACGATGCGCGGGACGGCCGCTCCGCGTCGCGGTGGAGGGACCGCGCGGCGGGTGCCCGCGGCTGGGCTGATTTGACCCGATGGTGGCGGCCCGCCACCATGCTAGCTTCCGATCGAATGGGCGGGAGCGGCGACCGATCACGATGAGCGAGCCCGAAGGGACGAGCCCGGACACCCGGCACGGCGCGGCGCGGCAGCGCCTCGACCGGCTGGTCGCGGGGGCGCGGGCCGCGGGCCTGTGGGAGCGGGTCTGGCCGGTGCTGTGGCGCCCGCTCGGCGTCGCGCTCGCGTTCCTGACCGTCTCCTGGCTCGGCCTGTGGCTCGACCTGACCCCGCTCGGGCGCATGGTCGGGCTCGGCCTGTTCGCCGTGCTGGCGCTCGCGGCCCTGGTGCCCGTCCTGCGGGTCCCGCGCCTGAGCCGACGGGAGGCGCTGACCCGCATCGACCGGGAGGCCGCGCGCGACGGCGGCCTCGC
>NZ_CAKLBV010000021.1 GCF_920984675.1 Methylobacterium sp. Leaf118
CATCCGCCAGGCCTTCGACACCGAACTCTCGATCCGCACCCTGTTCGAGGCGCCGCCCCCCGCCGGCCCGACCCGGCGCGAGCAGCGCGCCGCCGCCTCGGCGACCCTGGCGAGCGGGGTGCAGACCCTCACCGTCGCCGAGGACGAGGCGGGCATGCGCATCGACCGCTTCCTCAGCGCGCGTTTTCCCCAGCTTCCGTTCACCCGCGTCCAGAGCCTCGTGCGCAAGGGCGAGCTCCGGGTCGACGGCAAGCGCGCCAAGGCCGCCGACCGGCTGGAGCCCGGCGCCGCGGTGCGGGTGCCGCCGCTCAAGCTCGATCCGCAGCCCGACCGCCCGCGCAGCCCCGCCAAGGCCGCGGGCGATGCCGAGTTCCTCCGCTCGCTGATCCTCTACGAGGACGCGGAGATGATGATCCTCAACAAGCCGTTCGGCCTCGCGGTGCAGGGCGGCTCGGGCACGGTGCGCCATGTCGACGGCCTCCTCGAGGCCCTGACCGGGCCGGACGGGCAGCGCCCCCGCCTCGTCCACCGCCTCGACAAGGACACCGCCGGCTGCCTCATCGTGGCCAAGACCCGGCTCGCGGCGGCGACCCTCGCGAAGAGCTTCCGGTCCCGGGCGGCCCGCAAGATCTACTGGGCGCTGGTGGTGGGCGTGCCGCGCACCCGGCAGGGCCGGGTCTCGACCTATCTCGCCAAGGACGAGCCGACGGATGCCGATGCGCGGATGCGGGTGGCCAAGCACGGCGACGAGGGCGCGAGCCACGCGCTGACCTATTACGCCACCGTCGATCAGGCGGCGCAGAAGCTGGCCTGGCTCTCGCTGAAGCCCGTCACCGGCCGCACCCACCAGCTGCGGGCGCATGCCGCTCATATCGGCCACCCGATCGTCGGCGACCCGAAATATTTCGAGGTCGAGAACTGGGAATTGCCCGGCGGCATCCAGAGCCGCCTGCACCTCCTGGCCCGCCGGATCGTGATCCCGCACCCGCGCACCGGCCAGCCGGTCGACGTCAGCGCGCCGCTGCCGCCGCACATGGCGCAGAGTTGGAATCTCCTCGGCTTCGATGCCGCCCGCTACGACCCGATCGTCGAGGCGCCGGAGGCCTGATCCGGGCTCCGCTTGATCAAAGTGGCCCGTATCAGGCAAGCCCACGCGGCGTTTGTGCGAAGCCCAGATCCGCCATCCCGAAGGGATCAACCGGATTGGGTATGAGACCGCGCGCCGGCTTGGAAAGCGGGGCGCCTGCCTTAGGTGTCCCGTCCAAGTCTCCGCGTCCCGTCCCGCCGCATCGGTCGTCCGCCGCACCGCTCGCTGCCCGCATTGTCCGGCCCGCAACCGGGATCGGGTCGGAGGTCCGACGGGTCGCCACGGGCGCAAGCCTGACAGGTCGGGTGCGGCGTCGCCGATGCCGCGTGGACGGGTGCCCGGAGAGATGATTGTATCGTCGGCGAGGGGCGCCGGAGCAGGGCGTTTCCGCCGTGCCCCTTCCCGGCCGTTTCCACGGCCGCACGAGGTCAGGACCGCATGAGGCACGCCACGCTGATGTCCCTCGCGCTCGCCGCCCTGCTCGGCGCCGCTGGGCCGGCTTGCGCGGCGCCACCCGAGCGCCCGCCCGCCGCCACACCGGCCGCAGCCCAGGGCGGAAGCCAAGGCGGGGCGGCGCGCCCCTTCGAGAAGCGACGGCGCAATTCCTACGCGGCCTGCAACCGCGAATCCCACCGACGCGACCTCCATGGCGGACCGCGACGGCGCTTCCTGATTCGCTGTCGCCTCGGCTACGAGCGGCGCCAGAATCCGTCCGGCAGCCCCGCCGCCGGCCCGGCGCGCCGGCCGTGATCCGCGGACGCGCCCCTTCGTGGTGAAGCTCGTCGTCTTCGACGTCGACGGAACCCTCGTCGACAGCCAGCACCTCATCGTCGAGGCGCAGCGCCGCGCCTTCTCGGAGCATGGGCTGGTGCCGCCACCGCGCAAGGAGGCGCTCTCCGTGGTCGGCCTCTCGCTGCCCGAGGCGTTCCGGCGGCTCGTCGGCGAGGCCGGGCCGATCGAGGCGCTGTCCCACAGCTACCGCCGCGCGTTCCAGGCCCTGCGGATCGATCCGGATTACGAGGAGCCCCTGTTTCCCGGCATGGCCGAACTCGTCGCCCGCCTGCGGAGCCGCGACGACGTCCGGCTCGGCATCGCCACCGGCAAGTCGCGGCGCGGGGTGAACCATCTCCTCGACAAGTACCACTGGGAGGGCTGGTTCTCCGCGATCCAGACCGCCGACGACGCGCCCTCGAAGCCCGACCCCACCATGCTGCGCCAAGCCATGGCGGAGGCCGGGGCCGAGCCCGCCATGACCGTGATGATCGGCGACACCACGTTCGACATGCTGATGGCCCGCGATGCGGGCGCGGCCGCCGTCGGCGTGGCCTGGGGCTATCACACGCCCGGCGCCCTGTTCGGCGCGGGCGCCGTTACGGTGGTCGACTCGGCGGAGGCGCTGGGCGACCTGTTCTCCGGCCCCCTCGACGCTTCGGCGGGCGGCCCGGTGGCGGAGCGTCTCGGCGCCGGCTGAGAGGCTCGCGCCGCGCCCCGGAACATCCTATTTGCGGGCCATGAGCAGCACCGACGACGACGTGACCCGCGACTGGCTCGGCGAGCCCGGCGACGCCCCCCGGCCCGATCCCCAGCAGGCCGCCCGCGGCAGCGGCGCCCCGCGCCTGCCCAAGCGCTTCTACGCCCGGGCCGAGATCGCCGAGACGGAGCACGGCCATCGCCTCCTCCTCGACGGGCGCGGCGCCAACACGCCGGGCCGTCGGCCCCTGGCGGTGCCGACGGCCGCCCTGGGGCAGGCCCTCGCCGCCGAATGGGAGGCGCAGGCGAGCGTGATCGATCCGCGCACCATGCCGCTGACCCGCCTCGTCAACACGGCGATCGACGGCGTGGCCGACCGCCGACCCGAGGTTGCCGCCGATCTCGGCGCCTTCGCGGGCACCGACCTCGTCGCCTATCGCGCGGGCGATCCCGAGCGCCTGGTCGCCGCCCAATCCGCCGCCTGGGACCCGCTGGTGGCCTGGGCGCAGGAGAGCCTCGGGGCCCGGCTGTTCCTCGCCGAGGGGCTCATGCATGTCGCGCAGCCCCCCGCCTCGGTCGAGGCCCTGCGCATGGCCGTCGAGGCGGTGGAGGATCCCTTCCAACTCGCCGCGCTCCACACGATGACCACTCTCACCGGCTCGCTGGTGATCGGCCTCGCGGTGCTGCGCGGGCGCCTCACCGCCGACGCGGCCTGGGACGCCGCCCATGTGGACGAGACCTATCAGGCGGGCGTCTGGGGCCGCGACGCGGAGGCCGAGGCACGGCTGGCGCATCGCCGGAGGGAGTTCGAGGCGGCGGCGCAGGTGGCGCGTCTGGCCCGTCCGGCCGCCTGAGCGCGGGGCGATCACCCCTCGGCCCGAGGCGGCGCCACACATCCGGGATTCGATTCTCCGATACGCGTCTCGAGCCCGCACCAACCAAGGGCCCCGCTCCCGTCATCGCGACGGCGCGAAGGGGGCCCGCGCGAACAGGGCGGTGATCGGCTCGGGATCGCGCCCGGACAGAAGCTTGACGCGGTCGGTGACCTGCGCCGACAGGTTCAGGCGTTTCACGCGCTCCAACGCCGCCATCAGCTCCACGACGCCCTGCGGCAGGCCCGCGGCCACCAGGGCGGCGATCAGCGCGTCCTCGGTCACGGTGCGCACGGTCACCGACTGGCCGAGCGCCTCGCTGGCCCGCGCGATCACCTCCGCGGTGGTGAGCGATTCGGGGCCCGTGATGTCGAAGATGCCGGGGATTGCCTGAGCCACGACGCCCGCGGCCGCCCGGGCGGCATCGCCGATCGCGACGTAGGAGGTCCGCCCTTCGCCGGCGGCGCTGTACACGTCCCCCGCCTTGATGGCCGGGAGGTCGAGGGCGAGGTTCTCCTGATACAGGCTGTTGCGCAGGAACGTGAACGGGATCCCGGTCTCGAGGATGGCCGCCTCGGTGCCGTGGTGATCCTTGGCCAACGGGAGCGGTGATTCGCGTCCCGGATTCATCGTCGAGGTGTAGGCGATGTGGGAGATGCCGGCCGCAGCGGCCGCTGCCACCGCGGCGCGGTGCTGGGTGAGCCGGCGACCCGGTTGGTCGATCACGTCGGTCGAGATCAGCAGAAGCCGATCGATGCCGGCGAAGGCCTGCGTCAGCGTGTCGGGATCGTCGAAATCGACTCGCCGGGTCTCGATCGGCAAGGCCAGCTTCGCCGGGTCCCGGGTGCCCGCCACGACGGGCAGCCCCGCCTCGCGCAGCGTTTGCACCGCGATCGTCCCGAGGCGGCCCGCGGCGCCCGTCACGAGGATCTTGCCGCTGTTCAGGTTCGACATCGTTGCACTCCGGTCTTAAAAAGGAACCGGTCTCTCTTCGTACCAAGTGACGAGCGATGCAATCAGGCATCATTTCCGCCCCAGTTACCGCGAGGTTCCCACGATGACCGCCGCGATCCCCCAGACTTTCGACATGGCCGCCGCGATGGAGGCGGGCCCCGAGGCCTGCCCGGTCCGCAACGTCCTGGCGCCCGTGGCCGACAAGTGGAGCACCCTGATCCTGCTCTGTCTCGACGCCGGGCCCTGCCGCTTCGGGGGATTGGCGCGGATGATTCCGCCGATCTCGAAACGGATGCTGACGGAAACGCTGCGTCAGCTCGAGCGTGACGGATTCATCAGCCGCACGGTGTTCGAGACGAAGCTGCCGGCGGTCGAATATGCCCTGACCGAGATGGGACGGTCGTTCCTGGTCCCCCTGAGGGCCATGATCGGCTGGGCCAAGGAGCACCACGAGCCGATCCGCCGGTGCCGCGCAGCCTATGACGGCGGCGCGTGAGATCGGAGCGGGGCCGCGCGCGGCGACCGGTACCCGGGATGCGTCGTGGGGTCGAACGGCGCCCCCGTCCCTCGCATCGGCCCGGGCGGCCCATGCCGGCCCTCGGGACGAGGCGCTACGCCGCCGGCGCCGTCTCCGCCCGATAGGCGCTGCCCTCGCTGAGGAACACCGCGTTCGCCTCGCGCAGCTTCGCTGCGGCGTCGTCGTAGAGGAAGGGCAGGAAGGCGTAGCGCCGGCCCGCGGTGACCCGCGAGACCGCGTGCAGGAGGGCGCAGGGGAAAATCACCGCGCCGCCGGGCGGGGCCTTGTAGCTGCGCCGCCCATATTCCGGGAAGCTGACCTCGCCGCCCTCGAACTCCGCGTTGAGGTTGATCGAGACGGCGAAGCGGCGGTGTGCCGTCCCGCGGGTGGTGTTGTCGCGGTGGGCGCGGAAATGCGCGCCGTCTTCGGCCGCGTAGCAGGAGACGATGTAGCGCTCCATCCGGGTGGCGTCGAAGGCGTAGATCTTCTTGATCTCGCTCGCGACGCGACGGTGGATGCGGGCCTGGATCGCGCCGACGAGGTGCGGCTCCTCGACCGTCACGTCGCGGCGGCGCTTGTGGGCGTGGTCGTGGATGAGCGTCGTCTTGCCGTCGACCTCGCGCATGAAGCCCGATTCCTCGCCGCCCCGGCGCTCGTAGAGGGCGATCAGGTCGCGGCACAGGGCCGGCTCGAACACGTTCGGCAAGACGAGAATGGCGGGGGGGACCTCGAAGCCCGCGAAGCGCTCGGGCGGCGGCAGGCGGGCAAGTTCGGCGAACAGGGTCTCGCGGTCACTGCCGTCGCGGGCGAACGGGATGCGGGCGATGACCCGCAGGGTCGGATCGAGGATCAGCCAGAACGGGCGGATATCGACCCGGCCATCCGCCTCGGCCTCCTTCGGCACGGCGCCGTAGAGGCGCGACACCGCCCGGTCGAAATCCCAGAAATGGCGGATGCCGGGCAGGCTCTCGCGCACCCGCCCCTCGCTGCGATCGGCCGGATCGAGGCTGACGCCGAACAAGCAGACCCGCTCGTCGTCGAACAGGGCCCGGTGCCGCTCGACCGCGGCCAAAGCCGCCGCGCCCGCCTCGCTCCCGGCCGACCCGAAGAAGCACATCACCACGTAACGGCCGGCCACGGTGTCGAAGGTGTAGCGCGGGTTGCTGGTGCTCGCCTGCGCGAACCAGGGCGCCGGATCGCCCACCCCCAGCATGGCGTAGGACGGATTCGAATCGGCGGGCGCGCTCATCGGCGGACTCGTTCGACAGTCTTCGCCGCCCCCTCGGCGGCCGGTGGCGGACCATGGCACGGGGTGCGCGACCTCGCCAATATGCGAAGGCCGGGGCTTCGACAGGCCCGTTCCCGCCGGCTGAGCCGCGTGCTAAGGGCGATCGATCAAGGCAAGGTCAAGCTCTACGGCTCGCTTTGCATTCAAAAGACGATTTGGCCGCAGGGAGGCTCCTCAGGATCATGAAGGACATTCTCGAGAAGCTTGAGGAGCGTCGCGCCCAGGCCCGCCTCGGCGGCGGGGAGAAGCGGCTCGAGGCCCAGCACAAGCGCGGCAAGCTCACCGCGCGCGAGCGCATCGAACTCCTGCTCGACCACGGGTCGTTCGAAGAGTTCGACATGTTCGTGCAGCACCGCTCGACCGATTTCGGCATGGAGAAGCAGAAGATCTCCGGCGACGGCGTCGTGACCGGCTGGGGCACGGTGAACGGGCGGACGGTCTTCCTGTTCTCGAAGGACTTCACGGTCTTCGGGGGGTCCCTGTCCGAGGCGCACGCCGCCAAGATCGTCAAGGTCCAGGACATGGCCCTGAAGATGCGCGCCCCGATCATCGGCATCTTCGATGCCGGCGGCGCCCGCATCCAGGAGGGCGTGGCCGCGCTCGGCGGCTATGGCGAGGTGTTCCGCCGCAACGTCGCGGCCTCGGGCGTGATCCCGCAGATCTCGGTCATCATGGGCCCCTGCGCCGGCGGCGACGTGTATTCGCCGGCCATGACCGACTTCATCTTCATGGTGCGTGACACGAGCTACATGTTCGTCACCGGCCCGGACGTGGTGAAGACCGTCACCAACGAGGTCGTGACCGCGGAGGAGCTCGGCGGCGCCAAGGTCCACACCACCAAGTCCTCGATCGCCGACGGCTCGTTCGAGAACGATGTCGAGGCGATCCTGCAGATCCGGCGGCTGCTCGACTTTCTGCCCGCCAACAACATCGAGGGCGTGCCGGAGATCGAGAGCTTCGACGACGTCAACCGCCTCGACAAGTCGCTCGACACCCTGATCCCGGACAACCCGAACAAGCCCTACGACATGGGCGAGCTGATCCGCCGGGTCGTCGACGAGGGCGATTTCTTCGAGATCCAGGCCGCCTACGCCCGCAACATCATCACCGGCTTCGGCCGCATCGAGGGCCGGACCGTCGGCTTCGTCGCCAACCAGCCGCTGGTGCTGGCGGGCGTGCTCGACTCGGACGCCTCCCGCAAGGCGGCCCGCTTCGTGCGCTACTGCGACGCCTTCTCGATCCCGATCGTCACCTTCGTGGACGTGCCGGGCTTCCTGCCGGGCACCGCGCAGGAATATGGCGGCCTGATCAAGCACGGCGCCAAGCTGCTCTTCGCCTATAGCCAGGCGACGGTGCCGCTCGTGACCATCATCACCCGCAAGGCCTTCGGCGGCGCCTATGACGTGATGGCCTCCAAGCATGTCGGGGCCGACCTGAACTACGCGTGGCCCACCGCCCAAATCGCCGTGATGGGCGCCAAGGGCGCGGTCGAGATCATTTTCCGGAGCGAGATCGGCGACAACGAGAAGATCGCCGAGCGCACCAAGGAGTACGAGGACCGCTTCCTCTCGCCCTTCGTCGCGGCCGAGCGTGGCTATATCGACGAGGTGATCATGCCCCACTCCACGCGCAAGCGCATCGCCCGGGCGCTGGGCATGCTGCGCACCAAGGAGATGGAGCAGCCCTGGAAGAAGCACGACAACATCCCGCTGTAAGGCGTCATCCCGAACGCCGGTTTCCGGCTTTCGGATCAAGACGACGCGGAACACGAGCCGAGAGAATCGCCCTGGATCCGAGATTCAGGGCGATCTTTTTTTGGAGCGTTGCGGGCCTCCCTCGGCTCGTTCCGAGAGTGGGCCCCTCCCCTTTCGGGTCACAGTCCCGGACGGACTCGGCCGCGCGGCCGGCGTCGCGCAGACAGTCAGCCTCGGCGCATGGGCGGCAGACGTCGCCCCGGTTGGCCCGGCTCCGAGATCCTGTCGGGTCGGGGGGGCCCGGCCGCTATTCCGGCACCGCCGCGACACAGAGGCGGACCGCGGCGTCGAGTTCGAGGTCACGGGGATCGCCGATGTTCACGGTCTCCTCCAGGCAGCGGATGAAGTAGTCCCGGTCCAGCCGGGGCGAAAGGGCGGAGAAGGACTTCGCGAGCCGGGTGGCGAGGTCGATCCGCTCCGCGCTCGACGCGCGGCGATAGGTGCTGAGCTTGTCGGTGACCGCCAGCCGCGCCTCGGCCACGCCCGTCGCGGCGGCGAGGAGTCCGCAGGCCAGGATCAGCAGGGCGCAGGCCCGTCGCCGCGGCCCGGAAGGGTCCGGCGCCTGCGCGCGGGTCGTCGGGGTTCCGGCGCGGGGAAGCGGCATGGAGGGTCCGTGGCTCGGCCCCGGGGCGGGGCCTCCCCTCAGTGTGACGGTGCCGACCCGGGAAGGGTCAAGGTCAATCGGTCAGCCAATATTGCCCGCCCGGTTCGTCCGCAGGGCCGGGACGCCACCGGCGCGCCGCCGCTTCAGCCGGGCCAGCGCCGCGCGCTGACGCTCGCTCGGAGCCGAAGGGGCGGACGCGCCCTGGGTCAGCATGTCGAGGAATTGCATCCGCTCGTCCTCGGTCAGCGCCTCGCGGAACAGGGGCAGCAGGGGATCGGCGACGAGGGAGAAGGGGGCCATCGACGATGCGTCACCGTCATCGTCGACGGGTCTCATACCAAATCCGGTTGATCCCTTCGGGATGGCGGATTTGGGCTTCGCTCAAACGCCGCGCGGGCTTGCCTGATCCGGGCTCCGCTTTGATCAAGCGGAGCCCGGATCAGGCACCGGAGCCGCGGGCGAGCCAGTCGGCGAGCCCGTCCGCCGAGCGGAAATCCTCGAGCGCATGGACACGGGCCTGCGGGAGCGCGTCGCGGGCCATGGTGGCCAGGGCATGGCCGGGGCCGAGTTCGAGCACGGTGCGGGCGCCGAACTCGTCGCAGGCCTGGAGGCAGGCGGCCCAGTCGATGGTCTGCGCGATCTGGCCCGCGAGCTTGTCGAGGCCGGCCTGCGGGTTCAGCACCGGGGCGCCGTCGAGGCCGCTGACGAGACGCGGCGCCCCCGGGGGCGGGCGCCGCGGCGTCTCCCGGGCGAGGGCTTGCGCGAAGTCCTGGCGCGCGGCCTCCAGCAGCGGCGTGTGCGAGGGCGTGTGCACCGGCAGGACGACGGCACGGCGCGCGCCCGCGGCCAGTGCCGCCGCGCAGAGGGCCTCCAGCGCCGACACCGGGCCGCCGACGACGGCACTGTCGGCGGCGTTGCGGATGGCGACGTGGCCCTCGTGCCGGGCTGCGAGTTCGGCGATGGCGGCCAAGCCGATCCCCCGGATGCCGGCAAGGCCGAACCCCGTGCCGGAGGCGCGGTCCATGGCCTCGGCCCGGGCGGCCGCGAGGCGCAGAATCGTCTCCGGCTCGAAGCGGCCGGCGCAGCCCCAAGCCGCCAGATCGCCGATGCTGTAGCCGGCGACGATCGTGCGCCCCGGCCGCGCCGCCGCGACGATCGTCCAGCCCGCCAGCCCGGCGATGCAGCACAGGATCTGCCCGGTGCGGTTCGCGTGCAGGGCGGAGCCGCCGGCCCGGACCAGGGCGCGCGGGTCGGTGCCGAGGAGCCGCTCGCCCGCTTCGAAGATCGCCTGCGCCGCCGGCCAATCCGCCGTGAGGGCGAACATGTCCGGGTTCTGCCCGCCCTGGCCGGAGAGGAGCACCGCCAGGGTCACGGCCACACCTCGATCCGGTCGACGAAGAGCGTCATGGCGAGGAGATCGGCGGCGCCCCCGGGGCTGAGCCGGCGCGCCACGAAGGCGCGGTGCAGGCCTTCCGCGCGCTCCCGCCAATCGTCCCGCGCGATCCCGCCCTCGTCGAGGAAACGCGCCGCCGCCTGCCGGGCGAAGGCGTAGCCCTCGGGTCCGCCCCGGTGAAGCAGGTTGGTGTCTTCGAGATGCGCGATCAGGGCGAGGCAGGTTTCGACCCGCGCGGCCTCCGCATCGTCCGGCCGCCGGGCGCGGGCGCGGCGCAGGGCCGGCAGCCCGACCCGATAGAGGGTCGGAAATCCGGCCGCAGCCTCGGCCGGGGCACCACCGACGCCGTGGCGGCGCCGCGCCTGCGCGCCCGGGGCGTGCAGCAGCACCGGCCCGTCGAGGATCGCTCCGGCCCAAAGCTGCCGCACCCGCGCCCCGAGGGCGCCCGCCATGGGAGCCGACATCGCTCCCGCGGCGGCGCAGAGGAGGCCGAGCCCGAAGATCGCGCCGCGATGGGTGTTCACGCCGCCGGTCGCGTCCCGCATCGCCGCCTCCGCGTCGAGGCCGATGCGGCGCAGGCCCGCCATCGGGGCGCCCTCGGCCCCGGCCTCGGCGAGGTCGGCGAAGAACGGCCGAAGCGCCGCCGCGCTCGCCCGGAAGGTCGCCGCGTCCATGTCGGTGTGGCTGCCGGCATCGACATGGCTGACGAGGCCGGGCTTCGGATAGGTCTCGAGTTCGAGCCGTAGGCACGCCACGCCGACGGCCGCGAGGGTGTCGGCCGAGGATCCAGCCCAGGCGAAACCCCGCCGCGACGCCGGAAGAGCGGTCACCGGATGCCTCCGTGGATCGCGTCCGCGTCCCGCAGGGCGACCCGGTCGAGGGACTTGACCAGCACGGTCTCGCCCGGCCCGGCCCCGTGCCACTCGCGCCAGTTCACGCCCCCGCCGTCGGGCAGCAGGATCTCCCCGTCGAGCCGCATCGGCGCCCGCGCCTCGATCGCCGCGAGGCCGGACAGGAGGGCGGGGCGATCGAGGCTCTCGCTCGGCCAGAGCAGGTCGAGGTCGGAGGTCTCGGAGAGATAGGGCAGCCCGGTCAGGTGCTGCCAGAGCAGGCCGCCGAAGAGGCAGGGCGCGGCGCCGACCCGGGCCCCGAGTGCGACCACGGCGGCGATCGTCGCCGCCCAGGCGTCCGGCGCGGCCCCGCTGGCCTCGGCGAGGCGGACGGGGGCCCGGGGGCGCACGGCCTCGGGCGGCACGGCGAGGCCGATGCGCCGCTTCCCGTCCCGCGGGGGCAAGGGCAGGCCCACCGGCACGCGCTCCCGCGCCTCGCCCGGATGGCGGCGGCGCACGATGACCGGATGCCCGCGGCCGACCCATTCGGCCACAGGCGCGAGCCCGTCGAGATCGGGGCGTTCGGCCAGGGCCGCCGCCCAGGCCGCGGGCGCGACATCGAGCAGGTCGTGGCGGCGGTACGCCTCAGCCAAGCCCGGCTTCCCGCATCACCCGATCGGCGATGTCCCCGGCCACGGGCCGGCCGCCGCGCTCGGCGCCGAGGCGGTCGCGGATATCGGCGTCGGACCGGTCGTCCATGAGGGCGGCGATCTGCGGCGCGAGGGGCTGGCCGGGATCGAGCACCGCGTGCACGGCGCCGGTCTGGACCATGTTGTCGAGGCCAGGGGCGAAGACCGGCGTATCCTTGGCCATGGCCTCGAGCCGGTCGAGGGGCAGCTTGGTGACCCGAGCGACCGAGGGCAGGTCCATCACCGTCGGGTTGGCGCCGGGAAGCCCGGCCAGGACGCGGGTCGCCAGCGCGGTGGCGATGAAGGCGCCGGCCGCGCTGTGCCCGTAGACGAGCCCGATCGTGGCATGGCCCTGCGCGTCGGCGAGCAGCAGGGTCTTGGCGAGATGGGCGAGGTACTCGTTCAGCCCCAGCAATTCGTCGCGCCGGCTCATGCGCTGGCTGCCGGAATCGACGGCGACCAGGATCGGCGTGCCGCCGCCCCGGCGCACCACGTCGAGGACGAGGCCGGACAGGCGACAGGCGCCCTCGATGCCGAGCGGGGTCCCGCCGTCCACGCCGATCACGGCGAGGCGCCCGCCCCGGAACGGGCCGTCGCCGGACACGATCCCGTCGGCGACCGCGACGGTGTGGCCGTCGGGGAAGAGCGAATCGAGGATCTCAGCGAGCGTCATGGGTGGTCTCCCCGAGGCCGGACAGGAGCGCGTCGAAGGCGGACGCCGTCGTCGCCGGCACCGCAGCCGGATCGTTCACGCCGAGCCGCGACCAGATCTCGGTGGCCTCGCGGCAATCCCCGAAACGGGCGAGGCGCTGTTCGAGCCGCGCCTGCTCGGCCTCGAGCGTGGCGAGATCGAAGGCCGGTGCCCGTCCGATGAGGTTGAGCGCCGCCGCGCGGAAGGCCGCCACCGTGTCGTCGGCGAAGGCGTCGGCGCCGCCGGTGAGGCGGCGGTGCTTGCCGCCCATGGTCCGCCACACCAGGGCCCGGTCGCGGGAATCGAATTCCTCCGCGCCCCGGTTGGTCTCGATCACCTCGGGGCCCGAGACGCTGATGCGCCCGCTCTCCGAGACGGCGAGCCGCGAGCAGGTCCCGGCGATGAGGCCGCCGCCGCCATAGGCGCCCGCCCGCCCGCCGATCAGGCCGATCACCGGCACGCCGAGTGCCCGCACCTCGGCGATGGCGCGCATCACCTCGGCGATGGCCGTCTCGCCGGCATTGGCCTCCTGGAGGCGGACGCCGCCGGTGTCGAACAGGATCAGCACCGCGGCGGGCTTGCGCTGCCGGGCGGCCCGCAGGAGGCCGACGAGCTTGGCCCCGTGCACCTCGCCGAAAGCGCCGCCCATGAAACGGCCCTCCTGGGCGGCGACGAGGACCGGCCGCCCGTCGAGGATGCCCTCGCCGACCACCATGCCGTCATCGAAGGCCCGCGGCAGGTCGAACAGCGGCAGGTGCGGGCTCATCCGACGCTGCTCGGGGCCGACGAACTCGCGGAAGCCGCCCGCGTCCAGCAATCCGTCGATGCGGGCGCGGGCGCTCGCCTCGTACCAGCTGGCGGAGGTGGGATCGGCCAAGCGATCGATCATCGTCTAGACCTCCATCAGTCGGGCGCCCTGCAGCAGGCGCAGGGAGACGGTGTCGGGGCGGGCGCCGCCGTCATTGATCGTGATGCGCAGGCCACCGGGCCGGGCGCGGGCGACGAAATCGGCGATGACCGCCTCCCAGACATCGCCGTAGCCGCGGATCGGCGTCTCGATCTCGACGGTGCAGACGGTCGGTTCGAGCACGCGCTCCAGCAGGATTTCGAGGTTGCCCGAGGCGACCACGCCAGTGATCGCCTGGGATTTCCGGCCCGGCAGCGGGCCCGGGGTGGCGTGTCGGAAGCTCAGCTTTTCCATCGCTCTGGCCTCACCAGTTCCGGAACTTGGCCGGCGGCTCGTAGAGCCCGCCGGACCAGTGCACGAGGTCCTTGATCGAGCGCGCGGCCAGCAGCGACCGGTCGGCGTCGAGGGGCTCGATGCCGAGGTCCTCGGGGCGGCGGATGATCCCCCTCCCCCGCAATTCCTCGACCTTGGCGCGGTCGCGCCCGCGGCCGATCTCGGTGTAGCCCGCGACCCCGCGGATCGCCTGCTCCCGCTCGTCCGCGTCCCGGCAGAGTAGGAGGTTGGCGATGCCCTCCTCCGTGACGATGTGGGTGACGTCGTCGCCGTAGATCATCACCGGGGCCAGTTCGAGCCCGATCTTCCGGGCGAGCTCCATCGCGTCGAGCCGCTCGACGAAGGTCGGCACCAGCCCGTCGCCGAAGGTCTCGACGAGCTGCACCACGAGCTTGCGTCCGCGCATCAGCGACGGATCGCCCACGCCGCCCGCCTCGCGGCCGGCCTTCATCCAGGTGTCGGACGGGTGGCGCCGCCCGTGTGGGTCCGAGCCCATGTTCGGCGCGCCGCCGAAGCCTGCCACCCGCGATTGCGTGACGGTGGAGGAATGGCCCGCGAGGTCGATCTGGAGGGTCGCGCCGATGAACATGTCGCAGGCGTACAAGCCCGCCGTCTGGCAGAAGGCACGGTTCGAGCGCAGGGAGCCGTCGGCTCCCGTGAAGAAGATGTCCGGCCGCTCGCGGATGTAGCGGTCCATGCCGACTTCCGAGCCGAAGCAGTGGACCTGGCGGACCCAGCCCGATTCGATCGCCGGGATCAGGGTCGGGTGCGGGTTGAGCGCCCAGTGGGTCGCGATCTCGCCCTTCAGCCCGAGGCGCTCGCCGTAGGTCGGCAGCAGCAGCTCGATCGCCGCCGTGCCGAAGCCGATGCCGTGGTTGAGCCGGCGCACGCCGTACTCGGCGTAGATGCCCTTGATCGCCATCATGGCGATCAGGATCTGCGTCTCGGTCATCGCCGCCGGATCGCGGGTGAAGAGCGGCTCAACGTAGAAGGGCTTGTCGGCCTCGACCACGAAGTCGATCCGGTCGCCGGGGATGTCGACCCGGGGCACCCGATCGACGATCTCGTTGACCTGCGCCACCACGACGCCGTTCTTGAAGGCGGTCGCCTCGACGACGGTCGGCGTGTCCTCGGTGTTGGGGCCCGTATAGAGGTTGCCGTCCCGGTCGGCTGAGACGCCGGCGATCAGGGCGACGTTCGGCGTCAGGTCCACGAAGTAGCGGGCGAACAGCTCGAGATAGGTGTGCACCGCCCCGAGCTCGATCTGCCCGCCATAGAGCATCCGGGCGATGCGCGCGCCTTGCGGGCCGGAATACGAGTAGTCGAGCCGCCGAGCGATCCCGGTCTCGAACACGTCGAGATGCTCGGGCAGCACGACGCCCGATTGCACCATGTGCAGGTCATGCACCCGGGCGGGGTCGCACTGGACGAGCCCGCGCGCGAGGCAATCGGCCTGTTTCTGGTTGTCGCCCTCCAGGCAGACCCGGTCGCCGGGCCGGAGGATCGCCTCCAACAGCGCGACCACCCGGTCGGCGGGCACGACCTTGCCCTCGGCCTTGCCCTCGACCTGGGCCCGGCCCGCCTCGATCCGCGCCTCCCGGGCGGCCCGCTCCCGACGCCACTCGTTCATCCGCTCCGCTCCCTGTCGCGCCTTCTGTATACAGGAGGCGGGTTATCAGGCGCAATAAAATTCATGCGTCGCCATTAACTGGAATTTTGCATCCTAAAGCGCGCCTGCGTCAAGGCCGCGCATACGATTGAGGGGATCGCGCCATGCGGCCCCGCGCCGTGGCATACTACGCCGAGCCGGCACGAAGCCGGGCGGGGAGGGACGGAGGTGATGGACGGTGGTGGCGAAGGGCGGGGTCTTCTCTCCGATCGGATCCGCAACGCGCTGACGGACGAGATCGCCGCGGGGGCGCTGGCCGCGGGGGTCTCCCTCGACGAGCAGGAACTGGCCGACCGGTTCGGGGCCTCCCGGACGCCCGTCCGCGAGGCGTTGCGGCAACTCGCCTCCAGCGGCCTCGTGGAGGTGCGGCCCCGGCGCGGCGTCGTGGTCACCCGCATGACGCCCGAGCGCATCATGGAGATGTTCGAGACCACGGCCGAGTTCGAGGCGATGTGCGTACGGCTGGCGACCTACCGCATGACGCCGCTGGAACTGAGCACCCTCATGAACCTGCATGAGCAATCGGCCGTCCCCGTCAAAGCGAGCGACTTCGATACTTACGACGCACTCAACCGCGGATTCCACGAGGCCCTCTACGAGGCCACCCACAACCGCTTCATGGTCGAGCAGGCGCTCGCGATCCGGGCCCGCCTCTCGGCCTTCCGCCGCACCCAGTTGCGCCACGGCGAGCGGATCCGGCGCTCCCATGCGGAACATGGCGGCATCCTCCAGGCGATCGCCGAGGGGGACGGCGACGGGGCCGCGCGGCGGATGCGGGCGCACATGCTCAACGCCGCGAGCGCCCTCGGCCGCTACGTCGCGGAGCAGACCGGATCGTGAGCCCGTCGCCACCGGCCCGCCTGCGACGGGGGGCCGCCCCGATGTTGCAGCGCAGCAGAAGCGTCCCATATGGAAGGACGGAGGAAACGCCCGGATTCATCGAGCCGAACGGCTCCGGAGTCACGCATGGCGTTCCAGTCTCAATCCCCGATCTCGTCCCACGGCCGCACCACGGCCGGGTCTCCCGCGGCGGACGAATCCGCCACCGGTCTGCGGCGCGTGCTGCGTGCGCTCACGGCGGCCCACCGCGCCCGCATACGCTTCGACCTCGCCCGGTTTCGCCCCGGCCGCCCCTCGGCCAGCCCAGAGCCGGAGCACGCCCTGTCCTGGCGGTTCGGCGTCCCGGTGCGCTGAAGCGTCGGCTTCAGGCGCCGTCGCCGGTGCCGAAGCTGGTGACGAAATCGCTCAGGCGCTCGCCCTGGATCAGGACATGCGCCCGCAGATGCCGCTCGGCGGCGGCGGCATTGCCCGCCACGATCGCGTCCACGATCAGGCCGTGCTCGGCCAGGGACTGGGTCAGGCGATGCCGCGCCCGAAGTTGGAGCCGGCGATAGGGCTTGAGCAGAGTGTGGAGCTGATTCGCCTGCTCCGCGAGATGGGCATTGCGGCCCATCCCGTAGATCGTCCGGTGGAACCGCTCATTGGCGTAATAGTAGGTGTCGGCGCAGCCCTGGATCGTCGCGGCCATGCAGGCGTCGTGGGCCTCGACGAGGGTCACACGTTCCTCGTCGTCGATGCGGCGCGCGGCGAGCGCGCCGCACATCCCCTCGAGCGCCGCCATCGTCTCGAAGCGCTCGACCACGTCCCGCAGCGACAGGCAGGCGACGAAGGCCCCACGATTCGGTTGAAGGTCGATCATCCCGGTCGAGGCGAGCTGCATCAGCGCCTCCCGAATCGGGGTGCGTGAGACTCCGAATCGCGCGGCAAGCCCCTGTTCGTCGAGATGCTCCCCCGGCCGGAAATGGCCCGTGACGATGTCCTGCTCGAGCTGATCCCGCAGCGCTTCCGCACGGCGCATGGCCCCTTCTCCCGAGATTGCGCATACAGGGCGAGTGGCAACATAGGCGCCAACCCGCGTCATTGTATACAATTCCCTTGCAGGATAGTGCTGTCCGGTATACCGAGCAGGCAAGACGGGGGGTTTGCACGCCACCCTGCGCCCCGGTGCGAATCGCGCCGCATCCCTGCTCGGAGGAGACGCCGTGACCCCCCAACTGATTTCCATATACGCGCTCTGCGCCATGTTCGTGGTGGCCACGATCTGGCCGATCAACATGGGCGTGCTCGCCTTCGTCGGCGCCTTCCTGGTCGGCACGCTGGTCGCCGGCATGCAGACCAAGGACATCATCGCCGGCTTTCCCGGCACGCTGTTCCTGACGCTCGTCGGCATCACCTATTTGTTCGCCATCGCGCAGAACAACGGCACGATCGACCTGCTCGTGCGGGTCGCGGTGCGGGCGGTGCGCGGCCGGATCGCCGCGATTCCGTGGATCATGTTCGGCATCACCGCCGCCCTCACCTCGGTCGGCGCCGTGAGCCCGGCCGCGGTCGCCATCATCGCGCCGATCGCCATGGGCTTTGCCGTCCGCTACGGCATCAACCAGTTGCTGATGGGGCTGCTCGTCATCCACGGGGCGCAGGGCGGCGGCTTCTCGCCGATCAGCATCTACGGCGGCATCACCAACACGGTGGTGATGAAGGCCGGGCTGCCGGTGAGCGAGCTGTTCACCTTCTTCGCAAGCCTCGGCGTCAACCTCACGGTCTCGGTGATCCTGTTCTTCGCCATGGGCGGGCGCAAGCTGCTCTCGGCGCGGGCCGACTTCTCCGCCGCGACCCCGATGCCGGTGCCCAACACCCAGGTCGTGACGGCCCAGCGCGGACCCCAGGCCTACGGGGATTCCGAGAACGAGGCGCGCAGCGAGGAGCGGCGCATCTCCAACGATCCGGAGGATCCGTTGGGCGAGGACGCGGCCCAGCCGACCGGCGGCTCGCGGCTCTACCAGATCACGACTCTCGTCGGCCTCGTCACGCTGGCGGTGCTGGTGCTCGGCTTCAACCAGGATATCGGCTTCGTCTCGATCACGATCGGCCTCGTCCTGTCGCTGATGGCGCCCAACCTCCAGAAGCGGGCCATCGGGCAGGTGAGCTGGCCCGAGATCATGCTGATCACCGGCGTGAGCACCTACGTCGTCGTGCTGGAGAAGATGGGCACCATCAACTTCGTCGGGCACAGCGTCGCCGGCCTCGCCTCGCCGATGACGGCGGCCCTGCTGCTCTGCTTCATCGGCGCCGTGGTCTCGGCCTTCGCCTCCTCGACGGCGGTGCTGGGCTCGCTGATCCCGCTCGCGGTGCCGTTCCTGCAATCGGGCACCGGGGTGAACCCGGTCGGCTTCATCGGCGCGATGGCGGTCTCCTCCACCATCGTCGATGTGAGCCCCTTCTCGACCAACGGCGCCATCGTGCTCGCCAGCGCGAAGAACGTCGACCGTGACGCCTTCTTCCGCAAGCTGATGGGCTACGGCGCCCTCATCACGGTCGTGGCGCCGGTGGTGGTCTGGTTCCTGTTCGTCGTGCTCTGACCACCATCACGGCGCATACGATCCGGAGGCCCGGCGGGGGATTCCCGCCGGGCCCTTTTTTGAGTTGGGCAGGGACGAACCGATGCGGCCTCGGACGGGCGGGCGCGCATCATCGCCCGGGGCCCATCGGGCGCCGTCGATCACGGGAAAGGTCGGCCAGGACAAGAAAAAGGCCCGCGAAGCGGGCCGGTGGGGATGGTGGGCGCGACAGGGATCGAACCTGTGACCCTTCGCGTGTGAAGCGAATGCTCTCCCGCTGAGCTACGCACCCGAACCCCTCGCATGCCGCTCGGGAAAGCGGCACGGGCGTCGCCGTGGCGACGGAGGGCCGTATACGCCGGGCCGGGGCGCTCGTAAAGCCGTTCCTTGCCAGGTCGAAGCAGACCCCACTCCCCGCTTGTCCCTCGAGCCGAATCGGTCTAGCAGGCCGAACCGTACCGTACAGTACGGCAATGCCAACGGACCATGCCGCTCACCGCCGAACCACTCGACATCTGCGACGAGGCGCCCTCTCCCCGGCAGCAGGCCGTGCTGGACGCGGTGCTGTCGCTGATCGTCGAGGGCGACGATCCGCTCACCATGGACGCGGTGGCGCGGCGAGCGAGCTGCTCGAAGGAGACCCTCTACAAGTGGTTCGGTGACCGCGACGGCCTGCTCACCGCGACCGTGCGCTGGCAGGCCTCCCGGGTCCATGCCGGTCGCTACGAGGTCCACGGCCTCGATGCCGCGACCCTGCGCGACAACCTCCAGGACTTCGCCGAATCCTGGCTCGCGGTCATCGCGAGTCGCAGCTCGGTGGCGCTCAACCGCATCGCGGTGGCCCATGCGGGCTCGCACAAGAGCAATCTCGGCGCCATCGTGCTGGCCAACGGGCGCTTCGCCATCGGCGAGCGGGTCAAGCCCGTGCTGGAGGCCGGACGCGCGGCGGGGTTGCTGGCCTTCGAGGACGGCGAGGCCGCCTTCCGGACCTTCTTCGGCCTGGTCGGCCGCGACATCCAGATCCGACTTCTCCTCGGCGACGCGATCCCCCTCGACGTCGCCGAGATCCGCAGCGACGCGGCAAGGGCCGTCGAGCAGTTCCTGACCCTCTACGGGCAGGCTTGAACCCCGACACGATTCACCAGCGAGAGAGGACCACACCATGCGCGTCTATTACGATCGCGACGCCGACCTGAACCTGATCAAGGGCAAGAAGGTCGTCATCGTCGGCTACGGCTCCCAGGGCCACGCCCACGCGCTCAACCTGCGCGATTCCGGCGTGAAGGGCATCGTCATCGCCCTCCGCGAGGGCTCCGCCACCGCCAAGAAGGCGGAGCACGAGGGCTTCACGGTGATGAATGTCGCCGACGCCGCCAAGCAGGCCGACGTCGTCATGATGCTCACCCCCGACGAGTTGCAGGGCGACATCTACAAGGAGTCGCTCGAGCCGAACATGAAGCAGGGCGCCGCCCTCCTGTTCGCCCACGGCCTCAACGTCCACTTCAACCTGATCGAGCCCCGCAAGGATCTCGACGTGCTGATGGTCGCCCCGAAGGGCCCCGGCCACACCGTGCGCGGCGAGTACCTCAAGGGCGGCGGCGTGCCGACGCTCATCGCCATCGCACAGGACGCGTCTGGCAACGCCCACGATCTCGGCCTGTCCTACGCCTCGGCCAATGGCGGCGGCCGCGCCGGCATCATCGAGACCACCTTCAAGGAAGAGTGCGAGACCGACCTGTTCGGCGAGCAGGCCGTGCTCTGCGGCGGCCTCGTCGAGCTGATCAAGGCCGGCTTCGAGACCCTGGTCGAGGCCGGCTACGCCCCCGAGATGGCCTATTTCGAGTGCCTGCACGAGGTGAAGCTCATCGTCGACCTCATCTACGAGGGCGGCATCGCCAACATGAACTACTCGATCTCGAACACCGCCGAGTACGGCGAGTACGTCACCGGCCCGCGCATCGTGACGCCGGAGACCAAGGCCGAGATGAAGCGCGTCCTCAACGACATCCAGTCGGGCATCTTCACCCGCAACTGGATGCTGGAGAACAAGGTCGGCCAGACCTCGTTCAAGGCCACCCGCGCCAAGCTCGCGGCCCATCCGATCGAGGAAGTCGGCGCCAAGCTCCGCGGCATGATGCCGTGGATCTCGGAGAAGGCCCTCGTGGACAAGTCCAAGAACTGATTTTTTGCGACTTCGAGGCCGTGCTTTGCTCGGCCTCACGTCGTGGAACTGGCCGGTGTCGCGTGTGCGGCACCGGCTTTTTTCGTGCCGCCCGCTCACGCCGATTTCCGTTCGCGCGCGGCCCGATGCCGTGCGAGAAGCACCCGCGGAAACCGAATAAGAACAGCTGGAGGAAACAAGGATGGAATCGCTCTACAGCGGCGAGCACCGCGCGCTCCAGGAAGAATTCGGCACGACCAAGCTCGCCGACTTCCTCGACCAGCACCACGTCCAGCCGGCGATCGGCGATCAGGAGCGCGCGTTCATCGAGAGCCGCGACATGTTCTTCCTCTCGACCGTCGACCCGGACGGCAACCCGACCGTTTCCTACAAGGGCGGCCCGACCGGCGTGGTGAAGGTGCTGGGCGCCAACGAGCTCGCCTTTCCGGGCTTCGACGGCAACGGCATGTTCTTGTCGATGGGCAACCTCGCCGGCCAGAGCCGGGTCGGACTGCTGTTCATCGATTTCGAAACGCCGCACCGCCTGCGCGTCCAGGGCACCGCCCGGATCGTGCGCGACGATCCCCTGCTCTCGGAGTGGACGGAGGCGAAGTACGTCGTGCGCGTCGACGTGGCCAAGGCCTGGGTGAACTGCCCGCGCTACATCCACAGGCACAGCAAGGTCGAGCAGAGCCGCTATGTGCCCAAGCCCGATGCCGAAACGCCGCTCGCCCAGTGGAAGCGCCTCGACATGGTGCAGGAGGTCATCAGCGACGAGGACCGGGCACGGGTCGCGCAGGAAGGCGTGCTCGACCTCGACGCCTACGGCGCGAAGGTGATGCGGGGCGAGGCCTGATCCGGGCTCCGCTTGATCAAAGCGGAGCCCGGTTCAGGCAAGCCCGCGCGGCGTTTGAGCGAAGCCCAAATCCGCCATCCCGAAGGGATCAACCGGATTTGGTATGACTCAGGGCTCGAGCTGCCGCGCCAGGTCGGCGAGATCGCTCGCCGCGTAGGTGACCGGCCCGTGCGGCGCCGTCTCGCCGCCCGCGGGCCCGTTCTCCCGCGGGCGGGCGATATGGGCGGTGGCGAGCCCCTCCCCCGCCGCTGCGGCGAGGTCGTCCGAATGGGCGGCGACCATGAGGATCTCTCCGGCGGCAAAACCCAGAGCGGCGACCGCGTCGCGGTAGAGAGCCGGCTTCGGCTTGTAGTCGCGGGAGAAGCCGGCCCCGAGCACCGCGTCGAAGACGAAGCCGTTGCGACGGGCGAGCGCCACGATGAGGGCGACGTGCCCATTGGAGAGCGGCGCCAGCACGAAGCGTTTTCGCAGTTCGGTCATCGCGGCGGGCACCTCCGGCCACGCTTCGAGCCGGTGCCAAGCGCGCACCAGTTCGTGCCGGGTCTCGGGTGCCACGACCCTGCCGAACTCCGACAACACATCCGCCAGGCTCTCGGCCTGAAGCACGTCGAGATCGGCGAAGGGCCGGCGGCCGGCGCGCACCGGCTCCATGGAGGGCTGGTAGCGCGCCCGCCACGCATCGGCGAAGGCGCCCCCGTCGAGCCCCGGGCACAGGCGCTCCGCCTCGCGCGCGACGCCCGAGCGCCAATCCACCAGCGTCCCGAACGTGTCGAAGACGAGCGCCCGGATCGCCATCCGGACCGCCATGCGGCTCACACCGCCCGCAAGGCGGGCCCGCGCCGGACGAAGCCGACGATGTCCTTGACCGCGTCGAGGGTCGGCGCGGCGATCTGCTCCGCCCGCGCGGCGCCGTCGGCGAGAACCGCGTCGATATGGGCCGGGTCGGCCACGAGCCGCTTCATCTCGGCGCTGATCGGCGCCAGGGTCTCGACGGCGAGGTCCACCAGCGCCGGCTTGAAGCTGGAGAATTGCGCGCCGCCGAAATCCCGCAGGACCTCCTCGCGGGTGATGCCGCGCAGAGCCGCGAAGATGCCCACGAGGTTGTCGGCCTCGGGCCGGCCCTTCAGCCCCTCGAGCTCGGACGGCAGCGCCTCGGGATCGGTCTTGGCCTTGCGGACCTTCTGGGCGATGGCGTCGGCATCGTCGGTCAGCGCGATGCGCGAATACTCGGAGGGGTCCGACTTCGACATCTTCTTGGTGCCGTCGCGCAGCGACATCACCCGCGCGGCCGGCCCGCCGATCAGGGGCTCGGTGACCGGGAAGAACTGCTCGCCGTGGCCATGCGCCTGGATCGAGCCTGCGAAGTCGTTGTTGAACTTCTGGGCGATGTCGCGGGTCAGTTCGAGGTGCTGCTTCTGGTCCTCGCCCACGGGCACGTGCGTCGCCCGGTAGGCCAGGATGTCGGCGGCCATCAGCACCGGATAGGCGTAGAGGCCGATCGAGGCGTTCTCGCGGTCCTTGCCGGCCTTGTCCTTGAACTGCGTCATGCGGTTGAGCCAGCCGAGGCGGGCGACGCAGTTGAAGATCCAGGCGAGTTCGGCGTGCTGCGGCACCTGGCTCTGATTGAAGACGATCGAGCGCGCGGGATCGATCCCGGCGGCGAGGAACGCGGCGGTCACCTCGCGGATCTGTCCCCGCAGCGCCTGCGGGTCCTGCCACAGGGTGATCGCGTGGAGATCGACCACGCAATAGAGGCACTGCGCGTCGCGCGCCTGCATCTCGACGAAGCGCTTGATCGCGCCAAGATAGTTGCCGAGATGGAGGTTTCCGGTCGGCTGAACGCCGGAGAACACGAGTTCGGTGAACGCGGCCATCGGCGCGGGTCCTTGGACAAGACGGTACTGAGAGGCGATCTCGCTCGAAGCGGCGGTTACTGGCACCCACAGCGGCAGCGGGTCAAGGACGGGCTTCGCGTCCCCGAGGCCGCCGATGCGGACTGACGCGGTCGGGATCGCCTCGGTTCGACCTCGTGCGTCCGCCCAGGGCCGCGGAGCGGAACACGGACCCCACCCGTGATGCGGCGACGGGATCCGGCCCCGTGGCCCATCATGGATTCCGGGTGCGCTGGTCAGCGACCCGGAATGACGCATTTGGCCGTGCCGGATCCGCCTCAGGCGCGGTTCGAGACGAGCTTCAGGTCGGGCTTGGCCCGGGTGGCGAGCACGGCGGCGGCCTTGCGCTCCAGTTCGCCGTCGCGGAACGGCTTCTGGGCGATGCGATCCTCGCCGACATGGCCGAGCCGGGCGAGTTCGGTCACGTCGGCGTAGCCCGTCACGAACAGGACCGGAACGGTGGGCCAGCGCCGCTGCATCTCCGCCGCGGCCTCCGCGCCGTTCATGCCGGGCATGGCGAAATCCATCACGACGAGATCGACGTGGGAATCCTCGGCGAGCCCCTGCAGGGCGGCGAGCCCGGAGCCGGCCTCGCGGATCTCGTAGCCGGCCTCGGCGAGCTTGGTCGCGGTGATCTCGCGGACCGCGCGGTCGTCGTCCACGACGAGGAGGATCGGCCGGTCGTCGGGCTGGCGGATCTCGGCCCCGTCGAGCGCCGGCCGCGCGGGGGCGGTGCCCTCGGCCGCGGTGCCGACACGGGGCAGGTAGACCCGCACGGTGGTCCCCTCCCCGACCCGGGTATCGATGCGCACGCCCCCGCCCGATTGCTTGGCGAAGCCGTAGACCTGGGCGAGGCCGAGGCCGGAGCCCTTGCCGACCTCCTTGGTGGTGAAGAACGGTTCGAACACCCGCGCCAGGATCTCCGGCGTCATGCCGGTGCCGGTGTCGCTGACGGCGACCATGACGTAGTCGCCCGCGGCGGGCTCCTCCGGCCGGGTCGGGGCCGCGACCTTCACGTTGGCGGTCTCGATCGTCAGCCGACCGCCGACCGCCATGGCGTCGCGGGCGTTGATGGCGAGGTTGAGGATGACGAGCTCGATCTGCGTCGCGTCCACCAGCGCCGGCCACAGGTTCGGCTGAAGCGTCGTCTCGATCCGCACGGCGCCGCCGATCGAGCTCTCGAGGAGGTCGCGCATGGAGGCGACGGTGTCGTTGAGCTGGACCGGCGTCGGCTCGAGCCGCTGCCGCCGCGAGAAGGCGAGCAATTGGCTCGTCAACCGCGCGCCGCGCTCGGCGGCCTCCTGCATCGTGGTCAAGCGGCGCTTCTGCCGCTCCTCGGTCCCGCCCTGCTTCAGGAACTCGAGATTGCCGAGGATCACGGTGAGCAGGTTGTTGAAGTCGTGGGCGACGCCGCTGGTGAGCTGGCCCACCGCCTCCAGGCGCTGGGCCTGCCGCAGGGCCACCTCGACGCGCTCGCGCTCGACGATCTGGCGGCGCAGCTCGGCATTGGCCTCGGCGAGTTCGCGGGTGCGCGCCTCGACCCGCCGCTCCAGGCTGCCGGCCAGCTCCCGCAAGGCGGCTTCGGCAGCGCGGCGCTCGGAATGCGCATGCGCCTCGGAGAGCGCCCTTACGATGACCCGCGGCAGCCGGTCGAGCCGCTGCTTGGTGACGTAGTCGGTCGCGCCGTGCTTGAGCGCCTCGACGGCGACCTCCTCGCCGAGCGTGCCGGAGACGAACACGAACGGCGTCTCGGGGCAGGCCTCGCAGGCGATCTCGAGGGCCGTCATGCCATCGAAGGTCGGCAGGTTGTAATCGGCCAGGATCAGGTCGTGCCGGCCGGGCAGGGCCGCCGCGGCGAAGGCCTCGCGCGTGACGACGCGTTCGATGCGATGGGGCAGGCCCGCATCGTCGAGGACCGCCTCAAGCAGCTCCGAATCGAGGTCGCTGTCTTCCAGGAGGAGGACGCGCAGGGGATCGGGAAGTCTGTCGGCGTCGGTCATGCGTTCGAGGGCCAGTCCGCCCGGTGCGGCGGCGGCTCGTTCAGCACCGCCCAGAACACACCGAGATCCTGGATCGCCTCGAAGAACGCCTTGAAGCCGACGGGCTTCACCACGAAGGCGTTCACCCCGAGCTGGTAGGAGCGCACGAGATCGGCCTCCTCCCGCGAGGAGGTCAGCATGACGATCGGGATGGAGCGGGTCTGGGGGTCGCCCTTGACGGCGGCCAGCACTTCGAGGCCGTCGACCTTCGGCAGCTTCAGGTCGAGCAAGACGACGGCCGGATCGCGCACGTCGCGCCCCTCGAAGGCGCCGCGGCGATAGAGGTAGTCCAGCGCCTCCGCCCCGTCGCGGCAGATGACGATCTCGTTGGCGAGTTGGCTCTGTTCGAGCGCCGCCAGCGTGAGTTCGACGTCGTTGGGACTGTCCTCGACGAGGAGGATCGGTTTGAGGTCGGCCATGGGTGTTATCTGGGGCCTTGTGCCGGAAGCGTGAAGTAGAAGGTCGCGCCGCGCCCGAGCACGCCCTCGGCCCAGGTCCGGCCGCCGTGGCGCTCGATGATCCGGCGCACGTTCGCCAGCCCGATGCCGGTGCCCTCGAACTCCTCGGCCCGGTGGAGGCGCTGGAACACGCCGAACAGCTTGCCGACATAGGCCATGTCGAACCCGACGCCGTTGTCGCGCACGAAGAACACGGCCTCGCCGTCCCGGTCGGGCTCGCGCCCAACCTCGATCATCGCCTCGGGCTTGCCGCGGGTGTACTTCACCGCGTTCGACAGCAGGTTCTCCACGGCGAGCCGCAGCATCACCGGGTCGGCGTGGACACGGCCGAGCGAGCTGACCTGCCACCGCACCTGCCGGTCGGGCTCGAGGTCGCGCAGCACCTTGCGGCGCACCTCCTCGACCAGGACGTTCATGTCGCCGGTCACGCGGTTGAGGGCGTTGCGGCCCATCTGCGAGAAGGTGAGGAGGTTGTCGACCAGCGTGCCGGCGGAATGCGCCGCCTCGATGATGGTCTCGACGTAGCGGCGCCCGTTCTCGGAGAGCCGCTCGCCCTCCCGGGTCCGCAGCAGCTCGGAATAGCCGACGATGTGGCGGAACGGCGCGCGCAGGTCGTGGCTGACCGAGTAGGAGAAGGCCTCGAGTTCCTTGTTGGACCGCTGGAGTTCCTCGCTTAAGGACGCCATCTCCTCGGCCCGGCGCAGCACGATGCCGAGGACCGAGGCGCGCAGGTCGCGGGCCGCCTCGACCTGGGGCAGCGTCCATGGAGCGGAGCGGCCCTGAAGCGTCTCCTTCCAGATCTCGAAGGATTTGCGCGGATGAAGCCGCTCGGGCCCGCCCGCCGGATCGGCCGTGGCGGCCTTGTGCGGGTCGCCGCCCCAGCGCACCGTCCGCACCACCTCCGGCCTGAACCAGATCACGTAATGCGCGTATTTCTGCGAGATCGAGATGGCGAGCACGCCGCTCGCGCTCGCGGCGAAGGCCGCCGCCGGCGGGTAGACCTCGCCGAGCGCGTCGGTCTCGAACACCTCCTCGCCGGCGTGACGGGCCGACAGCCACGCGTACAGGCCGCGGACCTCGTCGGCGCTCGGCGTGACACCGATGAGGCGGCATTGCTCGCGCCCGACCAGCGCGGCACCCGTGGCCTGGACGAGGGCCAGCGTGTCGTCGGGCTGGTTCAGCAGGCCGTCGAGGAAGGACTCCTCCCGCGCCATGTGGGCCAGCAGCCGGCCGCGGATCGTGCCGAGGGCGACCCGCTCCTCCGCCAGCACGCCGCGCTCCTTGGCGGCGAGCTGGAGCGCGAACACCCGGGAGAGGAAGTCGCAGGCGTTGCGGGCCTGCAGCGGCACCCGCCGCGGGGTCTGGTTGTGGCAGGAGACCAGACCCCAGAGCGCCCCGTCGACGAGGATCGAGACGGACATGGAGGCCATGGTCCCCATGTTGCGCATGTACTCGACATGGACCGGCGAGACGCTGCGCAGGATCGAGTGGCTGAGATCGAGCGGGCGTCCGCTCGACGGGGTCCGCTCCGGCACGACCGGCACGGGGGCGTAGCCGGCATCCGGGATGATCCGCAGGCGGTTGCGACGGTAGAGCTCGCGGGCCTGGACCGGGATGTCGGAGGCGGGAAAGCGCAGGTCGAGATAGGAGGGCAGCACGCCGTTGCCGTCCTCCGCCACGACCGTGCCGTGCCAATCCCGGTCGAACCGGTAGACGAGGGCGCGGTCGAACCCGGTGACGTGGCGGATGTCGGCGGCGAGCAGGCTGCACAGCACCTCCACCGTCGTCGCCGCATGGAGTCCGTCGACGAAGGCGTTGAGGCGCGGAGCCAGGGCGTCGAGGCCGCCTGTGGCCTCACCCTCGGTCTCCTCCAGCTCGGCGACGATCAGCTCGCCGGAGCGGTGGGCGGCGAGGTCGTAGCGACGGGACCCGTCGCGGGTGTCCAGGGTGAGGGTGCGCAGGTAGATCGCCCCTTCCCGGGGAAGGGCCGCGCGGTACTCCGCGAGTGCCGCGGCGATCTCGGGAAAGTTCGCCGCGAGCGGCTGGCCCCGCAGGGCCGCGCCGGACCGGTCCGGGCCGTCGGGGACGTTGGCGCTCGCCTGCACCACCCGCAGATCGTCCCCCTCCGCGGCCAGCAGGAAGCCGTGCGGCTGGAGGGTTCCCAGGATGTGGATCGGCTCGCGGTCGCAGGCAGTCAGGTCCACCCGGGCCTGCGCGGACGTCTCGGCGGTCAAAACGAGCCTGTCTCCCGGCGATCGGTCTCGGAGGACGACCATAGAGGCCGTGGCCCGCCGAAGCGACCCGGCCCATCCGGGAAATGCACCGGGACCGCTCACCGATGCGCGAGGTTTGACACGCGCACCGCCACGCGCCCCGGCCGGAGGACGGGCCCGGTGGAGGGGCCGGCGCCCCTCTCATGCCGGCCCCGGGGCGGGGCCCGGCGCCCGGGTCAGCGGTCGGCCCGCTCGCCCGCCAGGGTCAGTTCGACGTAGCGCCGGGTCGTGGGATCGATGAGATCGCGCACGCGCTGGGCCATCGCCTCTTCCTCCTGGAGCGACTGGCGGAAACCCGACAGGCTCGCCCCCTGGCCGGCGGCATCGCCGATGGCCAGCAGCGACTGGTAGGCCGCGATCTCGAAATTCTCGAAGGCGTGGTTGGCGTAGGTGTTCTTCAGGATCTCGTCCTGGGCCGGGGTGTGGCCCAGCGCCATCATGTTCCCGACGAAGCCCAGGAACCCTTCCTTGAGGGTCGAGGGCGCATCGCCCAGGGACTGCAGGACCTCCTCCAGGCGATCCCGCTGGCCGTGGGTCTCCTGGATGTGGCGGCGCAGGGCGTCCTCCATCTCGGGATAGTTCTTCAGCCGCTCGACCTGCCGCTCCATGATCTGCAGAGCCTGCATCTCGAGGGCGTGGGTGTTCTTGAGGGCCGTGACGTAGAGGTCGCGCGCGTCGCTCGCCATGACGTTCTCCGAATGTCGTTGCAAAGCCCCGTGGGGCGGGAGGATCCGGCGCCGCGGCCGGACCCGGGGGGCCTCAGCCCATCTGCTGCGTCTCGGCGCCGCTGTCGGGCCGGGCCGGGCCCAGCACCGGCTCCTCGCCCATCGGCGCGTTCTGGAAGACGGAGAACGTGCCCTTCCCGTCCAGCGAGGGGCCCTGGGTCCAGCGGCCCTCCGGAGGCGGCGCACCGTCGCGCGCGGTCGCGAAGAAGCTGTAGCTGAATCTCTGGTTCTCCGCGGATGGTGGGAGGCTGTTCGGGATCGGCAGCGCGCCTTCCGCGCCGCCCAGTTCCTCGATCACCGCGAGCCATTGCTGCTGGTGCATCGTGTCGCGGGCGATGAGAAAGGACCACATGTCCTTCATGCCCGGATCGTTGGTGGCGTTCGACAGCCGCACCGCCAGCGTCCGCCCGGTCGCCTCGGCGGCGACGTTGCAATACATGTCCGCGGCGAGATTTCCGCTCGCATAGATGTGGTTCATGTCGAACGGGACGCCGTCGGCATTGCCCGGGAAGGCGGCAAGACCCGACGAGAGCAGGTGCTTGTGCAGCATGCCCTCGGCGATGTGGCGCGGGTTCTCGCCGCCCATCACGGCGCCGACCAGCGCGTCGGCGGCTCCCGCTTCCTGAACGCTGGTCGGCGCGTTTTCCAGGTTCATCGCCACCGCGGTGGCGAGCATCTCGATATGCCCGATCTCCTCCGTCGCGGTGTGCAGAAGCATGTCGCGATACCGGGTATGGGGCGCGCGATTGCCCCAGGCCTGGAAGAAGTACTGCATGCAGACGCGAATCTCGCCCTCGACGCCGCCGATCGCCTGCTGCAGCATGCGGGCGTAGATCGGGTCGGGGCGATCGACCTTCACGGGATATTGGAGGCGCTTGTCGAAAGAATACATCGGCACAGTCTCGCAGCTGAACGGCCCGGAAGACGCAGCCAACCCGGCCGAAAGCCGGGCGGCTGGCTCCGTCAATGCGAGGGAAATCGCTGGACGCGGCGATTGTTCAGAAGGAAATGCTCGCGAATGCGCACGAGAACATATGTTGTTCTATGCCGGAGCCGGCATTAACCCAGGCTAAAGAAACGTGACCTTTGCGCGACCTTGGCTTGACTGTACCTCAGGAGGATCAGGCGGCCCGGCTCCGGAGGGTCTCGAACAGGTCCAGGATGCGCAGGGCGGGAACCGGGCGGCTGAACAGGTAGCCCTGCGCCTCGTCGCAGCCTTCGAGGCGGACCTGCTCCAGTTGGGCCTCGGTCTCGATGCCCTCGGCCGTGACGGTCATGCCGAGGCTGCGGCCGAGGCCAGCCACTGAGCGGACGATGAGGCGGGAATTGCCGGTCACGTCGAGGTTGCGCACGAAGGACTGGTCGATCTTGATCTTGTCGAAGGGGAAGCTCTGCAGGTAGCTCAAGCTCGAATAGCCGGTGCCGAAATCGTCCATCGAGATGCGCACGCCGAGCCGCTTGAGGGCGTGAAGGGTGGCCAGCGTCGCGACGCTGTCGGTGAGCAGGACCGATTCGGTGATCTCCAGCTCGAGGCGGTGCGCCGGCAGCCCGCTCTCGGTGAGCGCCTCCATGACGGCACGCACCACCGCCGCGTTGCGGAACTGGGCCGCGGAGACGTTGACCGCGACGCCGACATTGCCCGGCCAGCCGGCGGCGTCGCGACAGGCTTGGCGCAGCACCCAGGCCCCGATCTCGCCGATGGCGCCGGTCTCCTCGGCGATCGGGATGAACTCGGCCGGCGAGACGAGGCCGCGCTCGGGATGGCGCCAGCGCAGGAGCGCCTCGCAGCAGGACACGCGCTGATGCGCGAGGCTGACGATCGGCTGGAAGTGAAGCTCGAACTCGCCGTGGACGACGGCCTGTTTGAGGTCGTGTTCCAGGGCGCGGCGGCGGCGCAGCTCCAGGTCCATCTCCTCGTCGAAGAACGCCCAGCCGCCCCGTCCGCCCGCCTTGGCGCGGTAGAGGGCGAGATCGGCGCTCTTGAGGAGCTTTTCCGGATGCGACCCGTGCTCGGGCGCGAGCGAGATGCCGATGCTGATGCCGACGGTGACGATGTGGCCGTCGACGAGGAAGGGGTGCTGGAACGTCGCGATCAGCCGCCGGGCCAGGGCGACCGCGTCGTCCCGCAGCCGCGAGCCCGACTGCACGATGGCGAATTCGTCGCCGCCGAGCCGGGCGACGAGGTCGGTTTCGCGCAGGCAGCCCTGGAGCCGCTCGGCCACCGCCCGCAGGAGGCCGTCGCCGACCGGATGGCCGAAGGTGTCGTTGACCTCCTTGAAGCGGTCGAGGTCGAGGCACAGGATCGCGAAGCCGGCGCCCTCGGCGAGGCGGGCGGTGGCCTCCTCCAGGCGCTCGCCGAACACCATGCGGTTGGCGAGTCCCGTCAGCGCGTCGCGGCGCGCCATGGTGATGATCTGCGCCTCGGCCTCGAACCGCTGGGTCACGTCCTCGTAGGTCGCGATCCAGCCGCCCTCGGCGGTCGATTGCTGGCGCACCGAGACGATGAAGTCCGAGCGGATCGAGCGGCACAGGGCTCCGCCGACCCCCGTGCGCAGGAGATGCTCCTGCTCGAGCAGCAGGTCGAGGGCGCGGGCGTCCTCGCAGGCCGAGCCCACCGCGACCGCCCCGGCCACGGCGCGCAGGCTCATGCCGGTCCGCAGGGCGTTGGCGTCGAGGCCGAACATGTCGCAGAAGCGCCGGTTGTAGACGAGCAGGCCGCCCTCGGCGTCGTAGAGGCACAGGCCCTGGAGCATGTTGCTCAGGGCCGCGTCGAGCTGGAGGTTGCTGCGCTTGAGCTGATCCTCCTGCTCCTTGAGACGGGACATGTCGGAGCACACGGCTACGAACCCGCCGTCGCGGGTGGGGCTCCGGCTGATGCGCAGCCACCGGCCATCCGCCGCCCGCGTCTCCGCGCTGGCGGTGCCGCCCGCCGGCATGGCGAGCAGCGCGTCGGCGACCGCCGTGCCGGCCAGTTCGCCGAGGGAGCGGGCCCCGACCGCGGCCGGATCGAGACCGAGCAGCGCCGCCGCACGGGCATTGGCCATCACGAGGCGACCGCCCGCATCGGCGACGACGATGCCCTCGTTCGAGCCCTGCACCGCGTCGGCGAGCAATCCCTGGGCGGAGCGGCGCTGCGCGACCTCCTCCTGCATCATCGCCCGGATGTTGTCGCGCATCCCGTCCATCGCCCGCAGGAGCGCGCCGAACTCGTCGGCGCCGCCCTCCGGCACCGGGACCGTCAGCTCGCCCGCGGCGATGCGGGCGGCGGCGCGGGAGGCCTCGGCCACCGGCCGCACGATCTGGCGCGACAGCAGCAGCGCCACGATGCCCGAGAGGAGAATGGCGAAGACGGTCGCGGCGATGCTGAGGCGCACGTCGCGGGCCACCATGGCGCGGGCCGCCTGCCGGTAGGAGAAGCCGTCGCCGGCCGTGAAGTTGATGAACAGGTCGAGATGCTGCTCGGCGGTCGCCGCGTGGGCGTCGAGGGCCTGCCAGACATCGGCCGTCTGCGGCCCGGTGCCGAATTCGCGCCGCGCCGCCAGCCAGTGGCTCACGGCCTCCTTGGCCTGGGTCGCCTCGGCGGCGGCCCGGGCGGACTGGGCACGCTCGGCGGCGATGCCGATATCCTCCTCGAAGGATTGCGCGAGGGTGTCGATGCGGGTCTCCAGAGCCTGGCGCTCCTCCGCGTCGCCCGCGAGCCGCGCCCGGGCGACGGCGGCCTGGATCATCGCGAGGTCGGTCGCGGCGGCGCGGGCGTAATTGATCGACATCAGCGACCGGTCGTAGGTCTTGTCGACGAGGTTGCCGGTGCTCACGACGCCGAGCGCCGCATATCCGCCGAGCAGCGCGGTGATCCCGCTCAGCATCAGAAACGCGAGGAGGATCCGTCCACGAATGGTCCGACCGCCGCGCAGGCAGGCCTCGAAGGCCGCGGGCCAGGGAAGAAAGGCGCGCTTCGGGAGACGTGAAGCAGTCATGGGACCATCGGATACTCCGCACGAGGACGCTGGCGGAAAAACGTTAAGGTACTCTGCACTGTCTCCGGCGGCGGGACTTGCCGGATCGTCCCCCTTCGTCTCCCCCTTCGTCCGCCGTTAAGGCGACGGCAACCGGCTGAATGTCAGGTTATCCGTCGGGTGAGCGCCGAGGGCGCCCCCGTGTTCGGGGAATTGCGAATGTCAGTCGTGAGCGCGAGGCGGTGGCCGCAGTTCCTCTGCGTCGCCGGATTCGCCGTCGCCTCGGCCGGAGCGGCGCTCGCCCTGACCGGCAGCCCGGCGCTCACCCGGGTCACCCAGAAGGGACGCGCCTTCGCGCCCGGCGCGGTGAGCCTGCAGGCGGGAGAGCGGATCGAGATCGTCAACGACGACGGCGAACTCGTCCACCATGCCTATCTCGAACATCCCGATTTCGGCTTCGACATCGGCGAGCAGAGCCCGGGCAGCAAGAGCGTGGTGGCCTTCCCGAAGAAGGGCACCTTCACCGTGCTCTGCGGCATCCATCCAAAAATGAAGCTTCTGGTGGCGGTGAAATGATCGGTCCCCCGCGACCGTTCATCATTTGCAAAGTCTAGCAGCTTACGGTTCCGGATCGAAGAGGTTCGGATGGCGACGAGAATCGCGGGCGCGGCGATCGCCCTGATCGCAATTGTGGGATGCAGTTGGGCCGTCGGGATGACAGAGCCCGACCGCACGGCCCAGCTCGCCCCGTTCCGGCGCGCCGACGCGATCCCCTTCCCGGAGACCAATCCCTACAGCCGCGCCAAGGCCGAACTCGGCCGGTCCCTGTTCTTCGATCCGGTCCTGTCGCGGGACGGGACCCGGACCTGCGGGACCTGCCATCTGCCCTCCAACGACTGGACCGACGACCGGCCGCGGGCCCCGCGCAACGACGGCGCCGCGATGGCGACCCGCACGCCGACCCTGCTCGACGTGGCCTGGTCCGAGCGCAGCCTCGGTTGGGACGGGCAGTTCCGCGATCTCGAATCCGTCGCCTTCGGACCGATCACGGCGGCGGCCAACATGAACATGACGGAGGCGCTCCTGATCGAGCGCCTGAGCGCGGTGCCATCCTATGTCAGCGCCTTCCGCGCGGCGTTTCCGGAGGCGGCCGACGAGGCTCGGCCGATCACGCGGCTGCGCATCGAGCAGGCGCTCGCCACCTTCCAGCGCCTCATCGTCGCCGGCCCCGCCCCCTTCGATCGCTGGGTTTCCGGCGAGACGGGCGCGGTGAGCGCGGCGGCCCGGCGCGGCTTCGACCTCTTCACCGGCCGGGCCCATTGCGAGGCCTGCCATTCCGGGCCGAGCTTCACCGACGGCTCGTTCCACGACATCGGCACCGCCCAGGGCGAGGAGATCGGCCGCGGGCGCTTCTTCCCGACCTCGACGGCCCTGCGCCACGCCTTCAAGACGCCGACCCTGCGCAATGTGGCGCGGCGCCCGCCCTACATGCATGACGGGTCGGTCACCACCCTGGCCGCGGTGATCGATCTCTACGACCGCGGGGGCATCGACCGGCCGAGCCGGTCCCGCGACATCCGCCCGCTGAACCTGACGCCGGGGGAGAAGGCCGACCTGATCGCCTTCCTGGAAAGCCTGACCGATGCCGGGGCGGACGGCCCGGCCTACCAACCCCTTCCGGACCATCCCCCCACGCCCTGACCGGGGGCCCTGAACAGGACGACGCTCCCCGGATCCTAGGATCCGGGGAGCGCTCCGCTGGCCGCACAGGAACGGTCAGATCGTCGGTACGGTGGCGAGCGCCGCGGCGGCTCCGTAGAGGTCGCCGTAGAGCAGGCTGTGGGCGAGGTAGTAGACCCCGAGGAACGTCATCAGCGCGCTGGCATAGTAGACGGGCGCCAGCACGACGTCCCGGCGGGTGGCGGGGGCCCGGGCATCGTCGGCGGCGATGGCGATCAGCACCGCGATGATGCCCGAGTGGCCGATCGCGTCGACCTTGCCGAATTCGAAGATCGCCGAGATGAAGACCGCCGCCAGGATGATGGCCGAGGCGCGGCGCACCAGCGGCGTCCAGATCAGGGCGAAGGCCAGGGTAAACTCGATGACGCCCGCGGCCTGCATGAACAGCTCGGGCGTCGCGCCCATCGTCATGCTGGGCTTGGCGGCGAGCAGCGGGTCGGTCCAGTGGGGATAGGCCCATTTCTCGACCGAGGCCCACATCAGCGTGACGGCGGCGGTGACCCGCACCACATCGATCGGACGGTAGCCGAACAGGGTGCGGTCGAGCCCGGTGAGGGCGAGATAGGCGGCGACTCCGAGGAAGACCGGGTAATCGGCCAGGTGGAAGGCGCCGTAATGCCACACCGCGAAGCCGAACAGGAAGACGATGCCGAGCGCCGTGAGCGGCAGGGTGCGCTTCCAGATGAGGCCGCCGGCCATGGCGAGCTGGAGCCACGGGATCCAGGCCGCGTCGGTCTTGAGTTCCGGCGTCAGGATGATGCCGCCGAGGTTCCACACCGAGATCAGGAAGAAGCCGACCACAACGCGGACGATCAGGCTGGTGTCCTGGCGCAGGCGCGCCGTCACCCGGTCGAGGCTGTTCAGCAGCGCGGTGCCGAGGGGCGTGCCCTCGGCGAGGCAGCCGAACATCAGGCACAGGATCGCCAGGCCGGTCAGCCATTCGAAATCCGTACACAGGACCTGTTCCAGGCCCCGGGGCTGACCGGCCACGTCGAAGGCGCAGAACCATTTGACATGGGCGCTCGCCGCCCCCGTCCCGAGAAGGAGAAAACCAGCCGCGCTCGCAAGCACAGCGGGAGATCGCACCCAAATGTTGGACACGTTGGTCATGGTGCCGCCGGATCGGAAGGAAGAGCCGTAGTTCGAAGAAAACTTAACAAAACCCGACCCATGTCGCTAAGGCTTTGTTGACGGATATTACCTGTTGGTTAACGAAGACCGCAAGCTGTGGGTGCAGGCGGGCGCGCCGCGCTCCCTCGCTTTCCTTGCACTGCAGCATTGCCGTCCGGTCATCCTCCTGTGGAAAGCGGGGGCTGTGGGGAGGCCCCCGAGGGACGTCCCGGCGTTAGGAGCTTCGAAGGGCCTGTGGGTGACGGTGGGGACGACGCCCCATCGGTCCGAGGGGCCCGCTTCGTCGTATGCTCCCGGAGAACGGATGACCGCCCTCACCAGCCTCGTCTGCCTGACCGGCGGCGCCGCCCTCGCGGCGAACGCCGCCCGTTTTCCGACTTGGACCGCCCGGATGGAGACCGCAGGCGGCCTCGCCTTGGTCGTCGGGCTGGCGATGATTGGGGTCGGGCTGAACGGCCACGCCTGAGGCCAGGGAGGTGGAGGCCCGCAAATCTCCTCGATCCGCCGCGCGCGAGGGACCACCGGACCCGGCATCGGAAGCTGGGCAAGGGATCGTCAGCGGGCTTTGGGCACGGCCAGACAGCGGACGTTCGCAACTCGGCCGTTTGGAGCTTCCGGTCGAATGGACGCCACACGTCGGATTGAAGGTCATCGATCGAGCCATTCGCCACCACAGGGTTGGTGAAGGGCGAGAGCCGGGACACGGCTTGGTTTTCGATCCTCGGCCCTGACTGGCCCCGGCTCTCAACCGGGTTGACCGCCTGGCTCGCGCCCTCGAACGTCGACGAGGCCGGGCCGCAGCGCCGACGGCGGGACGAGGTCAGGGCCTGACGATGATGGACCACGCCATGGCCACCACGGCGTCGAAGCGGAGGGCGTTTCGCAGCCTCCACGAAAGCGGCTTCTTCCTCCTGCCCAATGCCTGGGATGGCGGCAGCGCGGTGCGGCTTGCCAAGCTCGGCTTCAAGGCCATCGCCTCGACGAGTGCGGGTGCGGCCTGGGCCGCCGGCCAGGAGGATGGGGACCTCGGCCTGGAGGCCATCCTCGACCACCTGAGGATGCTGGTGGCCAGCACCGATCTGCCGGTCAACGCGGATTTCGAGAACGGCTTCGCCGACCGTCCGGAGGATGTGGCACGGAACGTCGCGCTCGCGGTCGACACGGGTGTCGCCGCCCTGTCGATCCAGGATTGGTCCGGAACCGCGATATACGCGACGGAGCACGCCGTCGAACGGATCGCTGCCGCGCGCCGTGCCATCGACGCCATCGATCCGGCCGTGATGCTCGTCGGTCGCAACGAGAACTTCCGTGTCCCCGACATGTCGGTCGGTGCCAACATCGCCCGCGCCGTCGCCTATGCGGAGGCCGGCGCCGACTGCCTGTTCGTGCCCTTCCTCCGCGATCACGGGGCCGTCGCGGAACTCGTCGCGGCGGTGGCCCCGAAGCCGGTCAACGTCGTCGTGCACCAGTACGACGCGGGCATCCGGGCGTTCGCCGAATGCGGGGTCCGTCGGTGCAGCGTGGGGGGAAGCCTCGCTCGCAAGACCTGGGCGGCGTTCGATACCGCGGCGCAGAGTTTGAGGCGCTACGAATTGGGCGATGGCCCCTGAAGGTCGCGAAGGGAAAGGTTTTTGGGCCCATCGACCCCATCGCGGAACACGGGACGGCCGGAGCCGGAGCGTCTGTCAGGCGAGGGGTCCCATCATTCACGGGTCTTGGTGCGCAAGGGCATGAACGCCGTGTGGTGGGTGCCCTGACCGGGAGCACTCGGCCTCCCGTGCCCTTCGTCCGTCGGAAGCGGACCGGTGGAAGTGAGGAGCGCGCGGCGTCCGGGAGAGCCGTCGAGCCAACGCCCGTCTCAGGCAAGCCCGCGCGGCGTTTGAGCGAAGCCCAAATCCGCCATCCCGAAGGGATCAACCGGATTTGGTATGACGTCCTGTGTCGAGGCCGGGCGACAAGTCGCGATCGATAGGGCGAGCCGGACCCGGGCTTCCCACCCCTTCAGACGAAACGAGGCACTCGCCGCTCGAAAGCGGTGGGTGCCTCGAAATTTCATCCCCTTAGGCCGCGACCGATCGCTCGCCGCCTCGGCCCCGCATCCGCCGGCCATGGGCCGGCGAGGCTGGGTCAGTTCTGCGTGGCCGGCTTCGTGACGTTGGCCGCACCCTTCTGGATGCCGTGCAGGAAGTCGACCGCGGCGATGAGCTGCTTGTCCTTGGCCGGGTCCGGCGGGATGTAGGCCGAGGAACCGCCGCGCTCCTCGGTGTCCTTCTGCTTCAGGTGACCCTTCAGGCCGGCCTCGCCCTTGGTCTCGTCCTTGCCCTTCAGCTCGTCCGGGACCTCCTGCAGCACCTCCTGATCCGGCTCGATGCCCTTGGCCTGGATCGAGCGGCCCGACGGCGTGTAGTAGCGCGCGGTGGTCAGCCGCAGCGCGCCCTGGCCGCCGAGCGGGATAATCGACTGGACCGAGCCCTTGCCGAAGGAGCGCGTGCCCATGATGGTCGCGCGCTTGTGATCCTGGAGGGCGCCGGCCACGATCTCGGAGGCCGAGGCCGCGCCGCCGTTCACCAGCACCACGATCGGCTTGCCCTTGGCGAGATCGCCCGCCTTGGCCGAGAAGCGCTGGGTCTCGTCGGGGTTGCGTCCGCGGGTCGAGACGATCTCGCCCCGGTCGAGGAAGGCGTCGGACACCATCACGGCCTGATCGAGCAGGCCGCCCGGGTTGTTGCGCATGTCGAGGACGAAGCCCTTGAGCTTGTCGGGGCCGATCTCGGTCTGGAGCTTGTCGATGGCGGTCTTCAGGCCCTCGAAGGTCTGCTCGTTGAACTGGGTCAGGCGCACGTAGCCGACATCGCCGCCCTCGACCTTGGAGCGCACCGGACGGATCTTGATGACGTCGCGGGTGAGCGAGACGTCGATCGGGTCCTTGGCCTCCTTGCGGGTGATCTTGAGGCGCACCGCGGAGTTCACCGGGCCACGCATCTTGTCGACGGCCTGGTTCAGGGTGAGGCCCTGCACCTGCTCGTCGTCGATCTGGGTGATGATGTCGTTGGCGAGCAAGCCCGCCTTGGAGGCCGGGGTGTCGTCGATGGGCGAGACGACCTTGATCAGGCCATCCTCCATCGTGACCTCGATGCCGAGCCCGCCGAACTCGCCCTTCGTCTGGGTCTGCATGTCACGGAAGGCCTTGCCGTCCATGTAGCTCGAATGCGGGTCGAGGGAGGTCAGCATGCCGTTGACCGCCGACTCGATCAGCTTCGATTCCTCGGGCTTCTCGACGTAGTCGGTGCGCACCTTTTCGAACACGTCACCGAAGAGGCTGAGCTGGCGATAGGTCTCGGCGGAGGCCGCGATGGCGCTCGTACCGGAGAGGAGTTGGGTCTGGGTCGACAAGGCCGAGGCGCCGATGCCGAGGGCCGCGCCGAGCAACACGAGGGACACTTTGCGCATTATCCGCGAACCTTCTCGCTGGAACTTCTCGCCCACCACGGCTCCGGATCGATGGAGCCGCCGTCTTTCCTGAACTCGACGTACAGGACGGGATCGTTCCGATCATCGTCCCTCTGTGACGCACTGGCCTGCGACACGCCACCGGAGCTGCCACCCTCGCCCATAGCAGCCACCGGCTCGCCCGCCAGTACGAACTGGCCGACCTCGACGTTGATCTGGTCCATGCCCGCCAACAAGAGATAGTAGCCGTCGCCCGCATTGATGATCAAGAGACGGCCGTAGGAGCGGAAGGGTCCGGCGAACGAAACCCAGCCATCGGCCGGAGAGGAAACGATCGCCCGCGACCGGGTCCGCAGCGAGATGCCGCGGGTGGTGCCCCCCTGGCCGTCGGGCTGGCCGAAGCCGCGGGTCAGCGTTCCGCTGACGGGCCGGGGCAGGTCGCCCCGGGCTTCGGCGAACTTCACCTTCGGGGCGAGACGGGCCGGATCGCGGGCGCCGGCGGCGGCGAACTTCTCCTGGATCACGCGGGCCTCGCGCTCCTGGGCGGCCCGGGCCTCGTCCTCGGCGCGGCGGACGGCGGACACCTCGCCCTCCATCCGGTCGACGAGATCCTTCAGGCTTTTCGCCTGGGTGCCGAGTTCGGCGCTCCGCTGGCGCTCGGTGGTGAGGTCGGTCTCGATCTGCGCCTGCCGGGTGCGGCGGGCCGCGATCAGGCCGTCGAGGCGCTGGCGCTCGGTGGCCCAACCGGACAGGTCCTTGCGCAGGGCCTCGCGGTCGGCGGCGATGAGGCCCCGGACGCGGACCAGCTCGCTGAGATCGCCCGCCAGGGTCTCGGCCTCGCCGCGCAGCTCCGGCACCACAGCGCCGAGGAGCATGGAGGTGCGGATCGCCGCGAGGACGTCCTCGGGCCGCACCAGCACCGCTGGCGGCGGGCGCCGGCCCATGCGCTGGAGCGCGGCCAGGATCTCGGCGATGACGGCGCGGCGCGCCTCCAGGGACTTGCGGATCGCCCCGTCGCTCTCGGTCAGCGCCTTCAGTCGCTCCTCCAGCCGGTTCAGGCGGTCCTCGGTGGCCTGGGCCTGTCGGCCGGCATCGAGCAGGGCGGCGCTGAGCTTGGTCCGGTCCGAGCCGATCGCCGCGATCTCGGCCTCCAGCGCCTTGCGGCTGCCCGCACTCGCCGCGAGCGCCTCCTCGATCTGACGCAGGTTCTGGGCGCGGCGGTCGCGCTCCTCCTGCGCCTGCCGCAGGGCCTCGGCGCTGCCGGCGCCCTGGCCGGCCCCTTGGCCAGCCCCCTGGCCGGATTCCTGCGCGAGGGCGGCCGGTCCTGCGGCGGCGAGGCACGCGAGGATGGCCAGGATGCGCGCCGGCCGTGTGGGGATCGTCACGCGGGGCCTCATGAATCCGGATCGCCCCGGTGATAGGGGTGACCCGCCAGGATGGTCAGCACCCGATAGGCCTGCTCCAGGACGAGCACGCGCACCAGGCCGTGCGGCAATGTCGCGGCTCCGAAGGCGAGAATGTGGTCGGCCCGGCCGCGCACGCGCTCGTGAAGGCCGTCGGCCCCGCCGATCGCGAGGACGAGGGCGGGGCGGCCGTCATCCCGCCACGCCCCCACCCGGGCCGCGAGGCGCTCGCTCGGCCAGTCGGAACGCCCGCGCTCGTCGCAGGCGAGCAGGGCCGCTTCCGCCGGCACGAGGGCGAGGATCGCCTCCGCCTCCTCGGCGACCCGGTCGGCGGAGCGCCGGGCGCGGGATTCCGGGATCTCCGTCAGGTCGCAGGCCGACACGCCGAGGCCCCGCCCCAGCGCGGCGGCGCGCTCCCGGTAGCGGGCGGCGAGCTCCCGCTCCGGCCCGTTCTTCAGGCGGCCGACGGCGACGACGAGGAGACGCACGGGGTGAGGGCCGGTCCGGATGTTTCGGGGCGCGACCGATAGCACGATCGCCCGCCGCCTTCCTCCCCTCGCCGCGTGCCTGTGAGAAGCCTCCCCGTCGGCGGGGAGGTCGGTTCGGGCGTCGAGAGTGCCTGGCAAAACACCGGATCGCCGCCGGTTTCCCCGGCAGGCGCCAGGGAGCCGCGGGGGTCTTGCACGAGTCATGAGGGTGGGTGACGAGGCCTCGGCTCCGGGTTCCCCCCGATCCGGCGTGGGCGGGGCCGGATGCGGTGCTGGACAGGCCGAGAAAAGGGTATATACCCGCACTATGGCCGCAGACCCGCCCTGCCTGTGCTCGACGCTGCGCCGCGCGACCCGTGCGCTCACCGCGACCTACGATGCGGCCCTGCGGCCGGCGGGTCTGCGGGTCACGCAATTCTCGATCCTGCGCATGCTCGAGCGCCTGGGCCCCATGCCGGTGACGCGCCTCGCGACGGAAGCCGTGCTCGATCGCTCCACCATGGGCCGCAACCTCGATCCGCTGGAGCGGCGCGGGTTCGTGCGGCTCACGGTCAATGCCGCCGACCAGCGCGAGCGCGTCGCCAGTCTCACCGAGGCGGGTCGGGACGCCCTCGTCGCGGCGGTGCCGCTGTGGCGGGAGGCCCAGGCGCGGATCGAGGCAGCTCTGCCCTCCACCGTCGTCGCCGACATCACCGGCCGCCTCGCCACCCTCGACCGTCCCTGACAGGAGCCTTCCATGCCGTTCGTGCGTATCGACCTGCCCCGAGGCCAGTCGCCGGATGACCGCCGCGCTGTCGGCGACATCGTCTACGAAGCGATGCGGGCGACCCTCAACGTGCCGGAGAACGACCGCTTCCAGGTCATCGCCGAGCACGGGCCGGACGGCCTCATCATCGATCCGACCTATCTCGGCATCGAACGGAGCGCCGAGGCCATCGCGATCCAGGTGACGCTGAACGCCGGGCGCAGCGTCGCGTTGAAGACTGCCTTCTACCGGGCGGTCGCCGACGGGCTCCACGCGCGGCTGGGCCTGCGCCGGGAGGACGTGTTCATCAGCCTCGTCGAAGTGCCCAAGGAGAACTGGTCCTTCGGCAACGGCGACGCGCAATACGCCTGAGCACCCGCTCTCCCCCACCGACCGAAAGCGGGCTCATGCTCTCCCCCACGCCCCCCGCGCCCGCGCGCCTGCATTACGGCTGGATCGTCGCGGGCGTGACCTTCCTGATCCTCCTGATCGGCGCGGGCGTGCGGGCGACGCCGGGCATCCTGATCGTGCCCTGGGAGCGGGAATTCGGCTGGAGCACCGCGACAATCAGCTTCGCCATCGCGGTCAACATCTTCCTCTACGGCATGATCGGCCCCTTCGCGGTGGCGATCATCGAGCGGTTCGGCCTGCGCCGCTCGGTCTGCGTCACGCTCGTGGTGGTGTCGGCCGGCACCGCCGCGACCACGCTGATGCGCGAGGTCTGGCAGATGGTGCTGCTCTGGGGCGTCGTGGTCGGCGCCGGCACCGGCATGGTGGCCAACGTGCTCGGCGCCACCATCGCCTCGCGCTGGTTCGTGCGCCATCGCGGCCTCGTGGTCGGCCTGCTCACCGCGAGCGCCGCCACGGGCCAGCTCGTGTTCCTGCCGCTGCTGGCGAGCCTCGTCGTCGGCCAGGGGTGGCGTGCGGTGTCGATCACCGTGGCCCTCGCGGCGCTCGCCCTGGTGCCTCTGGTGGCGTGGCTGATGCGCGACCACCCGTCCGATCTCGGCCTGGCGCGGGTCGGCGAGGACCGGGTGGCGCCGACGCCGCAATCGGGCATCAACCCGGCTCGGCGCGCTCTCCAGGGCCTCGCCATGGGGCTGCGCTCCCGCGACTTCTGGCTCCTGTCCGGAACCTTCTTCATCTGCGGCGCCTCCACCAACGGGCTCGTCGGCACCCACCTGATCCCGGCCTGCGTCGATCACGGCATCCCCGAGGTCGCCGCGGCGAGCATGCTCGCACTGATGGGGCTGTGCGACCTCCTCGGCACCACGGCCTCGGGCTGGCTCACCGACCGCTACGACCCGCGCCGGCTGCTGGCGTGGTATTACGGCCTGCGCGGGCTCTCGCTGATGTTCCTGCCCGCCGCCTTCGACCACTCCGTCTACGGGCTGTCGCTGTTCGCGGTCTTCTACGGACTCGACTGGATCGCCACCGTCCCGCCGACCGTGAGCCTCGCCGGCAAGGCGTTCGGGGAGGAGAATGCGGCGCTCATGTTCGGCTGGATCGCCGCCGCCCACCAGATCGGCGCCGCCTCCGCCGCCTGGGCGGCCGGCACGATGCGCACCAACACGGGCGATTACCATTCGGCGTTTCTCGCCGCCGGTTTCCTGTGCCTCGCCGCGACGATGATGGCCCTCTTCATCGGGTCGCGGCCACCGGAGGCTGCGCCCGCGACCGCGTGAGCCGGTCGCCGATCCCCCTCGGGGCCCTCGCGCCTGCGCCGAGGCCTGCCGGACTGGGAATGCGGAGACGGTCGCTCGGCAACCGCCCGTCGGACCGGCGCGGCGCCGCGCCTCGCGGAACCGTGACGCCCTTGTGCCGGCCGCACGGCCTTCCGGGGCCGGACCTGCGCTGTCCGAACGGCCCGGCCGTTCTACCTGCGAGCCTCGCCCGCCGGCACCGGCACCGGTCCCGCGGGGACCGTAGGGAAGGACACGGATGAGCCTCCACCACAGCGCGCAGGCCACCGTGCCGGCGGCGCCGACCCGCCTCGACCGCAAGGCGGTCGGCGCCGTCGTCCTCGGCAACGCCCTCGAATTCTACGACTTCACGATCTACGCCTTCTTCGCCAAGGCGATCGGCGACACCTTCTTTCCCGGCGGCAGCCCCACCGACAGCCTGCTCGCCTCCCTCGCCCTGTTCGGCATCGGCTACGTGATGCGCCCCGTCGGCGGCGTGGTGATCGGCGCCTTCGCCGACCGGGCCGGGCGCAAGCCGGCCATGCTGCTGACCATCGGCCTGATGGCGCTCGGCATGCTGATGCTGGCGGCCTGCCCCGGCACCGCCGTGCTCGGCGGCTGGGCCCAGGGCATCGTCATCGCCGGGCGCCTGATCCAGGGGCTGGCGCTCGGCGGCGAGGTCGGCCCCTCGACCGCCTACCTCATCGAGGCCGCCCCGCCGGAAAGACGCGGCTTCGTGGCGAGCTGGCAGATCGCGAGCCAGGGCTGCGCCGCCCTGTTCGCGGGCCTCGTTGCCACCGGCCTCACGCTCGGCCTGGGGGACGCCGCGATGGCGGAATGGGGCTGGCGCCTGATGTTCGGCCTCGGCCTGCTCGTGGTGCCGGTCGGCCTCGTGATCCGCAGCCACCTGCCCGAGACGGCCGGTGCCGATCACGATCCGCAAGCGGCCGCCTCCACCGGCGCGGTGGTGGTCCGGCTCCTGCGCGAGCACGGACGCCTGCTCGGGCTCGCCTTCCTGGTCTTCGCCGCCTCCACCGTCTCCAACGCCATCGGCACCAACATGCCGGTCTATGCGGGCGCGACCCTCGGCCTATCGGAGACCGCGGCCAATGCCGTGCCGATCGCGCTGGGCCTCGCCTCGGTCGCCTTCCCGCTGCTCGGGGGATGGCTCGCCGACCGCTGGGGCCGGCGCCCGGTCCTGATCTGGCCCCGCGCCCTGATCCTCGCGCTGGCGCTCCCGGCCTTCGCGTGGCTGCTGCGCGAGCCCGGAGCCCCGGCGGTCTATGCCGTCACCTTCCTGCTCTCAGCCCTGTCCTCGATCAACGCGGCAGCGATCATCGTCGCGATCCCCGAATCCCTGCCCCGGGCCGTGCGCTCGGCGGGACTGTCGATCGTTTACGCGGTGTCGGTCTCGGTGTTCGGCGGCAGCACGAACTACCTCGTGAATTGGCTGATCGCCGCGACCGGCGACCGGATGGTGCCGGCCTATTACCTCGCCGCCTTCAGCCTCGTCGGCACGATCGCGGCCTTCTTCCTGCCCGAGACGCGCGGGCGCGACCTGACGCGTCCATCGGAGCCGGCGTGAGCGATCGCGCAGCGGCCCGACGGGTCGAGAGCGCGGAATAGCCGACGATGCGGCCAGAGGCTCGAGAGGAACCCCGCGGATCCGAGATCTGGGACGATGCCCTACCGCAGGCCCGCCGGCCGATCGCCCGCGGCCCAGGCCAGCGCCTGCTCCAGGCGGTCGTTGCCCCAGAACAACTCGCCGTCCTCGGCGAGGAAGCTCGGCGCGCCGTAGATCCCCCGCGAGCGGGCCTCCTCGCCCGCCACCTTGAGGCGGCCCTTGTTGGCTTCCGAGGAAGCGGCCCGGTTGATCGCCGTGCCGTCGAGGCCGAGCCCGTCGAGGATCCGGGCGACCGCCGTCGGTTCGGCGACGGATTCGCCCCGGGCGTAGGCGGCCGTGAACACCGCCTTGGTGAAGGGGATGAGCCAGTCCTGATCGGCGCCGTAGGTGGCCGCGCGCGTCGCCGAGAGCGAGTTCTGTGGGAAGGGGTTCGGCCGGGTCACGGGCGGCAGGCCGAACCGGGCGGCCTCGCGGTCGACGTCGCGCCACATGTTGCGGCCCTTCACCGGGTAGAGGTTGAACGGCGAGTTGTTCCAGCCCTGGGTGGCGAAGATCGGCCCCAGCAGGAACGGGCGCCAGCGGATCTCGACCCCGCCGGCTTCCGCCAGGGCCTCGACGCGCATGGCCGCCAGATAGGAGTAGGTCGACGCGAACTCGTACCAGAACTCCAGGGTCGGCCGCCGCGTCATTCCCTACCCTTTCCGCGTCATGATGGTCGGCGTGTCGGTCATCGTCCCCCGCGGCCCGATCGACCGCAAGGCGCCACCGCGCCGCAAGAGGCGGGCCGCCCCCTAACAACCGAACCGCAGCGTCACGGTTGCGCGCCGCTCCGGCCTCCTGATAAGCCGCCCCGAACCGGTTTCGCGCACCGATGCCGCCATCGAAGCCCTTACCAGAGCCCTCGCCCATGTCCGACGCCAGCCCGAACAAAGCCGTCAGGAAGGTCGTGCTCGCCTATTCGGGCGGGCTGGATACCTCGATTATCCTCAAGTGGCTGCAGACCACCTACGGCTGCGAGGTCGTCACCTTCACGGCCGATCTCGGCCAGGGCGAGGAGTTGGAGCCGGCCCGCCGCAAGGCCGAGCTCCTCGGGATCAAGCCGGAAAACATTTTTATCGAGGATCTGCGCGAGGAATTCGTCCGCGATTACGTGTTCCCGATGTTCCGGGCCAACGCGGTCTACGAGGGCGTCTATCTGCTCGGCACCTCCATCGCCCGTCCGCTCATCGCCAAGAAGCAGATCGAGATCGCCGAACGGGTCGGGGCCGACGCGGTCTGCCACGGCGCCACCGGCAAGGGCAACGATCAGGTCCGGTTCGAACTCGGCTACTACGCCCTCAAGCCCGACGTGACCGTGATCGCTCCCTGGCGCGAGTGGGACCTGCGCTCGCGCGAGCAGCTCATCGCCTTCGCCGAGGAGCACCAGATCCCGATCGCCAAGGACAAGCGCGGCGAGAGCCCGTTCTCGGTCGATGCCAACCTCCTGCACGCCTCCTCGGAGGGCAAGGTGCTGGAGGACCCGGCGGTCGAGGTGCCAGACTACGTCTATTCCCGCACCCTCTCGCCTGAGGAGGCGCCCGATCAGCCGACGGTCGTCACCATCGGCTTCGAGCGGGGCGACGCCGTCTCGATCGACGGGGAAGCGCTCTCGCCCGCGGCCCTGCTGGCCCGGCTCAACGAACTCGGCCGCGCCAACGGCATCGGGCGGCTCGACCTCGTCGAGAACCGCTTCGTCGGCATGAAGAGCCGCGGCATGTACGAGACGCCCGGCGGCACCATCCTGCTGCCGGCCCACCGGGCCATCGAGTCGATCACGCTGGATCGCGGCGCGGCCCATCTCAAGGATCAGCTGATGCCGCAATACGCGGAGCTGATCTACAACGGCTTCTGGTTCTCCCCCGAGCGCGAGATGCTCCAGGCTTTGATCGACAAGAGCCAGGAGAAGGTCACCGGCACGGTGCAGCTCAAGCTCTACAAGGGCGGCGTCCACGTCATCGGCCGGACGAGCCCGCACTCCCTGTACGATCAGGATCTCGTGACCTTCGAGGAAGGCGCCGTCGCCTACGATCACCGCGACGCGGCGGGCTTCATCAAGCTCAACGCCCTGCGCCTGCGGACCCTGGCGCAGCGCAAGAAGCGCGAGGGCTGACGGCCCTGCCGGCGCCGCGGGCGAAGCGGCGCCGAGAGAGCGACAGCCCGAGGGGCCGGCACCCGGGTGCCGGCCCCTTCTTTCGTTACCAGCGGTGATGCCAGCCGGCGTGACGCCACCCCCAGGGGCGGTGGCCCCAGCCCCCGGGACGGTGCCAGCCCGCGTGGCGCCAGCCCCACGGACGGCGCCCGCCGTAGCCGTGGACGACCGGCCGGGCGAGATAGACCGGACGGGAGGCGTAGGGCCGCCAGCTCGGCTTGCACCCGCCGTCATAGCCTCGGTGGAAGCCCGGTCCGCAGCCCTGAGCCGCCTCAGCCACACCCGCCGTTCCGGCCAGGGTGCCCAGTGCGAGGAGAGCGGCGCCGACGAATTCCAATCGCATCTTCTTCGTCCATGCCGAAGATCCTCAAAAAGCCGGAGCGAACGCGGATCGTTGCAAGATGACGAAGTTTTAATGCTCGACAGCCAAGGTGAGGCTTCAATCCGGATGCCGACGATCGGTATAGCTGTACTGAAAACCTCCAGACAGTCCATACCGGTACGGTCCGCACGCGGCCGGGCCTGTGGCGCCAGCGCCTCGGCCGCCGCCGCGCCGTGGTGCCGGCGGGCGGACAGCGATGGAGGTCGGGGAGCGCCGTCTCGGCTCAGGCCGGCTGCCAGCCCGCCGCGCCCAGGCGAAAGAAGCCCGGCCCGAGATCGGCGTAGCGCAGGAAGATCTGCATCGCCGGCTGCATCTCGCGGTGGAGCCGCATCAGGCGCTCCTCCTCAGCATCGCTCAGGATCGCCCGGCCGTCCGCATCCTTCGGCGGCGGCTCGCCGAGATGGGCCGCCATCTCGACCGTGTACCAGGTCATCTGGCCGTAGGGCCGTTTCGGATCGACGGCCGGCACGCCCTCATCCTCGTTCCATTCGAGGCTGAGGCGGGGCAGGAGCCGCAGGTGCTCCTCCGTGATCTCGAAGGTGATGTGCTCGGGGGTCTCGCCGGTAGCGTCGTCGCGGAACACGTCGAAGGTGCCGGACGGTTCGAGCTTGGCCAGGGGGTTGTGGTACTGGTAGCGCCCGGGCTTGAGCACCGCGCTCTGCAGGAACACCGCGAGGGCGTCGCCGAGGGCGCGGTGTTCCTCTTCGGTCCCTTCGTCGTCGCCGGTGACGTTGGCGATGTCGTCGTCCCGGTCCGGACTGCCATAGGGGGCGTCCGGATGGATCATCGGCGCACCGGCCTCGGTGCCGTTCCAGGCGACCACCATCCGACGGATCAGCGCGATGCGCTCCAGCGTCAGCTCGAAGGGGGTCGGGTCGCTCATCCAGTCCTCTCGCGGTCGACCGGGCGTCCCGGTCGCGGCTCAGTGGCCCACGCGCCGGCCCGGCGCAAGCGCGAGATTCAGGCGGCCGGCTTCACGGCGACGCGGGGAAAGGCGTGCGGCACGAGGGCCGCCACCGCCTCCCACAATTCGTCGAAATGGTCGATCACCCAGTCGGGTCCGAGGTCGCGCATCGGCACCGGCGTGTAGCCGAAGGTGACGCCGACCACCGGGATGCCGGCGGCCTTCGCGGCGGCCACGTCGGCCCGGGAATCGCCGACCATCACGGCGCGGGACGGGTCGCCCCCGGCGCGGGCGATCGTCGCGGTGATGTGGCGCGGATCGGGTTTGGAGAACGCGAAGGTGTCCTTGCCGACGATGACGGGGAAGCGCCGCCGCACGCCGAGGGCCTCGAGCAGCGCCACCGCGTGGGATTCGACCTTGTTGGTGCAGACCGCGAGGCGGAAGCCCTCGGCCTCCAGCCGGTCGAGGGCCGCGACGGCGCCGGGAAAGAGGTGGGAATGGTCGGTCAGGTGGGCGCCGTAATGGTCCAGGAAGTCGTCGAACAGGGTTTCCAGATGCTCCGGCGACAGCGGGGCCCCCGCGGCGGCGAAGCCCCGCTGGATCAGCGCACGGGCCCCCGCGCCCAGGAGGTCGCGGGCCTGATCCAGCGGCAGGGGCGCATGGCCCTCGCGCGCCAGGATGACGTTGAGGGTGCCGATCAGGTCGCCCGCGGTCTCGGCGAGGGTGCCGTCGAGATCGAATACGGCGATGGGGGGAAGAACAGTCATCGGCGTCCCGGATCGGAGCAATTGTCAAGCTGGCTAGCGGTCGTCTCCGAGACGATCAACCCCGGCGGTTGACCGAGCGTTAGCGCGCGGCCCGCTGTTGCTTTCGTGCCGGGCTGGAAAAACCCGCCTCTGCCCAAGCTCTGCCATGGACGGGGCGCTTGATCGCGCCGCGACGATCCCCGACACGAGTCGACTTCTCCCCGCTTTCCCCGTTGCTCACCCCGCGCGCCCCGATGAGATCGATGCCGAGCCTGATCCCGGTCTTCTCCCTCGCCCGCCTGTCGGGCCTCGCCCTCCTGGCAGTTCTCGCCTTCGCTCCCGGCGGCGCCCGCGCGGAGGGGGCGTACGAGTTCGTCGCGGCGCCCGCCGTCGATCTCAACCGGATCTACCGAATCGACCGGGCCACCGGCGAGGTCACCTCCTGCCAATACGGCCTGCGCGACGACAGCGTCGGCGTCACCCTCTGCTTCGCCGCGGGCGAGGGCGCCGGGCCGCAGAATCCGGGCGCCTACGGGCTGATCGCCTCCCGGCACGCCCGCGAATCGGGCATCTACCGGATCAACCATCGCACCGGCGCAATGAGCGCCTGCTACGTCCAGATCCGCCAGGAGCTCGTCGTCTGCACCGAGCAGGCCGGCCCGCCGCCCGCCGGTACCGCGAGCGGCGCGGGCGCCGCCGCCACCGGCCCCGCGCCCGGCCGGGCCGGCCCCAGCGCCACCCCGCCGCAGGGCGGCCCGGGCGCGCGGCCCTGAACGGCCCCGCCGGGGCCCGCTCCGACTTTCGCAGCGGCGACGCGGCGTGCTAGGGGCCTGCCCGTCCTTCGCGCGAGCCGGTGCGATGCAGCCGATGAACCCGATCCCGGAGACCCTGACGTGAGCGGACCGGACCTGCGTCGGGCGGCAGCCGCCCGTGCCCTCACGTTGGTCGAGCCCGGCATGCGGCTCGGCATCGGCACGGGCTCGACCGCGGCCGCCTTCATCCTGCTGCTCGGGGAACGGGTCCGGGCGGGCCTCGACATCGTCGGCGTGCCGACCTCGGAGGCGACGCGGATCGCCTGCGAGCGCGAGGGCATCCGCCTCGCGACCCTCGACGAGTTGCCCGAACTCGACCTGACCATCGACGGCACCGACGAGGTCGACGGGCAGCTGCGGCTGATCAAGGGCGGCGGCGCCGCGCTGTTGCGCGAGAAGATCGTCGCGATGGCGAGCCGGCGCATGGTGGTGATCGCCGACGCGGCCAAGCGCGTCGAGACGCTCGGCGCCTTCCCGCTCCCGATCGAGGTCAACCGTTTCGGCCTCGGCGCGACCTGGCGCGCGGTCGAGACCGCGCTGGCCGAAAGCGGCTGCGCCGGCCGCTCCCTCACCCGCCGGCGCGACGCGGCGGGCGCGCCCCTTGTCACCGATGGCGGCCACGCTCTCCTCGACGCCCATCTCGGAGCCATCCCCGATCCGGAAGGCCTCTCGGCCCGACTCTGGGCGGTGCCCGGCGTGGTCGAGCACGGCCTGTTCCTCGGCATCGCCGGAGCGGCGATCCTCGCCGAGGCCCGGGGCGAGGAGGCCGTCGTCACCGTCCTCGGCGCCCTGTAACGCCCGCCCAACGCCCTTCGCCCAACGCCCGTCGCTTAGGCCCTTCGCCAAACCCTTCGCCAAATCCTTCGCACAGCCCCTCGGAGCCCGTTCCCCATGCTGCCCCGTCTCGCCGTGCTCGCCGGCCTCCTCCTCGCGGCGGCCGCGCCGCAGAGCGCCCTCGCGCAAGCCCCGAAGCCCGGCACGCCGGCTCCCGCGCAAAAGCCGACCGCCAAGCCCGGCACGCCCGCACCGCAGGCGCCGGCCGAGCCCACCATCACGCCCTCCCATCTCGCGCTCGCCCGGGAAGTGATGCTGAGTTCGGGCATCGGCCGCTCGTTCGACACGATCATGCCGGCCATGGCCGACCAGATCCGCAAGAACGCGGTGACGCGGCCCGATCTCGCCAAGGACCTCGACGAGGTGCTCAAGAGCCTGGAGCCCGAGATGGCGCTCCAGAAGAACCGCCTGATCGAGGTCGCCTCGCGGATCTACGCCAAGCGCCTGAGCGAGGCCGAGCTCAACGAGGTCGTCGTCTTCTTCCGCTCGCCCGCGGGCCAGCGCTACGTCGAGACCCAGCCCCAGGTGCTCGACGACATGGTCGGCGCCATGCAGGACTGGACCCAGGAGGTCTCCGAATACATCATGGTCCGCACGCGGGCCGAGATGGGCAAGCGCGGCCACTCCCTCCAGTGAGCGCGCGGCGGGCACGGGCGGCGGCGCGCTTCGACGCGGCCGGAACGGTCGCGCTGGCGCTGGTCCCGCCGGCGATGGCCCTCGCCAACCGGTCGAGCCCGCTGGTGATCGCAATCGCGGCGCTGCTGTTCCTCGCGGGCGCCGTGACCGAGCGCGGAACCGGGGCGGCCGGCGCCCTGCTGCGCCCGCTGACCACGCCCCTCGGCGCGGCCGGGCTCGCCTTCCTCGGCTGGTGCCTCGTCTCCTTCGCCTGGAGCCCGTTCCCGGCCCTGTCCGGTCAGGTTTTGTCGGAATTCGCGGTGACCGTGGCCGGGGCCTACGGGGTCGCCCGCCTCGCCCCCGCCCGGATGCCGGCCTGGGGGCCGCCCCTCGCCGCGGGCCTGCTCGCGGGCGCCTGCCTCTTCATCATGGCGAGCCTCGCCCTCGACCTCGCGCCGCAGCAGGCCCTGGGGCAGCGCACCGCCCTCTACATGTTCAACCGGTCGCTGCTGACCGTGGTGCTGATCGCCGGGCCCCTCGCCGCCGTGCTGGCCCTGCGGGGCCAGCGCCTCGCCGCCCTGGCGCTCCTCGGGGTCTGCGCGGTGGCGATCCTGCGCTCGATCAGCGGCGCCGCCGCCCTGGGCCTCCTGGCCGGGCTCCTCCTGTTCCTGGTCGCGCGGCTGCTGCCGAAGCGCGTCGGCGTGTCGGTGGCGGGCGCGGTCCTGGCCCTCGCCTTCGCGCTCTCCCCGGTGGAGGGCGATCTCCTCCACCGCGTCATGCCTGAGGCGGCGCACGAGCGGCTGATCCAGAGTTCGTCGCGGGCCCGGGTCGCCATCGCCCAGAGCTTCGGGGCGGCGGTGCGGGCGGCGCCCTGGATCGGCTCCGGCTACGGCACCGGCGCGCGCTTCGCGGAGGTGCCGGCGGCCCAGTCCCTGGGGCCGGAGATGCACGTGATGCTGGGGGTGGGCCACCCGCATAACAGTTTCCTGCAGATCTGGTCCGAACTCGGCCTCGTCGGCGCGATCCTGGGCGCCCTGATCGGGTTTCTCGTCGTGCGGGCCGCCGCCGCCCTGCCGCGCCGGCAATGCGCCGTTGCGCTCGGGCTGCTCGGAACGGCGGTGGCGGTGATGTTCGTCGAGCACGGGGCGTGGCAGGGCTGGTGGACCGCGGGCTGCGGCGCCGCCCTCGCATGGCTGAAGGTGGCCTGCACCCTGCGGCCCAGAGAAGCGGACCGTCCGGCCCCGGCCACGAGCCAGCCGAGCGTCAGCGGGAGTGTGCGATGAGCGAGACCTTCGACGTCGACCTGTTCGTGATTGGCGGCGGCTCGGGCGGGGTGCGGGCGGCCCGCATCGCGGCCAGCCACGGCGCGCGGGTGATGCTGGCGGAAGAGTATCGCGTCGGCGGCACCTGCGTGATCCGCGGCTGCGTGCCCAAGAAGCTGATGGTCTATGCTGGCCGCTTCGCCGACGAGTTCGAGGATGCGGCCGGCTTCGGCTGGCGCCTGGAGCGCCCCCGCTTCGATTGGGCCGCGCTCAAGACCGCCCGCGACGCCGAGGTCGCCCGGCTGGAGGGCATCTACGGTCGCAATCTCGGCGCGGCCGGCGTCACCCTGGTGGCCGAGCGCGCCGTCATCGAGGACCCGCACACGGTCCGCCTCGTCGGCTCCGGCACGCGGGTGCGGGCGCGGGTCATCCTGATCGCCGTCGGGGCCAGCCCGGTGCGCGAGCCGCTGATCCCCGGGGCCGAACTCGCCATCGATTCGAACGGCGTGTTCGAACTGGAGACCCAGCCCGAGCGCATCCTCGTGGTGGGCGGCGGCTACATCGCCGTCGAGTTCGCGGGCGTGTTTGCCGCGCTGGGCTCGAAGACCACCCTGCTTCACCGGGGGCCGAGCCTGCTGCGCGGCTTCGATCCGGAGATCGCAGCGGCCCTCGGCGAGGCCTATGGCCAGCGGATGGACCTGCGCCTGGGATGCACCGTCGAGCGCCTGGAGCGGGACGGCGGCGCCATCCGGGCGACCCTCAGCGGCGGCGCGAGCCTGACCGTCGATGGCGTGCTGGTGGCGACCGGCCGGCGCCCGAACGTCGCGGGCCTCGGCCTCGAGGCGGTCGGCATCACCCTCGACGCGAGCGGAGCCATTCCCGTGGAGCCGGATTCGCGCACCTGCGTGCCGTCCATCTACGCCGTCGGGGATGTGACCGGCCGGGCCGCGCTGACGCCGGTGGCGATCCGCGAGGGCCACGCCTTCGCCGACACGGTGTTCGGCGGCAAGCCCTGGTGCGTCGACCACCGGCTGATCGCCACCGCCGTGTTCTCGACGCCGGAGATCGGCGTGATCGGCCATAACGAGGACGTGGCCCGCGGCTGCTACGACGCTATCGACGTCTACAAGGCGAGCTTCCGCCCGATGAAGGCGACGCTCTCGGGCCGCGACGAACGCGTGATCATGAAGGTGATCGTGGAGCGGGCGAGCGACCGGGTGGTCGGCGTCCACGTGATGGGGCCGGATGCCGGCGAGATCATCCAGGCTGTCGGCATCGCGGTGACGATGGGCGCCACCAAGGCCGATTTCGACCGCACCATCGCCGTGCATCCGACGCTCGGCGAGGAGCTGGTGACCCTGCGCACGCCCTTCGTGGTGAAGCATCCGGCCGGGGTGGGGTAGGATTAGGACTCGATTGAACGAGCGCTGAAAGAGGCAGTGCGGCCACTTCACTTCGATCGCAGTCAGCCACCAAGCATATATCCTTCATGACTAGGGACAGAAACCGTTCAGTCGACCCGACGCTCTGCCAGAGTCGTATAATACGCAATGCGTTATTTTCACCAATCAACGTGGACCAAGCAACAACCCAAAGACCGATGGACTTCGGCGCTCGATGCCGAGCCCCTGATTGATCGTGGGCGGAAACTCATTTGGAGGAGTCCGCGATGGGCCTGGCTCGCCATTGTGAAGACCCGATCTTTCAGCATTCACGCGCGCCACAATTACACTATTAGATTTCAATCGTGTATAAAGAGCAATGGCAAATTGAACCAACGGAACTAACCAGATAGGACTCCCAAACATAGTCAACAGTCCGCCATAGATCCCGATATTCTGATCTGGAAAACTTTTGTAGGCAAGAACGACACATTCCAATACGGCTAGTACAATCTGCCCCCATTGGGCAAGATTAATTTGATCTGCTCGGGCAATTGCTATTGATCCTTGACTTCTAATATCATGCGCACGGCTTGTCTGGCGCTTGTAATTAACTTCACGCTCTTGAGCGGTTGTGAGGCGCTGCCGAGTCTCCGGATCGAGCATGGGTGTTTTATTTACGGTGATCGGCAGGCCCTCATTCGCTTGAAATGCGGCGATAGCACCAATAGTTCTTGTCCCCCATAGCCCATCGGCCTTCCCAACCTCAAAATATTTAAGAGCCCTTAATCTAATTTGTATCTGCTTGACCTCATCATTCGAAAATGTGCTGAGAAGAACCGGATTTGAATTTGCGCGCCTTTCAGCATCCAGCCCTTGCTCCACAATATTTATCGGATTTCTTATTTCTACTCCGCTCGATTTCACTGAGTCTGGTTGAGATCTCCAATATTCGTAACGCCTCTTAAGCTTTATGTCATAGCCATTTCTCTTATAAGCCGGACCGTTGTAGACTCTAGCAACAACTTCCCAGCGCCTTGCTCTCAAATCATCATCGATGCCTGAAGATTTTAAAAATTCGACACATGCCTTTAGATGACTCTCTTCATCATCCATTATCGCCTTAACGAATTCTTCCACAGTGTCGTAACCGACCATGCGATGGTTACTACCAATGACTTGACACAAACCCCACGAGGCTGATTTCAAACCGGCCTCAACGTCAATTTCGATGGCAGCCTCTAGCCTTCTGTATTGCTCAGAATATTTTCCGTATCGAATCATGCCCCATCGCGGAGCTGCCAGATTTTCTTTTGCGGCCCGATCGCGCTTGTGGCCGGGCAGATTCCTCCAAAATAAATGGGGCTCGAACAGTATTGTTGGTCTATTCTGGGCGTCGAATCCTTGCCCTCTCGATTCAACATCGATAAACGCCCTCAACTCATCCTCACCAACACCGATTGCAGCACCTATCCATGGAATATCACCATCCTCTAGACGCTTTGCTTTTCCTATAAAGTTATTAAACTGCGCAGAGACAGACATGAAGCCCCACAAATTCAATAATATCAGTATCGAGAATCATTATCTATCAATAATCGGCTTATCGTCAATCTAAATTTTCTGGATCATTATAAATTATTTTGCTGCCCACATGATAAGCAACTATTGTGGGGCCTCGTTAGACTAACTCACAAATTTATAATAATTAGTTTTACAATTTTCTTAAAAATTATAGACATGCTCGGCAAAATCAAGAAATTCATTCTGCGAACTGATATGCTTATTGGAAATTTCATTGCAATTCGCACCCGTAAGCTCATAAAAACTGCAAACCTCAACCCTTTCACGGGATCGACCTAGCCTTTTCGCGAGTAAGCATAGCCATACTCGGCCACTGGCATGATCGAACGGACGGGACTCTCGGCTCGGAGCCTACTCCGCCGCCGGCAGACTCAGCGACAGCAGGCGGGCCGTGCGGCTTCGCCCGCCGGCCGTCTCCCCGCTCGGATCCATCCCGCGCCGGCCGTCGTCCAGCGCCCCGTTCACCGCGTCGATGGCGAGGATCAGCGCCGAGATCATGCGGCTGTCGATGGTGCGTTCGCGGGCGTGGCGGACCACATCGGCGATGAGGGCGTCGGTCTCGCGGGTCAGCGCGTCGAGGGCCTCCACCGAATGCGCCGAACGGGCCTCGGCCAGGATGTCGAGCAGGCGGTCGAGCACGATGTCGATGCGCTCGCGCCGCTTGCGGGCGAGCCGCTGGCCGAGCCACGCCACGCCCGAGCCGATGGTGCCGCCGAAGAAGGCGAGCAGGTAGATCCAGTCCTCGTAGCGGTCGAGGAAGGTCTGCTGTTCGCGCTCGAAATAATCGACGGCGCCGGGGTGGTTCGGCAGCCGCGCGCTGGTGGCCGTGACGGTGGTGTCGTAGTCCGGCGGCTTCATCGCGTTGGCGATGGGCGCCACCGCCGCGAGCCGCGAGCGCCACTCGAACAGGTGCTGCACCACCGAGGCGACGGCGTAGCGGTTCACCGTCCCGCGGGCCATGAGGCGGTAGGAAACGCCGACCGTCTCGACATCCTCCTCCGGCCGCTTGGGCCGTCCGCCGAAGGTGCCGGCCGAGAGCGTCACGGCCTGCAATTCGGGCAGCCTTTGGGTGATCGCCTTGCCGTCCGGCACGCTGACGAAGGCCACCTTCCGGTCGGTCGAGGCCGCCTCCACGGCGCGCAGCATGGCGAGCGACGCTTTGGCGGTCGGCGAGGCGATCACGGCGACCGCATCGACCCGCTTGGCCTCCAGGGCCTGGGTGACCTCGTTCGCCTTGAGCGGCACCAGCCCGACGCGGCCCGGCGCCAGCGGCTCCGATCCCGCCCCCTCGCCCTCGGCGGCCGCCTTGAAGTCGTAGAAGTCGAGGAGGTTCGCGAGAAACGGCAGGTCGGCATCGTGGCGCAGGACGACGCCGAGGCGACGGGTCGAGAGATCGGAAAAACTCTCGATTTCGGCGGCCTCGGGGGCGGCGACGATCAGCGCCTCGTCGTGCAGGACGGCGAGGGTCAGGCCGTTATCCGGCAGCAGCACGTCGGGGCGCACCACGGCGAGATCCGCTCGGTTCGTCCGCAGGGCCTCGGCGCTGTCCCGCACGTCCGGGAACGGCATGACCTGGAGCCGCACGTCCTCGTGATTGCGCACGAGCGCCCGGGCATAGGCATCGAGGAGCGCGGCCTCCGGGCCGTCGCGGGGGCCGACCGCGACGGTCAGCACGGCGGGGCGCGAGAGGGTCACGACGAGGCCGGCCAGGGCCGCGAAGCCGAGGGCCAGAGCCACGAACAGCCACTCGCGCCGCATCAGGACGGCCGCCGCGCGGAGGCGGAGGCCTCGCAATCCAGAGCGATCCATCCGAGATTCATGGTTCGGAAACCTGTCCGGAACGTGAAGAACGGATGATCGAGACCAAGGGTTCACACAATCGTCACGGCGCCGCCCGTGACGACGAAGCCCGCCGCCGCGACGGCCGCGCCGATCGGGAAGCAAAGCCCGAGCCGCCGGTGAGCGCCGCCTGGCTGGAGCGGGTGGCCCTGCATTACCTCGACCGCTACGGCGCCTCGGGCGAGATGCTGCGCCGGGTGCTGGCCCGCCGGGTCGAGCGGCGCTGCCGCTCCCGCGACGAGGCGTCCGAGGCCCATGCCGGACTGATCGACGAGACCGTGGAGCGCGCCCGGCGCGCCGGCCTCATCGACGACGCGCGCTTTGCCGCCGCGCGGCTTGCCCGGCTGCGGCGGCGGGGCACCTCGACCCGGCAGGCCCGGGCCCAGCTCTCCGGCAAGGGACTCGACGCCGAGACGATCGCGGCGGCGATCTCGGACGAACGCGCGGAGGCGGAGGAGGCCTCGCCCGGGGAGGCCGACACCGAGCGCCAGGCCGCCCTCGCCTATGCCCGCCGCCGCCGGCTCGGCCCCCACCGCCGCCCCGACCTCCGCGAGGCCCATCACGAGCGCGACCTCGCCGCCATGGCCCGGGCGGGCTTCCCCTACGCGCTGGCCCGGGACGTGATCGGGGGCGACGGCGAGGACGAGGCGTAGGCGGCTCCCTCTCGACTTCCGGACGCTTCGCCCCACGTGGCCCCCGATGCGGGAGCCCCCCGCGACGGATCTCGACGCCAGGTTTAAGGACGACGCGCATGACCGACCGCCACGCGAGCGCCCATTGGGAGGGTGACGGCAAGACCGGCAAGGGCACGATCACGACCCAGTCGGGCGTGCTCTCCGCCAATCCCTACGGTTTCAACACCCGCTTCGAGAACGAGCCGGGCACCAATCCGGAGGAGCTGATCGCCGCGGCCCATGCCAGCTGCTTCACCATGGCGCTGGCCTTCCAGCTCCAGGGCGCGGGCCTCAAGGCGACCTCCCTGGACACCAAGGCCGTGGTCACGCTCGCGAAGGACGGCGACGGCTTCAAGGTGACGAAGTCGGCTCTGACCCTGAAGGCGGTGATCCCCGGGATCGATCAGGCGAAGTTCGACGAACTCGCCGGCAACGCCGAGAAGGGCTGCCCGATCTCGAAGGTGCTCAACGCCGAGATCACCCTCGACAAGACGCTCAGCCAGGGCTGAGCGCCTCGGCTGTCTCGTCCCAGCGACCGGCTCGGGCGGGACAGCCATTTTCCGGTGCGAAAGGCAACGCGCCGCATTGATCCCGACGCGCCCGCGTTCATCTTCCGTTCGATGGACGAGACGCTCGCGCGCAAGCTGCGCATCCTCGCGGATGCGGCCAAATACGATGCCTCCTGCGCCTCTTCGGGGGCGCCGAAGCGCAAGGCCGGCGCCGACGGGCTCGGATCGACGACGGGGGCGGGGATCTGCCACGCCTACACGCCGGACGGGCGCTGCGTCTCGCTGCTCAAGATCCTCTTGACGAATTACTGCCTGTTCGATTGCGCCTATTGCGTCAATCGGCGCTCCTCGAACGTGGCCCGGGCCCGCTTCTCCGTCGAGGAGGTGGTGACGCTCACGGTCGAGTTCTACAAGCGCAACTACATCGAGGGCCTGTTCCTCTCGTCGGGCATCATCCGCTCGCCGGACTACACGATGGAGATGCTCACCCGCGTCGCCAAGAAGCTTCGGCGCGAGCACGGTTTTCGCGGCTACATCCATCTCAAGTCGATCCCCGAGGCGAGCCCCTGGCTGATCGAGGAGGCCGGCCTCTACGCCGACCGCCTGTCGGTCAACCTCGAGCTTCCCACGGAGGCGAGCCTCAACCGCCTCGCCCCCGAAAAGGACGGGGCGGCGATCGAGGGGGCGATGGGGCAGATCGGCGAGCGCATCGTCCAGGCGAGAGAAGAGAAGCGCCGCTTCTCGCCCGCCGGCCAATCGACCCAGGTGATCGTGGGGGCCGACGCGACCACCGACGAGGCGCTGATCCGCAAGAGCGCCTTCCTCTACGGCAGCTACGGGCTCAAGCGCGTCTATTACTCGGCCTTCAGCCCGATCCCCGACGCCTCGTCGGCCCTGCCGCCGAAGGCCCCGCCCCTGCGCCGCGAGCACCGGCTCTATCAGGCCGACTGGCTGATCCGGTACTACGAGTTCTCCCCCGACGATGTGGCCGGCGCCTCCGAGGGCGGGATGCTCTCCCTCGACATCGACCCCAAGCTCGCCTGGGCCCTCAAGAACCGCCACTGTTTCCCCGTCGACGTGAACCGGGCCGACCGGGAGATGCTGCTGCGGGTGCCGGGGCTCGGGGCGCGGGCGGTCGATGCCATCGTCAAGGCGCGCCGCCACGGCCGTCTCCGCCTCGACGACGTGGCCCGGCTGACCTCGGGACTGAAGCGCGCGCGCCCCTTCCTGATCGCCGAGGATTTCCGGCCGACGACGCTGACCGACCGGCTGGACTTGCGGGCGACGCTGGCGGAGCCGGCCGAGCAGTTGAGCCTGTTCTGATGGGGGCGGGCACGCGAACCGCGTCCCCCGCGGCGGCGGGCGGGAAAGGCGGCATCCACGTCGCCGCCCTCGGCCCCGGGGCGGACCTGGCCGGCTTCCGCACGGCCGCCCGGCGCCTGATTGCGGCCGGAATCCCGCCCGAGGCCATCGTCTGGCAGAGCGAGACGCCGAGCCTGTTCGGCGCCGACACCGCCCCCGCCGAGGCTCCGCCGCTCGCGTTGCCCCGCGCGGTGACCGACCTCATCCCGATGGTGGTGCCCCACCGCGATCCCGAGCGCTACGGCCTGCTCTACGCCCTGCTGTGGCGGGTCGTGCGGGGCGAGCGGGCGCTGATGGAGGTGGCGAGCGATCCGCTGGTTCACCGCCTCCACCGGATGCGCAAGGCGATCGCCCGCGACCTGCACAAGATGCACGCTTTCCTGCGCTTCCGCCGCCTGCCGGGCGAGACGGAGCGCTACGCCGCGTGGTTCGAGCCGGACCACCACATCCTGGAGGCCGCCGCGCCGTTCTTCGTCGACCGGTTCCGCAACCTCGCATGGTCGATCCTGACCCCGGAGGGCTGCGCCCATTGGAACGGCGCGCTGACCTTCGGCCCGCCGGGTCGCCGCGAGGACCTGCCGGAGGGGGACGGCTTCGAGGCGGGCTGGCGCGACTATTACGAGAGCACCTTCAACCCGGCCCGGCTGAATCTCGACGCCATGCGTGCCGAGATGCCTCGGAAATACTGGCGCAACATGCCCGAGACGGCGGCGATTCCGGGCCTGATCCGGGCCGCCGGAGCCCGGGCCCAGGCGATGATCGAGCGGGGGCCGACAATCCCGGAGAAGCGCGACCCCGTCCGAGCCGTCGCCCGGATGGCGCGGGACGAGCCGGATTCGCTTGTGGCGCTGAACGCGATCATCGCCCGCTCCGAGCCGCTGGTGCCCGGCGCGACCCAGGCCGTACTGGGCGAAGGACCGATGGGGCCGGCGATCGCCTTCGTCGGCGAGCAGCCGGGCGATCAGGAAGACCGGCAGGGCCGCCCGTTCGTCGGGCCGGCGGGACAGCTCCTGGCGCGGGCGATGGCGGAGGCGGGGCTCGACCGCTCCGAAGCCTACCTCACGAATGCGGTCAAGCACTTCAAGTTCAGCCTGCGCGGCAAGCGGCGCATCCACGAGAAGCCGACGGCGGGCGAGGTGAGCCATTACCGTTGGTGGCTGGAGCGCGAACTCGGCTTCGTGGCCCCTCGACTCGTCGTGGCCCTCGGCGCCACCGCGGTGCTGGCGCTGACCGGCAAGCCGGTCCCGATCACCCGCGCCCGCGGCCCGGCCGATTTCGGCCGGGCGTTCGCGGGCTTCATCACGGTCCACCCCTCCTACCTGCTGCGCCTGCCCGAGGCGGCGAAGGCGGACGCTTACCGGGCCTTCGTCGACGACCTCCGGCGGGTCGCCGCACTGGTCGCCTGAACCGGCCGGGATCGCCCTTCTCTCCGCAGGCGGCCCGGCCCCTGCGCGCCGTCAGGCGGCGAGGCTCTGGGGCGCCCGCTCGTCCCGGGGCCGAACGATCAGATGGTCGGGCATCATCGCCGCCGCGACCGCCGCGGCGATGACATGAGGACGCGCGGAGATGCGCCGTTCCGGGCGGACCTCCGGCGCCGGCGCGGCCGGCTCCGTGCGCGCGGCAAGGAAGCTCGCCATCAGGGCGTCGGAGAGGCCCGCCAGCACCGCCTCGGTCGCCTCGTGCACGACCCTGACCTCGGGGGCGGCGGAGGCCATCGCCGCGACGGGCGCGCCGATGCGATCCTGCGGGCGCGGCGCCAGGGGCCAGGCCGCGGCGGCATCCGGCAGCGCCGGCACTGCCTTTTCCTCAGCAACCTCCCTGCCAGCCCCATCGACGCTCCCTTCGCCATCCGGGCCGGACAGGATGATGACGTCCGGAAGCGGGCGCCCGGCGGCATCCTCCGCCATCGCCGCGTCCACGAATTCGGCCTGCGGCAGGGCGAGCTGCCGGGCCGCCTCATCCCGGGCATGGGCCTCGATCTGCGCCTGGGCGAACAGGCGGGCCTCGTCCCGGGCGGCCTCCGCCTCGAAGCGGGCGAGCAGGGCCAGCAGGCCGCGGGCCTCGGCGAAGGGCATGGTCTCGCAGGCGGTCAACGCCGCCTCGATCATCGAGCGGGCGAGCCGCGGCCCGCTCATCCCGTTGCGGCCGTGGGCGGATTCCCCCCAGACCGCGAGGGCCGCCTGGATCGCCGGGAGCAGCAGGGCGGGCAGGCCGGCGCGGCGGTGGAGGGCGCAGAAGCCCGCCCCGCGCGGCTCGAACATCAGTCCGGCGACGCGGGCGCGGCTGAGGCCGCTCAGTTCCGCCAGGGCCACCTCGGCGAAGGGCAGGCGCAGCGACAGGATCGCCCGCAGGATCAGCCCGGCGGTAAGCTGCTCCTGCACCCGAAGATGGGCGACGAGGCGGGCGAGCCCGGTTTCGCCGGCCTCGTCGCTCAGGGCGAGGGCCGCCGCCTCCCGGGCCTCGCGGGCGACACGGGCCCCACGGGCGGAGCTGATCCAGCCGGAATCCTGGCCGAGCTGCGAGAGCTGCTCGGCGGCGAGGGTGACGAGGGCGTGGCGGGCCTCGATGGAGAGATCGTGCCGGGCGAGCAGGGCCTGGCGCAGGTCGGCATCGGTGCCGTGGCGCTCGACCATGCGCAGGAAGGCGGCGGTGCCGATGGCGGCGCGGGGGTTCTTGGCCAGGGCCGTCAGCGAGGGGACGCCCGCCACCTCGGCGAGGGCGGCGGCCACGGGCTTGGACAGGTCGCCCCGGGAGGCGACGGCGGCCCGGACCCCCTCGCAGCCGACCGCGGCGCAATCGACGAGGTCGGCATCCATCAGCACCGGCGAGCGGGCGAGCACGAGGCAGGCGATGTTCGGGTGGTCGGAGGCGAGCGCCACCACCAGGGGGCGGGGCGCGACATCCGAATCCGCGGCGGCCTCGGCCATGGCCCGCCGCACCGCGAGGTCCGGATCGTCGAGGAGCGCCAGCAGCGCGGTCTTGGCCTCCCAGGCCGCGTCCGGCCCGAGGCTGCCGTCGAGATAGGCCCGGGTCAGGGCGCCCGCGGCCTCGGCCCGCCGCTCGACGGAGGCGTGCTGGGTGAGGGTGAGGAACTGGCGGAGGATCATGGGCCGTTCCGAAGTCGGTAGGAGGAGAGATCGAACAGGACGTGTTTCGAGGCGGCCGGCACGGGCGCGGCGGCCGGCGGGGACCCCGTCAGCGCCATCGCCGTCGTCGTGCCCGTGCTCGCCGCCTTGCCCGTGCTTGTCGTTAGGACCGTGCTTGTCGGTATGACGGTTCCTGACAGACCGGTCGGGCGGCGGGGCGGCAGCGGTATGAGGATCGGCACCGGCGAGGCCGCCGCGGGCGCGGGCTCGAGGGCCGGGGTCGCGGCCTCCGCCCCCTCGGCTCCGTCGGAGCGCGGGAAGTAGGAGGGCGCGGTGCGGGCCGTCTCGGCGCCCGCGGCTCGGCCCTGCCAGAGCTTGGCCACCCCGTCCGAGATCGCCCCCTGGCGCCGATCGGTCTGGAACAGGGTGCGGAGGCCGCCGTCCAGCGAGGCGTAGGCGGTCGGCAGGTCCGCCGAGGCCGCCGCCGTCGCGACGGGCGTCGCCGCACCGGAGGTGGCGGTGGCGAGCAGCGCGTAGAGTTCGGAGGATGAGCGCGGGCGCCCGGCCCGGTCGTAGAACAGGCTCTTGTTGGCGGCGGCCGCCTCGGGCAGGTCGAGGGCGGCGGCGCGGGCCGGGCTTGCCTGCGCGGAGCCGATCAGGGTCGCCGCGCCCCGCGCGCCCAGCACATGGGCGGCGTAGAGGTCGCCCGAGCTCGGCTCGCGGCCGAGCGCCGTGCCGAGCGCCTCGCGGTTGCGCTGGGTCAGGGCGCCGGCCAGGGACGCCGAGACCCGCGGATCGCGGCGCAGATCGAGGATCGCCTGCCGGGTCGTCGGATCGGCGACGGTGTGGGTGCCGTCGGAGCGGGTCGTGATGGCGTCCGCGTAAGCCGAGAGGCCGAGCTTGGCCCCCGTGCTCTTCATGACGCCGAGCCAGGTCTGCTCGATGAACTGGAACAGGCCGGTCGCGCTGGACGTGCCGGCCTTGGCCGAGGGGTTGAGGCTCGATTCGCGCTGCGCCGTGGCGAGCAGGTAGTCGAAGCCGACGCCGCTGGTCTGCGCCCCCTCCCGAATCGCCGCCACGACCTCGCCGCCGCCCGTCGCCGCCGGGCGCGCGGCCGAGACGGCGGGGCCGGTCTCGCGCGTGCCGACGGGCGCATTGGTGAACAGGAACATGACGCGGTCCGCGGAAGCCGGCGATCGGCCCCTCGAAGCGGGACTTTCCGTCTCTCATGGTAAAGAAAGGTTGAATGTTCGCCGTGCCTTGCCCGCCCCGTCCCGTGCCGCCCCGCCTCGCCGTCGCGCTGTGCGCCGACGCCTTGGCCCCGCTCGCCGCCGGTCTCCCGGGCGGGGCGGAGGCGCTGGTGCTGGCCGGGCCGCCGCCGGCCGACATCCGCGCCCGAATCGGGGCGGCGGCGCTGATCGTCGCCCTTGAGGGCCCGGCAGACCCGCTTCCCCTCGTGGCGCCGGACGCGCTCCTCCTGCGCGACGCCCGGTCCGGCCGGGACGTGGTCGACCTCGGGGCGCGGCTCGCCGTGCACGAGGCGGAGCAGGGCTGGCCGGACGGGGGCGTGCCGATCCTGGCGGAGATCGCCCATCCCCTCGGCCTGCTCGACATCCGGACCTTCGTCGGCGCGAGCCCGCGTCTCGTCGGGCTCGGGCTCGACGGCGCGGCGCTCGCGGCGTCGATGGGCGCAGAGGTGAGCGCCTCCCGTCACGCCCGCGGCCTGGTCCGCCTCGCGGCGGCGGCGGCGGGCGTGACCGCCTTCGCGCGAGCGGGGCCGGAGGGCGCCCGGCGGGCGATGGACCGGGCGCGGCGAGAGGGGATCGGGCTGGTGATCGTCCAGGATCCGGGCGAGGCGACCGCCCGGCCCGGCGTGCTCTGACGGGAAAACCGCGAGCGAGGGCTCTGAGGCGCCGCGCGGCGGCCCGGGCGCTCGCCGTCTCCTCCGCTCGACCCCGGACGAGACATCGTCGCGGCCCCGGGCAGGACGGGGAAAAAACCGCCTCCCCTTCGGGCCGGCACAGGCCGTAAGCTCGCCGCGCCCACCCCGTCGCGCGGCACATCGGAGGCCTCGGGTCTCGCGTCACGCCCCTGGGCGGCGTCCCTCCAACGGAGCCCGCCCCGTCCCATGCTCATCGTCTACGGCGACCAGACATCCGGCAATTGTCTCAAGGTCGTCTGGGTCGCCGCCCATCTCGGCATCGCCCTCGACTGGCGCGAGGTCGACATCCTGCGGGGCGAGACCCGCACGCCCGCCTTCCTCGCCCTCAACCCGGACGGGCGGGTGCCGACGCTCGTGCTGGAGGATGGGCGCACGCTCGCCGAATCGAACGCGATCATCGGCTATCTCGCCCGCGGCTCGGCGCTCGTTCCGGCGGATGCCTTCGCCCGGGCGAAGATGCGGCAATGGCTGTTCTGGGAGCAGTATAGCCATGAGCCCTATATCGCCGTGCGCCGCTTCCAGCGGGTCTGTCTCGGCCGGGCCGACGCCGAGATCGACCCGAAGCTCGCCGAGCGCGGTCATGCGGCGCTGGCCCTGATGGAGGGCGCGCTCGCCGGGCAGCCCTTCCTGGTCGGCGCGGCGGTCAGCCTCGCCGACGTGGCCCTCGTCGCCTACACCCGCCTCGCCCACGAGGGCGGGTTCGATCTGGCGCCCACCCCGGCCCTGCGCGCCTGGATCGCCCGCGTCGAGAGCGCCCTGGGGATCGTCTGAGCGGGCGCCGCGCGGCCGCTGCCCCCGTCGGCGGTCACGTGAGCAGGGGACGGCCGACAAGAGTGCACCCCTACGCAAAAAAGGCAGACGTGGCGCGTGCGAAAATATTAAAGCTCTATTATTAATAGGAAATTCGAAGAAGTTAAATCAGTCTCCGTTCATTGCCATCAACAACGGAATCTGCATTATTGTGTTTATTAACTTGGAGACCGGAACGATGATGCATTCCCTCAAGTTCATCCTCGCCGTGGCGGCCGTGGCCGGCGTCTCGACCCTCGCCGCACCGGCGCAGGCCCAGAGCGCGAAATCGGACGCGGCGGCGGCCAAGCCCAGCGCGGGAAGCGCCGCCGGCAAGAGCACGGCGGCCGTCGACGACTTCGAGGAGAATCGCCGGGCCCACATGCAGAAGAGCAAGGAAAACAACGCCAAGAAGGGAGCCGAGTGAGCCGAAGCCGCGGGGCTTCGGGCGAGCGCGTGCCCCCGCTCGCATCGGCCCGCAGGTCTTGGAACGCGCCGGTTCAGCCCCCGCCTTTCGGCCGGCGCAGCTCGAACCGGGTCTCCGGCTCGGCGGTGAAGTAGTCGAAATAGCCGCCGCGCAGGATCGGCCGCATGGCGCCCGTATCGACCCGGCCATCCCGCACGAAGCGGTCGTCGATGTAGATCGAGACCACCTGCCCGATCACGAGGAAGTTGTTCGGCTCGCCCCCGCCGAGCGGCACCAGCGGCACGGTCTGGAGCCAACGGCACTCGATCGCGGCGGGGGATTCCGCCACCCGCGGCGGCCGCACTTTTCGCGATGGGGCCGGGGTGAGCCCCGCGATGCCGAACTCGCTCTCGCCCCGCGGCAGGGGCGCGGAGGTGGCGTTCACGGCCTCCCGGAGGGCGTGGGTGGCGAGGCTGCACACGAACGCCCCGCCCTCCTCCGCGAAGGTCATCGCGTCCTTGCGGCCGGAGGAGGAGAACATCACCATGTCGGGCTCGCCCCCCACCGCGTTGAAGAACGAGTAGGGCGCGAGGTTCACCCGGCCCCGCGCGTCCATGGCGCTGATCCAGCCGATCGGGCGCGGGGCGACGATCGCCTTGAACGGGTTGTGCGGCAGGCTCGGCGCGTCGGCCTCGTAATGCATCGCCGCGCCCTCAGAGCCGGGTGACGATCTGTGCGAGGTCGGGCCGCGGCCGGTCGGGGGGCACCTCGCGGGCGCGGCCGACATGGATGAAGCCGGCGATCCGCTCGGCCGGGTCGAGCCCCAGGGCGTCGAGGACGCGCCGGTCATAGGCGAACCACTCGGTCAGCCACGCGGTGGCGTAACCGGCGGCATTGGCCGCCACCACGAGGTTCATGCAGACCGCGCCCGCCGACAGCACCTGCTCCCATTCCGGAATCTTCACGTGCGGGGCGGCGCGGGAGACGACCGCGACGACCGTGGGCGCGTGGGCGAGGCGCTGGCGCTCCTGGGCGAGGCGCTTCTCGTCGGCGTCGGGGAAGTCGGCGGCGTGGGTGCGGGCGATGATCGCGCCGAGGCGCTCCCGCGCCTCGCCCTCGATGACGAGGAAGCGCCAGGGCGCGAGCTTGCCGTGGTCGGGCACGCGGGCCGCGATGGCGAGCCAGCCGTCGAGCTCCGCGGCGGAGGGGCCGGGCCCGTCCAGCAGCATCGGGGGCACCGAGCGGCGGGTGCGCAACATCGCGTGGGTGGCGGCGTCGGGGGATACGGTCATGGACAATCCGCGGGCTCGGGCCGAAGGTGGATCCGCCTTGCCGCCGCCACGGTCGGGTTTCAAGAGCCGCCCCGGTCCGGGATGGTCGGAGCGAGGGATCGGGACGATGGGACGCGGGCGCCGGGGCTGGCAGGCCGTCGCGATGGTCGTCCTCGGCGCGGGGGCGACCGGGGCGGGCGCGACCGGAGCCTGGGCGCAGGACCCGTTCGGCCCGGGCCTGCCCTCGCCGGGCATCACCGCCCCCCTCCTGCCGCCGCCCCTCCCCGAGCGCGACGCCGAACTGACGCTCTCGGCGAGTTTCGCGGGCTCGAACGGGCCGATCCGCTCCGGCCTCGCCTGGCGGATCTTCGAGGACCGGAGCGAGGGTGGACGCCCGGCCATCGTCGCCCGCTCGACCGAACCGAACCCGACCCTGCGGCTCCCGGCCGGCGCCTACATCGCCACCGTCACCTACGGCTATGCCAGCGCCTCGAAGCGGGTCTCCCTGTCGGGCCAGCCGATCACCGAGACCCTGCGGGTGGCGGCGGGCGCCCTGAAGCTGTCGGGGGCCATCGGCGACCTGCGGATCGCGCCGGGCCAGCTCGCCTTCTCGGTCTTCGTGCCGGTGGGGACGAACTCGGAAGGGCGCCTCGTGCGCAGCGGCATCAAGGCCGGCGAGGTCGTGCGCCTGCCCGAGGGGACGTACCATGTCGTGTCGAGCTACGGCGATTCGAACGCGATCCAGCGCGCCGACCTCCGGGTCGAGAACGGAAAGGTCACCGACGCGACCCTCAATCACCGCGCCGCGACCGTGACCCTGAAGCTCGTGGCCGCCCCCGGCACCGAGGCCTTCGCCGGCACCGCCTTCAGCGTGCTGACCCCCGGCGGCGACACCATCCGCGAGGCGATCGGTGCGTTCCCGGCGGTGACCCTGGCGGAGGGCGACTACGTGCTGATCGCCCGCCACGACGGGCAGGTCTACACCCGCGAGTTCAAGGTCGAGAGCGGCATGGACCACGATGTCGAGGTCGTGGCCAAAGCAAGCTGAGGATCGGACGCTGAGGATCACCGGAAGGGACGCGGCGCCATGACCCTGTCACGGATCGCCCTCGCGGCATGCCTGGCGCTCGCCGGCTCGGCCGGTGCCCGGGCCCAGACCGTCACCGACGGGTCGGACGCGGCCGTCGGCGCCGCGGCCGCGAAGGCCGTGCTCGTGCTGCTCGGCAGCCGGATCCGCGATCCCGAGGCCCGGGTGGCGAACCTGCGGGTCGGGCGCGCCGGAGCCCTGTGCGGCACGGTGGATGTGCGCAACCGCATGGGCGACCATGCCGGCCCCCGTCGCTTCGTGGCCGATCCCGCCGAGGGCTTCTTCGGCCGGCTTCCCGAGGGGCCGGAGCTGCGCAGCCCCGGGAGCCCGGCGGATTTCCAGGCGATGCAGCGGGCCAGGGCGCTGTTCGAGGCGAACTGCACCGCGGGCTGAGGGCGCCGAGCCCGGCCGGAGCCGTCAGGCGAAGGGCACGATCAGCGGCAGGGCCAGGATCGCGCCGGCGGCGAGGACGATCGCGTCGCGCAGGCGCCGGCCGAGGAAGGCGCGGAGGCCGCCGCGGCTTCGGGTGAGGTCGTCGCTGAGGGTCATGCCGGTCGCTCCCGTCGGTCGAGGCCCGCGGTATGGCCAAGCCGCGGCTTCCCCGACAGGAACGGTGACAGTACAATTCCGATGAACTGTCCGGTACGAGTCCCGGCACGGTTCGGAGGAAGCCCCATGACGGACCGTCCGGCCGAGACGGGCGCGACCCGCGTCGAGGTGGTGATGCAGGCCATCCACACCCGCATCCAGGCCCGGGCCCTGTCCCCCGGCGCCCGGCTGCCCTCCGTGCGGGGGTTCGCCGAGACCATGAGCGTCTCGAAATCGACGGTGGTGGAGGCCTATGACCGCCTCGCGGCGCAGGGGGCGATCGTCTCGCGGCCGGGCTCGGGCTTCTACGTCGCGACCCGTGCCGAGCCCCTCTCGGTGGCGGCGCTCGGGCCGCGGCTCGACCGGGCGGTCGATCCGGTCTGGATCACCCGGCAGTCGCTGGAATCGGGGGCGGACCACCTCAAGCCGGGCTGCGGCTGGCTGCCGCCGGACTGGCTCCCGGAGGAAGCCCTGCGCCGGGCCCTGCGCCAGGCCGCCCGCCGCAGCGAGACGGTGGCATTCTACGACACGCCCCAGGGCCACGCCCCCTTGCGCCAGCTGCTGGCGCGACGGCTGACCGAGCGGGGCATCCTGGCCCATCCGGACCAGCTCGTGCTGAGCGATTCGACGACGCACGCCCTCGACCTCGTCCTGCGCTTCCTCACCGAGCCCGGCGACACGGTGTTGCTCGACGATCCCTGCTACTTCAGCTTCCAGGCGCTCGCCCGCGCCCACCGCCTGCGCCCGGTCGGCGTGCCGTTCGGGCCGGAGGGGCCGGACCTGGCCGCCTTCGAGCGGCAGCTGACCGCGCACAAGCCGCGGCTCTACGTCACCAATTCCGGCCTGCACAATCCGACCGGCGCGACGCTCTCCCCCGTCGTGGTCCACCGCATCCTGCGGCTTGCCGAGATACACGGCACCCTGATCGTCGAGGACGACGCCTACGCGGATTTCGAGGCGGAGCCCGGCCCCCGCCTCGCGGGCTTCGACGGGCTCGACCGGGTGATCCATGTCGGCGGCTTCTCCAAGACCCTCTCGACGGGCTTGCGGGTCGGGGTCGTGGCGCTGCGCGCCGACTGGGTCGAGCGCCTCGTCGACCTCAAGCTCGCCGTGACCCTGAGCGACGGGCATTTCGCCGCCGCGACCCTCCACCGGTTCCTCGGCGACGGCACCTACCGCCACCATCTCGACGGCCTGCGCACCCGCCTCGCCGATGCCCGCGGACGGGTGGTGCGGCGGCTCGCCGAGGCGGGCCTCGCCGTCCCCTTCGTGCCGGGCGGCGGGATGTTCCTGTGGGCCCGCCTGCCGGACGGCCTCGACGCCGCCGACGTGTCGCGCCGCGCCCTCGCCCGGGGCGTGGTGTTGGCGCCGGGCAACGTGTTCTCCCTCGGCCAGGGCGCGGCCGATTTCCTGCGCTTCAACGTGGCCCAATGCACCGACCCGCGGGTGTTCTCCGAGCTGGAACGCGCCATGGCGGGGTGAGGCGCTGGCGGGCTGAGGCGCCGGCAGGCGCATCGCCCGGAGCCGGGGTTTGTCGAGGCTCCTCGGGGAGGGTGCCCGATGGGCTGGTCCGAGGGCCGGCCTCCGCCGCCCGGGCCGATGCCCGAAACCTTAAACTTTCCCCGCTACGGCTCGGGTCCGGGTTGAGGATCGGGGCCGGCCATGGCGTTCGTCGAGGCATCGCGGGATCGGGACGGGGCTGCGCCCTCGGCGGTGGGGCGAATCGGCGCCCGCATCGGCCTCGTCGGCCTGTTCTCCGGGACGCTGCTGCTCGCGGCCCTGCTCCTGTTCAGCATGCAGCCGATGTTCACCAAGCGCGTCCTGCCGATCCTCGGCGGCTCGCCCGCGGTGTGGTCGGTGGCGATGGTGGTGTTCCAGGCGCTGCTGCTCGCCGGATACGCTTACGCCCACGCCCTGACCCGCTGGCTGCAGCCCCGGGCGGCCCTGGCGCTGCACGTCCTCGTGCTGCTGGCCGGCTTCCTGTTCCTGCCGGTAGCGGTGGCCAGGGGGTTCGGCGCGCCTCCGGCGGAGGGCGAGGCCCTGTGGCTGATCGGGCTGTTCCTCGCCTCGGTCGGCCTGCCGTTCTTCGCGCTCTCCGCGAGCGCCCCCCTGCTCCAGGCCTGGTTCGCCCGCTCGGGCGACGCCCGCAGCGCCGACCCCTATTTCCTCTACCGCGCCTCGAATGCCGGCTCCTTCGCCGCGCTGATCGCCTACCCCCTCGCGGTCGAGCCGCTGCTCGGCCTCGACGCGCAGGCCCGCCTCTGGTCCATCGGCTACGGCGCCCTCACCTGCGCGGTGGTCGCCTGCGGCCTGCGCCTGCGCAACGGCGCCCCCGTGGCCGGACCGGCCGCCGCGGCCGCCGAGGCGTCCCCCACGGCAGGGCGGCGGCTCGCCTGGATCGGCCTCTCGGCCGTGCCGTCCGGGCTGCTGGTGGCGGCGACCGCCCACATCTCCACGGATGTCGCGGCGATCCCCCTGATCTGGGTGGTGCCGCTGGCGCTCTATCTCGCGAGCTTCATCGTGGCCTTCCGTCCAGGGCCGACCTGGGCCGGCCGGTGGCTCGGGGGCGTGCAGGTTGTCGGCACGCTCGTCGCCTTCGCCGCGCTTCTCTTCAAGCAGACGCCGTTCCTCATCGATCTCGGCGTCACGCTGGGCCTGCTCCTCGTCAACGCGCTGATCGCCCACCGCGCCGTCTACACCCTGCGTCCCCCGGCCGCCCGGCTCACCGAGTTCTACCTCTGCACCTCGCTGGGCGGTGTCGTCGGCGGCATCTTCGCCGCACTCGTGGCGCCGCAGATCTTCTCCGACGTCTCGGAATACCCGCTGCTCCTGGCGGCGGCGTTGCTGTGCCGGCCCGGCGTCATCGCGGGCGGCCTGTCGGCCATGGCCCGCGAGGCGGGCCGCTGCGCGATGCTCCTTGGCGGCGCGATCCTCGCGGCGCTGATCGCCACGCTGCTGCGCGGGCCCCAGGTGGGCGTCGGCGTCCTTCTCGTGTGCCTGATGCTCACCCTCGCGGCCGGCTGGCGCGTGCCGGCCCGGGCGGCCCTGGTCGGCATCGCCGTCGGGATCGGCTGTGTCCTGCTCCAGGCGGCGGTGTGGGCCGAGGGCGGCAATCACCGCAGCTTCTTCGGCGTCCACCGGGTCTATGCCAGCCCGGACGGGCAGTTCCGCCTGCTCACCCACGGCACCACCATCCACGGCGCCATGCGCCTGCGCGCGGCGGACGGCACGCCGAGCCTCGGCCGCCCGGAGCCGGCGACCTACTATGCGCCCGGCGCCCCGCTCGCCGACGTGTTGGCGATCAGCCGCGAGATCAATGGCCCGATCCCGGCGGTTTCCGTCGTCGGGCTCGGCGCGGGCAGCCTCGCCTGCCACGCCCAGGCCGGGGAGGCCTGGACCTTCTACGAGATCGATCCGGTGGTGATCCGCCTCGCCCAGGACGCGACCACGTTCCGCTTCCTGTCCGATTGCGCCCCGGACGCCCGCATCGTGCAGGGCGACGCGCGCCTGACCCTCTCGGGCCGCACCGGACAGGCGCGGGTGCTCGTGATCGACGCCTTCTCCTCGGACGCGATCCCGGTCCATCTCCTGACGCGCGAGGCCCTCGCCGTCGATCTCGCCCATCTCGACGCCCAGGGGCTGCTGGCGCTCCACATCAGCAACCGCCACTTCGACCTGAGCCACGTGCTGGCCCGGCTCGCCGCCGAGCGCGGCCTGACCCTGCTGCGCCGCCTCGACATGCCGAAGGCGCTGTCGGCGCGGAGCATGCGCCTGCCCTCCGAAGTCGTCCTGATGACCCGCGACCCCGGGACGATCCGCGCGGCGGAAGCGTTCGGCTGGACCGTGGTGGCCGCGGATCTCGCGCGGCGTCCCTGGAGCGACGACTTCGCCAACGCCCTCGAGGCCCTGCACGACCGCTGGCAGGCACCGCTCCCGGCGATGCCCTGACAGGCGGCCACTCCGGCCGCGACCGCGGAGCGGGATCGCGGCTTACGGCGCCGGCTGCTCGACGTGGTGCCCGTCGAGCACGGCCTCGGTGCTGGGGCGGCTCTCGGCGACCCCGTCGGCGCGGCGGCGGTCCGGCGAGGTCGCCTCCTCGACAAAGGCCGCCACCGCCGCATCGAGCGTCAGGGACGTGGTCTTCTGGCTGCCCATGCGCCGCACGGAGACCGTGCGCTCCTCCGCCTCGCGCCGTCCGAGCGCCAGCAGCACCGGCACCTTGGCGAGGGCGTGCTCGCGGACCTTGTAGTTGATCTTCTCGTTTCTCAGGTCGGCCTCCACCCGCAGGCCGGCGCGCTCCAGCACCCGTACGACCTCACGGGCATAGGGGTCGGCGTCGCTGGTGATGGTGGCCACCACCACCTGCACCGGCGCCAGCCAGAGCGGGAAATGCCCGGCGAAGTGCTCGATCAGGATGCCGGTGAACCGCTCCATCGAGCCGCAGATGGCGCGGTGGATCATCACCGGCGGCTTCTTCTGGCTGTCGGCGTCGATGTAGCTGGCCTCGAACCGCTCCGGCAGGTTGAAGTCCACCTGCGTCGTGCCGCATTGCCAGTCGCGGCCGATGGCGTCGCGCAGGACGTACTCGAATTTCGGGCCGTAGAACGCGCCCTCGCCGGGATTGACCGCGGTCTTGATCCGCCCGCCCGACTGCGCCTCGATCTGCGCCAGCACCTGCGTCATCACGGCTTCGGCGTGGTCCCACAGGGCGTCGGAGCCGACCCGCTTCTCGGGGCGCGTCGAGAGCTTCACCAGGATCTGGTCGAAGCCGAAATCCGCGTAGGTCGAGAGGATCAGGTCGTTGATCGTCAGGCACTCGGCGGCGAGCTGGTCCTCGGTGCAGAAGATGTGCGCGTCGTCCTGGGTGAAGCCGCGTACCCGCATCAGGCCGTGCATGGCGCCCGACGGCTCGTACCGGTGGACCACGCCGAACTCGGCCATGCGCAGGGGCAAATCGCGGTAGGATTTCAGCCCGTGCTTGAAGATCTGCACGTGGCCGGGGCAGTTCATCGGCTTCAACGCGAACCAGCGCTTGTCCTCGGCGTCCTCGCCGGCCGATTGGGCCGCGAACATGTTCTCGCGGTACCAGCCCCAGTGGCCAGAGGTCTCCCACAGCGACTTGTCGAGGATCTGCGGCGCGTTCACCTCGGCGTAGTCGCCCTTCAGGCGGCGGCGCATATAGGCGATCAGTTCCTGGAAGATCGTCCAGCCCTTGGCGTGCCAGAACACGACGCCGGGGCCTTCCTCCTGGAAGTGGAACAGGTCCATCTCCTTGCCCAGGCGCCGGTGGTCGCGGCGCTCGGCCTCCTCCAGCCGGTGCAGGTAGGCGTCGAGATCGCCCTGCGAGGCCCAGGCGGTGCCGTAGATGCGCGTCAGCATCGGGTTGTTGGAATCACCCCGCCAATAGGCGCCCGCGACCTTCATCAGCTTGAAGGCGGTGCCGACCTTGCCGGTCGAGGTCATGTGCGGGCCGCGGCACAGATCGAACCACGTGCCCTGGCGGTAGATCTTCAGGTCCTCGCCCGCCGGAATCGCGTCGACCAGCTCGACCTTGTAGGTCTCGCCCTTCTCGGCGAAGAGCGACTTCACGTCGTCGCGGGTCCAGATTTCCTTCGTGAACGGGGCGTCGCGCGCGATGATCTCGCGCATCTTGGCCTCGATCTTGGGGAAGTCGTCGGGCGTGAACGGCTCGGGCCGGGCGAAGTCGTAATAGAAGCCGTTCTCGATCACCGGGCCGATCGTCACCTGCGTGCCGGGCCAGAGCGTCTGCACCGCCTCGGCGAGCACGTGGGCGCAGTCGTGGCGGATCAGCTCCAGTGCGCGGGGATCCTCGCGGCCGATGAACTCGATGGCGGCGTCCTCGGCGATCGTGTCGTCGAGATCCCGCACCACCCCGTCCAGCGCCATGGCGACGGTGCGCTTGGCCAGCGACTTGGCAATGCCCTCGACCACGGTCCGGCCGGTCACCGCGGCGTCGAACGCGCGGGTGTTGCCGTCGGGAAAGGTCAGGATGGGCATGGCTCGGAACCGCTTTTTCTTGGTCGCTGCGCGCCCCGGGAGGGCGTCGGCGGGTTTGCGGGACGCGGGGCCGTGAAGTCAACGTCGATTGAGATCGGCGACCGGAGCGGTCGCCTCACGGCCGCCATTGCGAAAACCCGACGACCCGGTGGAGGAGGCGCCGATCGCGGGCGACCTCGCCGAAGGGGGCGAGTTCCCAGGTCCAGGAGCGCTCGGGCGGGCCGAGGCGCTGGCCGTAGAGCAGATCGTGCCGCGCATGCACCCGGCCCTGCCGGTCCTCCTCGGTCTCGTCGAGATCGGTGAGGAGGCAGACCTGCGCCGAGAGCCCGGCCAGGGCGGCGAGATGGCCGGCGACGAGGCGGGCGCCGAAGGCGTCGCCGTCGTCACGGGTCCAGGGGCCGAGGGGGCGGCGCGTGCGCTCGAGCCGGGCGACCGGGCGGATCGGCAGTTGCGACAGGAGGTTGGCCGAGATCACGAGCCCGGTCTCCGCCTCGGTGCAGACCGGCGGCAGGCGCGGGTCGAGGTCGGGCGCGGCGCCCGTCAGCAGGTCCATGGCGCCGCTGAGATCGGCCGTCAGCAATTCGACCTGCGGGATGGCCCGCACGGCGCGCCGCACGGCCAGGGGATGCACGGCATCGACCAGCACGACCCGTCGGAAGCCCGTCGCGAGCGCTGCGAGCGGCACATCGGCCAGGGGCCCCGAGCCCAGCACCACCGCCGTGCCGCGATGCCCGCAGCGGGCGATCGCCGCGCCGATCACCGCCCGGCTCGCCTCGCAATGCGGCGCCCAGGCCCCGCGGCAGCGGCGGGCACGGGATTCGAGCCAGATGCTGTCGCGCCGATAGCCGAGTCGGCGCTGGGCGGCGGGCGCGGGGGTCGCGAGGGCGCGCAGGAGATCGAGGAGCACGGGCACGATCCGCCGCCACGGGGCGGCTCCTGTCAACGGCCTTCGTCATCGCCGGGTCGCGGAGCGGCGGCAGACAGGCTACCCGGCTCTCATGACGCGCCCGCCGATGACCGCTTCCCCGACAGCCCGCTGCGTGGCGGCCGTGATCGCGCTCTGCGCCGGCCTCGGCGTGGCGGCCGGGTTCTCGGCGGTGTTCGGCCGGACCGGATCGGCGCCGCTCGCGGCCTGGATCATGGCCGGCTATTTCACGAACCTCACCGGGCTCGTCGTGGCATTCGTGTTCGGGGGTCTCGCCCTGGGCCGGCGGGGCTTCGCCGCGCCCTGGCTCCTCGGCGGCACGGCGCTCGCGACCCTGCTCGTCGGCGTGGTCCAGCGGCTCCTCCTGCACGGGCTGAAGGTGCGGCAGGGCGGCGACCTCGTCGCCGACCTTCTGCTGCATCAGGCGCTGCCGATCCTGGTGCCGCTGTTCTGGCTCGCCTTCGTGCCGCGGGGGCGGCTGCGCTGGCGCGACCCACCGCTCTGGGCCTGCTATCCGCTGGCCTATCTCGCCCTCACGCTTCTGCGCGGGGCCTTCGGGGCGCGCTATCCCTACCCGTTCCTCGATGTGGGCCGCCTCGGCTGGGGGCCGGTCCTGGCCTATGCGACGGGGATCGCGGCGGCCTTCCTCTTGGTCGGCTGGGGCATGGTGGCCCTCGACCGGGCGCTCGCCGCACGCGGGCGCGACCGGGAGGCCGATGAGGCCCTTCGCTGAGGGTCAGCCCGCGAAGATCGCCGCGATCTCGCCCGGCCCGAGAAGACGAAATCCGCCGGCCTCCAGGTCGGAGGGGAGCGTCAGCCCGCCGACGCGATCGCGGTGGAGCGCGTCGACGTGGTTGCCGAGTGCGGCGAACATGCGCCGGACCTGATGGTAGCGCCCCTCATGCAGCGTGACCGTGCAGTGGGTGGCGTCCCCGGCCTCCATCTCGACCGGCAGGAGGGGCTTGTCCTCGCCCTCCAGCATGAGTTCGCCGGAGGCGAGGATCGCGGCCTCGTCGCCCTGGAGCGGGCGGGCCAGGGTGACCCGGTAGCGTTTGGCCACCTTCGCCTTCGGCGCGATGATCCGGTGCAGCAGGGCCCCGTCATCAGTGAGGAGGAGGAGCCCGGAGGTCTCCTTGTCGAGCCGGCCGACCGTCGAGAGAGCCGGATCGCGCCGCCGCCAGCGCTCGGGCAGGAGGCTGTAGACGAGCGGTCCGACCTCCTTGTGCGAGCAGGTCACGCCGAGGGGCTTATGCAGCATCAGGCACAGGCCCGGCAGCGGGTCGAGGGGCTCGCCCATCACCGTCATGCGAGCGGAAAGGTCTGGGTCGAGGGTGAGGCGCGCCGAGGCGTCGGTCAGCGTCACGCCGTCGCGCAGGACACGCCCGGCACGGGCGAGCCCCTCCACCTCCCGACGCGAGCCGTAGCCGAGATTGGCGAGCAGCCGGTCGAGGCGGACGGCCTTGCTCATGCGCTCGCCCTCCCGGGCCGGCGGGCGGGCGGCGAGTGGCGAGCGCCCCTCACTTGCGCGCCTCGAACAGCTTGTAGCCGCCCGCCTTCGCGGTCTCGGTGACGGTGCGGAACGCGGCGCGCAGGGGCGCCTCGTAGGGCAGATGGGCGTTGGCCACGAGGACGAGCGTGCCGCCGTTCCGAAGCGACGCCGCCGCCCGGGCAATGAACGCCTTGCCCAAAGCCTGATCCTCGGCGCCGCCGTCGTGGAAGGGCGGGTTGGTGACCACGAAGTCGAGGCCGGACAGGGCGGGCCCGGACCCGCGCAGGTCGGCCCAGTGGTGGCTGGCGCGCGGGTCGTCGACGTTGCGGCGGGCCATCGCGACGGCGCGGCGGTCGATGTCGATCAGGGCGAGGGCGGCGACCTTCGGCGCGCGCAGCACGGCGAGCGACAGGACGCCGATGCCGCAGCCGAAATCGGCGCCCCGGCCGGACAGGGCCGGCAGGTGGCGCAGCAGCAGCGCCGTGCCGGGATCGAGCCGGTCCCAGGAAAAGATGCCGGGCTGGGAGCAGAGCGCGAGGTTGTCGATGTGGCGCGGGGCGCCGGCCTCGAGCGCCGCCGCGATCCCGGCGGGCGCCGCGGGGCGCAGGAGGGTGCAGATGCGGTGATGGCGCCGCGCCTCCTCGGCGACCGTGCCGCCGAAGCCGCGCAACTCCTTGGCGAGGCGGGCGCCGCCCC
>NZ_CAKLBV010000022.1 GCF_920984675.1 Methylobacterium sp. Leaf118
GCGTGCCCCGCGCCCCCCGCGACCGCGCGGTCCCGGCCACCGACATGCAGGCCGGCCTGTGGCACTGGCAGCGGCGCCATCCCCGCAGCGGCGCCTGGACCATCTTCGGCGCGCTCCGCCTCGCCGGCCCCCTCGACACCGACGCGCTCCGGGCGAGCCTGAACTACGTCGTCGCCCGGCACGAGGCCCTGCGCACGACGTTTCGCGAGGGCGCGGACGGCCTCGAACTGGTGGTGCATCCGCCCGGGCCGGCGCCGCTCGAGCGGCTCGACCTCACGCAAGGCCCCCGCGGCGAGGCCGAGGCCGCCGCCGAAGCCTTCGCGCAGGAGCAGGCGACCCGCGCCTTCGACATGGCCGCCGACCGGCCGATCCGGGTCGGCCTCGCCCGGCTCGGCCGCCAGGATTACGCCCTGACGCTCGCGGTCCATCACGCCGCCGGGGACGGGCGCTCCATGGCGCTCCTCCTCGAGGAACTCGGCGCCGGCTACCGCGCCTTCGCGGCGGGCGCCACGCCGGACCTGCCGGAGCCGGTCCGCCAAGCGACGGACTACGCGGCCTGGCGCGCGGCGGAGAGCCGGACCGCCGCCGCCGATGCCCGCCTCGCCGAGGCCGTGGACCGGCTCTCGGGCCCGTGGCGGCCCGATCCGGTGCCGACCGACCGGCCCCGGGCACCGCATCTCGGCACGTTCGGGGCGCGGGTGCGCTTCGAGGTTCCGGCCCCGACCGTGGCGCGGCTGCAGGCCGATGCCCGGGCGCTCGACGCCACCCTGCCGATGGCCGCGATGGCCGCGCTCGGCGCCACCCTGCGCCGCCGCAGCGACCGGAACGGCATGAGCCTCGGCCTCCTCGTCTCCGACCGGGGCCCGGCGGAGCTGGAGGCGGTGATGGGCTGCCTCGTCGCCACCGATTTGACCGTGCTGGAGGTCGATCCGGGCATGCCCTTCGCCCGCCTCCTCGCGGCGGTGCGCGACGAGCGCCTCGCCGCCCAGGCCTCGGGGCCGATGCCCTATGCCCGCCTCCTCGGCGCGCTCGCGGAGCGCGGCCTCCTGGACCGCCCGGCGGCGCCGTTCCAGACGCTGTTCAGCTATCTCCGGGTCGGGTCCGAGAGCCCCGAGCTCTTTCCCGGGGTGCGGGCGAGCGATCTGCCCGTCGCCGACACCAACGAGTGCTTCGAGCTCGAATTCGACTTCAAGGAGCGTCCCGACGGCCGCCTCCTCGTCTCGATCGGCTACCTCACCGACCTGTTCGACGCCGCCACGGTGGAGGACCTGGCCCAGGATTTCGCGGCGGTGCTGGAGGCCGCCGCGCGGGATCCGCAGCGCCCGGTCGGCCGGCTCGGGGCGCGGCCGACGGCCCATGCCTCGACCCACGCGCCGCCGGTCGCGGCGGCCTGATCGGGCGCCCCCCTCACCAGACGTAAGCGCAGCACCGGGCGACGCGAAGGCGGCCCGGATCACGGAACGGAACGAGGCGCATGGCTCAGATGATTCAGCGGGAGAAGGACCTCGTCGGCGTCGGCTTCGGCCCCGCCAACCTCGCGCTGGCGGTGGCGCTGGCCGAGATGCCCGGCGCCCGGCGGCTCGACGCCCACTTCATCGAGCGCCAGGACGGGTTCCACTGGCACCGGGACATGCAGATCGAGGGCAGCACGGTCCAGATCTCGTTCCTGAAGGATCTGGCCACCCTGCGCGACCCGCGCAGCGCCTTCACCTTCGTGAACTATCTGCACGACAAGGGCCGGCTGGAGAGCTTCATCAACCTCAAGCAGGACGCGCCGACGCGGGAGGAATTCACCGACTATTTCCGCTGGGCCGCCGCCGCCTTCGCCCAGAGCGTGAGCTACGGCGAGACCGTGGAATCGGTCGAGCCCGTGGTGCGCAACGGCGCCGTCTCGCGCCTGCGGGTCCTCTCCCGCGATCCCCACGGCACCCGGATCGAGCGCCTGACCCGCGATCTCGTCGTCGCCATCGGCGGGCGGCCCCGCATCCCGGCCCTGTTCGAGGCCCTGCCGCGGGACCGGGTGATCCACACCTCCGATTACGTCTCCTGCTCCGGGCCGCTGATCGACCGCGGGCCGATGCGCGTGGCCGTGATCGGCGGCGGCCAGAGCGCCGCGGAGGTGTTCTATGACATCATCCAGCGCTTCCCCGAGGCGCAGGCGAGCCTGATCCTGCGCGACCACGCCCTGCGCCCGGCCGACGACAGCCCCTTCGTCAACGAGATCTTCGACGCCGATTTCGTCGACGCCGTGCACGGCATGGACGCGGCGAGCCGGCGCGCGCTCATCGCCTCCATGCGCAACACCAACTACGCGGTGGTCGATCACAGCCTGATCGAGCGCATCTATGCCGCGCTCTACCGTCAGCAGATCAGCGGCGAGGCACGCCACCGGGTGCTGTCGGGCTGCGCCATCGAGGCGGCGCGCGGCGGCAACGGCCTCACCCTGAGCCTGCGCGACGCGGTGACGGGGACGACCATCGACGAGGGCTTCGACGTGGCGATCCTGGCCACGGGCTACCACCATGACGGCCATCTGCGCCTGCTCGAAGGGCTCGGCGCGGATCTCGGCACCTGCGAGGTCGACCGGTTCTACCGGGTGAAGACGCCCGCCTCCTACACGGCGCGGATCTACCTCCAGGGCTGCAACGAGGACAGCCACGGCCTGTCCGACACCCTGCTCTCGATCCTGCCGCTGCGCGCCGCCGAGATCGTCGGCGACATCCTGTCCGGCACCGTCGCGAAGCATCCGCTGGCCTCGGCCGGTTGAAAATGCCGACAAGACGAACTTTCCGGGTAGACTGAGGCAATTACCGCACACTATCAATATAGAACAATTCTAACGTACTACACGCAGCAGGATTCATGCTTGAACAGACACATGCTCAAGCATACCAAAGTCGCATAAAATCAACTTGGGTTAGGGGTTTGGGGCAGTGCGCATTCTGGCACGACATCGCATCGCGCTTCTTCAAGCCGTTTCCGTCGGCGTGATCGGCTGGAGCGGCCTCGCCGCGGCACAGACAGCGACCCGGCTCGAGGAGATCGCGGTCGAGGGCCAAGGCCAGGGACAAGGCCGTGGCGCGCCGAGCGGGCCGAGCACTGCGTCCCGGGGCCGGGCCAACGTCGTCTCGGTCTCCGGCGACCCGGAGGCGGGCGGCAAGGGCCCGGTCGAGGGCTACGTCGCCCGCACCAGCACCGCGGGCACCAAGACCGCCGCGCCGATCATCGAGACGCCGCAATCGATCACCGTGATCGGCCGCGACCGCATCGACGTCCAGCAATCGACCAGCGCGAGCGAGGTGTTCCAGTACACGCCGGGCATCAACGCCGACACCTACGGCAACAATTCCCGCTCGGACAACTACATCACCATCCGCGGCCTGCCGGCGAACTTCTTCCAGGACAACCTGCGCCTGCCGCTCACCCGGCCCTATGGCGGCTACCGCGTCGATCCCTTCACCGTGGAGCGCATCGAGATCCTGCGCGGCCCCTCCTCGGTTCTCTACGGCCAGGGCGGCCCCGGCGGCACCATCAACTACGTCTCGAAGCGCCCGACGCCGGTGCCCTTCGCCGTGCTCGACATGCAGGCCGGCAATTTCGAGCAGCCGCGGGTCGGCCTCGATTTCGGCGGGGCGCTCAACGAGGACGGCAGCTTGAGCTACCGCATGGTCGGCGTCGGCCAGAACAGCCAACTCAACGGCGGCAACCCCTTCACCGGTCAGCGCATCGCGCTGGCGCCCTCCATTGCCTGGAAACCCGACGCGCAGACCTCGCTGATCGTGTTCGGCTCGTTCCTGCAGGACGACACCCACATCGACAGCGATTTCTACCCCGCACGCGGCACCGTGCTGCCGAACCCATTCGGGCGCATCTCGCGCAATCTCTGGACCGGCAACCGGAACTTCGACAAGCAGATCCGCACGCAATACGCCATCGGCTACGAGTTCGAGCACCGCTTCAGCGACAATCTCGCCTTCCGCCAGAACCTGCGCTACGCCAGCGTCGCGACCAGCATCAACACGGTCTATGGCGGCGGCGGCGTCGGGACCGACGAACGCACCCTCGGTCGCTTCGGCATCGGCGGACGGAACGCGGCGGCCGCGTTCACGGTCGACAACCAGCTCCAGTTCGATTTCGCGGTCGGCCCGACACGGCACACCGTGCTGGCCGGCGTCGATTATCTGAACCAGTTCAGCTTTGACCGGCAGGACTTCCTTGCCTCCGGATCGCTCGACCTCTTCACCGGCGCCCGCGACGATTCGTTGGGGCCGCCGTCTCCTATCAAGAGAGAGAAGCAGGGCATCGCGCAGGTCGGCCTGTACGTCCAGGATCAGATCAAGGTCCTCGACCGCCTCGTGGTCACGGCGGGCGCGCGCTACGACACCGCGACCAACGACTACAAGGACACGCTCGCAGCGGACAGAACCGGAGCGGTCGCCAAGGACAGCGCCCTGTCCCCGCGCATCGGCGCCGTCCTGCTGCTCGATTACGGCTTCGCGCCCTACGTCAGCTACTCGGAATCCTTCTCGGTCAATCCGGGCTCGGCATCGACGCTGTTCGGAGGCGGGTCGATCGGCGCAGGCGATGGGACGCCGTTCGCACCGAGCCTCGGCCGGCAGAGGGAAGCGGGGCTGCGCTATCAGCCGCCGGGCCTGCCGATCCTGCTCAGCGCCGCCGCCTTCGACATCACGCAGACCAACGTGGTGACCTCCTTCGGCTTCAACTCCTACGCCGAGGACCTGCGCTCGAAGGGATACGAGATGGAGGCCTTGGTCGATCTCGGGAACGGCTTCCGGATGATCGGCTCCTACACCCTGCAGGACGTGCGGATCACCGGCAGCCGGTCGTTCCCCACCGATATCGGCTCGAGGCCGGTGGCGGTCCCGGATCGCACGGGCGCGATCTGGGGCGACTATACGTTCCTGACCGGCGACCTGCGCGGCCTGCGGATCGGAGCCGGCCTGCGCTACAACGGTGCCTCCGTCGGTGGCGTGGACTCGACCCTGTTCCCCATCGAACTGCCGATCCGGACGAAGGAGTTCTTCCTCGTCGATCTCGGCCTGTCCTACGGCTACGAGAACTGGCGCTTCTCGCTGAACGTCCGCAATCTGGCCGACCGCAAGTACGTCACCGCCTGTTCGGACCAGACCTCCTGCTTCTACGGACAGGAGCGCAAGGTCATCCTCGGAGCGCGCTACACGTGGTGAGGGCGGTGGAGGCGAACGCCGTGCCCTTCACCCTCGTTCTCGCGGACGGGCGCCGGGCCTGGGCCGAGGTCGAGGAGGACCGGGCGCGGGTGGTCGTGGAGGGCGGCGGGGCGGTGAGCCTCGCCCGGCCGGAGCGGGGCGTCTTCACGGCCCTCGACGGGTTCGAGGCGGGGCTGCCGCCGGAGGCCTTGCTGCCGCTTCTGGCCCATGTCTTCGCCCGGCGCCCGAAGGTCGAGGCCGCGCAGATCACCCTGCCGGCCTCCGAGGACTGGGCGCGCGAGGCGATCCGGGCCGGCGTGGTCCAGTCGGTCGCGCCGGGGGAGGGGGGCCGGCAGTTCACCGCGACCCGCAGCGCCTTCTGGCAGCATCCGGACCTGTGGCTGAAGGGACGGCCGAGCGGGCAGACGCCGCTCGCCTATGTCATGACCGGCGAGAAGCGCCATCCCCAGCGCCCGCCGAAGCCCGTCGGCGAGGTCTATCGGCGCCACATGCCGCGCTTCAAGGCGGAGTTCTCCCTGCGCACAGTGGACATTGAGGCCGACCTCGAGACCTTCAACCGCTGGATGAACCTCGACAGCGTCGCCGAGTTCTGGAACGAGCGCGGCACCCTCGACCAGCACCGCAGCTACCTGACCACGATCGCGGCCGACCCGCACACGATCAGCTTCTTCGGCTGCTTTGACGACGCGCCCTTCGCCTATTTCGAGATGTACTGGGCCAAGGAGGATCGGGTCGCGCCGTTCTACGACGCCGACGATTACGACCGCGGCCTGCATCTGCTGGTGGGCGACCCGCGCCATCAGGGGCCGGGCAAGGTCGAGGCGTGGTTCCGCGCCCTGTCGCATTACATGTTCCTCGACGATCCCCGCACCCGGCGGCTGATCGGCGACCCGCGCATCGATCACGTGCGCTGGATCGAGTACATGCAGAAGCAGGGCTTCGTGCGGCTCAAGGCCTTCGACCTGCCGCACAAGCGCTCCGAACTAATCTTCATCGAGCGCGAGACTTTTTTCGGCCCGCCCCATTCGGGTCCGGCCTGAGCGCCGCCCGGGCCGACACGATCTCCCGTCCCGTCCGCTCACTCTGACGCGGCGGCGCCGCAGCCTGAGGCGAACCAGGCCGCTCCCCATCGAGGATGACGAGGCCTCTTCGTCGTTGAACCCCCGCGACAGCGGAGCGGCTCCCGTCCGCAAGGGGAGGGGAGACGCGTTCCTGTCCCAGGCCGCGCGATCCCTTACGTCCGCGGCGAAGGACGCTCCTGCGCCTCCCCTCCGCTTCCCGGCCGACCGCCTCGCGCCGCGGTCGGGAGGCAACCCCTGCGCCGCCCCCGCGTTCTCTTGCGGAACAGGCCCGCCGGTATTGCCAAATCATCCCGGGCGGGTTACGCAAGCTCGCCGGGCCCGACCCGGACGCGCCTCGCGCCGCCATCGTCACGGCCCCGCGTCGCAAGCCCCTTTGCCGATCCGCCCGGTCCTGCCGGGCCTCGAACCCCAGGAGTCCTCAGCATGGCGTTTCGCCTCTCCCACGCGGCCCTTCTCGCCCTCGCCCTCGGGGTCGCCCCGGCTTTGGCCGCCCCGCCCATGACCAAGGTCGACATCGCTGCCTTCGATCCGGACAAGGACGGCACCATCGATCTCAAGGAGGCCCAGACCGCGGCCTCCGCCGCCTTCGACAAGCTCGATCCGGATAAGGACGGCACCCTCGACGCCAAGGAGGTCAAGGGCCGCCTCTCCGAGGCCGACCTCAAGGCGTTCGATCCGGACAACGACGGCACCCTCGACAAGAAGGAGTGGCTCGCCGCCGTCGCCACCCAGTTCAAGGCCGCCGACCCGGACAACGACGGCACGATCGACGCCCGCGAGCTGTCGAGCCCGGCCGGCTCCGCGCTCGTCGCGCTGATGCGCTGATGCGCTGATCCGCTCCGTCGGAACGGACGACGACAGGACGAGAGGGGCGCGGACCGAAAAGTCCGCGCCCCTTCCCGTTGTCTCCGCACGCCGTTTCCCGGAGGGAGGAGAGGGCACCCGGCGTCGCAGGGGGGAACACCCGAGGGGGGATCGGGGCTTTCCCGGACCTGAACCGGCGGCGCCCGCAGGGTCCGCCGGTCCCGAATCCTCGGAGACACCACGCCCCATGCGCATCGCCCTCGGCCTGCCCGTCGCCCTCGCCGCCCTCCTGGCGGCGGGACCTGCCCTGTCGGTCACCTGCAAGGACGACATCGCCGCGGTGGAGCGCCGCCTCAACAGCGCCGGGGCCGAGACGGTCACCGGCAAGGAACCGCCGGGCGGGCCGACCGCCGCGCCCTCGGACAAGGCGCTGGACAAGCCGCCGGAGGGCAAGCCGTCCGATCCCGCGACGCAGCCGACCAAGGCCGGCGTCGAGCAGGCGCGCACGCTGCTCGCCAAGGCCAAGGAGCAGGACAAGGCCGGCCAGGAGACCACCTGCCAGGACACGATGACGAAGGTGAAGGAGGCGGCCGGCGCGCTGCCCTGAGCCGACCGGCACACGCCTCAACGCAAAGGGCCCGCGGCGCTGATCGCCGCGGGCCCTTTGCCGATCCCTCGCCCGTCTCATACCAAATCCGGTTGATCCCTTCGGGATGGCGGATTTGGGCTTTGCTCAAACGCCGCGCGGGCTTGCCTGATCCGGGCCCCGCTTTGATCAAGCGGAACTCGTATCAGTAAGCGTTGGTGGCCTTGAACAGGGCCAGCGGCGTGACCGCCAGGATCCGCAGATCGAACAGGATCGACCAGTTCTCGATGTAGTGTAGGTCGTGTTCGACCCGGCGCTGGATCTTCTCGCTGGTGTCGGTCTCGCCGCGCCAGCCGTTGATCTGGGCCCAGCCGGTGATGCCGGGCTTGACCTTGTGGCGGGCGAAATAGCCGTCCACGACCTGATCGTAGAGGGTGTTGGCGGCCTTGGCCTGGAGCGCGTGCGGGCGCGGGCCGACGAGGGAGAGATCGCCCTTGATGACGTTGAGAAGCTGGGGCAGCTCGTCCAGCGAGGTCTTGCGGATGAAGCGGCCGACCGGCGTCACGCGGGAATCGGTGCGGGTGACCTGCTTCACGGCGTTCGCGTCGCACTGGTCGGCATACATCGAGCGGAACTTGTAGACCTCGATCAGCTCGTTGTTGAAGCCGTAGCGCTTCTGCCGGAACAGGACCGGTCCGGGCGAGGTGAGCTTCACCGCCAGCGCCACGCCGAGCATCACCGGGGCGAGCGCCAGGAGCAGGCCGAGGCCGACGCAGCGGTCGAACACGCTCTTCATGATCACGTCCCAATCGGCGAGCGGCTTGTCGAACACGTCGAGCAGGGGCACCTCGCCGAGATAGGAATAGGCGCGCGGGCGCAGGCGCAGCTTGGTCGCGTGGGCCGAGAGGCGGATGTCGACCGGCAGCACCGAGAGCTTGGCGAGCATCTGCAGAATGCGCGTCTCCGCCGAGATCGGCAGGGTGAACACCACGAGGTCGAGCCGCGTGCGGCGGGCATAGGCGACGAGGTCGCTGACGTTGCCGAGCTTCGGGTAGCCTGCCACGGTGTCGCTGGCGCGCGCGTCGCCGCGGTCGTCGAACACCCCGAGGATGCGGATGCCGCTGTCGGCGCCGCCCGCATGGAGCGCCCGGATCAGGTCCTCGGCGGCCGGCCCGCCGCCCACGATCGCCGTCCGCCGGTCGAACCGGCCCTGCGCCATCTGCGCCTTGACGAAGGCGGTCAGCAGGGTCCGCCCGGCCAGGATCGCGCCGAGCCCGGCCGCGAAATAGCTCATCAGCCAGATCCGCGAGTAATGGTCGGCGACCTTGGTGAGCACCATGGCGGCGGCGACCATCAGGAAGGCCAGGCACCAGCCGGTCAGGAGCTTGAGTGCGGTCCGGGGGAGGTCGCGGAAAGCGCCGATCCGGTAGCTGCCGGAGGCGTGGAACAGGCCCACCGCCGCCAGGGCGACCGCCAGGATCGCCACCGGGTAGCGCGGCACCAGCGGCACCTTGCCCTCCAGCAGCGCGAAATGCAGGCCGTAGCCGAGGAGCACGAGGCCGCCGAACTCGGCGAGCCGGACCGAACCCGTCAGGACCACGGGCGACAGCCACGGACTCGGCGGCAGGCTTGGCGGCAGATTCGGCAGCCCGTTCGAAGCCGCGTCGGGCGGGGCGTCCGCGCCTGGCGCTCCGGTGAGCCCGAGGGGCGGGGGCACGGGCGTCGGGGCACCGGCCTCCCCGGCCACCTTGAGCAGATCACGGACGTCGATCGCACTCATGACGGTGTTCCAACTGAGGCGGGGCGGGCCGCGACGCCCGCTCCCATGCGAAGCTGAACCGAACTGTCGGTGGTCGGCCTGAGGGAAGGCTTAAGGGGCCGGCCGGCCGAGCCTGGGGAAAGGCGGGACAACCCGAGGTTCCCGCGTCAGGCGACGGACGCCGCCGCCGGAGCGGCGAGGGACCGGCGATCGCGGAGGGCAGCAGCGTATCCGCAGAGCACGTCGGCCCCCATGCGCGTCAGGGAGAACCGGGCCCGCACGGACTCGCTGAGGGCCCGGGCCTGGTCGTTGCGCGCCTCCGGGGCCTCGTCGAGGATGCGGGCGATGGCGGCGGCCAGCGCGCCGGCGTCGCGGGACGGGACGAGGCGGTCGGCGAAGGCACCGAAGATTTCCGGGATGCCGCCGACATTCGTCGCGACGAGCGGCTGGCAGGCGGCGGCGGCCTCCAGCACGACGTAGGGCAGCGACTCGGCAAGCGAGGGCACCACCATGACCCGGCCGCGCCCGAGGACCGGCCGGATCGGCTGGGGCGGCTCGAAGGTGATGGAGTCGCGCACGCCGAGTTCGGTGGCCAGCGCCGTCAGGCTGTCCGTGTCCGGCCCCGACCCGACCATCAGCAGGCTCAGGATGCGGCCCTGCGCGCGCAACTGCGACAGGGCCCGCAGGAGGACCGGCAGGCCCTTGGCCTCCCGCAACTCGCCCACATAGACGAGGTCGAAGGCGCTCGGAACGGTGCCGACGGGCTCGAACTCGGCCTCGGCGAGGCCGTTATGGACGATCCGGGCGAGGCGCTGGCGCCCGCCCACATAGGTGCGGTGGCGGGCGGCGACGTACTCGCTCTCGAACAGGAACACGTCGGTCGAGGCCGCGAGGAGGCGCTCGACGCCCATGTAGAGCCGGTGCAGCGGCGTGCCGGGCCGGTAATTGTAGCTGCCGCCATGGGGCGTGTAGGCCCGGATCGGGCTCTCGCCCGGCAGCGGGCACAGGCGGGCGAAGACACCGCCCTTGGCGCCGTGCCCGTGCAGGACCGTCGCGCCGGTCTCCCGCACCCGGGCGCGCACCGCGCGCAGGGCCAGCAGGTCGGCGGGATGCGGGTTGCGGTGCATGGGCAGGCGCACCACGCCGAGGGCCAGGCTCGGCCGCAGCCCCTCGAAGGCCCGCTCGGCCCGCTCGCCGCCGGTCGAGGCGTCGCAGACGATGCCGACCTCGTGCCCCGCCGCTGCCTGGATGCGGGCCAGATCGACGACGTGCCGGAACAGGCCGCCGACGGGGGCCCGGAACACGTGCAGGATGCGGAGGCGCTCCGCCGGGCGGCCGGGGGCGGTCCGGTCGAGGACGGAGCCGGAGGAGGGCGCGAGGCCGGCGGCGAGGGAAGCGACCACGGTGGCGGGTCTCCGCGGGAAGGGGCCCTGGGACGGGCACCGGATCGGCGGAGAGTGGCGGCGCAGGGTCAGCGCCGGGTTAAGGCGGCCGGCACAATGCGCGCCTCGACCCGGGCACGGCCCCGCCGCGGTCGCTTTTCCTGCATCGAGGTTAGGCTTCGGTGAACGGGCCGGCGCGGGCGCTCGGCCCGATGAGGGGACGTGGGCTCCGGGACAGCGCCGATGCGGCGCCCCACCTCGGTTCGGATCGGCTTCGGGACGAGGTCCTAGAAGAACCGCTCCTTGATGACGATCGTGTCGCCCGGGCGCACCGGATAATGCATCGGCACGATGCCGTTGATGAGCCCGCCCGTTCCCTCGCGGGTGAGCACGGCGTAGTCGCGCGCCGCCCGCGGCCCGAAGCCCGCCGCGATCGCCACCGCCGATTCCACCGTCATGCCGTTGACGTAGGGATACTGGCCGGAGGTCGTGACCTCGCCGAGGATGTAGAAGGGCCGGTAGGCGTCGACCTCCACCGTCACGTGCGGCTCGCGGACGTAGCCGGAGGCGAGTTTCGCCTCGATGGTGCGCGCGGCCTGGCCCGTGGTCTGTCCGCCGACGGTGACGACCCCGATCAGCGGCATCGCGATCCGCCCGGCCCCGTCGACCGCGTAAATGTTGGACAGGTTGTCCTGCCCGAACACGATCACCCGCAACTTGTCGCCCGCCGCGAGGGTGTAGCGGCTGCTGATCGACCCCGTTCCCGTGGCGTCGAGATCCGCCGTCCGGAAGTCCGGACGCAGGCAGCCGCCGAGGGCGAGCACGGCCGGAAGGGCTAGGAGAAGAGCGCGCCGATGCATCGTCATCGCCGTTGTGATGAAACCTGCCCCTGTCTATGCCCCCATGGTTAATGAACCCTGACGTCTCGCAGGAGGACGGCGCGTCGGCCCGACATCTTAACCACCGGGCAACCTTAATAGGTTCTATTGTGGCGAGACGGGTCGATTGCATCGGCCCCGGCCCTGCCCCCGTGCGAAGACTGCTCATGCCCCGCCTCAGGCCGCCCACCGACTCCGCCGCCCCGGTCCCGGGTCGCCGCGCTTCCGGCGAGACCGCAGCGGACGGGCTGGCGGTGTCGCAGATGTTCGGCGTGCTCGGCCGGTCCTGGGCCTGGATCGCCGTGCCGACGCTCGCCGCGGCGCTCGGGGCGATCACCTTCGTGCAGGTCGTGCCCCCGCGCTACACCGCTGAGGCGAAGGTGCTGCTGGAGAGCCGCGACCCGGCCTTCGCCCGCACCGCCGGCGAGCGCGATCCCGCTCAGCCCATCGACGAGCAGGCGGTGGCGAGCCAGGTGCAGGTGGCGATGTCGCGCGACCTCGCCCGGCAGGCGATCCGCAGCCTGAAGCTCGTCGGCAATCCCGAATTCGATCCCCAGGCGGCGGGCGTCTCCTCGCTCCAGAGCGCCCTGATGATGCTCGGCCTCGCCCCCTCGCCGCTGGAGCGCTCCCCCGAAGACCGGGTGCTCGACGCCTATCTCGACCGCCTGCTGGTCTACCCGGCGGGCAAGTCGCGCATCCTGACGATCGAGTTCAAGTCGCGCGATCCCGAACTCGCCGCCCGCGGCGCCAACACCGTGGCCGATCTCTACCTCGCCTCGCTCGCGGCGGCCTCGGTCGACACCGCGCGCTACGCCTCGACCTGGCTCGGCAACAACATCGACGCCCTGCGCGCCCGGGTGGCGGAGGCGGAGGCGAAGGTGGAGGCGTTCCGGGCCAAGAACGGCCTGATCGGCGCCGGCAGCAGCGCGGCGAACCAGCCGCTCTCGTCGCAGCAGCTCTCCGAACTGTCGAGCCAGCTCACCCAGGCCCGCACCGTCAAGGCGGACCTGGCCGCCCGCGCCAAGCTCCTCAAGGACATGATCAAGGACGGGCGCGCGTTCGAGATCCCGGATGTCGCCAACAACGAGCTGATCCGGCGCACCGTCGAGAGCCGCATGACGCTGCGGGCGCAGCTGGCGCTGGAATCCCGCACGCTCCTGCCGGCGCATCCGCGCATCAAGGAGCTGACCGCCCAGGTCCAGGACCTCGAGGGCCAGATCAAGGCCGCCGCCGAGCGGATCGTCCGCACCCTGGAGAACGACGCCCGGATCGCCGGCGCCCGGGTCGAGAGCCTGCAGGCGGCCGTCGACGGCCAGCAGGACGTGGTCGCCAAGGGCAACACCAGCGAGGTGCAGCTGCGCGCCCTCGAGCGCGAGGCGAAATCCCAGCGCGAGCAGCTCGAATCCTACCTCGCCCGCTACCGCGAGGCCGCCGCCCGCGATGCCGAGAGCGCGAGCCCGGCCGATGCCCGCGTGGTCTCCCGCGCGGTGACGCCGGAGATGCCCTCCTTCCCGAAGAAGGGGCCGATCGTCGCCTTCGCCACGCTGATCGCCTTCCTGCTCGCCTCGGCCGGGGTGATCGGGCGTCACCTCCTCAAGACCCCCGCCACGCCCGAGGGCGCCCGGTACGAGGAGGCGGACGAGGTCCACGCCCTCCCGCCGCACGACCCGTTTCCCGAGCCCGAGCCCCCGGCGCCCCGCCGGAAGGCGCCGGAACCCTTCGGCACGGCGGGCACCGCCGAGCGCTTCACCCCGGCGCTGGCCTTCGACAACGCGCTCCACGCCACCGCCACCGTCCACCACCCCTATTTCGCCGCGCCGGCCGTGCGCAGCCCGGCGCCGGCCGGCCTTCCCGCCGTCCCATCCGACCTCGACCGGCTGATCGAGCGGCTCGGCCCCGGAGCCGCGGGGGCCGGAACCTGCGTGCTCGTGGTCGAGACCGGGTCCGGGACCGGCACCGTCGGCCTCTCGCGGGATCTCGCCCGGGTGCTGAGCGGCCGGGCGCGGGCGCTCCTCGTCGATCTCAGCGGCGTGTCCAACGGCCATGCGCAGCCGGGGCTCACCGACCTCGTGGCCGGCGAAGCGGACTTCCTCGACGTGATCCAGCCGGTGCGCGGCTCGCGGCTCCACACCGTGCGGCGGGGCTTCAACGGCCTCGACGTGCTCATGGACGAGCCGCAGGCCCTCGCCATCGGCCTCAACGCCATGGCGCAGAGCTACGACTGGGTGGTGTGCCGCCTCGAGGCCACGGGGACGGAGGTGGTCAACGACCTCGTCGCCGCGGTCGGCCCCTGCGCCGATGCCATCGTGATCGCCTCGAACCAGCCCGCCGACGACCCGGCCCTGGTCACGCTCTACCGCCTCGCCCGGGAGACCGGCGCCCCGCAGGTGCTGGTCGCTCAGGATCGGGCGCCGGACCGGCTGGAGGACACCCCGCTGCGGCTCTCCGCCTGAGGACCTCCGCTCCCCGGCGCCCGCGCGGGCTCACGACCGGCGCAGGCGCCGCAGCCGGCGCGCCGCGTCCATGAGGCGGGGCGAGCGCTTGACCCGGTGCTTGAGCCGGACGGCCGCCCCCGCGGCCAGCGCGACGAGGTGGCCCGTCGGGCTCACCGGCAGCACCGCCTCGACGAGTTCGATCGTCTCGTCGCAGGTCTTGGCCTTGTAGCTCGCCTCACCGACCCCGAGATCCAGCGCCCGGCGGCCCCGGGCGGATTGGTCGCCGATCAGCCGGTGCAGCAGGATCTCGCCGGGGCTGAAACGGCCGAGTTCGGGATCGGTGTCGAACGAGGTCCACATCCCGCAGAAGCGCTGGGCATCGACCGCCCCGCCGAAGGTCGCCAGGATGCGCCCGGCCACGGTCGCCAGGGCGTGAACCTCGATCGCCGGAGCACGCCCGTCGGGCCCCGGGGCGGTCGCGGCGGCGACGAAGCGGCGCAGGCTGGGCTCGGCATAGGGGTCGGCGATGCCGAGGGTGGCGAAGCGCGCGGCCTTCTGGGCGTAGAAGGCGGCCTGGATCTCCGCCGCGCCCGCCGCATCCCGCGCGATCCGGTGCTCCACGGGGCCGAGCGCCTCGACGAGCTTGCGCTCCTTGGCCCGGACCTTCTTGCGGGCCTCGCCGCTGAAGACCCGCCGCAGGGTCGCCTCGGGGTCGGGGCCGAGCATCAGGCCGTAGGCGTCGCTGGGGGCGGGCAGGCCGCGCCGGCTCAGGGGGTTCGGCACGCCGTCCCAGAAGCACGGCTGGTTGACGAACCGATACGCGTCGATGCCGAGCCGGCGGCCCGCGCCCACCAGGGCCTCGGTGAGATCGTCCGGCGCCATCGCCGCCGCCTCGCGGGAGGCGAAGAGCGGCATGTGGAAATTGGCGTGCCGCCCCCCGATGCATCCGGCGATCCGGACGGGGCCGTGCCGCTCGATCGCGAGCGGGAGCAGCAGCCGCGGGCGGGCGGCGGCGTCCCGCAGCACCAGGACCGTCGCGGCGGACGCCTCCCCGATCCCGGCGCCCACGAAGGCCGCGACCCAGTCGAAGCGCTGATAGGGCGTCATGAGCACGCCCGGATCGGTCTCGAGCCCCCGCCACAGCGCCTCGACGGCGGCGAGATCGGAGACGATCTCGGCGGTGAGCCCGCCCCGCGGCGAGGCGGCGTCGCGCGCGGGCCGACCCAGATCTTCGGCGAGTGCCGTCATGGCGATCCCTCCCGGCAAGGCGCGGCCGGCCCGTCGAGGGCCGCCGCTTGGCGGTCGGGCACCGTTGCGGCCGGATCCTCAAGCGGCGGTTGACGGGCCGCACCTCCCTGCCGGGATGGGTAACGAAAGCTTTTCACGCGCCGCGTAAGGGTGTCCGGCGGGGCGAACCCGCCCTCGGGAACCGCCACGCCGATGCCGACGCCGCGCCACCGCCTGTTCCGCGCCGGCTTCACGGCGCTCTCCGCCCTCGGGGCCGACCGCTGGCTCGCGCCCCTCGCCCGGGGACGGGGTCTCATCCTGACCTTCCACCACGTTCGGCCGGAGCCGCCGGGCCCCTTCGCCCCGAACGCGCTCCTGACGATCACCCCCGACTTCCTCGACCGGACCCTGACCCAGCTCGCCGCCCGCGGCTTCGAGCTGATCGGCCTCGACGCCGTGCCGCAGCGCCTCGCCGAGCCGCGCCCCGGCCGCCCGTTCGCGGTGCTGACCTTCGACGACGGATACCGCGACAATCTCGACCACGCCCGGCCCGTCCTGGCGCGGCACGGGGCACCCTGGACGCTGTTCGTCACGAGCGCCTTCGCGGACGGGGAGGGGCGTCTGTGGTGGGTGGAGCTGGAGCGGGCGGTGGCCCGGCTCGACCGGATCCACCTCGGCCCCGGCCTCGACTGGTCGGCCCGGACCGCGGCCGAGAAGGGCGCGGCCTTCGAGGGCGCCTACCGCGCCCTGCGCGCCGGCCCGGAAGACCGGCTCCTCGCCGCCATCGCCGGGCTCTGCCGCGAGGCCGGCCTCGCGCCCGGAACGGTCGCCCGGGACTGGTGCCTGGACTGGGACGCGTTGCGCGCCCTCGCCCGCGATCCCGCGGTGACCTTCGGCGCCCACACCCTCACCCATCCGATGCTCGCCAAGCACGGGGCCGATTTCGCCCGGCGGGAGATGGCCGAGAGCCGCGCCCGGATCGCGGCCGAGACCGGCCGGGAGGTGCGCCACCTGTCCTACCCGGTCGGCGACCCGACCTCGGCGGGCCCGCGCGAGTTCGCGATCGCCCGGGAGCTCGGCTTCGCCACCGCCGTGACGACCCGGCCCGGCCACCTCTTCGCCGCCCATGCGGGGCATCTGCACGCGCTGCCGCGGGTCTCAATCAACGGCGTGCACCAGAGGCAGGCCGCGCTGGCGGGCCTCCTCTCCGGCGTGCCGTTCCTGGCGTGGAACCGCGGGCGACGGCTCAACGTGGCGTGAGGCTCAGCGGCGGCGGCGATGGCGGCGGCGCGGCGTGTCCGAGGCGGTCTCCGAGACCGAGTCCTCCGCCGCGCCGACCGTGAAGGCCGCGCTCATCCGGCCGCCCCCGCGGCGGGCATAGCGTCCGCGGCGCCCGCGCCGGCCGCTCTCCTGCAGGTCGGGCTCCTCGACCGAGGGGATGCCCGGGATCGTCGCCGTCGCGGCGACTGGGGTGGAGGCGACCGAGGTCGCGGCGGCCGCGGAAGCCCCGCCGTCGCCGCCGCCGACATTGCGGGCGGGCGGGCCGAACATGGCCAGGCACTGGTTGTAGGCGAGATCGTTCTTGAGCCGCTCGCATTCCGCCATGGAACGGGGCGCGCCCTGCGCCAGGACGGGCCCGGCGAGCAGGATACCGGCGAGGAGGAGGGGCAGGCGGAGCGGGCGGCGCATGATGGGCGGACGACCTTCGCGGCGAAGCTTGAGCGGAGCGTCCGGCCTTCTCGCCGTCGAGTGCGGCAAAAAAAGGTGCGCCGGGCCGCCGTCCCGGGGCATTCAGGGCCCCTCGGCCGATGCCCGCGGCGCCGCCGCGGCGGCATCCTCTGGGGAGCGCCCCGGCCGGACCGGGCGCCGATGGACGGAACACGCCGATGACCCAGACCTTCTTCCTGCCCGGCGCGGGGGCGAGCGCCCATTTCTGGCGGCCCGTCGCCGACCGGACCCGCCTCGACGGCGTGTTCTTCGCCTGGCCCGGCCTCGGCGACGAGCCGGCCCATCAAGCCGTCTCCGGGCTCGACGATCTCGTCGCCATGGTCACGGATCGCATGGGCGCGCCGGTCGACCTCGTCGCGCAGTCGATGGGCGGCCTCGTGGCGATCAAGGCAGCGTTGAAGGCCCCCGACCGGATCCGGCGTCTGGTCCTGGTCGCCACCTCCGGCGGCGTTCCCGCGGCCGATCTCGGCGGGACGGATTGGCGCGCCGACTACGCCGCCGCCTTTCCGCGGGCGGCGCGGTGGATTCTCGAGGCGGGCGAGGACCTGTCCGAGCCGATCCGATCGATCCGGGCCCCGACGCTGCTGATCTGGGGCGATCGCGATCCGATCAGCCCGGTCTCCGTCGGAGAGCGGCTGCGGGCGCTCCTCCCGAATGCCACGCTCCACGTGGTCCGCGGGGGCGATCACGATCTGGCGCGGGACCGGGCGGCCGAGGTGGCGGGCCTCATCGAGGGGCATCTGACGGACGCCCCCTAAGGCGGGGCCGCCGTCCGGATGTCGGCTCGCGCCCCGCGGATTACCGGTCGGGCCGCTCCATCCACCGGATCAGCGGCATCAGCGGGAAGATCCAGGCGATGCCGAGGATGCAATAGGCGACCGTCTGCAGGGCCGGGTGGGCCTGCGAGATGCGGCTGTCGGCGAGCGCCATGGCGAGCGGCGCGTAGACGATCACGAAGACCAGGATGCCGAAGGTGCCGAGGAGGGTGCGCGTGCGGCGGCGCATGGGGCTGGACCGTTCTCTCGTAATCGCGGGACCGGCGAAGCCGTCCGATCCCCCGCAGGGTCGTAAAGGCCCGGCCGCCGGGCCGCAACGGGACGCCCCTGCGTCATACGTCGCGTTGCGCCCGGCCGTCCGCGTCCCGTAAGAGCCCCTCACGAGCGTCCCGGAACCCGGGAGTTTCGCGCGAAAGCGCTGCGCACGAGGCGCCGAAGGCCGTCCGACGGCAGGCGAGACCATCATGAGACTGTCCACAGCGCATCCGAGCGACCGCGACGCCGCCGCGCCGGCGCGCCCCGGACAGGGGGCGGTGCGGGGCTGGCTCTCCCTGCTGGCCCTCCTCGTGGTCGGCATGGTCGCCCTCGGCGGGGCGACGCGGATGACCGGCTCCGGCCTGTCGATCACCGAGTGGCGGCCCGTGACCGGGGTGATCCCGCCGCTCAGCGCCGCCGACTGGGCCGTCGAGTTCGCCAAGTACCGCGACACGCCCCAGTACCGCATCCTCAACCAGGGCCTCGGCCTCGACAGCTTCAAGACGCTCTACTGGTGGGAATGGGCCCATCGCCTGCTCGGCCGCATCGTCGGCGTGGTCTTCTTCGTGCCGTTCCTGTGGTTCTGGTGGCGCGGCGCCCTCTCGCGGCGCCTGCTGGCCGGCCTCCTCGGCCTCGGCCTGCTCGGCGGGCTGCAGGGCGCGATCGGCTGGATCATGGTGGCCTCCGGCCTTCAGCCCGGCATGACCGCGGTGGCGCCCCTCAAGCTGGCGCTCCACCTCACCACCGCGAGCCTGATCCTGGCGGGCCTCGTCTGGCTCGCCGCCGGCACCCGGCCCCGGGGGCTCGCTCCCGCGCCCGCCCCGGTGCGGGCTGTCGCCCTCCTGCTGCCGGCCCTCGTCCTCGTGCAGATCTGGCTCGGCGGCCTGGTGGCCGGCTCGAAGGCCGGCCTCGTCCACAACACCTGGCCCGACATGGACGGCATGGTCGTGCCGCCCGCCCGGCTGATGTTCACGCAAGCCCCCTGGATCGAGAACTTCGTCGACAACCTGACGTTGGTCCAGTTCAACCATCGCCTGTTCGCCTATCTGGTGGTGCTGGCCGCGCTCGCCCACGCAATCCAGGCCGTGCTCGGCCCGTCCCGGAGCGCGGCCGGCCGGGCGACCGGGGTGGCGGCGCTCGCGGTCGCCCAGATGGCGCTCGGGATCGTCACCCTCCTCCTGGCCGTGCCGATCTGGGCCGGGCTCGCCCACCAGATCCTCGCCATGGCCGTGCTGGTGATGGCGACCGTCCACGCCCGCCTCAGCCTGGGCGTCGGCGCGGCCCCGGTCCTGTCGGAGCCGACCGTGCCGATCGGCCTCGAAACCCTGGCGGGCGGGCGCGCCTGACGCGGCGGCCTGCACGATCCTGCCTCCGCTCTGGCCCGGATTCTGCTCACCCTGCACGACGGTTCATGAAACCGTAGCGATTCGAGCCGATCGTGGATCGGGCGGACGGCGACGCAGCATGGCCGGCCGCTCACCTTGCAACGCACAAGTGAAGGACAGTCGTCGGACCGGTGGATTCCTGTGGAACAAGTGCGGGTGCGTAGTTCGTTGATGGAACGACTCGTGGCCCTCAAGACTTGATTATCGCGCAAGCAGGGGAGCAGAGGATGTTTCTCGCCGAGGATGGACGACCGGTCACCCTGACCTGGAACTATACGCCCAGCGAAATGCGGGCGGACGGTGTGGTTCACATCGCAGGGGTCATTCTCGGTCTTCTCGGCGCCATCTGCCTCGTCGCGACCGCGGCGCTGACCCATCTCGGCTGGCTGGAGCGGGCTTCTCTGCTGATCTACGCCACCGCGATGGTGGCGATGCTCGGGGCCTCGGCCGCCTACAACATGTGGCCGGTCTCACCCCGCAAGTGGATCCTGCGCCGGTTCGACCATGCCTTCATCTACCTGATGATCGCCGGCACCTACACGCCGGTGGTGGCGCTCGTCGGCTCCGGCCCCGTCGCCTGGAGCCTGCTCGCCCTGATCTGGACGGTGGCGCTCGCCGGCATCGCCATCAAGATCTGCATGCCGGGCCGCTGGGACCGGGTCTCGATCGTGCTCTACCTGATGCTGGGCTGGAGCGGCGTGCTCGCCTACGAATCGGTGATCTCGGGCCTCAGCCCCTCCGCCCTGTGGCTGCTCGCCATCGGCGGCCTGCTCTACTCGGTCGGCGTCGTGTTCCACGTCTGGCGCAACCTGCCGTTCCAGAATGCGATCTGGCACGCCTTCGTCCTCGCCGCCACGGCGTGCCATTACGGGACGATCATCACGAGCGTCCTGGCCGCCGGCTCGTAGCGCCCGAGGCGTCTCCGGTCCGCGTCGTGGTCCTGGGCAGGGGGTCACCACGCCGGAGGGCAGGGGCCTCAGCCGGTCCATCTTGGGCCGTCCCGGCAAAGCGAGCCCCGCGAAAACCGTCCGTTTCCTTCGGGATCGCGTCGGCGCGCGGATCGCCGGCGCGACAGGCGCCGGTCAGGCGATCTCGGGGGCACAGCCCTCGCCGAGGGTGTCGGAGGCCCGCTCCACCGCGCTGATCGCGTCGAGCAGGTGCTGGACGCTGCGCTCCACTTCGAGCGGCGGGCGGTCCATGGCAGCGGCGCGCTCCACCAGCCCTTCGAGCTGATCGAGAACCGCGAGAAGATCACTCGCAACCGCCGCGACATCACAGGCGGCGCGGGGCGCGGGCTTGGGCCGGCGGAAGGGGACGATCGTGCTCATCGGGAATCTGTGTCGCGGAAGGCGGCCCGCATGGCCACCCCGTCGGCGCCCGCCATCCACACTTGCGGGGTCGATGGGGGCCGCGCGACGACCAAGACCGCCGGATTGGTGAGTTTTGCGTGGGGCCGACCGCTCGCATCTGCCACGAATGCGCAGGCTTTTGGGCGGCAGGCCGGCGCGCAAACAAAAGCGATCACTCCGATTTGACCCTCACGCATGACGGATTGACAAGAATGGCGCTTGGGAAGAGGCTGGAATCGTTCCGAGGGGGGCCCCGTCAAGGGGGCTGAGAGTGGGCGCATGCCCTGACCCTTGAACCTGATCCGGCTCGTACCGGCGGAGGGACGGGAACCAGCGGCCACTCGCTCCCACGAGCAACGGCCGACCGCACCATCGTCGGGACCACGGGTCGCCTCCCATGTCAGGAGCGACAGCGATGAACGCACCCGTCCGTCCCAAAGATCTACCCAGCGGCAACCCTGCCAGCGTCACCACCGGCCCGGTCCAAGGATCGCGCAAGGTCTATGCCGAGGCGCCCGGCCGGCCCGATATCCGCGTGCCGTACCGGGAGATCGCCCTCTCCGACCCGAAGGAGGCGCCGGTGCGGGTCTACGACCCGTCTGGGCCCTACACGGACACCGAGGCGGCGATCGACCTCGAGAAGGGCCTGCCCGCCCCCCGCGAGCCGTGGATCATCCAGCGCGGCTACGCCGCCGTGCAGCCCCGCGCGGTGAAGCCCGAGGATAACGGCTTCGCCTCGGCCGACAAGCTCGTCGCCCCGTGCCCGGCCGAGCGCACGATCCGGAAGGCGGCGCCGGGCCAGATGGTGACGCAGTACGAGTTCGCCCGCGCCGGGATCATCACCGAAGAGATGATCTACGTGGCCCACCGCGAGAACGCCTGCCGCGCGCAGATGCTGGAGCGGGCCGAGGCCGCCCTCGCCGACGGCCAGAGCTTCGGCGCCTCGGTGCCGCCCTTCATCACCCCCGACTTCGTGCGCGAGGAGGTGGCGCGGGGCCGGGCGATCATCCCGGCCAACATCAACCACGTCGAGCTCGAGCCGATGGCGATCGGCCGGAACTTCCTCGTGAAGATCAACGCCAATATCGGCAACTCGGCCGTGACCTCTTCGGCCGCGGAAGAGGTCGAGAAGCTGGTCTGGTCGATCCGCTGGGGCGCGGACACCGTCATGGATCTCTCGACGGGCCGCAACATCCACAACATCCGCTCGTGGATCGTGCGCAACTCGCCCGTCCCGATCGGCACGGTGCCGATCTACCAGGCGCTGGAGAAGGTCGGCGGCGATCCGCTCAAGCTCGACTGGGAGGTCTTCAAGGACACCCTGATCGAGCAGGCCGAGCAGGGCATCGACTACTTCACGATCCATGCCGGCGTGCGGCTCGCCCATGTCCCGCTGACCGCGCGGCGCACCACCGGCATCGTCTCGCGCGGCGGCTCGATCATGGCGCGCTGGTGCCTCGCCGGGCACCGCGAATCGTTCCTCTACGAGCGCTTCGACGAGATCTGCGACATCTGCCGCGCCTACGACGTGTCGTTCTCGCTCGGCGACGGCCTGCGCCCCGGCTCCATCGCGGATGCCAACGACGCGGCGCAGTTCGCCGAGCTGGAGACCCTGGGCGAGCTCACCAAGATCGCCTGGGACAAGGGCTGCCAGGTGATGATCGAGGGCCCCGGCCACGTGCCGATGCACAAGATCAAAGTGAACATGGAGAAGCAGCTGCGGGAATGCGGCGAGGCGCCGTTCTACACCCTCGGCCCGCTGACCACGGACATCGCCCCCGGCTACGACCACATCACCAGTGGAATCGGCGCGGCGATGATCGGCTGGTTCGGCACGGCGATGCTCTGCTACGTCACGCCCAAGGAGCATCTCGGCCTGCCGAACCGCGACGACGTGAAGACCGGCGTGATCACCTACAAGATCGCGGCGCATGCCGCCGATCTCGCCAAGGGCCACCCCGCCGCGCAACTCAGGGACGATGCCCTCAGCCGCGCCCGGTTCGATTTCCGCTGGGACGACCAGTTCAACCTCTCGCTGGATCCCGACACGGCCCGCAGCTACCACGACGAGACCCTGCCGAAGGACGCCCACAAGGTCGCCCATTTCTGCTCGATGTGCGGGCCGAAATTCTGCTCGATGAAGATCACGCAGGACCTGCGCGCCGACGTGCTCGCCATGGAAGAGGCCGGCGTGGTGCTCGGGCAGGCCAAGCCCCTCTCGGAGGAGGAGCGGAACGCCGGCATGGCGGCCAAGTCCCAGGAATTTTTGGCGGAGGGCGGCAAGCTCTACGTCGACGCCGCCGAGTAAGGGCAACGGGCGGCCATTCCTCCGGGAGGGCCGCCCCGTCGAGACACTCCGGCCCCGGGGCGATCGCGACAATTGTCGGGATCGTCTTCACCCCCCGCAGACTCCGAAATCCGGCCCCGGGGGAGAAACCGGTTCCTTTAAGAATCCGGTAGCGACCTGCACGATCTCCTTCAGGCTCACGCTTGCGCTCGAACCCGAAGGAGATCGGCCATGGACGCGATCCGGCCCCTGACGTCGACGCCGCCCGTCACCCCGGCGCCGACGGTCGCACCCGTACGCTTCGTCGCCCCGGCAGACGGGGCGGGCGCGGAATCCCGCCTGCTGGAGCCGGCCGTCTCCCTCGACCTGAGACCCGAGGCCGGCGAGGCGAAACCGGACGAGCCGGAGCGGCGCGCCTATGTCCGCGATGCCCAGAGCCAGTCGCTGGTCTTCCGGGTGACCGATCCCAGGACCGGCGACGTGGTGATGCAGATCCCCGACGAGGTGGTGCTCAAGGCCCGCATCTACGCGAAGGAGACGACCTCCGTCTTCACCGGGGAGCGTGTCGCCCGCACCGTGTGACCGGCGCGGTTCGTTCTCGCTGCGGCACGAAACTCTTTCCCCTGCGCGCACCGAAGCGTCGCGGGGCGAAGCCGCGTCGATCGGGGATTGGCCACGGTCAGGCCGCGCACCGGTTCAAGTGCTCCCGTCATCGCCCGGACGATCGGAGAGATCGGACGGCGGATCGATCGGCCTCCGGCGACGCCCCGCACCGTCGCGGGCGGCGCTCCAAGGCGTTCCCGCTAGCACTCGGAAAAAAGCACTCCGAAAAACGCCGATGCGGCGCACGGTTCGAGAGCACCGCCTTCGCTCCGATCGCGGGGCCGGTTCTCGAAGCGCGCTCGGGCTTGACCTAGGCGCCCGCGCCGGGATCGCCCTGGAGGCCGGCGGCGATGTGGTTGTTGAGGGAGACGAGCGATTCGATTTTCTCGCGGCTCGGGTCGATCATCGTGTCCACGATCGTGCGGAACACGTAGACCGAGAGCCGGCCGATGCCGATGCGGATCTCTTCGGGCAGGGGATTGGCGGGGTCGGAGGCCGCCGAGGCCAGGATCGTCCAGACCTTCTGATTGAAGACCAGCGCCTCGTTGAGGGCCGGGCCGGAGCCGACTTCGGCGCCCAGCGCCTGGAGCCGTCCCGCCGCCTTCAGGAGAACCGCCGCTTCCGCCTCGCGGGGCGGGAGCGCGACGCGCGCGACCTTCGCGTAGGCACTGGCGCCGTAATGCATCGTCCTGCCCCTGTCGCCGGACGCGGTGAACCGTCCGTGCGGAGGATGTGACATGCAGTTTCTTAAAAGGAGGTGTGCGAGCGTCACCGCCGCAATGGCGCCCCGATGGGAGACGAGTGGTTCGCCGTGGACTGCCCGTTCCGCACCGGGTCCGGAACCCGCCTCGAATGACGAACTTCCTCCTCGGCCTGATCGCCGGATGCATCATCGCCGGCGTCGTCACCATCTCCGCCGCCCGCAATCCCGCCGTGCAGAGCCGCTTGGGATTGATGCCGCCGGCTCAGGCCGCGGCCCCGGCGACCCCGATGGCCCGCACCGAACCGCTGCTCTGTCCGGAGGTCCGGGCGGAGCCCCGCGTCGGCCGACCCGAGATGCTGTTTTCCCGCAACCGCCTGTGGTCCATCGCGCCCTGAGCTCCGCCCCGCGCGGCCGGACGCCGCGTCGCGACAGGGCGGCACCGATGCCGATGCGACGGCGACGCGGAACCGTCGCCGTCGTCGGTCGGATGCGTCCCCGGACGATCGCCTGATCCTGACGGGCCGAGCGGGCGGCCCAGCAGGATCAGGGGATCGTCCGGCGGGGGTAGCGATCGAACCTCAGACGCTGCTCCCGAGCAGGAACATCACCATCGTGGTGGCGACGGTGCAGCCGAGGAAGCCGCACAGGGCCGCCGCGAAGGAGGGGCCGGTGCGCATCTCGGAGACGGTCTGGCTGGCGCTGGTCTGGTTCATGGCGGGGCTCCGAATCGGGACGTTTCGTTGAAGTGACGATGCGTCGCACGGCCGCGCTCGGCGGTGCGGGGACGCACCTCGGCAGGATGCGCGGACACGATCCGTGCAAAGGGTTCGGCAAGGTTTCGAGAGGGGTCGTCCGGGGAAGAGCCGAGCCCCGCAAGCGGGGCCGGCCGCTCAGTCGCAGCGGTTGAGGCGCTTGGCGAGGCGCAGGTCGCGCAGTTCGGTGCGCAGGTCGATGGCCACGATGTCGGCGCCGCAATCCTCGAAGGCGTCCTGCGCCTCGTGGTAGCGGTCGCCCACCTCGTCGAGGGTGTCGCAGACCCGATCGTGGTTTCCGAGCCTCGCCTCCTGGCGGGCCTGGTAGCGCAAGGCACTTGCCTCCTGGACCTTGCGGCGCCCGTCGAGGCAGCCGGGAGCGGCGAGGGCGGCGGAGGCGACACTGGTGCCGAGAAGAAGAGCGGCGAGGCCGGAAAGGACGGTGGAACGCATGGGACGAAACCGACGCTGATTCGACCGAGGTCGCGGGAGGATGGGGGAGCGTGCAGTGCCCTCGGCTTTCGCTGCGGTGCATTGCCGTCCCTGTCGGTCTGATGAACGGAGAGGCTAGACCGATGGTTCCGCACTCTTTCGAGCAAGCTTGGCGGAAGTTTCGGCAGCGGTCCGGCGCGCCTTCGCCGCCCCTTTCCCGCGCCGGGAGGCGAGGATCCGGTCGAGCCCGATGGGATGCAGGCCCTGCGCATCGATGCCGACATCGTATTGCCGCGGGATCGGCGTGAGCCGCCCATGCGAGTGGCCGTGCAGGTTGATCGCGCCGCGGCCGAGTCCGTTCCAGGTGCGGAAGGCGTAGTGGCACAGGACGAGGCGGCGCCCCTCCACCTCGATCTCGGCGTAATGCCCGACCGAGACCCAGCCCGCGGCGCGGAGCGTGCCCGGCCCGTCGTTGTTGCCGATGATCAGGTGCTTGCGCCCGGCCAGGGCGGCGAGGAGCGCCGCGACCCGCTCGGGCTCCGGTCCCAGGGCGAAGTCGCCGAGATGCCAGACCTCGTCGTCCGGCCCGACGGTGGCGTTCCAGGCCTCCACCAGCGCGGCGTCGTGGGCCGCGAGATCGGCGAAGGGACGCCGGTCGATCCGCAGGATGCGGGGATCGCCGAAATGCGTGTCGCTCGTGAAGAAGGTCGTCATGCGCCGCGCTCCACCGCCGGGATCGGGGTGTAGCGCGGCGCGGGGCTCCGTAAAGGCGGCGTCAGCGGCCGGGATTGAACCGCATCGGCACGGTGACCGAGAGGCTCGGCTGCGTCACGCCGGACGGAGCGGCGGGCAAGGCGCCCCGCGCCGCCGCGAGCGCGGCGCCGTCGATGGCGCCCACGCCGCTGCTTCCGGCGAGAGCTACGCCGCTGACCGCGCCGGACCGGCTCACCGTGAACCGCACGGTCGCCACGCCGCCGGACGTCCCATCCGCCGCGCTCCGGTTCATGCGGCCGCGGATCGTCGAGGCGATCGCCCCCTTCCAGGCCGCCATGGCATTCGGATCGCTGCCGGCCGCGGCGGCGCCGGTCCCGCTCTGCCGCGAGGTGGCGGCGGAGTTGCGCTGCGCGTTGCCGGTTTGGGCGGCCTGGGCCCGCCGGGCGGCATCGCGCTCGGCCTTCGCCTTGGCGAGTGCCCTCTGCTTCGCGTCCCGTTCGGCCTCGCGCTTCTGCTCCAGCGCCTCCAGGCGCCGCTCCTCGCGCTCGGTCTCGCGCTTCTTGTCGAGGGCGGCCTTGCGGCGCGCCTCGCGCTCGGCGGCGATCTTGGCCGGGTCGGGCTGCGGCCGCGGCTTGACCTCCTCGACGGGCTTGACCTCCTTGACGGGCTTGGGCGGCTCCGGGGTCCGGGCGACCACCGGCGGCGGCGGCGCCAAGGGCTCCGCCTCCTGGGCCTGCGAGGTGATGACCTGCTCCTCGGGCGGCGGGGGCGGCGTCTCGGGCACGGCCTCGGTCACGGCCTCCGGCGGCGGAGGCGGCGGGACCGCCTCCTCGGGCATGACCTGGGTCATCTCCGTGGGGGGAGGGGGCGTCGCCTCGTCGGGACGCAGCTCGGCCACCTCCGGCGGCGGCGGGGGCTTCACCTCCTCGGGCGTCTCGACCGGTTCGGCGGCGGCGGGCTCGCCCTCGGGCTTGGCCTCCTCGGGCACCGCATCGAGCTGCTGGGTCTCGTTCGGCGCCTGGGTCTCGGCCTCCGTCATCTGCGGGGCGAGGTCGATCGTGATCTGCTGCTCGCCCGCCGGTGCAGGCGGCGTGGCATGCATGAAGGCGAGGCCCGCGAGCCCCAGGAGATGGAGCAGCAGCGCGACGGCGAAGGCAGCGGCGAGCGGGCCCTGCCCCCCGTCCGGGCCGCCGGGCGCGCGTTCGGCGTAAGCGGTCATGGGTCTACCTGGCGGCTCCTGGGGCGGGCGCCGGGGCTCCGCCCGCCGACTGGGCGATCAGCGAGACCTTGGTGAACCCGGCCTGGCCGACGAGACCCATCACTTCCATGATCTTGCCGTAGGGCACGTCCCGGTCGCCGCGCACGAGCACGACCTGTTCGGGATGCTCGGCCTTGAGCTGCCGCAGACGCGGCAGGATCGTCTCCGCCGTGAAGCCGTCCTTGGCGATGAAGGGGTTGCCGTCCTTGTCGACGGTGACCTCGAGCGGCTTCTGCGCCTGCGCGACCTTGGCCGCGGTCGTCTTCGGAAGCTGCACCGGCACGCCGGTCGTCATCAGCGGGGCGGCCACCATGAAGATGATGAGCAGCACCAGCATCACGTCGACCATCGGCGTGACGTTGATCTCCGACATCGGCGTGGCGTCGAGGCCGTCCTCGTCGTCGCCGCCCGAGCGAAGGGATCCCATGGCCATACGGTTCGCCCTCCCGGGCGTCGGCGGCGGGCCGCCGGCCGGGCGGGCGCCGCACTCAGAATGTCGGTGGATCCGGCCGTCCCGGCGCGCCGGCGAGGAGCGACCGGATGCGTCCCGGCCGGTCGAAGGCCGCTACTCGGCCGCGGCGGCCCGGGCGTGGGGGGTGCGGTCGCGGGCGAGGCGGTTGCCGAGCAGCGCGATGCAGGAGACGAAGCCCGACTGGATGCGCGCGACGTCGCCCGAGAGCTTGTTGTAGGCCATCACCGCGGGAATCGCGACGACGAGGCCGATGGCGGTGGCGAACAGGGCCTCGGCGATGCCCGGCGCCACCACGGCGAGGCTCGTGTCCTGGCTCTTCGCGATCGACGAGAACGAATTCATGATGCCCCAGACCGTGCCGAACAGGCCGATGAACGGGGCGGTGGAGCCGGAGGTGGCCAGGAGCGGCAGGCCGCCCTGGAGCCGCTTCACCTCGAGGCCGAGCGCGCCCTTCATGGCACGCTCGATCCGCTCGCGGCGCTCCGCCCGGCTCTCGCTCGGGTCCTGATCGCGCCACGCGTCGAGGCCGGCCTTCACGATATGGCCAGCGATGCCCTTCTGCGTGGCATCGACGGCGCCCTCGGAGCGCACCATCGCCTCGAAGGCCTTGGCCTGGCGCTTGGCGGCGGCGAGCCGCACCACCTTCTCGAACACGACGGTCCAGCAGGCGAGCGAGGCGACCACGAGAAGGATCATCACGCCCTTCACGATCGGATCGGCCTGCAGGAACAGGCCGACGAACGACATGTCGTGCGCGACCTGGGCGGCGGCTTCTACGGGAGCGGACGTCGGATCCATCTCTGATCTCCTCGAAATCTCGGGTCGGTCCGTCGTCCCGGGTGCCGCGCGGCGCCGGCGGGACGCGCGGGTCGCGGGCCGCTAGCGGTCGAAGGCGGCCGGGGTCTTGGTGGTGGTCTCGATCCGCTCCAGGCAGGATTCGCGGCTCGCCTCGGCGTTGCCCTCGCAGGCCAGCACGTCGTTGAGCAGGATCCGGCCGATCTTGGGACAGCTGAGCCCGGCGAAGTCGAACAGCCGCACGACCGTCTTCTTCTCCTGCACGGGACCGAGTTCGACGGCGAGGCGCTTCTGCGCGACGCCCTCGGTGTCGAAGGCGAAGAGATCGACCTTGAGGGATTTGAGCGCCGGCCCGCGGCCGTTATCGACGAGCATGTAGGTGCGGCAGGCCTCGCCAGCCGGTTCGAGGCGGTTCAATTCGATTCTGAGCGGCGCGCCGGTCGCGCCCGTCTTCGGGCTCTCCTGCGCCGGAGCGGCCGAGGCCGCCGCCACGAGAAGGAGCGCGGCTCCCGTCCCCCGTCCGATCCCGCTTCCGCCTCGCATCATTCCTCCGGCTCTGCGCATCACGACATTCCCGTCCTCCGGCACCGAGCGTCCTCGGTCCGAACTTCACTGCCGAGCCGTCGGCGGAACCGTTCCGCGCGGCAATCCCGAGATGTCCGGATACGGCAAAGGCCAGGCTCGGCGCCCCGGTCAGAGCACCGCCCGTTTCGAGGCGTGCCTATCCGAGGAAGGGGGGCGCGATCAAGGTGAACGATGAATTTCAGAGCAATTCCAAACTGTTAATTCGCCCGAGCGTGGCCGGGCCAATCTTCCTGATGATCCCGGATAATCTTGCCGATTCATCCCATCCCCCTCACGTTACGCTGCCGGCCGGTCGCGTACCGGAGCGTGGCGCCCGCGCCTTCCGCCGTTTGGCGCCCGATGCGCCTCGCGCGCTCTTGATCGCACCGCGCGCGGTTTTAGCGGTGGCGGGCGCACTCTTGATCGCCCGGACCCCTCTTTCCATATCCCGGGGCAAGGGTGCTGCCGCGAGGCGGGCCCGACACCGTGGAGTGCCGCCGGGGATATCCTCCCTACCAGGGCTCCGCTGGAGGTTCGAGTTCACGACGATGACGCGGCCATCCCCGTTCGGGCACCCGTTTCTGCTCGGCTTCGACGAGATCGAGCAGGCGCTCGATCGTGTGGCGAAGGCCGGAAGCGACGGCTACCCTCCCTACAATATCGAGCGGATCGTCCGCAGCGAACGCGAGCCCGACCGGCTCCGCATCACGCTGGCGGTGGCTGGCTTCACGCAGGATCAACTCGACGTGTCGCTCGAGGAGAACCAGCTCGTCGTGCGCGGCCGGCAGGTCGACGACAAGTCCCGCCAGTTCCTGCACCGCGGCATCGCGGCACGCCAGTTCCAGCGGGCCTTCCTGCTCGCCGACGGCATGGAGGTGCTCGGCGCCGATCTGTCGAACGGGCTCCTCTCGATCGATCTCGTCCGTCCGGAGCCGGAGCGGACCGTGCGCAAGATCGCGATCTCCGCCAAGGACGACTGACGAAACGAACGATGGAAGACCTTGAGGGGAACGGACGCGCGGCGACGCACCGCGGACCTTCCCACCCAAGCCGGGTTTGTCGCCGCCTCCTGCGGGACCATATCCGGTTCACGCTCTGCCTCGAAGGAGGGCATTCATGACCGACCTGATCACCACGGGACCGACCATCGACACGACCGCCACCCCCGCCATCGACCCGGCGGAGTTCGCGGCGCTCGGCGAGGGCCATATCGCCTATGTCCGGCCGATCCGCTCCGACGAGGTGCGCACTCTGTTCCCGCAGGCGCCCGAGATGAGCCCGGGCCTCGACCTGTTCGCACTGCTCTCCGCCTCGGGCGCGCCGATCATGCTCACCGACTCGCGGGAGGTGGCGGTGGCGAATGCGATGGCCCATCACCTCTACCCGGTGAGCCTGCACTGAGCCCTCGGCCGACCATCGCCCTGTGCGCGATGGTCGGTCCGCACGACGACGCGGCCTCGTGCCCGAAATTCCTCGCTCCTCGAACCGTGGCGTGGCGCGTTCAGGCCATCGCCGCGACCGTCCGGACCAGGAGGTCGATATCCTGGGGCCGGGAGAGACGGTGATCGCCGTCGGCGATGAGGGTGAGGCGGGTGCCCTCCGCCGGCAGCCGCTCCAGAATGCGCAGGGCGTGGGCATGGGGTACGTCCGGGTCGCGCATCCCCTGGAGGATGTGGACCGGGCCACCCGGCGCCAGCGCCTCTCCGAGCAGGAGGTGGCGCCGGCCGTCCTCGATCAGCGCCATGCGGATCGGATCGGGCTCCGGCGCGTAGTCCGTCGGCCGGTACCAGACGCCCTCACGCGCCAGGGTCTCCCGGATCTCGGGCGGGAAGGACTCCCACATCAGCGTTTCGGTGAAGTCGAGGGCGGGCGCGATCAGCACCATGCCGCCGATCCCCGCGCCCCGGCGCGCCCGGGCCCGGGCGACGAGGCAGGCGATCCAACCGCCCATGGACGAGCCGACCAGGATCGGTGCCGGGCCCGCATGGGCGTCGATGACCGCCTCGGCATCGGCGAGCCAGTCGGAGATCGTGCCGTCCTCGAAGCGCCCCTCGGACTCGCCGTGTCCGGAATAATCGAACCGCACCATGCGCCGGCCGGCGCGGGCGGCCCAGTCGTCGAGGCTCGCGGCCTTCGTCGCCCGCATGTCCGAGCGGAAGCCGCCGAGCCAGACCACCGACGGGCCCGCCCCCGCCCGCACCCGCACGGCGATCCGGCGGGCCTCGGGGCCGGACCCGACGGAGAGGAAATCCGGGACCATCGCGTCGGGGAAATCGGGCATCGCCATCACGTCCGCGTGGGTTCTCTCGATTCGACGGGCCTCGACGACGCACCGTTTACCGAACCGTAAAGCGCTGGGGACGATCCTTAGGCCATGAACGTTTCTCGAGCGACCCTTCCGCCGCCACGGGGCCGGCGATGAACGGGCTCGGCCTTTCCGGCGGCCCGGTCCGCGCCGGCGAACCCTCGCCGCTGGCCGGCGTCACGGTTCTCCAGATCATCCCGGCCCTGGAGGCGGGCGGAGCCGAGCGGACCACCGTCGACATCGCCGCGGCGCTGGCGGAGGTCGGCGCGCGCCCTCTCGTCGCGACGGAGGGCGGGCGCCTCGTCGGCGAGCTGCAGGCCAAGGGCGGGATCTGGGTGCCGTTCCCAGCCAACACCAAGAACCCGCTGGCCATGGCGCGCAATGTCGGCCGCCTCGCCCGCCTGTGCCGGCGCGAGGGCGTGCAGATCCTGCACGCCCGCTCCCGCGCCCCGGCCTGGGTCGCCCTCGGCGCCGCCCGGCGCCTCGGGATCCCGTTCGTGACGACCTATCACGGCAGCTATTCCGGCCGGACCGGCGTGAAGCTCCTGTACAATTCCGTGATGGCCCGCGGCGACGCCGTGATCGCCAATTCCCACTACACCGCCGACCTGATCCACCGGATGCATCCCGAGCAGGCCGGGGACCGCGTGGTCGTGATCCATCGCGGCACCGACCTCGCGACCTTCACCCCCGTGGCCGTCGCCCCGGCCCGGGTCGAGGCCCTGCGCCGGGCCTGGGCGGTCGCGCCCCACGAGCGGGTCGTGCTGCTGGCCGCCCGGCTCACCGCCTGGAAGGGCCAGCGTGTGCTGATCGAGGCCGCCGCGCTCCTGCGCCAGCAGGGATTTCGCGACCTCGCCGTGGTGCTCGCGGGCGACGCCCAGGGGCGCACCGCCTACGAGCGGGAGCTCGATGCCCTGATCGAGGCGCGGGGCCTGACGGGCATCGTGCGCCGGGTCGGCCATTGCACCGACATGGCCGCGGCCTTCCGGGCCGCCTCGGTCGTCACGGTGCCCTCGGTCGAGCCCGAGGCGTTCGGGCGCTCGGCGGTCGAGGCGCAGGCGCTCGGCATCCCCGTGGTCGTGTCCGATCTCGGCGCCGTGCCCGAGACGGTTTTGGCCCCGCCCGATGTCGATCCCGCCCAGCGCACCGGCTGGCGGGTGCCGGCCGGCGACGCCGCCGCCCTCTCGGACGCCCTCGGCGAGGCCCTCACCCTCGGGGCGAGCGCCCGCGACGGCCTCGCCCGCCGGGCGCAGAGCCATGTGGCGGCGCATTTCTCGCTCGACCGGATGATCGCGGGCACGCTTGCGGTCTATACGGGGCTGCTCGAACGGGGTGCGCAGTCACGTCCGTGAACCGAAAGCGATCCCGCGAGTTGACTCGACAAGAAGATTTGCCAAGTTAGTGCTGTCCGGCCGAGCCGGATCGATCGGTGGCCGGAGCTCGCCAGACGCGGGCTCCTTCAGGCTGCCGTTTCGTCGTTGATACAGGAGAACTGAGCCATTCGCAGACCAATGAGAGCCATGCCGGCCCCGCAGAAGGACGGGCCGCGCGCCAACCGGGACATCCGCGGTGTCCGCGACGTCCAGCTGATCGACCAAGACGGCCAGAACAGGGGCGTCGTGCCCTTCTTCGACGCGCTCGCCATGGCCGAAGAGGTCGGGCTCGACCTCGTCGAGATCGCGCCGAACTCGGTGCCTCCCGTCTGCAAGTTCCTCGATTACGGGCGCTTTCGCTTCAACGAGCAGAAGAAGCAGAACGAGGCCCGGAAGCGGCAGAAGACGGTCGAGGTCAAGGAGATTAAGCTCCGTCCCGGCATCGACAAGCACGATTACGACGTGAAAATGAAGGCCGTGCAACGCTTCTTCGAGGAAGGCGACAAGGTGAAGGTCACCCTGCGCTTCCGCGGTCGCGAGATGGCCCACCAGGATCTCGGCCTCAAGCTTCTCGAGCGCGTAAAGAGCGAGACGCAGGAGATCGCCAAGGTCGAGAGCGAGCCGATGCTCGAAGGCCGCCAGATGATCATGATCCTGGCGCCTCGCTGACCGTCCTGCGGTCCCGCGCAGTTGGATGCTGCACGCAGATGCACTGCTCCCGCGACAGGGAACGGTGCGTTTTCGTGTGGCCCACCCCCATGAGGCCGGGCCCCGTCGCGGGCCGGCCGGCGCCCGCGCCTTAAATCGGCCAAGCTCGCGCTTCATCCGAAGTCCCGCATCCGCCACGAGCGGCACGCGGAGATCGGACATGACGGCCCTTCGCACCAGCCTGTCCGCCGCGCACCGAGGCTTGCGCTTCGGCCGCGGGGCCCTTCGGACCCTGTCGCTCCTCCTCGTCTCGGTGATTGGGCTCGGCGCCCTCGGCGCCTCCGTCGAATCGCCGCTCGAGGACGACCCCGACCGCAACGGGCACGTCGTGTTTCGCCACTTCGTCTGATCCCGCCGCCCGGCGACGGCATGGCCGCGACGTTCGATTTGGCCGCGCATCTCGATTTGGTCGTGATTGCGGTCGATGACGCCCGCCTCCGGCTCTCTCCTCGATGGGATCCTCCATGACCACCGGCGCCGCGCCCGCGCAGGCCACCCAGAGCCAGGCCACCCAGAGCTACGTGGACGTCTATGTGCGCGTGATCCACGCGCTCATGCTGCGCGACATGCGCAGCCGCTTCATGGGCTCCTACTGGGGCTACCTGATCCAGGTGCTCTGGCCGGTCGTGCACGTCCTCGCGATCGTCGCGATCATGACCTACCGGAACCTGCCCTCACCGATGGGCGATTCGACGATGCTGTTCATCGCGACCGGCGTGTTCCCGCTGCTCGCGTTCAAGTACATCTCACGTGAGATGATGAAGGGCCACGCGGTCCACAAGACGCTGACCTACTTCCCCCAAGTCAAAGGCTTCGACACGATCGTAGCCCGCGGCCTCGTCGAAATCGTCGGAAGCTTCCTGGGTCTCGGCGTCGTCTTCGTCTTCCTGCTCGCCTGCGGCGTCGATCCCGTACCGGTCGATATCGGCATGGCCATCACCGGATACATCGCAGCGATGGCCCTCGGCATCGCGTTCGGAATTGCCAACGTCAGCATCGCGGCCATCTTTCCGGCCTGGCAGATCATCTACATTCTGTTTGCCATCCTCCTCTACATGGCAAGCGGGGTCTTGTTCATGGCCTGCTACCTCCCCGAGGAAGCCTACGAGGCCCTGCGCTGGAACCCCCTCGTCCACATCATCGAATGGGTTCGCCTCGGCTACGAGCCGAACCTTCCGATCGAGATCAATTACTTCTACGTCCTCAACTGGATCTTCGGCAGCCTGTTCTTCGGCCTGCTGATGGAGCGCACCGTCGTTCGCAAGCAGCACCATTGATTCGACGCTCCGGCGCGCACCACCCCGGAGCGTCCGCCCCGGCCAACACCGCGGATCGTGGCAGGGCAGGAGGCAGCCCTGGGGCCCGCCTTCGCGCGCGACGCCGGCCGACTCGGAGGAGGGGATGCGGGCCTCAAGCCTCACCGTCCCGGACGAAACGCCCGCCACGCCGTCGTGGGCGGCGACGACCGCCTGCTACGGACTCCGCTTGATCAAAGCGGAAGCCCGGATCAGGCAAGCTCGCGCGGCGTTTGAGCGAAGCCCAAATCCGCCATCCCGAAGGGATCAACCGGATTTGGTATGATGCGCGGAGGTTGCGAGGAGCCCTTACTCGGCGCGCGCCACGTACTCGACACCGCATTCCCGTCCGTCCTGCCAAACGACGCGGCACGCCGCGTCGATGCCGAGTTCGGGGCAATGGAGACGACAGGCCTCGAACCGCCGGTCGGGCTCGGAGAATTCCAGCAGAGCGCCGTGCTCGCTATGGTTCCAGATCAGGCACTCCATCTCGGCCTGCGCACCGGCGGGCCGACAGGTTCCGATCTTGAACCCGTTGAGACGGGCCATACGCCTGTGATCGTCCGACAAAGCGCACCCCCGAACGCACCGCAGCGGCATAAACCGCACGGTGCCGCTGTCGGAGCAACCAAAATTTTCGTGCTGGGGATGGGGTGCAACCTGGGCTTCGAAGACGCGCCACCGCGCGCATCGATTCCTGATGCAGCCCCCCATCGGACGCTGCCGGTTCCGTCGTGTGTCTAAGAGAGTTGGCTCCCCGAGCAGGACTCGAACCTGCGACAAAGCGATTAACAGTCGCTTGCTCTACCAACTGAGCTATCGGGGATCACCGGGCCACCTCGGCGGCGCTGGCGGGTCATTAGCCTTCGTCGGTTGCCGGCGCAAGGGTTCGGCGGCCGGTTTTTTCGCGAAAGGTGCGCCCTGGCCGGCCTGTGACGCTTCGGTGACGATCCCGCCGAGAAGGCCGTTGCCCTGGGGGCGGCGCCTCTGCTAGAGACGCCTCGCTCCCGGCCGGCCGCCCCGCCGGAGCTTCGCGCCGGACGCGAACGAGGCCTCGTGGCGGAGTGGTTACGCAGAGGACTGCAAATCCTTGCACCCCGGTTCGATTCCGGGCGAGGCCTCCAACATTCAACCGGGCATCCCCGGCCCGCGGGCTGGGCGGGTTGCCCGGCGGGCACGCCCCTCATCGATCAGACCGGGCCCGCGGCGTGGCGTTCTCTCCGCGCTACGCGGACAGTGGCCCCTGGCATCATCGGACACCACAAGCGGCGTTACCGGGACGGGCCCGCCCGAGCCACCCGAAGCCTTGCAATTCGAAGGCCGATCCACGACAACCCGTCCCGCCCGGACCGGAGCTCCGTGAGGTCCGGCCCGGCGGCGAGGGATAGGCGGTTCCATGCTCGATTATGCGCAGGCGCGACGCCTCATGGTCGATTGTCAGCTCCGGACCTTCGACGTCAACGACAACGCCGTGCTCGACGCCTTCGACACGGTGCCGCGCGAGCGCTTCGTGCCCGCCGGCCGCGAGGATTTCGCCTATATCGACCAGCCGCTGACCTTGGCGGCGGGCGAGGACGGTCCGCGGGTGATGGCCGCGCCGATGCTCCTGGCGCGCATGATCCAGGCCCTGAAGATCCGCCCCGGAAGCCGCGTCCTCGACGTCGCGACGGGCTACGGATACGGCGCCGCCGTCCTCCGGCGCCTCGGCGCCGAGGTCGTGGCGCTCGATTCGTCGGCCGAGTTGGCCGCCGCCGCCCGGGAGCGCCTCGCCGACACGGTCGAGGTGGTGCAGGGCGGCCTGACCGAGACCGTCGCGGGCGGCCCCTTCGATGCCATCCTCGTCGAAGGGCGGGTCGAGACCCGGCCGCAGGCCCTGCTCGACCAGCTGCGCGACGAGGGCCGCCTCGTCTGCGTCCTCGGCCCGGATCGCGGCGCCAAGGCGATGCTGTTCGTCCGGGCGGGCGACGCGTTCGGCGCGCGCCCGCTGTTCGACGCGGCCCTCCCGGCCCTCAAGGCCTTCGCGACCGAGCCCGGCTTCACGTTCTGACGCGCGGCCCCTCGGTGCCCAGGTGTCGCTTTTTTGAGGCACCCCCGGGCAAACCGACATCACGCCGCGGACGGACCTGTCGTCGCCCGTTCGAGCTCGGCTATGCTGACCCCCGAGGCGGGCAAGCCGTCCCTGCGCCCCGGCGCAGGAGCGGCCATGCCGTCGAAGCCCGGCGAGTCCGGCCATCCTGATCGTCCCGTATGAGGGCGGCCGAGGGTGTCCGGGTTCGATGCGGGCCGGCGGCACGGCAGGACGGCACATCGAGAAACCGCAAGGGCTGAACGACGTGAGAGAACGGAAACCTGCGGCGCGGTCTGCGCTTCGGCTCGCCGGTGCTGTCGTCACGGCACTCGCCGCCGCCAGCCCGGCCGCCGCCGAAACCCTCGAGAGCGCGCTATCGCGCGCCTACCAGGCGAACCCGGCGCTGAACGCCGCACGGGCGGGGCTGCGCGTGAGCGACGAGGACGTGAACCGGTTCCAGGCCGGATACCGGCCGAACGCCGCCATCTCGGCGGATATCGGCATCCAGACCTTTCAGGGCCGCACCGCCCGCCAACAGATCCCCGCGAGCCTCGCCACCACGGTGCCGGGCGGCGCCGGCCTCACCGTCAACCAGAATGTGTTCGACGGGTTCCAGACCGACAACCGCGTCCGCGCCGCCGAGTCGACGGTTCTGAGCACCCGCGAGTCGCTGCGCCAGACCGAGATGAACACGCTGTTCAACGCCGCCCAGGCGTACATGAACGTGCTCTCGGACACCGCCACCCTGGAATTGCAGCGCAACAACGTCGAGGTGCTCGAGGAGCAGCTCCGTCAGACCCGCGACCGCTTCAACGTCGGCGAGGTGACCCGGACCGACGTGGCCCAGGCCGAGGCGCGCCTCGCGGGTGCCCGGTCCCAGGTCGCCACGGCGGAAGCGCAGCTGCGCGCCTCCATCGGCATTTACCGCCAGATCGTCGGCGTCGAGCCGCGCCAGCTCTCGCCGGGCCGGCCGCTGGACCGCTACGTGCCGGGCAATCTCGACCAAGCCATCGTCATCGGCCTCAAGGAGCACCCGCAGATCCTCGCGGCGCTCCACGCGGTCGACGTGGCGGAGTTGCAGGTGAAGGTGGCCGAGGGCTCCCTCTACCCGCAGGCGCAGATCACCGGCGCGGTGCAACAGCGCTACGACCAGCAGTTTCCCGGCGACAACGGCGTCACCGCCTCGATCGTCGGCCGCGTCAACATCCCGCTCTACCAGGGCGGCGCGGAGTACGCGCTGATCCGGCAGGCCAAGGAAACCGTCGGCCAGCGCCGCCTGGAGGCGGACCAGAACCGCGACCTCATCCGCGCCTCGATCGTCCGGACCTGGGGCAATCTCGAAGCCTCGAAGGCGCAGGTGATCGCCTCCCAGGCCCAGGTCCAGGCCAACGAGGTGGCGCTGAATGGCGTGCGCGAGGAAGCCCGCGTCGGGCAGCGCACCACGCTCGACGTGCTCAACGCGCAGCAGGAACTGCTGAACGCCCGGGTGAACCTGATCCTGGCCCAGCGCAACCGCGTCGTGAACTCCTACGACGTGGTCCAGGCGATCGGCCGGCTGACCGTGCGCTTCACCTCGCTGCCGGTGACGCCCTACAGCCCGCGGGAGCATTTCGACCAGGTGCGCGATCTCTGGTTCGGCGTGCGCACGCCCGACGGACGCTGACCCGGCGGGCCGTTCCCCGGAGGATTCCTGTTGGCCGCCCCGCGGACACGGTTGATGCGGACGCAGACGATGAAATAGTTGGTTAACCATTTCGTCGTCTTGTCAATTGTCACCGAGTACCGACCAGATGAGCGCAGCGAGCCTCAAGGCCCAGGACAAGACCCAGGAACCCTCGATGGAGGAGATCCTGGCCTCGATCCGGCGCATCATCGCGGATGATCAGGCGCCCAAGCCCGTCGAGGTCGCGCCTCCGCCGCCACCGCCCCCCGCCGACGAAGAGGACGACATCCTCGATTTGGCCGGCGTCGCCGAGCCGGTGCGCAAGCCCGAGCCCGATCCCTTCGACCTGCCGGACATCGATTTCCGGGCGCCGGAACCGGAGCCGGAGCCCGCCTTCGACCTGAAGGCGATGTTCGAACCGGAGCCGCCCCCGCCACCACCGCCGCCGCGCCCGGTGGAGCGCATCCGCGCGGCGGTCGAGGAGGAGGCGACCGAGCGCCTCGTCTCGTCGAGCACGCTCGAGACGGCGGGGCAGAGCTTCCAGCTTCTCGCCCACACGGTGCTCGGGAACAACGCCCGGACCCTGGAGGACATCGTCAAGGAGATGCTCCGGCCGATGCTCAAGGGCTGGCTCGACGAGAACCTGCCGGTCATGGTCGAGCGGATGGTGCGCGTCGAGATCGAGCGGATCGCCCGGGGCCGGTAGGCGCGCCCGGAGGCGCCGCGCCTCGTCCGGGGAATCGGATTCGGGGCGCGCGGCGCGCGCGGCACGAGCCCGATCGGGGTTGTTTCGGGCGCCGGCCTCTTTTGCCCTAGCCCGATGCGAGCGGCGGCGACGCCTCGTCCGCCGTTTCCTCGACCGGGGCCTCCCGGTCGCCCCGGAACCCCGTCGCCAGCACGTAGAGCTCGCTCGAATCCGCCCGGCTCGCGGCGGGCTTCACGTGGCGCACGGTCGCGAAGTCGCGCTTCAGGTCGGCCAGCAGCTCGCCCTCGGTGCCGCCCTGGAACACCTTGGCGAGATAGGCGCCGCCCGGGGCCAGGATCTCGCGAGCGAAGGCCGCGGCAGTCTCGGCGAGCCCGATGATGCGCAGGTGGTCGGTCTTCTTGTGGCCGGTGGTGTTGGCGGCCATGTCGGACAGGACGAGGTCGGCCCGGCCGCCCAGCAGCTCGGTCAGGCGCTCGGGGGCGGAGGGGTCGAGGAAGTCGAGGGTGATGAAGGTGGCGCCCGCCATCGGCTCGATGTCGAGCAGGTCGATCCCGACGACCCGGCCGCTCTCGCCCACGGTCTTGACCGCGACCTGCGCCCAGCCGCCCGGCGCGGCACCGAGATCGAGCACCTTCTGCCCGGGCTTCAGGAGCTTGAAGCGCTCGTCGATCTCGATGAGCTTGAACGCCGCGCGCGAGCGAAAGCCCTCGCGCTTGGCGCGGGCCACATAGGGATCGTTGAGCTGGCGCTCCAGCCAGCGCTTCTGCGAGAGCGTGCGCCCGCGCCCGGTCTTCACCCGCTGCTTCAGGTCGCCGCGCAGGCCGCTCGTCCCGCCTCGCCGGTCGCTCATGATGTTGGTCCTCTCACGGGGCCGTCCGGGACGAGTCCCGAACAGGCTGCGCAGGATGCTTGCCTAGGCCCTTGTGCCGCATCGGCTTTTTCGAGAGCCGACGCGCCCCTCCCAGGCCGCTGCTCTAGCGGAATGCCGCCTGCGCGCAAAGAAGGTTCAGCGAGAGCGCCCCCGGCGCCAGACGCCGTCCTCGCGCATCATGTTCATGAGCAGGCCCTCGCGCAGGCCCCGGTCGGCGATGCGCAGGCGGTCGGACGGGAAGACCCGGCGGATCGCCTCCAGGATGGCGCAGCCGGCGAGCACGAGGTCGGCGCGATCGCGGCCGATGCAGGGGTTGTCGGCGCGCTGCTCCAGGCGGGTGTCGAGCAGGTCCTCGATGGCGTCGCTGACCTCGAAGTCGCTCATCCACAACCCGTCGACCCGGCGCCGCTCGTAGCGGGCGAGCCGCAGGTGCATGGCGGCGAGCGTCGTCACCGTGCCCGACGTGCCGAGCAGGTGGAAGGAGGGGGCGGTGGCGGCAGCGGCGGCGCGGATGGCGAAGGGCGAGAGCAGGTCGCCGACCTCCTCGACCATGCCCTCGAAGGTCAGGCGAGTCACCTCGGTGCCGCCATGGCGCTCGGCCAGCGTCACCACGCCGACGGGCAGCGAATCCCAGGCGCGGATGCGCAGGGTCGGGTCGGTCGAGGGGTTGGCCGCCGCGCCGTCGAGCCACGCGATTTCGGTGGAGCCGCCGCCGATGTCGAAGATCACGACCGATTCCGCTCGCGGATCGGCGAGGGCGGCGCAGCCGGTGACGGCGAGATAGGCCTCGGTCTGCCGGTCGACGATCTCGAGGTCGAGGCCGACCTCCGCTCGCACGCGCTCGACGAACTCGGTCCCGTTGACGGCGAGCCGGCAGGCCTCGGTGGCGATGACCTTCGAGCGGGCGACACCCCGGGCCTTCATCTTGGCCTTGCAGATCCGCAGGGCTTCCACGGTCCGCTCGATCGCCGCTTCGGTGAGGCGGTTCGAACTGCCGAGCCCCTCGCCGAGGCGCACGATGCGCGAGAAGGCGTCGATGACGCGAAAGCCGCTGGGCGTCGGCTCGGCGACGAGCAGGCGGCAATTGTTGGTGCCGAGGTCGAGGGCGGCGTAGGCGTCGCGGCGCCCGCCGCGGCCCGGCTCGTAGCGGGTGGGATAGGGCTCGATCGGCCGGCCGCCCGTGACCGTGCGGGTGCCGTCCCGCGGCGGATGCGGGTCGGCGACGGGGCGGGCCGACACGGCGGCGCTCTCATCCCTCATGGAGGCGGCCGAACTTCCTGAACGCACGCGGTCCCGGCAGCAGGCCGGACCATCGTGGCCTTGAAGCTACAGGCGTTGCCCGGCAACTGCAAAGGCTCGATCGCCTCCCGTGCACGATTTGCCGGCAGGATCGTCAGGGCCCGGCGGGGGTCTCGGCGGCGGCTTCGGCCCCCCGCGTCGGGTAGCTCCGCCCCTTCCAGACCGCGGCGCCGGCCGGGCCGGGCCGCAGCAGTGCGTTCCACTGGATCGCCAGCGCCGTGCAGACCGTCGCCGGGTGGAGCGGAATCGTGGCGACGGGCTCGGCGACCACGAGGGTGATCGCCGCCCGGGTGGCCAGCGACACCAGGGCGGCCCCGCCCGCGATCCAGGCGGCGGTCGCGTCCCCGACGGCGAAGGCGAGGGCGAGGACCAGCCAGGGCAGGACGTGGCCGCCGAACAGGAGCAGCGTCCAGACCGGCAGGGCGCGGGGCGTGGCCATGCCCTCCCGGGCGTTCTTCGAGAAGCCGGCCCAGCTCTGCGCAAAATCGCGGTACATCCGGCAGGTGGCCAGCGCGTGACCGGCCACGAGGTCGGTGCGCAGGTCGCGTGCGCGGAACAGGCGCGGCAGACGCACCCCGTCATGGAGGGAGGTGCGGATCGCCGCGTGGCCGCCGCTGCGGGCATAGGCTTCGCGCTCGACCAGGATCAGCTGCCCGCAGGCGGCGCCGAGGGAGGGATCGGGCAGCAGGCGCATCAGCGCGATCGGCAGGTAGCCGATCAGGAGGACGTTGATCATCGGCACGGTCAGGCGCTCGCCGAGGCTCGCCATCAGTTGCCGCGGCACACCGCTGACGAGCCCGGCCCCGGCGCGCCTTGCATGGGCCACGAGGCCGGCGGCGGCGTTGGGCGCCAGCGTCACGTCGGCGTCGAGGAACAGGAAATGGTCGCCCCGCGCCTCGGCGGCCAGCGCCGCGAGGGCGTGGTTCTTGCCGGTCCAGCCCTCGGGCAAAGCGGGCACGGAGACGAGGCGCAGGCGCGGATCGTCCCGGGCGATCGCCCGGACGATCTCGGCGGTCCCGTCGGTGGAATGGTCGTCGCCGACGAGCACCTCGACGGCGATGCCGGCGCTCGCGAGCGCGGCCCGCACGGTGCCCTCGATCACCGACGCCTCGTCGCGGGCAGGGATCAGGATCGAGACCAGCCCCTCGCTCTCAGGCGGCGGCTCCGGGGTGCGCAGCAGCGCGAGGTTCACGCCAGCGAGGCAGGCGGGCAGGAGCGCCAGGACGAGGCCGAGCACGGCGAGGGCAAAGATCACGGCGAGGATCACGGCCTGGATCACGTCTCGCGCCCTCCCTCGATGTCGTCCCGGCGGTGACCGGCCTCGAAACGCCGGCCCGTGAGCGCCGCCCCGAGCCGGCGCCAGCCGTCATAGATCCCGCCGACGCCCCGCCGCCCCGAGACCAAGGTCTCGAACCGTGCGGGATCGCGGGCGATCACGTCCGCCGCGAGGCGGTCGAGGGTTCCGGTCAGCGCCGCCTCCAGCCGGGCGAGGCGTTCCGGGCGGGGCAGCGCACGGAGTTCGGCGGCCGGGATCGGCGTTCCGAAGGCGCAGCAGGCCTCCGCGCCCCGTTCTTCCCAGAAGGCGTAGTCGAGGGCGAGGGGGACGAACAGGGCCTCGGGCGCGATCTCGGGCAGATGGGCGATGCCCGGCCGCAGGCCGAGAGGCCGGGCCCGGACATCGGCGAAGCGGCCCTGCGCGGTGACCCACAGCGTCCGGCCCGGCACCGACAGCACGGCGCGGGAGGCGGACAGGAACTGCACGGCGCCGCGGCGGCTCTCCAGATCGACCGGGAAGGCGCCCATCCGGCGGAAGATGCCGTACTTCTCGAGCATCGCCGCGTCGAAGGGGGCGAAGCATTCCCGGTCCGGAAACAGCCGCCGGCCGAGCAGGATCAGGATCGCGGCGTCCCACCAGGCGGGGTGGTTGCAATAGACCACGAGGGTCGCCTGCTCCCCGAATTCGGCCGGAACGCCCCAGCGGGCGAGCCGCAGGGCGTTCATGTGGCGCCGCACGAAGCGGTCGAAATAGGCCGCCATGAAGCGCCAGACCAAGTCCGAGCGCTCGGGCGTGGGGGAGGGCGGTGTCACGCGCCGGCTCGGGCGCCGGCTCAGGCGCTCTTGCGCAAATCCGGCCGAGCGCTGCCGCGCAGATCCTGGTCGAGGGCGTCCGCGGCGATCCAGCCGGACATCATCACCATCGGCATGCCGGGCCCCGGATGGGCGGCGCCGCCGGCGAGGTAGAGGCCGCGCACCTCCCGCGAGCGGTTGCCGGGCTTGAACGCGCCCATCATCCGCCCGTGCGAGGCGAGCCCGTAGATCGCGCCGTTGAGGACCTTGTAGCGGTCGTGGATGTCCTGGGGCGTGAGGTGACGCTCGAGGACGATACGGTCCTCGAGATCGGGCATGCCGCCGGTGCGCTTGAGCTTCTCCAGGATCGTGCGGCGATAGGCCGGGAACATCTTCGACCAGTCGTGATGCGGGCGCAGATACGGGGTGTGGACGAGGACGTAGAGGGCCTCGCCGCCCACCGGCGCCACGGAGGGATCGGTGGAGGAGGGGGCCGCGAGATAGGCGGTCGGATCGGGGGCCGGCTCGCCCTTGCGGTAAATGAAGTCGAACTCCTCCTCGGGGTCGCGGGAGAAGACGAAATCGTGGTGCGCGAGGTGCTCGTAGCGCTTGTTCAGTCCGAGATAGAGGACGACGCCGGAGCAGGCCGGCTCGAAGCTCTTCTTCTCGTAGGTCTTGCCGACCTCGCCGCCCACGAGCTCGCGATAGGTGCGCACGGCATCCATGTTTGAGATCACGGCATCGTAGACCGCGGTGCCGTCGCGGGTGCGCAGGCCGCGGATCGCGCCGCCCGCGATGTCGAGGCCGGTCACCTCGTCGGAGGATTTGAGCGTCGCGCCGAGTTCGGTGGCGAGCCGCATCAGCCCCTCAGCCACCGCGCGGGTGCCGCCCATCGGGTACCAGACGCCCTCGGCCGTCTGCATGTGGGCGATGGCGCAGAGCACCGCCGGCGCGCCGTAGGGCGAGGAGCCGACATACTGGACGAAGTGGTCGAGCATCTGCGCGAGGCGCGCGTCCTTCACCTTGCCGCGGATGGTGCTCGCGACGGTGGCGTGCATGCGCAGGGACAGCACGTCGCGCAGGGTGCCGGGATTCATGTTGGCGCGGATGTCGATCGTGTCGAACAGGTCCTGCACCGCCTTCCAGAAGAAGAACCTCTCCGACACGCCGTGCAGGTGCTCGGAGACGGCGATGAATTTCCGGTACCCGTCGCCCACGCCCTGACCCGGCGCGAAGCGGTCCATGGTGGCCGCCATGGCCTCCACGTCCTCGATCAGGTCGATCCGGGAGCCGTCGTCGAAGAAGCAGCGCCATTGCGGGTCGAGCCGGCGCAGATCCATGTAGTCGTGCACGCTGCGGCCGGCCTCGGCGAAGATGCGCTCCAGGACGCGGGGCACGGTGAGGATGGTCGGGCCCATGTCGAAGCGGAAGCCGCCCTCGTGCAGCACGGCCGCCTTGCCGCCGAGCCACGCGTTCTTGTCGTAGACGGTGACACGATGCCCGCGCGCCGCTGCCACGCAGGCGGAGGCCAACCCGCCGAGACCGCTGCCGACCACCGCGACCGAAGAACCCTGGCTCATTGGAAACGCGTCTCCCCCGGGGGCCGGCACGACGGCCCCCGGGATAAAGCTAAGCCGGACACTCGGCGGGTCAACGCGTTACCCGGTCGCGGCCGGGCCGAGCCGGACGATCCGCCGGTGGATCGGCGATGGCCCAAGGGGACGGCTCGAGGGGACGGCTCAAGGGGACGGCTGACGACGGCGACGGGGCGTGCGGTGCAACCGGGGCCCGACTGAGCCGTTGAGTCCAGCTTGGGGCTGAGGCCGAGAGGCGGCCGGCGGAGGAAGGACGATGCGCAGCGGCAACGGGGGCGGGGGTGCCGGAGACCGGACCGTGACCTTCCTCGGGCGCGGGCTCGCCCTCCGCTCGCCGACGCGGCTCACCCTCCTGGTCTGTCCGCTCTGTTCGCAGCGGAACGGCGAGCGGACGGCGGAATTCGGAACCTGTGTCTGGTGCGGCTATCAACCGTCCGAGCGCGACGAGGTGCCGTTCGAAACCGCAGGGCGGACGGGACCGGACCATCGCGGCCCCGTCGAGCGCCCGGCCCCCGCGCGGCGGGCCTTCAGTGCACTTGTTAACAAATGACAATTTCTGTACATCGTTGCGCTCGGGCCGGCTGATCGTCTTGCATGACGGGTCAATTCGGTCGAACCAGGGGCCAGGCCCCCGGGGGGCGGAACGTTGGCAGGATCGTCGGCCCGACCGGGCGCGACGGCCATGGGCGAGGTATCCCGCGATGTGCGTGCGGGTCCGCGTGGGACGATCATGGCAGGACAAAAGACCGACGAGCGTGATGTCCTCCTCGGACGACGCATCTCGGAGCAGCGCAAGCGATCCCGGCTGACCCAGAGGGCGGTGGCGGACAGCTTCGGAATGTCGGCCGCTCAGCTCCAGAAATACGAGAAGGGCGTCAACCGGATCAGCGCGATCCATCTCGCGATCCTCAGCCGCATGACCAACACGCCGCTCGCCGAATTTCTGGACGGCATTCCGCATCCGGACGCGGAGACCGAACGCGGGTTCGCCGAGGGGCCTCAGCAGTCCTACGCGGCGGAGCCCTGGTCCGACCTCGCCCGGGCCTTCGCCCGCCAGCTCAGCGAGAGCTTCAGCGAGGAGCAGCGGCGCGAGATCTCCGCGGCGGTCGAGGTGTTCGGCCGCGAATTGAAGGGCTGACGCGCCCCACGACGCCCCACTCCGAGCGACGCGGGGACGATCGTTCGTTATAACGGACGATTCCGCTGTTCCGGCTTGACCCTCCGAATCGTCGATGCAACAAGCCGCGACCGCAAGACCGGGTCGAGCGCCGCTGCGACGGAGGCGTGCCCGATGTCCGAGGGTGCACCCGATGCCTCGTTCCGACTATCTCTTCACCAGCGAGTCCGTCTCCGAGGGCCACCCCGACAAGGTGAGCGACCGCATCTCGGACACCGTGGTCGATGCCTACATCACCGCGATGCCGGAGGCGCGGCTCGGCGTCGAGACGCTGACGACGACGAACCGCGTGGTGATCGCGGGCGAGGTGCGCGGCCCCGATTCCGTGACCTTCAAGGATCTGGAAGAGCTGACCCGCGAGGCCGTGCGCGACATCGGCTACGAGCAGTCGGGCTTTCACTGGAAGAACAACGAGGTCGCCATCCACCTGCACGCGCAGTCGGCCGACATCGCCCAGGGCGTGGACGCCGCGGGCAACAAGGACGAGGGCGCGGGCGACCAGGGCATCATGTTCGGCTACGCCGCCGACGAGACGCCGGCCCTGATGCCGGCCCCAATCTTCTACGCCCACAAGATCCTCAAGGATCTCGCCGACGCCCGCAAGGCGCGTCAGGGCGACGCCGCCAAGCTCGGCCCCGACGCCAAGAGCCAGGTCACCGTGCGCTACGCCGACGGCCGCCCGGTCGAGGTCACGCAGATCGTGCTCTCGACGCAGCATCTCGACGAGTCCCTCGACTCGGCGGACGTGCGCGCCATCGTCGAGCCCTACATCCTCAAGGCCCTGCCGGAAGGCTGGGTCAACGAAGGCACGGTCTGGCACGTCAACCCGACCGGCAAGTTCGTGATCGGCGGCCCGGACGGCGATGCCGGCCTCACCGGCCGCAAGATCATCGTCGACACCTATGGCGGCGCGGCGCCCCATGGCGGCGGCGCCTTCTCCGGCAAGGACCCGACCAAGGTCGACCGCTCGGCCGCCTACGCCGCCCGCTACCTCGCCAAGAACGTCGTCGCCGCCGGCCTCGCCCGGCGCGCCACGATCCAGCTCGCCTACGCCATCGGCGTGGCCAAGCCCCTGTCGATCTACGTCGATCTGCACGGCACCGGCACCGTCGACGAGGCCAAGCTCGAGACCGTCCTGATGGACGCCCTCGACCTCTCGCCCCGCGGCATCCGCACGGCGCTCCAGCTCAACAAGCCGATCTACGCCCGCACCTCGGCCTACGGCCATTTCGGCCGCGAGCCGGACGCCGATGGCGGCTTCTCCTGGGAGAAGACCGATCTGGCGGCCAAGCTGAAGTCGGCGTTCTGACGCCGCGGCCCGAGCGGGGGCTGCCGGTTTTTGGGAAGTGCCGATGCACGAGGACGACCCGGGCTCCCGTTCCGGACGTGAGGTTCGGACCGACAGCACGGAGGTCCGAACCGTGACGGCGCGCGATGAGGGCCCCCCGCCCGATACCGGCGGGACCAGCGACAGCGAGCGGGCCTTCTTCGGGCGCCGCAAGGGCAAGCGGCTGCGGCCGGGCCAGGAGCAGCGCCTCGAAGGGGCGCTGCCGTCCCTGCGCGTCGCGCTGCCCGCGCGCGGCGATGTCCTCGATCCGCCCGGGCTGTTCCCGGTGCCGGTCGACGAGGTCTGGCTGGAGATCGGTTTCGGCGGCGGCGAGCATCTCGCCGCCCAGGCCGAGGCCAACCCGCGGGCCGGCATCATCGGCTGCGAGCCCTTCGTCAACGGCGTGGTCAAGCTCCTGCGCGCGGTCGACGAGCGCGGCTTGCGCAATGTCCGCGTCTGGGACGAGGACGCGACCGAACTGCTCGCGGCCCTGCCCGAGGCCAGCCTCGCCCGGGTCTACCTGCTCTATCCCGATCCCTGGCCCAAGCGCCGCCAGCGCAAGCGCCGCTTCGTGTCGGACGCCTCGCTCGCCGAGATCGCCCGGGTGCTGCGCCCCGGCGGACAGTTCCGCTTCGCCAGCGACATCGACGATTACGTCGGCTGGACCCTGGTGCGAGCTGCCCGCTCTCCACAGCTCCGCTGGAATGCGGCGAGCGCCGACGATTGGCGCCGGCCCTTCGCGGGCTGGCCGGGCACCCGCTACGAGGCCAAGGCGCTCGCGGCGGGGCGGCTGCCGAGCTACCTGACCTTCGAGCGGGTGGACGGGGCCGAGCGGGTGGACGGGGCCGAGCGCGCGGCGGAGGCGCCGTAGGGCCTGATCCGAATCAGTCGTCGTCCTCGTCGTGCGATCGACCGATGCCGCCGAGCCCGCCCATGACGTCGAGGCAGCTCTGCAGGATGTAGGCCGCGGCGAGCTTGTCCACGAGTTCGCCCCGCCGCGCCCGGGAGGTGTCGGCCTCCAGAAGCGTGCGGGTGACGGCGGCGGTGGAGAGCCGCTCGTCGAAGAACAGCACCGGCAGCGGCAGGATCGGCTTGAGGTTGCGGGCGAAACTCCGGCTCGACTGCGCGCGGGGGCCTTCCGAGCCGTCCATGTTGAGCGGCAGGCCGATGACGAGCCCGCCGATGTCGTGACGGGTGCAGAGCGCGGCGAGCCGCTGCGCGTCGGGCGTGAACTTTACCCGGCGGATCGTCTCCAGCGGCGAGGCGATCTGGCGGCCCACGTCGGACAGGGCGATGCCGATGGTCCGGGTACCGAGGTCGAGCCCGATCAGGCGGCGTCCGGCCGCCGACGCCTCGGCGAAGGCCGCGATCTCGTCCCGATTCACGCCGTGCCCGCCCCGAGCCGTTCGAGCGCGGCCGCGTCGTCGCCCTCGAAGGTGGCCGGCAGGGGGCCGGCGCCCTCGCCGAGGATGTGCAGCACCTCCAGCCCCCGGAGGCCGCGCACCAGGGCGGGAAGGTCGGCCCCGCCAAAATGCACCGTCTCGAGGTCGGCGTTGAGCACCCAGATGTCGTATTCGGGGAAGCCCGGAGTCACGTCGAAGAACAGGAAGTCGCCGCGCCCGGTCTCGCCGAAGAAGCAGGCCCGCTCCATCAGCCCGGCATCGGCGTCGCCCTCCACCGTGAAGCGGTGCGGCTCGTCGCTCCCGCTATCCTTGAGCCCCTCGAGGGCCAGCGCGACGCCGTGGGCGATCAGGTGGGCGCGGGCGACGAGGTCGGCGGCCTCGATCGGCACGGGGGTGAACAGGCGGACATGCCCGCCGATCCGCCCGGCGCCGCAGGTGCGGGCGAAGCGTCGGTAGCTCGCCGGCAGGGGGAAGCCGAGTTCGGCCTCGGCCCGGGCGAGGTCCGCCTCGCTCGAGGCGAGGCCGGGGCGCAAACCCGGGAAGACGCTTTCCCACATCACCGGCCTCCATCGTCGGGGAAACGGGGCTTAGGCCGCGCCGCCGCGGGTTGTCCACCGCGGAGATTAACCCTGCGGCCCGGTTTGGCGGCGGGACGGGGAGCCCGCGGGCGGGAGAGGTGTTAAGGTTTCGTTAACGAAGCCGGAGCCGCCCCTTGTCCCCCTCGCCGACGCATGGAGCCCTGTGCCCCCCCCGGATCGCCCGGCGGCACCTGCTCATGCTGGCGATGGCGGTGGAGGTTCTCGTCCTCGGGGCGATCAATGCCGACCGCGTGCGGCGCCCCGGGATCACGGTGGAGCAGACCGTGACGCAGGGCCATGTGATCACTTGAAGGGATCACTTGAAGGGATCACCTGAGCCGATCACCGACGATCACCTGAACCGGCGGGCCTCGCCTCATCCCGGCGGGAGATGACCGGCCAGGGCCTCCAGCACGGCCATGCGCACCGCGACCCCCATCTCGACCTGGTCGCGGATCAGCGACTGGGCCCCGTCCGCGATGTCGGACGCGATCTCGACGCCGCGATTCATCGGGCCGGGATGCAGGACGAGCGCGTCGGGCGCGGCGAGGGCCAGCTTGTCCCCGTCGAGGCCGTAATACCGGAAATACTCCTTCACCGAGGGGACGAAGGAGCCGTTCATGCGCTCGCGCTGAAGGCGCAGCATCATGACGATGTCGCAGCCCGCGAGACCGTCGCGCATGTTGGTGAAGACCTCGACGCCGAAGCGCGCGATGCCGGTCGGCAGCAGCGTCGAGGGGCCGATCACCCGCACCCGGGCGCCGAGCGCCTGGAGCAGGATGATGTTGGAGCGCGCCACCCGCGAATGCAGGACATCGCCGCAGATCGCGACCCGCAATCCCTCGATGCGGCCCTTGCGCCGGCGGATCGTCAGGGCATCCAAGAGGGCCTGCGTCGGGTGCTCGTGGGCGCCGTCACCCGCGTTGACGACGGCGCAATCGACCTTGCGGGCGAGGAGATGCACGGCGCCCGCGGAATGGTGACGCACCACGATGATGTCGGGCCGCATGGCGTTGAGGGTGGCCGCCGTGTCGATCAGCGTCTCGCCCTTCTTCACCGAGGACGAGGCCACCGACATGTTCATCACGTCGGCCCCGAGCCGCTTGCCGGCGAGCTCGAACGAGGCTTGCGTGCGGGTCGAGGGCTCGAAGAACAGGTTGATCTGGGTGCGCCCGCGCAGGGTGGTGCGCTTCTTCTCGACCTGGCGGGACAGGGCGACCGCCGCGTCCGCCCGCGTGAGCAGCGCCTCGATGTCGAGCCGGCTCAAGCCCTCGATGCCGAGCAGGTGCCGGTGCGGGAAGGCGGGGAAGGAGGGCTCTGCGGTCATGCGCGGGTCTTGAGCGTCGGTTCCCCGCTCTTAAGGGGCGCGACCCCGGCCCGGCAAGGCACGGACGGCCGGAGCGGAGGCACCGCGGACGAACCGTCTCGTGCGGTCGTGGCCGAGAGATTTTTTTGATCCTCGCGAGGGCGTGAACGAGAAAACTTTGAACGATCCGGGGATGAGGCCGTTGCCAGCCTATCCGCGGGCCCTGGGGCTCCCGTGCGGTCGCCCCGTGCGATCCGGGAATCCGGTCGGTCCGCAGAGAAGGAAAGGAACCCCATGAACGCTCGACTTCTCCTCACGGCCGGCGCCCTCTCGCTCGGCCTCGGTCTGTCGTCGGGAGCCTTCGCCCAGGGCATGCCGCCCGGCGGCATGGACCCGAGCATGGGCGGCGGCCAGATGCAGCAGGGCCAGATGGGCGACGACATGGGTCAGGAGCAGCGCCCGATGAAGCGCAGCTCCAAGAAGATGAAGAAGCCCATGAAGAGCAAGAAGATGATGAAGTCCCGGCGCATGAACCCGGATTCCGGCATGGGATCCGGCGGCATGGGCGGCCAGATGGGCGGCCAGGGCGGCATGTAACCGCCTCCCGCTTCGGCCCGCCCCGGGTTATGTCCGAACGCCCGTCCGGTTGCTCCGGGCGGGCGTTCCCATGTCGAGCGCCATCAGGGAAGACGGGCCGTGGCCGCAGGAACCGCACGCGCAACGGACGACGTGGTCGAGACGGTGCGCCGCCGCTGGACCTTTCGCCATCCGCTGGTGATCCGGCTCGCGCATTGGATCAACGTGATCTGTCTCGTCATCCTGCTGATGAGCGGGCTGCAGATCTTCAACGCCCATCCGGCGCTCTACTGGGGCGACGCCTCGACCTTCGACCGGCCCTTCGTGGCCATCACCGACGACCAGACCGATGACGGCACCGCCCGCGGCCTCGTCTCCGTGGCGGGCCGGAGCCTCGACACCACCGGCTGGCTCGGCCTGTCGAACCTCAACGGCGAGCCGACGGGGCGGGCGTTTCCGTCCTGGATCACGCTGCCGGCCCACCAGGATCTCGCCACGGGCCGGCGCTGGCACTTCCTGTTCGCCTGGGCCTTCGTGATCAACGGGCTGATCTACCTCGTCTACGGGATCGGCAGCGGGCAGCTTCGCCGCCGCCTCGTCCCCCAGGGCGATCAGTGGCGCGGGCTCGGCAGCGCGATCCGCGAGCACCTGACCCTGCGCTTCCCGGAAGGGCAGGAGGCCAAGCGCTACAACGTCCTGCAGAAGCTCACCTACCTCGTCGTCGTGGCCGGGCTGCTGCCGCTGATGCTCCTCACCGGGCTCGCCATGTCGCCGGGCGTGAACGCCTTGGTGCCGTTGCCCGACCTGTTCGGGGGGCGGCAATCGGCCCGCACGGTTCACTTCCTCGTCATGAACCTGCTGGTGCTGTTCGTGATCGTCCACGTCCTGCTCGTGCTGCTCTCCGGCCTTTGGAACAACCTGCGCGGCATGCTGACGGGCTGGTACGTCATCGAGCGCCGCGCGCTCCCGGCCGTCCCTGGAGACGATCGATGAAGCCCCGCCTCACGACGCCCGCGCCCCACCGCCGGGGTTTCCTCGCCGCCGCCGCGGGCCTGCTCGGTGCCGCGACCCTCGGGGGCTGCGACCGCCTCGCCACGACCCCGTGGGGGCGGCGCGCCCTGCGGGCGGGCGAGGATGCCAACCTGTTCGTGCAGCGCCTCCTGCTGACGCCGGCCGCGCTCGCCCAGGAATTCCCCGATTCCGCGATCTCGCCCTGGTTCAAGCCGAACGGGACGATCGACCCGCAGGACCGGGACTACCGGGCGCTGGCCGCCCGGCGCTTCGAGGGGTGGAGCCTGCGCGTGGACGGGCTGGTGGAGCGTCCGCAGGGCTTCTCCCTCGCCGACCTGCGCGCGCTGCCCGCCCGCACCCAGACGACGCGCCACGACTGCGTCGAGGGCTGGAGCGCCATCGGCCGATGGACCGGTGTGCCGCTCGCCGAGCTGCTGACCCGCGCGGGCCTGAAACCCGAGGCCCGCTTCATCGTGTTCCACTGCGCCGACACGATGGAGTTCGCCGAATCCGACGCGCCGGACTCGGCCAATCCCGACATGACCGTCCGGCCCGAGGGCGCGGAGAACCAGGCGAGCGACTCCAAGGCCGCCGGGGCCGAGGCGCCGGATGCCGACGCGCCGAAGGGCCGGCCGATCCGCTACTACGAGAGCATCGACCTCACCGACGCCTATCACCCGCAGACGATCCTGGCCTACGACCTCAACGGCCAGGCGCTGCCGGTCTCGAACGGGGCCCCGCTGCGCCTGCGGGTCGAGCGCCAGCTCGGCTACAAGCAGGCCAAATACGTCATGCGCATCGAGGTGCGCGACACGTTGGCCGGCATCGGCGACGGCGGGGGCGGCTACTGGGAGGACCGCGGCTACGAGTGGTACGCGGGCATTTGACGACGCGCGGGAGGTCGCGGGCCGATTTGACAACCCGCCGTCCCTCACCCACTTCTGCGCGGCGCGAGCCCCGGCCGTCGACGGATGTCCGATCGGCGCTTGATCCCCAAAACCGTCCCCGCGGTGAGGCTCTGGCGAGAGGCAGAGGTTCATGAAAGTCGTCGTCGTCGAGTCGCCGGCCAAGGCCAAGACGATCAACAAATATCTCGGACAAGACTACGAGGTCCTGGCCTCCTTCGGTCATATCCGCGATCTGCCGGCCAAGGACGGCTCGGTCGATCCGGAGGCCGACTTCGCCATGATCTGGGAGTTGGAGGATCGTGGCTCGAAGCGCGTCTCGGAGATCGCCCGGGCGGTCAAGGGCGCCGAGAAGCTGATCCTCGCCACCGACCCGGATCGCGAGGGCGAGGCGATCTCCTGGCACGTCATCGAGGCGCTCACCGCCCGGAAGGCGCTCAAGGGGATTCCCGTCGAGCGGGTGACCTTCAACGCCATCACCAAGTCGGCCGTCGACGCGGCGATGCGCAAGCCCCGCGAGATCGACCAGGCGCTGGTCGACGCCTATCTCGCCCGCCGGGCGCTCGATTACCTCGTCGGCTTCAATCTCTCCCCGGTCCTGTGGCGCAAGCTGCCGGGCGCGAAGTCGGCCGGCCGGGTCCAGTCGGTGGCGCTGCGCCTCGTGGTCGAGCGCGAGATGGAGATCGAGCGCTTCCGCGCCCGCGAATACTGGTCGATCGTGGCGACGCTCGCGACCGAGAGCGGCGGCGTGTTCGAGGCCCGGCTCGTCGGCGCGGACGGCAAGCGCATCCAGCGCCTCGACATCGGCGACGGCGAGGCGGCGGCGGCCTTCAAGCGCGACCTCGAACTCGCGACCTTCCAGGTGGCCTCCGTCGAGGCCAAGCCCGCCAAGCGCCACCCGCAGCCGCCCTTCACCACCTCGACGCTGCAGCAGGAGGCCTCCCGCAAGCTCGGGATGGCGCCGGCCCAGACCATGCGGGTCGCCCAGAGGCTGTACGAGGGCGTCGATGTCGGCGGCGAGACCGTGGGCATCATCACCTACATGCGGACCGACGGCGTCGACATGGCCCCGGAGGCGATCGCGGATGCCCGCCGGGTGATCGGGAAGGAGTTCGGCGACCGCTACGTGCCGGGTGCGCCGCGCAAGTATTCGGTGAAGGCCAAGAACGCCCAGGAGGCCCACGAGGCCGTGCGCCCGACCGATATGGGCCGGCTGCCCAAATCGATCGCCCGTTTCCTCGAACCCGAACAGGCCAAGCTCTACGACCTGATCTGGACCCGCACGGTCGCGAGCCAGATGGAATCGGCCGAGTTCGAGCGCACCACCGTCGATATCGGCGCCCAGGTCGGCCCCCGCCGGCTGGAGCTGCGCGCCACCGGCCAGGTCGTGACCTTCGACGGCTTCCTCGCCCTCTACCAGGAGGGCAAGGACGACGAGGAGGACGAGGAGGGCAAGCGCCTGCCCGCCATGAAGGCCGGCGACGGGCTGAAGCGCGAGCGCATCGCCTCGACCCAGCACTTCACCGAGCCGCCGCCGCGCTATTCCGAGGCGAGCCTCGTCAAGCGGATGGAGGAGCTCGGCATCGGCCGGCCCTCGACCTATGCCGCCGTGCTCCAGACCCTGCGCGACCGCGAATACGTCCGGATCGAGAAGAAGCGCCTCCAGCCGGAGGACAAGGGCCGGCTCGTCACCGGCTTCCTCGAGAGCTTCTTCAAGCGCTACGTCGAATACGACTTCACCGCGAGCCTGGAGGAGCAGCTCGACCGGGTCTCGAACGCCGAGATCGACTGGCGGACGGTTCTGCGCGACTTCTGGCGCGACTTCTCGGCGGCCATCGGCGGCACCAAGGAACTGCGCGTCACGGACGTCCTGGAGGCGCTGAACGGCCTGCTCGGCCCCCATATCTTCCCGGACAAGGGCGACGGCTCCGACCCGCGCACCTGCCCGACCTGCGGCGCGGGCCAGCTCTCGCTCAAGCTCGGCAAGTTCGGCGCCTTCATCGGCTGCTCGAACTATCCCGAGTGCAAGTATACCCGCCAGCTCTCGGCCTCCGCGGTCGAGGGGGAGGGCGACGGGACCTCCGCGGACGGCACCGGCCAGCCCGGCGTGCGGGTGCTGGGCGAGGACCCAGCGACCGGCCTGCCCGTGACCCTGCGGGACGGGCGCTTCGGCCCGTTCGTGCAGCTCGGCGAGGCGTCGGCCGAGAAGGGCGCCGAGAAGCCCAAGCGCTCCTCGCTCGCCAAGGGGATGAGCCCGGGAAGCGTGACCCTCGACATCGCGCTCCGGCTCCTGTCGCTCCCCCGCGAGGTGGCGCGGCACCCGGAGACCGGCGAGCCGATCCTGGCCAATATCGGCCGCTACGGCCCCTACGTGCAGCACGGGAAGACCTACGCCAATCTCGGCAAGGACGACGACGTGCTGGAGGTCGGCGCCAACCGCGCCATCGACCTCATCGTCGCCAAGGAGCAGGGCGGCGGGCGCGGCCGGGCCGCCGCCGATCCGGGCCGCAGCGTCGGCAAGGATCCGGGCGGGCTCGACCTCGTGGTCAAGGCCGGCAAGTACGGTCCCTATGTCAGCGACGGCTCGGTCAACGCCACCCTGCCGAAATCGATGAGCGCCGACAGCCTGACGCTGGAGCAGGCGATCGACCTCATCAACGCCAAGCGCGCGGCGGGCGGCGGCAAGAAGCCCGTCCGCAAGGCGCCGGCCCGGGGCCGGGCCGCGTCCGCCTCCGCGGAGGCCGGCGCGGAGGCGAAGAAGCCCGCCGCCCGCAAGACGGCGACGAAGGCCGCCGCGGGCAAGGCGACCGCCCCGAAGGCGCCCGCCAAGAAGGTGGGTGCGAAGACGGCGGGTGCGAAGGCGGGGACGAAACCCGTGAGCGCGAAGAAGCAGGCGAGCTGATCGGCCGGCCCGCTCGGTCCCGTCCCCCTCTCCCGCGGTGTGGGGAGAGGCGGGGCGATCAGTCGGCGCGGGCCTGCGGCGCGATCCGCGCCACGATCGCCTCGCGCTCCGCCCGGCTCGCGGCGAGACGGGCCCGCGCGGCGGCCAGGGTGGCCGCGTCCGCGGTCTCGGGACGGCCAGCGTCGAAGGGCGGAGCCGGGGCGTATTCGTGCTGGAGTTGGATCGCCCGGGCGGTGCCCTCGTCGGCGAGTTCGGCGGCGAGCGTCAGGGCGAAATCGATCCCCGCAGTGACGCCGCCGCCGGTGAGGAGGTTGCCGTCGCGCACCACCCGCGCCTCCACCGGGATCGCCCCGAAGGCGGCGAGGAGATCGTGCGCGGCCCAATGCGTGGTGGCCCGCCGGCCCCTGAGGAGCCCGGCGGCACCGAGCACCAGGGCGCCGGTGCAGACGGAGGTGAGGTAGCGGACGCCCGCGGCCTGCCGACGGACGAAGGCGAGGGTCTCCTCATCCTCCATCAGCGCATTGACCCCGGCGCCCCCTGGCACGCAGAGCACATCGAGGGCGGGGCATTCGGCGAAGAGGATCGTCGGCGTCAGGACGAGGCCGGTGGCGCTCGTCACCGGCGCGAGGCTCCGGGCGACGAGATGAACCTGGGCCCCGGGCAGGGACGCCAGAACCTCGTAGGGCCCGGTGAGGTCGAGCTGCTGCACCCGGGGAAAGACGAGGAAGCCGATCTCGATCGCCATGGACCCCTCCCGATGCCGGACCCGTCCGCTCCCCGGCGGCCCGGGACGGGACCGCGGGTCCTCGCCTCTGCCTTCCGGCGGACGAAAGCCCGCGCCGTCGAGAGGTCTTATCGCAGATAGATCACGCTGTAGAGCGAGCCCCGCAGCTCCGCCTCGTCGAGCCAGACGCGGCCAAGCGCACAGCGCTCGCGGATGCCCGGCCGCATCCGGGCGCAATACTCGCCGGTATTGTCCTGCAGATGGTACTGGCAGCGCCCGCCGGCCCTCCGCCGGGCGATGATCGGGCTCGAATGGTCGGCGGCGAGATCCGGATCCTTCGGATCGCGCGCCTCCAGCACGTACCAGGAATAGCCGACCACCGGCAGCCGGCCCCGGTCCAGGGCGTAGTCGATCATCGCCATCAGCCGGTCGCTCCCGGCCGCGAGCGCCGGGTCGCCCCGCTGCGCCCGCTCCATGAAGTCGAGCTGGTTGTCGGCGATCGCCTCCGCGACCGGCAGAAGCGGCACCGGCAGGGGCCGCCGCCGGCAGCGCCCCTCGACATGGGCGATCCAGCCGGCGTTGAAGGCGTCGGTCGCAGGGTCGCGCAGCTTCGCCACGGTCCCGCCGAGACTGCGCCAGCAGATCTTCGGCGCGGCCATGCGGCTGCGCCAGCGCAGGGCGCCGAGGATGCGCAGGTGCTGGCCGTAGCCGTCGTAGGAGGGCAGGTCGCGGTCGGGGCACAGGCCGCCGAGATTGTAGAGGAGGGCGGCGGCGGCCTCCTGCCCGTCCTCCAGCTTGTCGAAATAGGGCTTTCGGAGCGGGTTGCGCTCGCGGCTCGCCTCGGTGTCGTTGCGGCTCTCGGCGATGTCGTCCGCCCAATCGGGGCGGGCGGCGAGGAAGCGCCGCAGGGCGCGGTCGCGGTGGCGGGCGAGGCCCGCCGGGTCGGCGAAGTAGTAGCGCGTGGCGACGTCCAGCGCCGAGACCGTGACGCCGACCCGCTGCGAGATCATGTCGGCGGTGGCGTAGGCGAAGCAGATCGCGCTCTCGCCCTGGCTCATCGGCGAGAGGGCCGGGTTCGGGCTGATGCGGTCGTCGAGGGGATGGGTGCCGGGCCGGCGCCGGGGCGCCCAGACGCGCGCCTCCGCGCAGGTGGCGTTGCGGGCGTTGCGGGCGTAGCGGGGGGCCTCGGGCAGAAGATGGGGATCGTGGGACGCGGCCGGCCCGGCGCCGGTCAGGATCAGCAGGAGCGCGCCGGCCAGCCTGCGGATCACTCCACCACCGTCGGCCCCGCCTCGGTCTCCGTCACCACCGCGTCGGCCCCGCGCACCACCTCGGCGGCGGTGGCCTCGGCCAGCAGCGCGTAGCCGCCATCGGCCATGTGCAACCCGTCGCTGGCGAACAGCTCGGCCCGGGTGAGCCGGCTCTTCGAGATCCAGTCGCGCATCAGCTCGGAGCGGCGGATCACCGGAACGCCGAGTTCGGCCCCGATGGTGCGCACGGCGTCGCGGAAGCGATAGGCGCCCGGCGTCGCATCGAGGGCCGGGCACCATTGCGGCTCCATCAGCACCACGTCGATGCCGGCCTCGCGGATGCGGGCGACCGCCGCCAGGGTCGCCCGGCGGAAATGCTCCAGCGGGACGCCGCGCAGGGGATCGTTGCTGCCGGTCTGCCAGATCACGAGATCGGGCTCGGGCGCGATCACGTCGCGGTCGAGCCGGGCCACCATCTCGTCCACCGCCTCGCCGCCGATGCCGCGATTGTCGACCAGAACCTCGCCGCCGAGCTGCGGCAGCGCCCGGCGCAGCAGGGCTTCGAGCCGGGCCGGATAGGAGGCGGAACGGGTGGTGGCGCCGATCCCTTCCGTCGAGGACGAGCCGAAGGCCACGACCCGCAGCGGCTCGCCCGTGGCGATCCGCTGGGCCACCCGCGGCAGGGTCCCGGGCACCGGGTCCGCGGTCTCGGCGTCCTCGAGGGAGGCGAATTCGGTCGGGAACAGCTCGGCATAGGCGAGCACGGCGGTGGAGGAGAGGGTGAGGGCGACGCCCAGGGCCGCGGCCGCCGGCAGCCAGCGCCGGCCCGCGGCGAGGAGAGCGAGGGCCTGGCTTCGAAGAGGCGTAGGCGTCACGGTCGAGAGCCCCTGCATCCTTGCGCGGGACCGGGTTCGGAGCCCGGCCTCGATCGGCAGGCGGCGCTTGCGGAGGCGGCCCGCACCTGCCGGCGGGCGGCTCCGGGGCGGACGACGCCCGGTGATCGGAGGACACGGGACCGCGCTGGCCCGGAGGGGGCCGGCCACACCGACAGAAAAGCCGGAAATCACCGTGCGATCACTGTGACTTACCGTTTGGTTCCCGTGCGCGCAAACGAAATAAATTGCGGAAAGGTTAATCAGCCTCAAGTCGGATTGTGGATCCAGGGGGTCCGTCACGCCCGCGACAGCAGGGAGACCGCGCCGCTGCCGTGCCGCTCGATCCGTCCCTCGAGCTCGAGGTCGAGCAGCAGGGTGTGGACGACCCGGACGGCGAGGCCGGTCGCGCGGGCGAGGGCGTCGGTGCCGACCGGAACCGGGCTCAGGGCCGCGATCAGGCGGGCGCGGTCATCGGCGGGCTCGGCCGGGTCGGGCGTGTCCAGGCGGGAGACGGGCGCGCAGGCCGCCGCCGGGAGGCGGGCGCCGTCGAGGTCGAGCTCGTCCCAGTAATCCGGCTCGGCCGCGCGATCGGCCCGGTCGTGGACGCCGCCGTCCCGGCCCGTCTCCCCGGAGACGAGGGGCTCGATCACGGCGAGCACGTGCCCGATCTCGGCCACCAGCGTCGCCCCCTGGCGGATCAGGTCGTTGGTGCCCTCCGCCCGCGGATCGAGGGGCGAGCCCGGCACGGCGAAGACCTCGCGGCCCTGCTCCAGGGCGAAGCGGGCGGTGATGAGCGAGCCCGAGCGGCGCGCGGCCTCGACCACGACGGTGCCGAGGCTGAGCCCCGAGATGATCCGGTTGCGCCGGGGGAAATCGCGCCCGCGCGGCACCCAGCCCATCGGCATCTCGGCCACCACGGCGCCGCCCGCCGCCAGGATGTCCTCGACCAGGGCCGTATGGCTGTCGGGATAGATCTTGTCGTGCCCGCCCGCCAGCACGGCCACGGTGCCGCTGGACAGGCTCGCGCGGTGGGCGCGGGCATCGATGCCGCGGGCGAGGCCCGAGACGACGACGAGGCCGGCTTGGCCGAGGCCGAGCGCCAGCCGCTCGGTCATGGCGAGCCCCGCGGCGGAGGCGTTGCGCGAACCCACGACGGCGATGGCGGGCCCGGCCAGGGCCGAGGCCGCGCCGCGCAGGGCGATGAGCGGCGGGGCGGTGTCGGTGGCGTGCAGGCTCTTCGGGTAGGCCGCCTCGCCCATGGCGAGGAAGCGCACGCCGAGGCGGGCGGCGGCGGCCATCTCCCGCTCGGCTTCGGCCCGGGTGGGCGGCAGGGCGCGCTTGCCCGCCCGCGCCGTCAGGTCGGGCAGGGCGTCGAGGGCGGCCGAGGCGCTGCCGAAGCGGTTGATGAGGCCGCGGAAGGTGCGCGGGCCGATCCCGTCCGTGCGGATCAGGCGCAGCCAGTCGAGGCGCTGCGCGTCGGTGAGCTGCATGGACTCTCCCTCGTCCGGGCGAGGGAGGTTCGTCGCGAAACCGTCAGCCCTTCTGCCCGATGCGCCCCTCGGTGCCCGCGGCGAGCCGGCGGATGTTGGGGGCGTGTTTCCACCATATCAGCGCTGCGAGCATGAGGAAGAGCGTTGCAACGTTTCCGTGTCCCAGGGCCCACAGCACGAGCGGCGTGGCGGCCGAGGCGGCCAAGGCGGCGAGCGAGGAGTATTTCAGGGTGAAGGCGAGACCGAGCCAGATCGCCGCGAAGACGAGGAGCCCGAGGGGGCTCAGCGCCAGCAGGATGCCGATGAAGGTCGCGACCCCCTTGCCGCCCTTGAAGCCGAGCCAGACCGGGAAGAGGTGGCCGAGGAAAGCCCCGAGCCCGGCGGCGAGGGCCGGTCCCTCGCCCCAGCGGCTGGCGATCAGCACGGCGACGGTGCCCTTGAGCGCGTCGCCCAGGAGCGTCGCGGCGGCGAGTCCCTTGCGGCCGGTGCGCAGCACGTTGGTGGCGCCGATATTGCCCGAGCCGATCGACCGCACGTCGCCGAGGCCCGCGATCTTGGTGAAGATCAGCCCGAACGGGATCGAACCGAGGAGGTAGCCGAGCGCGAGCCCCGCGGCGAGGAGCGGCCAGCCGGCGTCGAGAAGCGTCGTCATGCGGCGATTTCGAAAAGGTCGGAGCGGTGGACGACCCGGCCGCCGACGAGGGTCAGCACGGCGGCGCCCTGAAGCCGGGCCTCGTCGAAGGGCGAGTTCTTCGAGCGCGACTTCAGCTGCCGCTTGTCGAGGAGGTAGGGCAGGTCGGGGTCGATCAGCACGAGGTCGGCGGGCGCGCCCGGGGCGAGGCGCCCGGCTTCGCGGCCGAGGATCCTCGCGGGGTTGGCCGAGAGGGCCGCCAGCAGCCGGGGCAGGGCGATGTCGCCGGTATGGAGGAGGCGCAGGCTCGCCCCGAGCAGGGTCTCGATGCCGAGCGCCCCGTCGGCGGCCTCGGCGAAGGGCAGGCGCTTGGTCTCCACGTCCTGCGGGTTGTGGTCGGAGACGATCACGTCGATCACCCCCTCGTTGAGCGCGGCGATGACCGCCTGCCGGTCGTCCTCGCGGCGCAGCGGCGGCGAGAGCTTGCAGAAGGTGCGGTAATGGCCGATGTCGCCCTCGTTGAGGACGAGGTTGTTGACCGAGACGCCGCAGGTGACCGGCAGGCCGTCCGCCTTGGCCCGCCGCACGATCGCGACGGAATCGGCGCACGAAATCATCGCCGCGTGGTAGCGCCCTCCGGTCAGGCGTACGAGGCGGATGTCGCGCTCCAGCATGATCGTCTCGGCCTCGCGCGGCACGCCCATCAGGCCGAGGCGGGAGGCCATCTCGCCCTCGTTCATCACGCCTTCCGCCGCGAGGTCCGGCTCCTCGACATGCTGCATCAGCAGAGCGCCGAAATCGCGGGCGTAGGTGAGGGCGCGGCGCATCACCTGGGCGTGGGTCACGGCCTTGAGGCCGTCGGTGAAGGCGACCGCGCCGGCCTCCTGCAGCAGGCCGAACTCGGTCATCTCGCGCCCCGCCAGCCCCTTGGTGATGGCGGCGGCGGGCAGGACGTTGACGCAGGCCGTGTCGCGGGCGCGGCGCAGCACGAAATCGACGATGGCCGGCCCGTCGATGACCGGGTTGGTGTCGGGCATGCAGACCAGCGTCGTCACGCCGCCCGCGGCGGCGGCGGCGCTCGCCGAGGCCAGGGTCTCCCGGTGCTCCGCGCCGGGCTCGCCGACGAAGGCACGCAGGTCGATCAGGCCGGAGGCCAGCACGTGCCCGCCGCAATCGATTCTCTGCGCGCCGTCCGGCGCGCCGGGGGCGGCGCCCCAGGCCAGGTCGGCGATGCGCCCCTCGCGCACCAGCACGGCGCCGGGGCCCGCGCGGCCGGTGGCCGGATCGAGCAGGTGGGCGTTCGAGAGGAGGAGCGGAGCGACTGTCATCGGCCGAGTTCGACGGTTCCCGTGCATTCGCCCCCGCCGAGCCTTGCGCCGGGCGCTTGGCCCGTCGGTAAACCAGTGTCGCGGCCAGAACCAGAGGCTCGGTGGCGGCGGGAGGCCTTCGCGGGCCCGGGCCCCGGCCAGCCCGCCGCTTCGCTCCGGCCTCCGAGCCCGCCGTTGCCGGCCCGCGAAGCCCGGTGCTATAGCCCCGCCGATGCCGGGCGGGGCCTGTCCCGCCGGGCCATGGAACGTGGCACGGGCGGCATGTCGGTCGACGAGAAGACGGTACGGCGCATCGCGCATCTGGCCCGCATCGCGGTCACGGACGAGGAGGTCGGCCCGCTCCAGGGCGAGCTCAACGCGATCCTGGCCTTCGTCGAGCAGCTCGGCGCGGTCGACGTGTCGGGCGTCGAGCCGATGACGTCGGTGACGCCGATGCGGATGAAGAAGCGCGAGGACATCGTGAACGACGGTGGCCGGGCGCGGGACATCGTCGCCAACGCCCCCGACACCGAAGACAATTACTTCCTCGTTCCCAAGGTCGTCGAGTAACCTTTTGGGACCTGGCGGCGCGGTCTCCCGGCTCCGGTGAGAGACCGCGCTCGCGGGATGCGGGCGGCATACGGGACGGCGATCGGGAACGGGCATGACGGCACTCAACGAACTCACCTTGGCCGAGGCCCGCGACGGGTTGAAGGCGAAGCGCTTCTCGGCCCGCGAGATCGCGCAGGCGCATGTCGAGGCGATCGAGCGCGCGGGTGCGCTCAACGCCTATCTGGCGGCGACGCCCGACCGCGCCCTGAAGATGGCCGCGGTCTCGGACGAGAAGATCGCCAAGGGCGAGGCCCGGCCCCTCGAGGGCCTGCCGCTCGGCATCAAGGACCTGTTCTGCACGCAGGGCGTCGCCACCACCGCGGGCTCGAAGATCCTCGAAGGGTTCGAGCCGCATTACGAATCGAACGTCTCGACCCAGCTCTGGCGCGACGGCGCGGTCATGCTCGGGAAGCTCAACCTCGACGAGTTCGCCATGGGCTCGTCGAACGAGACCAGCGCCTACGGCAACACGATCTCGCCCTGGCGCCGCCGGGGATCGGAGGCTGCCCTGGTGCCCGGCGGCTCGTCGGGCGGCTCGGCGGCGGCGGTCGCCGCGCATCTGTGCCTGGGCGCCACCGCCACCGACACCGGCGGCTCGATCCGCCAGCCCGCGGCCCTCACCGGCACCGTCGGCATCAAGCCGACCTACGGGCGCTGCTCGCGCTGGGGCATCATCGCCTACGCCTCCTCCCTCGATCAGGCCGGCCCGATCGCCCGCACGGTGCAGGATTGCGCGATCCTGCTCGGCTCCATGGCCGGGCACGACCCGCGGGACACCACCTCCGTCGATCGGCCGGTGCCGGATTTCGAGGCCGCCGTCTCCCGGGGCGTGAAGGGGCTCACCATCGGCATCCCCCGGGAGTACCGGGTCGAGGGCATGCCCGCCGAGATCCAGCGGCTCTGGGACCAGGGCGCGGAATGGCTGAAGGCGGCCGGCGCGACGATCCGGGAGATCTCGCTGCCGCACACCCCCTACGCCCTGCCGGCCTACTACATCGTCGCCCCGGCGGAGGCCTCCTCGAACCTCGCCCGCTACGACGGCGTGCGCTACGGCCTGCGGGTTCCGGGCAAGGACATCGCCGCGATGTACGAGAACACCCGCGCGGCCGGCTTCGGCCGCGAGGTGAAGCGGCGCATCATGATCGGCACCTACGTGCTCTCGGCGGGCTATTACGACGCCTATTACGTCCGGGCGCAGAAGATCCGCACCCTGATCAAGCGCGACTTCGAGGAGGCCTACGCCTCCGGCATCGACGCGATCCTGACGCCGGCCACCCCGTCATCCGCCTTCGGCATCGGCGAGAAGGCCTCGGCCGACCCGGTCGAGATGTATCTCAACGACGTGTTCACGGTGACCGTGAACATGGCGGGCCTGCCCGGCATCTCCGTGCCGGCGGGGCTCGACGCGCAGGGGCTGCCGCTCGGCCTCCAGCTCATCGGCCGGCCCTTCGACGAGGAAACGCTGTTCGCGGCGGCTCAGACCATCGAGAACGCCGCCGGCCGGACGACCTTGCCGCAGGCGTGGTGGGCGTGAGCCCGGCATGAACGCGCCCCCCGTCGTCCCGGTCTACCCCGTCTCGGTCTGGCTGCTCGCCGGGTTCGATCCCGTCCTGATCGCGGTCGCCTTCATCCTCGGCTGGAAGGCCGACCAGTTCGGCAAGGTCTTCATCGCGGCCATCGCCGCGCTGGCGATCTCGGTGCTGTTCGCCTGGATGGTGACGCGGCTCGGTCTGCCCTGGCCGGCCCCGGTCGCCGCCGACATGCCGACCTTCTTCCCGGTCCGCACGGTCTCGGCCTTCCTGTGGGCGGCAGCGGGCTACGGGGCGCGGCGCCTGCTCAAGCGGGGCTGATCCGGGCTCCGCCCTCCCGGGGATCGAACCCGAGCGGGGCCTGAACCGGCCCGCGGGCGCGGGATCGGCGGACCTCTGCGGGCCGACCGGGCAAGGCCCGGCAACGCCGTCCCCCGATGGCTCCGAAAACACCCCAAAACGCAAAATCCCCGCCGCGGCGCACCGGGGCGGGGGTTTTTGGTCGATCGGCGCCGGGCGGGCGCCGTCGGATTACTTCGGCGCGGCGCTGGCGGCCGGGGCGCCGGGCGCCGGGGCCGCGGAGCCCTGCTCGAGCTTCTTGCGCATCTCGTCGCTGCGCTTCTCCATCTCGGCCTGGAGCTTCTTCTGCTGATCCTCCAGCACCTTCGGGTCGATGGCCGGGCCGTCGAAGGCCTTGCCGAAGCCCGCGAGCGGCACCGCGAAGACGACCTCGCGCTGGGTCTGGTTCTGCACCGAGACGTTGAGGGTGGTGCCCTTCTTGAAGAGGGCGAGCTGCTCGGGCGTGACGGCCGGGATCTCGGCGAAGCAGCCGTTGGGGAAGCAGACGGCGAACTTGCCGGCGCTCGCCTCCTTGCCGTCGATGCTGAAGCGGATGCCCGGGGCGAGCATCAGGCCGAGCGGCAGCAGGAAGCGGGCGACCTTCACCTCCTGCTTGGCCTGCGCGTTCTTCATGTCGTAGAGCGCGACCGCGAGCACCGGCTGGCCGGAATCCGACACGAAGTCGCGGGTGGTGTAGCAGACGTCGGTGCCCGACGCGTTGTCCTTGCCGCACACCTTCGTCCAGTCCGCCTGGCTCGGCTCGGACTTCACGTTGATGATCTGCGGACCGGCATTCTGGGCCTGCTGCGCCTGGTTCGCGGCGGGGGTGGCGGGCTGGCTCTGGGCGGGGGCGGGGGCGGCCGGCTTCTTCGCGGGCGTCTGAGCGACGGCGGCCCCGCCGAGACCGGCCCCGAGGCCCGCCATCGCGAGGAACGCGGCGACGCGCAGCGGACGCGCGGTAGGCGCGCACGCCCACTTGGCCATGGAAGTCTTGGCAAAGAACATCGGCGTTATGACCCCTTCAACGAATGGCGCGTAGAACTTCGGCCCGGATACGTCGCCACGATCTGGCGGTGCGATCGGCCTCGTGGAACGGCGGCCCGCCCCCTCGATCCGGGGCGCGGGCCTCTTCGGGCCTCTTGCGGAGGCACGCCGCGCCATCCGGCGCGGTGCGGGCCCAGCACGATCCTCGTCCGACGAGCGGGCCGCCTGCTTTCCCCTCGAATGAGGCGAAGGCATGACGCCTGCGCCGTACACGCCCGCGCGCCGCGCCTCAAGCGCGCCGGGACGCGCAGGCCCCGGCGCAGTGCGGATCCCGGACGGTCAGTCCTTCACGACCACCTTCGTGCCGACCCGGACCCGGTCGTAGAGATCGACCACGTCCTTGTTGGTCATGCGGATGCATCCCGAGGAGACCGCGGCGCCCATCGTCTCCGGCTCGTTGGAGCCGTGGATGCGGTAGAGCGAGGAGCCGAGATACATCGCCCGCGCCCCGAGTGGGTTGTCCTGGCCTCCGGCCATGTAGCGGGGCAGATCGGGGCGGCGGGCGAGCATCTGCGCCGGGGGGCGCCAATCCGGCCATTCCTTCTTGCCCGTCACCGTCTTGGTGCCCGACCACGAGAAGCCGCGCCGGCCCACGCCGACGCCGTAGCGGATCGCCGCGCCGCCGCCGAGCACGTAGTAGAGCCGCCGCTGGGCGGTCGAGACCACGATGGTGCCGGGCTTCTCCTTGCCGGCATAGGCGACCGTCTCCCGGGGGATGGCCTGGGTCTTGAAGACGTTGAGGAAGTCGGCGATCGGCCCGCTGTCGAGCGGGTTGGCGCGGGTCGGGCCCGGCGCGGCGGCGAGGGCGCCGGCGAGGGCGAAGGCCGCGGCGAGGCGCGGCAGCGAACGGTGCGACAAAGGAGGTCCTCCTCGAAAGGCCGGCCCGGCGCGCGGGCGCGGCCGGGTCGTACCGGGTCGGGTCGTGCCGGGTCGGGCTTGAGGCCCGCAGTTCTGGCCCGGCTGTCTGGCCCGGTTGTCTGGACTGCCCGGCGCGGCAGGAGGAAGGCGGAAGCGTGGGATTTGGGCCACATCCGTCCCGAATGGGACGCGGCCATGCGACCGGGAAGCGACGGTTCGTTAACCGGACGGGCGGATCCTGCGGCGGGAAAGCCCTGCGCCGTGAGGCTGTTGTGGGAGAGCGTCCGTCTCCCGCCGCCCGGAAAGGCCAGAATGTCGCAGTCGATTGAACGGAGCGGTGGCTCCCCCCACAATCCGGTCACCGTGACGCTGATGACCCGCACTGCCCGCCCTCACCGTACGCGAACAGGCCTGCCGACCCGCCTTGTCCTGTCCGCTTTGGTCGGGCTCCTGAGCCTGCTCGCCGTGCTCGGCCTGCCGGCCGAGGCGACGGCCTTCGCCTCCGGCCCCCGCGACGAGACCGCCTTCGAGCACCGTCCGACGGGCGAGCCCGCGACGCGCCTGCGGATCGAACGCCCCGCCGCCGACATCGACGAGACCGAGACCCACGGCCGCCTCGCCGCGGCCGCGACCGGCCCCGCTTCGGTGGGCCTCGCCGCTGGCCGCCGCCCATCCTCCGACCGCTCTCCCGGCGAGGCCGATGACGTGCGGCCCGAGCGCCCACCCCGGGGCTGAGCCGCTTCGTTGCGGCCGTGTGTCCCGGCCTCCCGGCATTCCGATCCCGATCCGTCGCGGGAATGCCAAACTTCGCCGTCAGGATGAGATCCGAACCGTGACCGGCCGCACGCCTACGCGGCCTCCACGGATGCTTTCGGCATCCTCCCGTACGGGCCTCCGGCGCGTGTCGCCGTCGTCTTGGCCCGGCGATTGCCACGGCCTGCGTGCCCGCTTCCGGGCTCGGCCGTGATCCCAGACCCGATGCCGCCTCCGCGAGGAGGGCCGGAGCGCGTCGAGCGTATCGTTAGGAGCGACCCCACCGTGACGCCGTCCCCCCACTCGCCCAGCCCGATTCCCGGCCCTGCCGGACGCGAGGCCGGGCGCAGCCGTTCCCCCTGGACCCTGTCGGCCACCCTCCTGGTCAGCGCCGTGATGGCCGCGGTCTCCGCCTGCAACGAGCAGAAGGCCGCCGCGCCGGTGCCGCTCCCGACGCCCGAGGTCAGCGTGGTGACGGTCAAGCCGCAGCCGATTCCCTATGTCCGCGACCTGCCCGGCCGCGTCGCGCCCATGCGCATCGCCGAGGTGCGCTCCCGCGTCTCCGGCCTCGTGGTCAAGCGCCTTTTCGAGCAGGGCAGCCAGGTCAACGAGGGCGACGTCCTCTACAAGATCGATCCGGCCCCCTATCAGGTCGACCTCGCCAGCGCCGAGGCGACCCTGGCCAACCGGGAGGCCGCCCTGGTGCTGGCCAACCAGCAGGCCGATCGCCTGGAGACCCTGCTCGCCCGCAACACCGCGAGCCAGGCGCAGTACGACACGGCGTTCGCCGCCAAGAAGCAGGCCGAGGCGGAGGTCGCCGGCGCCAAGGCCTCCCGCGACCGGGCCAAGCTCAACCTGTCCTGGACCGACGTGCGCGCGCCGATCTCCGGCCGCATCGGCCGGGCCCTGCTCACCGAGGGCACCCTGATCGAATCCGGCACGACCGGCGTGCTCGCGACGATCCAGCAGCTCGATCCGATCTATGTCGACATCACCCAGTCGGTGGGCGAGCTGAACAAGCTGCGCCGCGACATCGCCTCGGGCGAGCTGTCGAAACTCAGCCACGACACCGCCAACGTCCACCTCATCATGGATGACGGCACCCTCTACGGCTCGGCCGGCCGCCTCCTGTTCTCCGACGTGACCGCGGATCCGAGCACCGGGCAGGTGACGCTGCGGGTGCAGTTCCCCAACCCGCACAACGAGCTGTTCCCCGGCATGTATGTCCGCGCGCGGATCAAGCAGGGCATCGATTCGGACGCCATCGCCGTGCCGCAGCAGGCGATCCAGCGCACCAGCGACGGCAAGCCCGAGGTCTGGGTCGTCAAGGAGGACAACCGGGTCATGCTCCAGCCCGTGGAGGTCGGCCCGGTGGTCGGCGGCAACTGGCTGATCCGCGAGGGCCTGGAGGCCGGCCAGAAGGTCGTGGTCGAGGGCTTCCAGAAGATCGTCGCCGGCACCGAGGTGAAGTCCGTGCGCTGGAAGACCGAGGTCTCCCCGGACGCCGGCAAGCCGGTCGATGCCGACAGCCACGACACCGACGGCCACGAGACCGGGACGCAGGGACGGGACGATTCCGCCGCCACCGGCTCGGTCGCCCAGCCGGTGGCCCAGTTCCAGGACTGAGGCCTTGCGACACTGACGTGTTGCGCATGGGCGCATCTCCCCGGCGAGCGACCCGCGCTCGTCCGGCCGGAGCGGTGCGCCGCAGGATCCTCGCGCCCTCGGCGGACCTCCGGGCCCGCCGCTCTTCCGACGCTTGACAGGACGCCCCGAGCCCCATGGCCCGTTTCTTCATCGACCGCCCGGTCTTCGCCTGGGTCGTCGCGCTGTTCATCATCCTGGGTGGCGCGCTCTCGATCCCGATGCTGCCGGTGGCGCAGTATCCGGTGATCGCCCCCCCCTCGATCGCGCTGTCGACCGCCTTCCCCGGCGCCTCGGTGGAGAGCCTCTACACGGGCACGACGCGGCTCATCGAGGATGAGCTGAACGGGGCCGCCAACATCATGAGCTTCGAGTCGACCACCGACTCCTTCGGCTCGATCAACATCACGGCGACCTTCGAGCCCGGCACCGACCCGGCCCTCGCCTCGGTCGAGGTCCAGAACCGGCTGAAGCGCGTCGAGGCGCGCCTGCCGGCGGAGGTGCGCCAGAACGGCATCCTCGTGGAGGAGGCCTCCGCGGCGACCCTCAACATCATCACCCTGGTCTCGACCGACGGGAAGATGGACGAGATCGGGCTTGGCGACTTCCTGATGCGGAACGTGCTGAACGAGATCCGGCGCATCCCCGGCGTCGGCCGCGCGACCCTCTACTCGACCGAGCGCTCCCTGCGCGTCTGGGTCGATCCGGACAAGCTGCGGGGCCTCTCACTCACGCCCGACGACGTGACCGAGGCGATCCGCAACCAGAACATCCAGATCGCCTCCGGCGCCGTCGGCGCCCAACCGAGCCCGGTCGAGCACGCCACCTTCGCGCCGATCATCGTGAAGGGGCAGCTCAGCACCGTGGACGATTTCGGCGCCATCGTGCTGCGGGCCAATCCCGACGGCTCCAACGTGCGCCTGCGCGACGTGTCGCGGATCGAACTCGGCGGCGACGCCTACCAGTTCTCCACCCGCCTCAACGGCGGCGAGGCGGCCGGCATCTCGGTGACGCTCGCCCCCGACGGCAACGCCCTCGAGACCGCGGGCGCCATCCGGGCCAAGATGGAGGAGCTGTCGCAGTTCTTCCCGCCGGGCCTCAAGTGGGACATCCCCTACGACATCACCCCGGCCGTGAAGGCCTCGATCAAGAAGGTCATGATGACCCTGGTCGAGGCGGTGGCGCTGGTCTTCGTCGTGATGTTCCTGTTCCTGCAGAACATCCGCTACACCCTGATCCCGACCATCGTCGTGCCGATCGCCCTGATGGGCACCGTGACCGTGATGCTGCTCGCCGGCTTCTCGGTGAACGTGCTGACGATGTTCGGAATGGTGCTGGCCATCGGCATCCTCGTCGACGACGCCATCGTCGTCGTCGAGAACGTCGAGCGCATCATGGCCGAGGAAGGGCTCCCGCCGAAGGAGGCCACCCGCAAGGCGATGAGCCAAATCACCGGCGCGATCATCGGCATCACCCTGGTGCTGGTCGCCGTGTTCATCCCGATGGCGTTCTTCCCCGGATCGGTCGGCATCATCTACCGCCAGTTCTCGATCGCGATGGTGACCTCGATCGGCTTCTCGGCGCTGCTCGCCCTGTCGCTGACGCCCGCGCTCTGCGCCACCTTCCTCAAGCCCGTCGGACCCGGTCACGGCCACGCCAAGACCGGCTTCTTCGGCTGGTTCAACCGGATCGTCGACCGCGAGACCGCCCGCTACGGCCGCGGCACGGCCTGGTGCATCAAGAAGTCCGGCCGGGTGATGGTGATCTACCTCGCCATCGTCGCCGGCACCGGCCTCGCCTTCATGCGCCTGCCCGAGGGCTTCCTGCCGATCGAGGACCAGGGCTTCTTCACGGTCGACATCCAGACCCCGCCCGGCGCCTCGTTCAACCGGACCCAGGCCGCCGTGCGCAAGGTCGAGGAGCACCTTCTGGCGCAGCCCGGCGTGGCCACCGTGACCATGCTCAACGGCTTCTCCTTCTCGGGCCAGGGGCCGAACCTCTCCCAGGCCTTCGTGACGCTGAAGCCCTGGTCGGAGCGCGACGCGGCGAACTCCGCCACCGCCCTCGTGGCCGGCACCAACACGGCGCTCGTCGGCTACCGGGACGCCATCATCGACGCCCAGGAGCCGCCGCCGGTGGACAATCTCGGCAATGCGGCGGGCTTCTCGTTCCGCCTCCAGGACCGCGCCCAGAAGGGCTACTCGGCGCTCACGGCCGCGGAGGCGCAGCTGCTGGCGCTGGCCAAGCAGAGCCCGATCCTCAAGGCGGTCAAGATCGAGGGCCTGCCGCCGACGCCGGAGGCCGAGCTCGTCATCGACCGCGAGAAGGCCGCCGCGCTCGGCGTCAAGTTCGAGGACATCAACGCCGCGATCCAGGTCAATCTCGGCTCGGTCTACACCAACGACTTCCCGAACCGCGGCAAGATGCAGCGCGTCTATGTCCAGGCCGAACAGTTCCAGCGGATGCAGGCGACCGACATCCTGAACTACGCGGTGAAGAACAACCAGGGCACCATGGTGCCGATGTCCTCCTTCGCCGATCTGAAATGGAGCATGGGCCCGAGCCAGATCGTCGGCTTCAACGGCTACCAGTCGGTGCGCTTCACTGGCGAGCCGAAGCCCGGCTACACCTCGGGCGAGGCGATCAGTGAGATGGAGCGGCTGATGCAGCAGCTGCCCAAGGGCTTCGGCCATGTCTGGACCGGACAATCGCTGCAGGAGAAGCAGGCGGGCTCCCAGGCCTCGCTGTTGCTGGCCCTCTCGGTGCTGATCGTGTTCCTGTGCCTGGCCGCGCTCTACGAGAGCTGGTCGATCCCGTTCTCGGTGCTGCTCGTCATCCCCCTCGGCGTGATCGGCTCGGTGGCCGCGGTCTATCTCCGGGAGATGCCCAACGACGTCTACTTCAAGATCGGGCTCATCACGATCATCGGCCTGTCGGCCAAGAACGCGATCCTGATCGTGGAATTCGCCAAGGATCTCTGGAAGCCCGGCACCGACCTCGTCCAGGCGACGCTCCAGGCGGCGACCTTGCGCTTCCGCCCGATCGTGATGACCTCGCTCGCCTTCATCTTCGGCGTGGTGCCGCTCGCCATCGCCACGGGGGCCGCCTCGAAGAGCCAGCAGGCGATCGGCACCGGCGTGATGGGCGGCATGATCTCGGCCACCGTGCTGGCAGTGTTCTTCGTGCCGGTGTTCTTCGTGGTGGTGATGCGCCTGTTCAAGGCGAAGGAGGTCGCCGCAAGCGCGGAGGCCGAGGCCGCGCCGACCGCCGCGCCCGGGGCGTCGCACCCGGCGCCGCACGGGCATTCGATGCCCGCGGAGTAACCGGATCGGCGGCGCGGCGGGCCTCCAGGCCGGGCCGCGCCCGCTGGCCCGCGAGCCGGGCCAGGGGCCGCTCCCGGCATGGCGCCGGAACGACAGCATCCGCATGCAACCAACGCCCGGGACGGCGCGTTTCGCAGTCCCGCAACGGACATGGACAGTCCTCGGACCGTTCAGTGTTCGTTAACGGTGTTTCGGCGGCAAAGGCGTTGGATTGCGTGAGTCACGGTGACGAAACGCACCGCGCCATCCCGGTGAAACAGATTAGGAGTTACTTAACGAATGGGGCGGCCGAGAGGAGCCGCCGATGGAGTTCAGGCCATGAGCCAGCGCATCGAAGACATCAAGTTCATGGCGACGATGACCTTCGTCACCCTGTTCGGCACCTGCCTGACCGCTCTGTTCGGCTGATGTCAGGGGAGCACAGCCCTCCCTTGATCGAACAAATCCGTTAAGAAGCCGCATCCATCGCTCCCGCGGACGGGGGCGCCCATCGGGGACACTCTCCCCCCGGCCTGGAAGCGGCAGCGTTGCGACAGATCCATCTCATCGGCATCGGCACGGGCAATCCGGAGCACCTGACGATCCAGGGCATCCGGGCGCTCAACGCCACCGACGTGGTCTTCCTCCTCGACAAGGGGGAGGCCAAATCCGGCCTGACGGCGGTCCGCCGGATGATCTGCGAGCGCTACATCGAGCGGCCCGGGCCCCGCTTCGTCGAAGCGCCCGATCCCGAGCGCGACCGGATGCCCGCCGATTACCGCGGGGCCGTCGCCGACTGGCACGCCGCCCGCGCGCGCCTCTACGAGAGCCTGATCGCCACCCATCTCGCGGAGGGGCAGAGCGGCGCCTTCCTGGTCTGGGGCGACCCCTCCCTCTACGACAGCACCCTGCGCATCCTCGACCGGGTGCGCGCCGGGGGACGCCTCGCCTTCGCGGTCTCGGTCGTGCCCGGCATCACCAGCGTCCAGGCTCTGGCGGCGAGCCACCGGATTCCACTGCACCATATCGGCGAGCCCGTGCGGATCACGACCGGCCGGCGCCTGCGCGACGAGGGCCTCCCGCCCGGCCCCGGCGCCACGGTGGTGATGCTCGACGGCGACCCGCGCTTCGAGGGGCTCGACCCCGACCTGACGATTTACTGGGGTGCCTATCTCGGCACGCCCGACGAGATCCTGGAGGCCGGCCGCCTCGGCGACGTGGCCGACGCGATCCGCCGGACGCGGGAGCAGGCCCGTGCCCGCCACGGCTGGATCATGGACCTCTACCTGCTGCTCCGCCCCGACATCTGAGGGCTCCGCCCCCGCGACAGATTGTCAGAGGCGGGGAGCACGCTCGCCGAACCGCGCGCCCCCCGAGGGTTTCGTTCCGCCGATCACGGCCCGGGCGAGACGGTCCGTCTCCGGTCGCGATTCCGCCCTGGCAGAGGCCTTGCTTCGCCGCTCGGGCAAGCGACACTGGACAGGTCGGACAACGATCCGAACCATGGGGGCGCGTGATGGCGGCTGGCTCGGGGCGTGCCCTGCGCGGCATGAGGCCTGTCCGGATCGGACTCGGGGGCCTGGCCCTAGCGGCCGGGCTCACCCTGGCGCTCGCGGGCGGGCACGGACCGCACCGGGCGGCGGTCGATCCGGGGGTCCGCGGCCTCGTCCCGCCCTTGGCCCCCCCGCCCGAGGGAACACCCACCCGCATCACCCTCGGCCCCGGCGGGCGCGACGTGCGTCTCTCGGGCGAATTGACCGAGGGCGCCGCCGACCGCCTCGCCCGGCTCCTCGCGGCGAACGGGGCGGTGGAGCGCCTCCATCTCACCAGCGAGGGCGGCCTCGTCGACGAGGGCGCCGCCATCGGCGACCTGGTCGCCCGCCACGGCCTCGTCACCTACGTGCCGGATTACTGCGTCTCGGCCTGCACCCTCGCCTTCGTGCGCGGGCATGCGCGCCTCATCCTCGAGGGGGCGCGGCTCGGCTTTCATGCGCCCTACGAGGCGGGCCCGTTCGGGATCGAGATCGCGGCCGACAGCGCGCCCGAACGCGCCGCCTATCTCGCGGCCGGCCTCGATCCCGCCTTCGTCGAGGCCGCCCTCGCGGTCCGGCCCGACGACCTGATGATCCCCGACACCGCCCGGCTCCTGGCGGCGCGGGTCGCCACGGGCGTGGTCGCGGCGGATGTCTTCCCCGATTCGACCCTGGACGAGGGGGACGATCCCGAGCGCGCCCGCGCCGCGGTGCTGCGCGACGTGCCGCTGCTGGGCGATCTGGAGGCCCGGGCGCCGGCCGCCGTCCGGGCGATCGCCGAACGCTACCGCGCGGCCTATGGCGAGGGCCGCTCGGAGCGTGAAGCGTTCGACGCGGTGCGGCGCCGGGCGGCCCAGGCGATCGCGGACGCCCTGCAGGAGGCCCCGGCGGTCGATCGCGTCGCCCTCGGCCGGCTGGCCCTGCGGGCGCTGGAACGGACCGGGGCCGCGGGGGAGGGCGCTTGCGCGGCGGCGGGTGGTGGGATCGGCGTCCTCCTGATCCGCGGCGGGCTCGGCGAGGCCGGACGCTCCACGGCCCGGGCGAT